>JAUMYT010000018.1 GCA_030528525.1 Pasteurellaceae bacterium
GAGCAAGAGGCGAAAGCTAAAGCGGAACGAGAGGCAAAGCTTAAGGCAGAGCAAGAAGCGAAAGCTAAAGCGAAGCGAAAAGCAGCACAAGATGCAGAAGCAAAAGCTGAGCAGGCGATAAGACAAAAAGCTCTTGATGATTTTTTTAGTGGGGGAAATGTCGCTTATGATGGTAAGGTTGGTCAAGGGCAAGGTCATTATGCTGAAGGAGATGCTTATGGGCAGCGGATTAAACGCTTAATTCAATCTAAATATCGGGTTGATCCAAGCTTTACCGGCAAAGCGTGTGAGGTCAGAATTATCTTATCCCGTGATGGAACTATTACCAATTATCAAGTCCTAAAAGGCGATAAGATTGTTTGCGATGCAGCAGTCAGTGCGATTGTGGCAACACGAAAAGTGCCACCTGCACCATCAGATGCAGTCTATCAACGCTACAAGTCACCAATCTTAGATTTTGGTTTGAAAGTGAATTAAGGTATGCGAATACCGAGAGGTTTAATATGACATTATTATCGCGCTTAACCAGCGTTATTGGTTTAATCAGTCTGCTATTGAGTATGAGTGTGAAAGCAGAATCTGATGTAAGAATTTCAATTGATCAAGGTGTGAGCACCGCACAACCTATTATTGTCGTGCCATTTAAAGCTAACGGCAGTGTGCCAGATGATGTGGCTCAAATTATTTCGGATGATTTACGAAATAGTGGAAAATTTACGCCTATTGCTCGCTCTCGTTTTCCTTCACAACCTTCTTCAGCAAATGAAGTCATACCAGAACAATGGTCAGTTTTGGGGGCAGATCATATTGTGGTTGGACAAGTTTCTAGTGCAGGAAATGGTTATAATATTGCCTATCAACTGATTGATGTGTTAGGTACATCGGGTGCTGCAGGAAATGTGATTGCGCAAAATGCGTTTAATATTCCAGCGACTGAGATTCGGTTTGGAGCACATACAGTGAGCGACCAAGTTTTTGAAACATTAACTCAAATTCGTGGAGCATTTAGAACAAAGATTGCGTATGTAGTGCAACGTGGCGTATCTGCCTATGAGCTTCGAGTATCGGATTACGATGGCTTTAATGCCTTTACTGTGGTTAAAAGTAAAGAGCCACTGATGTCCCCAGACTGGTCACCAGATGGCTCAAAGTTAGCATATGTCTCGTTTGAAAATAAACGCTCACAAATTGTGGTGCAAGATTTACGCTCTGGAGCGAGAAAAATCGTGGCAGCCTTACAAGGTCATAATGGTGCTCCTTCATTTTCACCAGATGGATCAAAAATTGCATTTGCTTCTAGTCAAGAAGGGGTGTTGAATATTTATATAACGAATGTAAATGGCGGTAGCCTAACTCAATTAACTCATCATGCGGGAAATAATACAGAACCAAGTTGGTCGCCAGATGGGAGTGAAATTTTATTTACCTCAGATCGTCATGGCTCACCGCAAGTTTACCGCATGCACTCAACGGGTACGGGAGTGAGTTTACTTGGGGGGAATGGCAGTGGAAAAATTTCCGCTGATGGAAAGAATTTAATTATGGTTTCAGGAGATAAGATAGTAAAGCGTGACTTGATTTCAGGTAAAATAGAAGTGCTCACTTCTACGTTTTTAGACGAAAGTCCAAGTCTTTCTCCAAATGGAATCATGGTTATTTATAGCTCTACCAAAGGGGGGGGCAAAGTGTTACAATTGGTGTCTGCAGATGGCCGTTTTAAAGCTAATTTGCCAGGGGCAGGAGGGCAATATAAGTTTCCAGCCTGGTCACCATATTTAATAAAACAATAAATTCTTTTAGGAGAAAACAATGAAAAAATTAGCGAAAGTGTTAATGATTGCAGCACCAGCATTTGTTTTAGCCGCTTGTAATAGCTCTAATGATGCAGCAAGTGCGAAAGCAACAATGTCAGATGGCCAAACATTTGGTGGCTTATCTGTTCAAGAGTTACAAACTCGTTATAATACGGTGTATTTTGGCTTTGACCGTTATGATATTGAAAATGAATACCGCAACGTATTAGATGCACATGCGGCATACTTAACTGCCTCACAAGGTACAGTAACTGTTGCAGGTCATGCGGATGAGCGTGGTACACCAGAGTACAATATCGCATTAGGTGAACGTCGTGCTAATGCTGTGAAAGGTTACTTAGCTTCTAAAGGTGTAATGAATGTTAGAACAGTATCTCATGGTGAAGAAAAACCAGCAGTATCAGGTCACTCTGAAGCAGACTATCAGAAAAACCGTCGTGCAGTATTAGAATACTAATTTTATAGAAAATGGTAGATTCAATATAATCTCTATTTTTCCAATCAAAAATAAGCCCCTAGCTCAGTGTAGTGAGCTAGGGGTTTTGTTATTTGAGAGACCTCAAAGCGAATAACTTAGCCAGTCGCCTACAAGGGGGTGAGAAAAGCTCACTTTTTGCAAATTTCGGATAATGAAAAAAGAGAACACAATTGTTATGTTCTCTTGAGTCTTTCGTTATTTGGCAATCCGTTTGTACTTAATACGATGTGGTTGCACCGCATCGGCTCCGAAGGTTTTCTTTTTCCACTCTTCGTAGTCGGTGAAGTTGCCTTCGTAGAAGGTGACTTTGCCTTCATCGCCGTAATCGAGAATGTGGGTGGCGATACGGTCTAAGAACCAGCGGTCGTGGGAAATCACCATCGCACAGCCAGGGAATTCTAAGATCGCATTTTCTAATGCACGCAAGGTTTCTACGTCTAAGTCGTTGGTTGGTTCGTCCAGTAGCAATACGTTTCCGCCTACTTGCAACAATTTTGCCAAGTGTAAACGACCACGTTCACCGCCCGACAATTCGCCCACGCGTTTTTGTTGATCCACGCCTTTGAAGTTGAAACGTCCAACATAAGCACGGCTTGGGATCTCAAAGTTGCCGATTCGCATAATGTCTAAACCGCCAGAGACTTCTTCCCACACGGTTTTCTTGTCGTCCATTGCATCACGGAACTGATCGACCGATGCCATTACTACGGTTTCGCCTAAGGTAATCGAGCCTGAATCTGGCTGTTCTTGCCCTGAAAGCATACGGAATAAGGTCGATTTACCTGCCCCGTTCGCCCCGATAATACCGACAATCGCTCCTTTTGGAATGCTGAACGAGAGGTTATCAATCAAAGTGCGGTCGCCGTACGATTTAGTCAAATTCTGCACTTCGATCACTTTATCGCCTAAGCGTGGACCAGGTGGAATAAATAACTCATTGGTTTCATTCCGTTTTTGATATTCACCGCTGTTAAGCTCTTCAAAACGTGCCATACGAGCTTTGCTTTTCGCTTGGCGACCTTTTGGATTTTGGCGAACCCATTCCAACTCTTTCTCAATCGATTTTTGACGAGCCGATTCCGCCGCTTGCTCTTGTGCCAAGCGTTTTTCTTTCTGTTCCAACCAAGACGAATAGTTGCCTTCCCACGGAATGCCTTCGCCACGGTCAAGCTCTAAGATCCAGCCCGCTACATTATCCAAGAAGTAACGGTCGTGGGTAATCGCCACCACCGTACCTTCGTAGTCGTGTAAGAAGCGTTCTAACCACGCCACAGACTCTGCATCTAAGTGGTTGGTCGGTTCATCTAACAGCAACATATCAGGTTTTTCGAGCAACAAGCGGCAAAGTGCCACACGGCGGCGTTCGCCCCCTGATAAATGCTCGATTTTTGCGTCCCAATCTGGCAAACGTAACGCATCGGCAGCACGTTCTAATTGGTTATCTAAATTATGTCCATCGTGGGCTTGGATAATCGCTTCTAGCTCTGCTTGCTCGGCAGCGAGTTTGTCGAAATCGGCATTTTCATCGGCATATAACGCATACACTTCATCTAAGCGAGTGAGGGCTTTTTTCACTTCGCCAACCGCTTCTTCAATGGCTTCACGCACCGTTTGTTGCGGTTCAAGTTTTGGCTCTTGGGGAAGATAGCCGATTTTGATCCCCGGTTGCGGACGTGCTTCCCCTTCGATCTCTTTATCAATGCCTGCCATAATGCGAAGCAACGTGGATTTACCCGCCCCGTTTAAGCCAAGCACCCCGATTTTCGCCCCAGGGAAAAAGCTCAGGGAAATGTTCTTCAAAATGTGACGCTTCGGCGGCACGACTTTGCCAACGCGGTGCATCGTATAAACAAATTGTGTGGACATTTAAGGTTCCTTATTGTCAAAAAATTGAGGGTATTTTACTGGAAAATAGGGGGGAAATATAGTTGAGATTATAGGATAAAAAAATGAGACGATAGGTTAAGAATTATATCCTAGCCTTTCTATAATGCGTTCCAGTTTTTAACCATAACTCAACTTAGAAGGAAAACATTATGTCACAATTCATCGATTGGAAAGCCCACACTGCACACGTTAAAAGTTCTTTTGGTGCTTTAGCTCAAAAACATCCAAAAATGTTAAACGCTTATCAAGCATTAGGCGAAGCGGCGGAAGCAGAAGCGTTAGATTTAAAAACCCGTGAGTTAATCGCTTTAGCGGTTGCGGTAACGACTCGTTGCGAAAGCTGTATCAGTGTTCACGCAGAAGAAGCAGCGAAGGCTGGTGCAACGGAAAGTGAAATCGCTGGTGCATTGGCAACCGCAATCGCTCTTAACGCAGGTGCAGCTTACACTTACTCATTACGTGCATTAGAAGCAGTAAAAGCACAAAGCTAATTCACAACGGGGATAAAAATCTTCAGTTGATGCAAAACAGGACGAATTTTCATTCGTCCTGTTTTTTGTTGGATTAGGCTTGTTCTCTCGCCACGGCACGATAGCCAATATCACGGCGGTAGAATCTGCCTTGCCATTGGATCTGTTCGGCAAGTTTTAACGCTTTTTGTTGAGCGTCAAATACGTTATTGCCTAACGCCGTGGCACATAACACACGTCCGCCGTTGGTGAGCAATTTGCCGTCTTTCAGCTCCACACCTGCCAAGAACACTTTTTCATCGGCTTTTGCTTGGGTTGGAATACCCGAAATCTCATCGCCTTTGCGGTAGTCGCCAGGGTAGCCTTCTGCGGCTAACACAATGCCGAGAGCCGCTTGTTCACACCATTTTGATTGAATTTCGTTGAGCTTGCCGTCACAGGCTTTCAAGCAGAGTTCGACCAAATCCGATTCTAAACGCAACATAATCGGTTGGGTTTCAGGGTCGCCAAAGCGACAGTTAAATTCGATTACTTTTGGCTGTCCGTTTGGCATAATCATCAAGCCAGCGTATAAGAAACCCGTGTATTCATTGCCTTCTTCTGCCATTCCACACACCGTTGGATAAATCACTTCGTCCATTACGCGTTTGTGGATTTCAGCCGTGACCACAGGTGCAGGCGAGTAGGCACCCATTCCGCCCGTGTTCAAGCCTTTATCACCTTCGCCCACCCGTTTGTGGTCTTGGCTAGTTGCCATTGGCTCCACGTTTTTGCCGTCCACCATCACGATGAAACTCGCTTCTTCGCCGTCTAAGAATTCTTCAATTACCACACGGCTTCCTGCCTCGCCAAAGGCGTTACCTGAGAGCATATCTTTCACCGCATCTTCGGCTTCTTGCAAGCTCATCGCCACGATCACGCCTTTGCCTGCCGCCAAACCGTCTGCTTTAATCACAATCGGTGCACCTTTCTCACGCAAATAGGCAAGGGCTGGCTCAACTTCGGTGAAGTTTTGATATTCTGCTGTTGGGATTTGGTGGCGAGCCAAGAAATCTTTGGTAAAGGCTTTGGAACCTTCTAATTGAGCAGCCGCTTGGGTTGGGCCAAAAATTTTCAAACCGTTTTGGCGGAAAGCATCGACCACGCCAATCACAAGTGGGGCTTCAGGGCCAACGATGGTTAAACCGATGTCGTTTTGTTTGGCAAATTCAACTAAGGCTGGCACATCGGTGGCGGAAATTGCCACGTTTTCAATGCCTTCTTCTAACGCTGTGCCTGCGTTGCCTGGTGCCACAAAGACTTTGCTTGCCAATGGCGATTGCTTGGCTTTCCACGCCAAAGCGTGTTCACGGCCGCCGTTACCGATAATTAAAATGTTCATCATCTATCCTTTCAAAAATTTTGCAGAAAAATACGAAGATCTGACCCCTTGCAAGTTGCCACCTGCAAGCAAACGTTTGCGTAAACGTGCGTAGTTTACCGAAATTCGCTCGGTTCTGAAATAAAAAAATCGGGCGAACACACCGTTCGCCCGAAAAATCTGAAATCTAAATGTTTTCCACTCGCTCAAACGCCAAGGCTTTGCGTTCGATTCGGCGGAGTACTACGGTCATAATTCCAGTGATAATCAGATAAATCACGCCTGCAATGCCGTAAATGGTTAAGGCATCATATTCCGTGCCGTACAGACGGCGAGCGTAGCCCATAATGTCCATAATGGTAATGATAGACGCCAAAGACGTACCTTTAAACACCAAAATGATTTCGTTGCTGTAAGACGGCAATGCCCGTTTTAAGGCGTAAGGCAGTAAAATTTTCAGGGTTTGCAAGCGGTTCAAGCCAAGGGAGGCACAGGTTTCCCATTGTCCTTTAGGAATAGCTTTGACCGCCCCGTGAAATAGCAATGTGGAGTAAGCCGCACTGTTAAGAGCCAAGGCTAACATTGCACAGAACCACGCATTCGACAGGAAAAACCATAGCGGACTATCCACAATCCATTGAAATTGCCCCGGCCCTGCGTAAATCAGGAAAAATTGCACCAGTAACGGCGTTCCAGTAAATAGGGTCAAAAAGCCGTTCACTAGCATTTTGGCGAGTTTGTTATCCAATGAGAGAATCAAAGTCAGCCCAATCGCCATAAAAAAGGCGATAATGAGCGACACAAAAGTCAGTAGCAAACTGGTTGGAATGCCTTGTGCAATGGTTACAAAATACTCTTGCCACATTATGCAACTCTCCGCTCAAAATGGGTAAAACGTAATTCTAATTTGCGAATAATCACTTGGCTGACAAGGGTAACCGCAAGATAAATCAAGGCGGCTAAACCATACCAAGTAAAGGGTTCGTGCGTGGTGGTGTTGATTAATTCCGTTTGTCGCATTAAATCGTGAACGCCAATCAGAGACACTAACGCAGTGTCTTTCAGCAACACCAACCATTGATTGCTCAGCCCTGGCAAAGCGTGTCGCCACACTTGCGGCATTACAATGTGAATGAAGGTGTACACCCTGCTTAAACCAAGTGCGGCACCGGATTCCCATTGTCCTGCAGGAATGGCTTGAATCGCCCCACGCAAGGTTTGTGACGCATAGGCGGCGAAGATCAAGGACAGAGCCACCACACCGCAACCGAACGGCCCGAGTTCAATATAACTGCCTGTAATGAGCTCTAAAAGTTCAGGGGTACCGAAATAAATCAAAAATACCACCAAAATTTCAGGTAAACCACGTAGTAAAGTCATTAGCACCGCGGTGAATTTACTGATCGGCTGCCAGCGATGGGTTTCTAGCGAAACAAATAGAATCGCTAATAGCAATCCTAACACTAAGGAACACAATGCCACCCCTAAGGTCATTAGGGTGGCATTCGCAATTAACGGAAGATATTCAACAAACATATCAATAACTTAACTACTTCGCTAACCATTTGTCGTAGATCTTTTGGTATTCGCCATTTTGTTTAATCGCAGCGATGCCTTTATTTAAGCTCTCAACTAATGCGTTATTGGATTTATTTACGGCAATACCAAAACCATTGTTGAAGTAACGTTTATCTGTTACTTTCTCACCAATAAAGCCAAGATCTGGGTTTTTCCCAAACATCTCACGCAATACATCGGTATCGCCGAAAATGATGTCAATACGTCCATTTTTTAAATCTAAAATGGCATCTTGTAAGCTTGCATACGAACTTGAAGCAAACTGTTTCGCTTCGGCATTCACATATTGCTGATAGGTGGTGCCGTTTTGCACCCCAATTTTCTTCGCATCAGATAAGGTGTTGAATTTACCTTTTACGGCAATAAAGCTGGCCGAGCTTTCATAATAAGGATCAGAAAATGCAACTTGTTTCAAACGAGCTTCGGTAATATCAATGGCGGAAATGGCAGCATCAAACCCACCACGTCCTTTAATTAAACTTGGAATCAACGAATCAAACGATTGGCTCTTAAATTGGCAAGTCGCTTGGATTTCTTGACAAATTGCCTTGGCAATGTCTACATCAAAGCCAATGATCTCACCTTTTTCATTGGTTAATTCAAAAGGTGGATAGCTTGGTTCCATCGCAAAAGTGATGGTTTGAGCATTGGCAAAAGCGGATGCCGCCAATAATGTTGTTAAAAGTAATTTTTTCATCGTGTTGCTCCTGTATATTTTTAATGAGAATGAGAAAGATAGTGGGCAAATTCAGCGGTTTTTGGCTGGCTGAAACAGCTTTGGTCGCCTAGTTCCACAATTTTGCCTTTTTCCATATAGACCACTTTGGTGGCAACTTTACGAGCCACCGCCACTTCGTGGGTGACGACCACTTGTGTGATCCCTGTTTGTTGCAATTCTTTAATAATATCAACGACTTGAGCGGTAATTTCTGGATCAAGTGCTGCGGTTGGTTCGTCAAACAGTAGCACCTCAGGCTGCATCATTAACGCACGAGCAATCGCCACACGCTGTTGTTGTCCGCCTGATAAATGCAATGGAAAACGCTCAGCAAATTCGCTTAATTTTAAGCGAGCTAACAAGCCTTTGGCTCTTTCCACCGCTTGTTCTTTGCTTAAACCAAGCACTTTCATCGGGGCTTCAATCAAATTTTGCATCACGCTCAGATGTGGCCATAAATGGTATTGTTGGAACACCATTCCGACATTACGGCGAAGCAACCCAACTTGCTTGCTATCCGCTCTTGCCGAAAGATCAAAACGGTGGTTCGCAATTTCCAATGTGCCAGACTGTGGCACTTCCATTAAATTGAGCGTGCGAATCAACGTACTTTTGCCTGCACCGCTTGGGCCAAGCAACACCACAGTATCGCCTTTTTCAATGTTTAAATTGATGTCAAACAGGGCTTGCGTTGAGCCGTAAAAGAAATTGACATTGTTAATCGAAATTGCCATTGGATAAAACCTGTACTGAAACTTAAATTTGAATAGATATTAGTTTTTAATGAATAGTTATGCAAGTGATTTTTGCAAAATCTTACGGATTCTCCTCCCCTTGTCACGACTTAGCTTATTCAACCAGTTAAACAATAGCCAATTTCTTGGATCGAACAATACTTCAAAAGAAGCGAAGTAATCACAGTATTTTTCCAACTTACTGATAAAGTATGAAAAAATGATTGTTTTATGGAGTAAAATAAATGTGTACATTATGAGGTTTTACACAGGCAATAAATGTCAAGAGGGAATAGAAGAAAAAATCCCAGTTTTTTTGTTTAAATAGACTAGAAAAAACATAACATATTGATATTAAACAATATGTTATTTTGCGTTCAATTGTAAAGAAGACTGAAAAATACTAATATTTTCAATGGATCGGATAGTTTTTCAAAAAGTAATCCACAAAGTTATCCACAGGTTCTGTGGATAGAAAAAAGTGGAATAGGATCGTTGTATTGAACTTGTGTGAGTCTAGGAATATTGCGTCTGGGTGAATCAATCCCTATTTTTGACAACGTGCTTTAATAAACAACAAATTTGGGCGGTGTTGCAGATCTTTAAACTCATCGTGCCATTCAGGTTGTTCTGCGAGCATTGGTTCGACCACTTTTTCTATCGTGAAATTAGCCTCAATCAGTTGATTGAGGATAGTTGCCATTGTGCGGTGATAGGTTTTAAATGGTTGCTGAAACCAATTTCGCTCTCGCACACCTTCGTCACGGTAGAAATTGAGTCGATAGGCGACTTGGCGTTTTTGTTCGTCTTTTTCCCAGCGGTCGCCACCTTGATAGCAGGTAGTAATCGGGTGCTCTTGGGAGAAAACAAGTGTGCCATTCGGCTTGAGTTTTTGATGAATTTTCACCAGTAAATCGGGAAAATTTTCAATATAGTGAAAGGCGAAAGAGCTGGTAATCAAGTCAAATTCGCATTCGCTAATTTGATCGAGTTGCTCCATCGGTAGCTGATAAAAGCGATAAGCGGTGCGATCCCAGCCATTTTTTGCAAAATGTTGTTCAGCCTGTGCCAACATTGACGCAGAGAGATCCAGCCCGACCACTTTTTTAGCCCCCAACTCCAAATACAACGCCAAGTGATCGCCCACACCACAGCCGAGATCCAGCACTTTTTTGCCTTGTAGAGCGGGCAAGAGCGACAGCATTGTCGGCTTTTCAATGATTTCATTCACGCTTTTCGGATTTTCTCGCAGCTGTAAATATCGCTCGAAAAAAATCGGGTTATCGTACACACTTTGCATCAATGTCTCTCCAATTTGGCGATTTTCGCCACCAGCCATTTAATGCCCTGTTGCACGAAGGCGATTTGCAAGCGAGTTTGATCGCCACTGCCTTCCACGTTGATGATCGTGCCTTGCCCGAATTTTTCGTGGCGGACTTTTTGCCCCATTTTCCAACCGCTGTCGTCCATACAAGGGGGGACTTTTGCCGAATTTTTTGCAAAATTGGCAGGGCGGTTAATATTGCCACGCAGCCGTACTTCACGAATGTCGGCTTCAGGCAATTCAGCGATAAAGCGAGACGGCAAATGTTTTTCTTCCTTGCCGTACAAACGGCGACTTTCTGCATAGCTGATGGTCAGTTTGCGTTTGGCACGAGTGATGCCGACATACGCCAAACGGCGTTCTTCCTGCAAACGCCCTTCGTCAAAGCTCATTCCACTTGGGAAAATGCCTTCTTCCACGCCGACCATAAACACCCGTGGGAACTCTAAGCCTTTGGCAGAATGCAAGGTCATCAGTTCCACATAATCCTGATGGGGCGAGGCTTGGGTTTCGCCTGCTTCAAGGGAAGCGTGGGTGAGAAAGGCACTCAAATCGCTCATCTCTTCAGCTTCATCTGGCTTGCTAAATTGACGAGTGGCGGTGACCAACTCTTCCAAGTTTTCGATTCGTACTTCGCCCTTTTCGCCTTTTTCTTGTTGGTACATTTCATACAAGCCCGATTTTTTGATCACAAAATCGGTCTGTTCGAACAGTGCCATTTGCTCCGTTTCTTGCTCCAAAGCGTTGATCAGTTCGACAAAACGCAACAACGCATTTGCTGCTCTGCCCGAGAGTTGCTCTTCTTGAATCGCCACTTGAATCGCTTGCCACAGTGTGATTTGACGAGTGCGGGTGAGCTGTCGCAACACATCAAGGGTGCGGTCGCCAATGCTACGGGGCGGCGTGTTTACCACCCGTTCAAAGGCGGCATCGTCTTGGCGGTTGGCGATTAAACGCAAGTAGGCAAGGGCGTCTTTGATCTCTTGGCGTTCAAAGAATCGCATTCCGCCGTAAATGCGGTAGGGAATGTTGGCTTGAATTAGAGCCTCTTCAATCACACGAGATTGGCTGTTGCTGCGATACAACACGGCACAATCGTTCAGATCGCCTTCGTCTTCTTTCCACTGTTTGATTTGGGCGGCGACAAATCGAGCTTCGTCTAACTCATTGAATGCACAGTAAATATCGACAGGATCACCATCGCCGAAATCCGTCCATAAATTTTTGCCTAGGCGGTTTTCGTTGTTGGCAATCAAGGCGTTGGCGGCATTCAAAATATGCCCTGTGGAACGGTAATTTTGCTCAAGGCGAATGGTTTGAGCGTTGGCGTAATCGTCTAAAAAGCGTTGGATATTTTCTACCTGAGCCCCACGCCAGCCGTAAATGGATTGGTCATCATCGCCGACAATCATCACGTTGCCAGTATTGCCTGCGAGCAAGCGGATTAAATCGTATTGAATATGGTTGGTGTCTTGAAATTCATCGATCAAAATTTGACGGAAGCGTTGCTGATAACGCTGTAAAATCAATGGGTTATTTTTCAGCATCTCGAAAGTGCGGATCAGCAATTCGGCAAAATCAAGCAATCCTGCACGGTCGCAGGCATCTTGATAAATTTGGTAAATTTTCACCAACATCTTACCGCTTGGATCATCGTTCTCTAAGGCAATATCTTTGGCTCGTAAGCCCTTGTCTTTTTGGGCGTTGATGAACCACGCCACTTGCTTGGGCGGATAATGTTTCTCGTCAATATTGTGCAGTTTGAGCAAGCGTTTAATCAGTCGCTGCTGATCTTCGCTGTCCATAATTTGGAAATCTTGGGGCAAATTGGCATCAAGATAGTGCGAGCGGAGCAAGCGGTTAGCAATGCTGTGGAACGTACCCACCCACATTCCGAACAGGCGTTGGTCGGTGGATTGCGATAAGGTATATTCAATCCGATGTCGCATTTCGGCTGCGGCTTTGTTGGTAAAGGTCACCGCCAAAATATTCGATTCCGACACATTTTCCACGCCAATTAGCCACGCAATGCGGTGAGTCAGCACTCGGGTTTTGCCCGAGCCAGCCCCAGCCAACACCAAATAATTGCCAAGGGGAGCTGCCACCGCCTCTCGCTGTTTATCGTTTAAGCCATCGAGTAATAAAGAAAAGTCCATTTGCCCGCCTTTCTGTGAATTTATACAGTAAATGGCGAGCATTATAGCGTACAAGGGGGGGAGTTGAGAGCAAAATTTACAAAAAAATCCAATACTACTATAGTTAAAAAATCTAGTTGATGATTATCTAGCCTTTTGGGTTGTATTTTCAGTAAGAAAAATTTAATATTCTCTCACTACTTATTTGCTTGGGTAGTTTATCTATTTTTAATGAGGATCCTAAAATGATTAAACATGTTTTTAAACTTGCAGCGGTCGCGTCTGCTACCGCACTACTTGCGGGCTGCTTTCATGCTTCTAGCCCAAACTATGCGGCTCAAATGCCAGTTGCTCAGCCTGCACCACAAATGCCAGCAAAAGCACCAGCGAAAGAGTATGTACTAAGCGGTGATTTTTTGTTTGACTTTGATAAATCAAACCTGAGTGCTCAAGGTAAAGCGACGCTTGATAGTATCGCTCAAGACCTCAAAGGAGCCGGTGCAACACTTGTTACTGTAACGGGTTATACTGACCGTTTAGGTTCAGCACAGTATAATTTAAGATTATCTCAAGCACGTGCAAATACAGCAAAAACGTATTTACAAGCACAAGGCGTAACCGCTAATATTAAAGCCGTTGGACGTGGTAAAGCAAATCAAGTGAAAGCGTGTCATGGTATTCAAGGACAAGCATTAAAAGATTGCTTAAAACCAAACCGTCGTGTTGTGATTCAAGCTCTGTAATGTGAATATAAGGCATTTTGCCATACTCAATAAATAGCAAACCTCTAGAAATTTATTTCTAGAGGTTTTGTTTATGATTGCTTTTCTGCCCACCAAGCTGCTCCAATAATGCCTGCATCTTGGGCGTAATGTGCCAATACGATTTCTGGGCGGTAGATTTCAGGCATTTGGTTTAGGAAGTGCTGAACTCGTGCTAAATAGCCTTCTGCTAAACCTACGCTGCCGCCTAGGGCAATGCGTTCGATATCGAAACCGATTTTGAGATCGGCAATTAAGTGGGCGATCGCTTTTGCAGATTTATCGACTAAAGCCACCCCTTGCGGATCGCCTGCACGGAAGCGTTCAAACACTTCTGGCGGTTCGCACGGATTTTCCCATTTGGCAGCATCACGGGCAATCGCTCTGCCTGCGGCAATGGCTTCCACACAGCCCACACGTCCGCAGCCGCATTGGTCGCCGTTGTAGTCCACCACCATATGCCCGATGTGTCCTGCCACGCCATTTCTGCCTGTAAACAGTTTACGGTTTAAAATAATACCGCCACCCACGCCAGTAGACACAGTGATGAAAGCGAAGTTATCCACATCATCTTGGCGTAAAAATTCGGCACAACCTGCAGCTTGGGCATCGTTGAGTAACACAACAGGTTTATCGGTGTGTTTGCGAACGCTTTCTTCTAAAGGAAAGAATGCCAAATCGCCCAAGTTTTTCGGGTTTAAGGCGGTCAAAATACCGTTTTGGATAATGCCAGTGGAAGCCACCGACACTTTGTCGAATTGCCCGCTGAATGTTTGGAGAATTTCGGTGAGAGCAGAATCAAGTGCTTCAGCACTTGGGTTTTGTGGGGTGCGGATTTGCAAACGTTGTGCCACATTGGCTTCTTTGCCGTTTAAAGTAACCAATGCGGCGGCAATTTTGGTGCCGCCCACATCAATGGCAAGACAAACGCTCATTTTAAGCTCCTTTGCGGTTGTCGATGGCATTCACGAACCAGCCAACGATATGTTCAAGGCGAGTTAAAGCAGAACCCACGGTCACCGCATAAGCCCCGTTTTCAATTGCCATTGCTGCCAGTTCAGGGGTGTTGTAACGCCCTTCTGCCATTACAGTACAACCGGCTTCGACTAAATCACGCAAGAATTTCACATCGGGATCTTTCGGCGTTTCGCCGCCTGTGTAGCCAGACATTGTGGTGCCAATAATATCCACGCCTAATTTTTGGCAGTACATTCCTTCTTCAAAGTTTGAGCAGTCTGCCATTGACATTGCACCCAGTTCTTGAATGCGTTTCACTAATACATCAATGTCTGTCGGGCGAATGCGGTGTGTGCCGTCAAAGGCGATAATATCGGCACCTGCGTTGTAGAGATCGTCAATATCTTTTAAGAATGGCGAAATGCGAACAGGGCTGTCGTCTAAATCGTATTTCACAATGCCCACGATTGGCACGTCCACCACTTTGCGAGCCGCTTTTAAGTTTTCAATCCCTTCAATACGCAAGCCTTTTGCTCCGCCTGCCACAGAGGCTGCAGCCATAGCTGCCACGATTTCAGGGTGATCCATTGGGCCATCATCCACTGGTTGGCAAGAGGCGATTAAGCCATTTTTAATTTGAGCTAAAATCTGTTCTTTAGTTAATCTTGACATATAAACTCCACAATTCCGATTTAAAAAGAAGATTAACTCCAAGGATAATATGCTATCCACTTCTAAGCAACTAATAGACTGAAAAAGTGCGAAGTAGATCAAAATTTTTTTACTCAACGGGTATTTCTCGCCGACAAAATTGTAAAAATTGAAGATTTTGACAAAAAAACTCTGTATAGTATCGCCACTTTTTTATACGCTAATTTTAGCCATAAAATTAGCCCGTTCATTTCAATTTTTTTGAGGTCAAAAAATGGATACATTAATGAGCCTATTAGGTATTGTTGTACTCCTTTTAATTGCTTTCTTATTGTCTAACAATAAAAAAGCGATTAACTTCCGTACCGTTCTCGGTGCATTAGCATTCCAAATTGGTATTGGTGCATTGATTTTATATGTACCAGCAGGTCGTGATGCGTTATTAGCCGCATCAGAAGGCGTGAGCAAAGTGATTGGCTACGGTAACGAAGGGATCAACTTCTTATTCGGTGGCTTAGTCAGCGACAAAATGTTTGAAGTCTTTGGCGGTGGCGGTTTCGTCTTCGCATTACGCGTACTTCCACCAATCATTTTCGTGTCAGCGTTAATCTCTGTGCTTTACTATTTAGGCATTATGCAAATCGTGATCAAATTGATCGGCGGTGCATTGCAAAAAGTATTGGGCACCTCAAAAGCAGAATCTATGTCTGCGGCAGCGAACATTTTCGTAGGTCAAACAGAAGCCCCACTTCTTGTTAAACCTTACATCAAATCAATGAGCAACTCTGAGTTATTTGCAGTAATGTGCGGTGGTGTAGCATCGGTGGCTGGTGCGGTAATGATCGGTTACTCACAAATGGGCGTGCCACTTCCATACTTAATCGCAGCGTCATTTATGGCAGCACCAGGTGGTTTATTATTTGCTAAAATTTTACATCCGCAAACTGAACCATTTAAAGATGAATTAAGTGCAGACGACATTGAAGAAAAACCATCTAACGTAATTGAAGCGGCGGCTGTGGGTGCGTTCTCTGGTATGCAGTTAGCGATGAACGTGGGTGCAATGTTATTAGCATTCATTGCCTTAATCGCAATGTTAAACGGCTTTATCGGCTGGGCGGCACACTTTATTACTCTGCCGAAAACAGCCGAACAATCCTTAATGGAGTATTTTTTCTCAAGTGATCCAAGTGTAACCTTACAATATCTATTGGGCTATATTTTCCAACCGCTTGCGTGGGTTATTGGTGTGCCGTGGGGTGAAGAAGCGAAAGTGGCTGGCTCGTTAATCGGCCAAAAATTAGTAGTAAACGAATTTGTGGCTTATGTTGATTTCGCCAACTACTTAAAACCAGAAGCCGCAGTTGCATTAAGCGACAAAACCATTGCCATCATTACCTTTGCCCTTTGTGGTTTTGCCAACTTAAGTTCAATCGCAATTCTTATCGGTGGATTGGGAGCAATGGCACCAAATCGCCGTAGCGATGTGGCTCGTATGGGTATCAAAGCAGTGGCAGCAGGAACACTCTCTAACTTAATGAGTGCGGCGATTGCAGGCTTGTTTATCGGTATCGGCGGAGCCGTGTTATAATCCGAATAGATTGACAAAAACACCACAGGAAACTGTGGTGTTGTCGTTTTAGGGCTAGGGAAACGATTGCGTGCCTTTTATTCTGCCCTCGCTTGCTGAGGGACAAACGCCTTGCGTTTGAGCGTTGGCTTTGCCAACGACCCGAAGGGCGAGCGAAGCGAGTAACTACCGCCGAAGGCGGGGTAGGGGGCGACAACGGGGGCTGAAGTTATACCACTTTTTGCAAAATTGCCCCCTTCGGTTTCGCTTTGCTCAACCACTTCCCCCGCAAGCGGGGGCAGAATTAAATAAGGAAATCTCAAATGAATCTAAAATCAACTGCACAACAAGCGTTGTCGTTAATGGATTTGACAACCTTAAATGATAACGACACGGACGAGAAGGTGATCGCCCTTTGTCAGCAAGGCAACACCGAATTTGGTACACCCGCAGCGGTTTGCGTGTATCCACGTTTTGTGCCGATTGCTCGTAAAACCTTGCAAGCTCAAGGTACACCACAGGTCAAAATTGCGACCGTGACCAACTTCCCACACGGCAATGAAGATATTGAAATTGCGGTGGCAGAAACCAAAGCCGCGGTGGCATACGGTGCGGACGAAGTCGATGTGGTTTTCCCATATCGGGCGTTAATCGCAGGCAATGAACAAGTCGGGTTTGAGCTGGTCAAACAGTGCAAAGCTGTGTGTGAAAAAGCCAATGTTTGCTTGAAAGTGATTATTGAAACAGGCGAATTGAAAACCGCTGAACTGATTCGCAAAGCCAGCGAAATTGCGATCAAGGCAGGTGCCGATTTCATCAAAACCTCCACAGGTAAAGTGCCTGTGAATGCGACTTTAGAGTCCGCTCGAGTGATGCTTGAAACCATCCGTGAGCTTGGCGTGGCGGAAACGGTGGGCTTCAAAGCGGCAGGTGGTGTGAAAACCAGCGAAGAAGCGGTACAATATTTGGCATTGGCGGCGGATATTCTTGGCAAAGACTGGATCAACACCGCTCATTTCCGTTTCGGTGCTTCTAGCTTACTTGGCAATTTGTTGGCAACCTTGAAGGATCAGCAAGTCAATCTCAGTACCACAGGCTATTAGTGACAAGGGGGTGAGAATAGGGTAGATTTTGTAAAATTGCCTTACTAACTCATCGCTTGCATATATTGTTTAATCAATCTCAACAAAGAGGAACACAAAATGACTCCACATATTAACGCACCAGCTGGTGCATTCGCTGATGTTGTTTTAATGCCAGGTGACCCGCTTCGTGCAAAATACATCGCAGAAACCTTCTTAGAAAATGCCGAATTAGTCACCAACGTTCGCAATATGTTCGGTTACACAGGGACTTATAAAGGGCGTAAAATCTCTGTAATGGGACACGGTATGGGCATTCCATCTTGCTCAATCTATGCCAAAGAGTTAATCACCGAATATGGCGTGAAAAAAATTATTCGTGTCGGTTCTTGCGGTGCAGTTCGTCCAGATGTGAAATTGCGTGAAGTGGTGATCGGTGTCGGTGCTTGTACCGATTCAAAAGTCAACCGCACGCGTTTCAAAGACAACGATTTCGCAGCGATTGCGGACTTTGATATGACGTTAGCTGCGGTTCAAGCGGCAAAAGCCAAAGGAATCAATGTGCGTGTAGGCAACTTATTCTCTGCGGATCTGTTTTATACGCCCGATGTTGAAATGTTCGATGTGATGGAAAAATACGGTATTTTAGGCGTAGAAATGGAAGCTGCGGGAATCTACGGCGTGGCAGCAGAATTTGGGGCAAAATCATTAACGATTTGTACCGTATCAGATCATATCCGTACCCACGAACAAACCACTGCTGAAGAGCGTCAAACCACCTTCAATGAGATGATTGAAATCGCATTAGAGTCAGTGTTAATTGGCGATAAAGTAGAATAATATTGAGTGAAAAGGCGACCACAGGTCGCCTTTTCGATATCCATTAATCAGATAACGCCGCAAGCTGATCGGCTTGATATTCGGTGATGATTGGCTGAATCAGTTCATCAATTTTGCCGTTCATCACTTCATCAAGGCGGTAAACGGTCAGATTGATGCGGTGATCGGTGACTCGCCCTTGTGGATAATTGTAGGTGCGGATTTTATCGGAGCGGTCGCCTGAGCCGAGCAAGTTACGGCGAGTGTCCGCTTGCTCTTGAGCTTGCTTTTCTTTTTCCACTTGCACAATGCGAGAAGCGAGAACCGCCAAGGCTTTCGCTTTGTTTTTGTGCTGGGAACGTTCGTCCTGACACTCCACCACAATGCCTGTTGGAATATGGGTGATTCGCACGGCAGAATCGGTGGTATTAACGTGCTGCCCCCCCGCCCCTGATGAGCGGTAGGTATCAATGCGTAAATCCGACGGGTTGATTTCTGGCAATTCGGACTCTGGCAATTCAGGCATTACCGCCACCGTACAAGCGGAGGTGTGGATTCGCCCTTGCGATTCGGTTTTTGGTACACGTTGTACACGGTGTCCGCCCGACTCAAATTTCAGCTGACCATACACGCCTTCGCCGCTGATTTTGACGATGATCTCTTTGTATCCGCCCTGTTCGCTTTCGTTGGAAGACAACTCTTCAATTCGCCAACGTTTGCTCTCGCAATAACGGCTGTACATACGGTAGAGATCGCCAGCGAAAATCCCTGCTTCATCGCCGCCTGTGCCTGCACGGATTTCAAGGAAGGCGTTGTATTCGTCGTTCGGATCTTTTGGTAATAATAAGATTTGTAATTGCTGTTCGACTTGCTCGATCTCTGCCTTGTTTTGTTCAATTTCTTCGGCGGCGATCTCTTTCATATCAGGATCGTCCAGCAAAAATTCGGCTTCTTCAATGTCGCTGTGTAGCTTGTTCCAGCGGTTAAAAGCGCCAACCACTTCTTCCAGTTGTGAATATTCTTTGGAGTACGCTCGGAATTTTTCTTGATCGCTAATAATCGTCGCATCGCCGAGTAAGGCTTGTAATTCTTCGTGGCGTTCGCTCAGGCTTTCTAATTTTTGAATAATAGATGGTTTCATAATAAAAATCGTAAGGGATTGTAGGGGCGAAATATTTTTCGCCCAATCGGTTAAAAACGGGGCAAATAATGATTTGCCCCTACAGTGAGTGGGAATTATTGTAGCATAAGCGGTATAAATGCAAAAAGCCTAGATTTCTCTAGGCTTGATACAAAAGGGGAGAAAGAATTATTTTACTAAATCTTTTAATGCTTTACCTGCAACGAAAGCGGGTACGTTAGCCGCTGCGATTTTGATCTCTTCGCCAGTTTTCGGGTTGCGACCTGTACGACCTTTACGGTGATTTACTTTGAATGTACCAAAGCCGATAAGTTGTACTGCATCGCCTTTTTTAAGGCTTGCAGAAATGGCTTCTAAAGTCGCTTCTAATGCCGCTTTCGCATCTTTTTTGCTTAATTCCGCACCTGCTGCGATTGCATCAATTAACTCAGTTTTGTTCATAGTTTTTATCCTCTACGAAGGTTATTATTGCTGTGGCGATTGCCTATTAGTAAAAATTTGCTTAAATGCTCTGATAGCTTAATCCAAAGACACTTTTTCTCCAAGTAAATAATGCAAAAATTGTTATCTAGTTCACATTTCTTGGTTAAATTTTAGTCCGATATTGCTAATTCCGCTCTCACGGATCTCATTTTTTAGCCCTAAAATCAGCTCAATATCTCGCTCTTCACACGCATTGAGTAAGCGATAAATCTGCCATTGCACGTCTAATTCCTCTTGAATTTCAGGGCTATTCTTCAGTTCTTGCTCATTCAGAGGTCTGTCCAGTTGGGTTTCGAGATAAGTTGCCACGGTGGCAAGGGAAAGTTGGCTGATTTTGATCGCCTGCTCCAAGGTTTCCCCTGCGATCAGGGCGTGCAACAATTCGGCAGTCGCTTCACAGGCATCTTGAGCAGGGAATACGCCGTAAAAATCGTACTCATTCACATCAGGAATAATCGCTTCCAATTTTTCCAGCTGATTTTCAAAGTTGATCTTCGCCCCTTTGACGGTCAAAAACTCCCACACAAGGTTGAGAATATTTTGCAGATTTTTCGCCTGATCTGCCCCCTTGCTAACCTCGCAAAAGAGCTGAAAATTCGGGTACATTCGTTCACACAGGCACGCCATAAAAGTGAGATGTTGCCAGCTGTCAAAACGCTCCATTCGTTTGTGGATTGGGTTTCGCATTATGCCCCCTGATGGTACGGTTTCGAGAACTGATGAATCGCATCCACAAACACCTTCGGGCTTTCCGTTGGCACATCTTGATGAATGCCGTGTCCAAGGTTGAACACGTGTCCTGAACCGTTGCCGAAGCCGCTTAAAATCGCTTGCACTTCTTGTTCAATGCGTTCAGGCGTTGCGTACAGCACACTTGGATCCATATTGCCTTGTAAGGCGACTTTGTGTCCGACTCTCGCTCTGGCATCGGCAATATCCACCGTCCAATCTAAGCCAACCGCATCACAGCCTGTGTCCGCAATCGCTTCCAGCCACAAGCCACCGCCTTTGGTAAAGAGGGTAACAGGCACTCGGCGACCATCATTTTCACGCATTAAGCCATCCACGATTTTGTGCATATATTGCAAAGAAAATTCCACATAATCCCGATGAGCCAGCACGCCACCCCAAGTGTCGAACACCATTACCGCTTGAGCCCCTGCTTTGATTTGAGCGTTCAAATATAAAATCACGATATCGGCCAGTTTGTCGAGCAAAGCGTGGAGTAATGTCGGCTCGGCATAGAGCATTTTTTTGATTTTGGTAAACGCCTTGCTTGAACCGCCTTCCACCATATAAGTCGCTAACGTCCACGGGCTGCCCGAAAAGCCGATTAACGGTACATCGCCATTCAATTCACGGCGGATAGTGCGAACGGCGTTCATTACATATTGCAACTCGCCTTCAGGATCGGGAATCGGCAAGTTTGCCACGTCCGCTTGGCGTTCAATGGTTTTAGCAAATTTGGGGCCTTCTCCTGCTCCGAAGCTGAGTCCTAAGCCCATTGCATCAGGAATAGTTAAAATATCCGAAAACAGAATCGCCGCATCTAAATCATAACGGCGTAAAGGCTGGAGCGTGACTTCGCAGGCTAAATCCGCATTGCGGCAGAGCGACATAAAATCGCCTGCCTCGGCACGGGTGGCTTTGTATTCAGGCAGATAACGCCCTGCTTGACGCATCATCCACACAGGGGTCATATCCACAGGTTCACGCAATAATGCTTTTAAATAACGATCATTTTTTAAGGTTGTCATAGTTGTTCCATCATAAAAGAGAACGCAATAATAGGAAGATAATAAGTATATCTGAAAACAATCATAGCATAATTTGTATTAATTAGGAGGAGTGAACATTATGTATGATTTACAAGGGGGGAGGCTTTCCAACTTTTTGTTAAGTTGAGGATAAACACAAATGAAAAAACCTTTGATTTCTCAAAGGTTTCTTACTTTCAACGTACTAAGGAGAATATATTATGAAGTTTAATTAGTTGGCGGAATGGACGGGACTCGAACCCGCGACCCCCTGCGTGACAGGCAGGTATTCTAACCAGCTGAACTACCACTCCGCAGCGAACGGGGCGTATAATAATGATTTCCCGAATTGCCGTCAAACACTTTTTTGCAAAAAAATGACGACTGCTGATTTTTAATTCAATGTTGTTTCTTCAGGCGATTGGCGTAAACTCCACAAACAGTTGCCTTTGGATTTTTTATTCAGCAGAGCCAAATAATCCAAGTGGGCTTGTTGCTCTTCTTCGCTTGGCTCAAGCACCATCAACCCCTCTGCGTCAATTTCACTGGCAACAAAAACATCTTCTACCACTGCCTGTGTGTCGCTTTCTTCATCGCCAAGCAAGGCGATTTGCCCGCCCGTCATCATCAAGAACACATCAGCGAGAATTTCCGCATCCAGCAACGCTCCGTGAAGGGCTCGTTTGCTGTTATCAATGCCTAAGCGGTCGCATAACGCATCTAAATTGTTACGTTTGCCAGGGTAAATTTTGCGAGCCAGTTGCAAACTGTCGGTCACTTGGCACATTTCTGCCACTTTGGCGGTGTTTTCTGGCAAGAACGAAAATTCGTGGTCGATAAAGCCCACGTCGAAGGGGGCGTTGTGAATAATCAGCTCTGCCCCTTTGATGAACGCTAAAAATTCAGGAGCAATTTCGGCAAAAGTCGGCTTATCCGCCAACATTTCATCGGTAATGCCGTGAACTTTGACCGCTTCTTCGTCCACATTGCGTGGTGGCTTGATGTAAACGTGGTAAGTCCGCCCTGTCAGGCGGCGATTAATCACTTCCACCGCCCCAATCTCAATAATGTTGTGTCCAATATGTGGGGCACCGTTGAAGTTCATTCCCGTGGTTTCGGTATCCAGCACCACTTGGCGTAAAATCGGTTCGCTCATTGTGTTCCTTGATGTAGGATGGGCTTCAGCCCATCACTTTCGTTCTTTGTTTTATTGATGGGCTAAAAGCCCATCCTACCAAATACATTATTTTGATTTCAACTCATCGATCCCTTTCTGATCAAAGAAATACTGCGTGCCGCAGCATTCGCATTGCATATCGATCACGCCATTTTTCTCCGCCAACATTTCGGCAATGTCAGCTTCAGGCAAGAGCAAAATCGCTGCCCCTGACCGCTCACGAGAGCAACCGCATTTAAATTCGGTTTGTTGTGGCGGATAGACCTCCACCGTTTCTTCGTGGAACAGACGATAGAGCAACGCTTCCGCGGTTAAGCCAAACAATTCGTCGTCTTTAATGGTGCTGGCGAGTGTCGCCAAATGCTCGAAATCATCAGGCGAACCTGTGCCGTCTGGCACGATTTGCAACAGCGTGCCGCCTGCGACCGCTTGTCCATTAAACTCGCCGACACGGATCGTCAGTTGGGTGGCAAGTTGCTCTGAACGAGCGAAATAGTCTTCCAAACATTCGCTGATGGTCGGTTTGTCTAAGCCGATCACGCCTTGATAGCGTTCGCCGTCCGTTGGGATGATCGAAATCACTAACACGCCGTTGCCGATCATCTCTTTCAGTGTGGCGTTTTCAGCAATGTCGCCTTCGGCTCGAGCCAAGGCACGTAGTTGTTGCTGATCGTTGCCATTGACCACCGCCAATTTTAACGCACCATCGCCTTGAATTTGTACGGTGATCGTGCCGTCAAATTTGAGCGTGGCAGTTAATAAACTGGTGGCAACCAACATTTCGCCGAGCAGATTTTGCACAGCAGTGGGGTATTGGTGGGTGTTGAGCGTGTCGGTAAAGGTGGCGTTTAAGCGCACCCATTCGCCTCGCACGGCACGGTTTTGGAATAAAAAGCGGTAAAGTTTGTCGTTGTCTTGTTGATAAGTCATAAAATATCCGAGTTGATCTCTTTGAATTTGATTAAATCTCGCCGCTCTTTTTTGTTCGGGCGGCGGTCTGGGTGTGGCATTGACAGGGCATTCGCCTTGCGTGCGAACGCCAGTTTCTCACGCTCTGCAATGCTTTTTTCGGTTTCTTGGTAGAGAAGCTGGGCTTCAGGTGCTCCACGGCGTTGATCGCTTAACGCCAGTACTTCGACTTCTTTTTCATCGTTACCTTGGCGGAGTTTGATTAACGCCCCGACTTCGACCAATTTGCTGGTTTTGGCACGTTGTCCGTTGTAGTGAACTTTGCCGCCTTCGATCATCGCTTTGGCAATGCTGCGGGTTTTGTAAAAACGAGCCGCCCACAGCCATTTGTCGAGGCGAACGTCATGGTTTTCAGCTTGTGTTTTCATTTTTATTAAGTCTCAATATTGACAACGCAACGCTCTAAGCTGTATGAATTTAATACAGAAGGGGCAAATTACCTTGTCGGATCAAATTCTTTGCAAGTTTTGCACAGTGTACCACTTTTTTGCAAGACAAAGCGGCAAAATCCCATTACTATATGCAAGTTTATTTTTCACATTAACCCTTAATTGAGGACAGACAAAATGGCAAAAATCGTTAAAGTAATTGGTCGTGAAATCATCGACTCTCGTGGTAACCCAACCGTTGAAGCAGAAGTGCATTTAGAAGGCGGCTTCGTTGGCTTAGCTGCTGCTCCGTCAGGTGCATCAACAGGTTCACGTGAAGCGTTAGAATTACGTGATGGCGACAAAGCTCGTTTCTTAGGTAAAGGCGTATTGAAAGCCGTTTCTGCGGTAAATAACGAAATTGCTCAAGCCATCGTGGGTAAAGATGCGACTAACCAAGCAGAAATCGACCAAATTATGATCGATTTAGACGGCACAGAAAATAAATCAAAATTCGGTGCAAACGCAATCTTAGCAGTCTCTTTAGCGAACGCAAAAGCAGCGGCAGCATCAAAAGGCAAAGCCCTTTATGAGTGGATCTCAATCCTTAACGGTACAGAAGGTCAATACTCAATGCCATTACCAATGATGAACATCATCAACGGTGGCGAACACGCGGACAACAACGTGGACATTCAAGAATTTATGATCCAACCAGTGGGTGCAAAAACCTTAAAAGAAGCACTCCGCATTGGTGCTGAAGTGTTCCACAACTTGGCGAAAGTATTAAAAGCGAAAGGCTTAAATACGGCGGTGGGTGACGAAGGTGGTTTCGCACCGAATCTTGCCTCAAACGCTGATGCCCTTGCGTGTATCAAAGAAGCGGTTGAAAAAGCAGGCTATGTGTTAGGTAAAGACGTAACACTTGCGATGGACTGTGCGTCTTCTGAGTTCTACAACAAAGAAAACGGTTTATACGAAATGAAAGGGGAAGGTAAATCATTCACTTCTCAAGAATTCACTCACTACTTAGAAGGCTTATGCAAAGAGTACCCAATCGTGTCTATCGAAGATGGTCAAGATGAGTCAGACTGGGAAGGTTTTGCGTACCAAACTAAAGTGTTAGGCGACAAAGTGCAATTAGTGGGTGACGATTTATTCGTAACCAATACCAAGATCTTGAAAAACGGTATCGAAAAAGGTATCGCAAACTCCATCTTAATCAAGTTCAACCAAATCGGTTCATTAACTGAAACCTTAGCCGCAATCAAAATGGCGAAAGATGCAGGTTACACCGCTGTGATTTCACACCGTTCTGGCGAAACTGAAGATGCAACGATTGCTGATTTAGCGGTCGGTACTGCAGCAGGTCAAATCAAAACAGGTTCAATGAGCCGTTCAGACCGTGTTGCGAAATACAACCAGTTAATTCGTATCGAAGAAGCGTTAGGTGGTAAAGCCCCATTTAACGGCTTGAAAGAAGTGAAAGGTCAAGCGTAATTGATTTTTTGAGATGTATGAAGGCTGATCGTAAGGTCAGCTTTTTATTTTGGAAAATTTTGCAAAATCTTCCGGTTTCTCACCCCCTTGCAAGCGGTGAGATTTGCTATAATTTTTGCAATTTGAACGGAGATTGCGATGAAATACAAAAATCTGCGAGAGTTTCTCGACTTACTCGAACAAAAAGGCGAGCTAAAACGGATTCGCCACGAAATCGATCCTTATTTGGAAATGACCGAAATCGCCGACCGCACCTTGCGAATGGGTGGGCCGGCGTTGCTGTTTGAGAATCCGAAAGGCTACTCAATGCCTGTGCTGTGCAATCTGTTCGGTACGCCTGAACGGGTAGCGATGGGAATGGGGCAAACGGACGTGTCGGCGTTGCGTGAGTTGGGTAAATTGTTGGCGTTTTTGAAAGAGCCTGAGCCACCAAAGGGCTTTAAAGAGCTGATCGGGCAAATTCCGCAGTGGAAGCAAGTGCTGAATATGCCGAGCAAGGTGTTAAGCCGTGCCGATTGCCAAGAGATTGTGTTGTCGGGCGATGAGGTGGATTTGTATAAACTACCGATTATGCACTGCTGGCAAGGCGATGTGGCACCGCTGATTACTTGGGGGCTGACGATTACCCAAGGCCCGTACAAAAAACGCCAAAATCTCGGCATTTATCGCCAGCAACTGATCGGCAAAAACAAGCTGATTATGCGTTGGCTGTCGCACCGTGGCGGTGCCTTGGATTTCCAAGAGTGGAAGGAAGCTCACCCGAACGAACCGTTCCCCGTTTCCGTCGCGTTGGGGGCGGATCCTGCCACAATTTTAGCAGCGGTGACGCCGATTCCTGATAGCCTGTCGGAATATGCCTTCGCTGGGCTGTTGCGTGGCAATAAAACGGAAGTGGTGAAGTCGATTTCCAATAGTTTAGAAGTGCCAGCCAGTGCGGAAATGGTGTTGGAAGGCTATATCGACCCGAATGAAACTGCACTTGAAGGCCCTTACGGCGACCACACGGGCTACTACAACGAGCAGGAATATTTTCCTGTGTTTACCGTGACGCACATCACAATGCGGAAAGATCCGATTTATCATTCGACTTACACGGGCAGACCGCCCGATGAACCTGCGGTGCTAGGCGAAGCGTTAAACGAGGTATTTATCCCGATTTTGCAGAAGCAGTTCCCTGAAATTGTCGATTTTTATCTGCCGCCTGAAGGCTGTTCTTACCGCTTGGCGGTGGTCACGATCAAAAAACAATATGCAGGCCACGCCAAGCGAGTGATGATGGGTGTGTGGTCGTTCCTTCGCCAATTTATGTACACCAAATTTGTGATTGTGTGCGATGACGATGTGAACGCACGGGATTGGAAAGACGTGATTTGGGCGATTACTACCCGTTGTGATCCCGCTCGAGACACGACGCTGATTGAACACACGCCGATCGATTATTTGGATTTCGCTTCGCCTGTGGCAGAGCTTGGATCCAAAATGGGCATTGATGCGACCAATAAATGGCAGGGCGAAACCAGCCGTGAATGGGGCACGCCGATTGTCAAAAATGCGGAAGTCATCAAACGGGTGGATGAGATTTGGCAGGAATTGGGGATTGAATAACATTTCGCCAAACGGCTTTATTATGGTAAGAAATTCAGCCGTTTGGCGACAAACAGGACACTTTATTGATTATTTAAGGAGAAACTTTCAATGATTATTGGTCTATTTTGTCTATTTTTTGTGATTCGCTTATACAGTTTAAGCATTTCGATCAAAAATGAGAAAAATCTCATCGCTAAGGGGGCGGTGCAATACGGCACGTTAAATTCAAAAATTTTGTCGATTGTACACGTGATTTTCTACTTTTCCGCTCTATTTGAAGCCATCTATTCAGGTGTGAGTTTTGATACGATTTCAGCCGTTGGCACGCTACTCATTGTATTGGCGTTAGTCGCTCTGTTTTGGGTAATCAAAGAGTTAAAAGAGATTTGGACGGTCAAACTCTATATTTTGCCGAATCATCAAATCAATACGTCGCCACTTTTCAAATACGTTCGCCACCCAAATTACTTCTTGAATATTATTCCTGAGTTGCTTGGCGTGGTGTTGCTGTGCCACGCGTGGAAAACGCTCGCCTTTATTTTCCCGATTTATCTCGTGATTTTAGGCGTTCGGATTTACCAAGAAGAAAAGGCGATGGCACATCTGTTTGCAGATAAGGCATAATTGAAAAAAGCATTGCAGTCAATTTTGCAATGCTTTTTTGTTAGCGAAATTTACGTTGTTTCATACCAAATTTTATTGATGTAGAAATGGATTTTGCCTGAGGGCGTCTCTACAGAAATTTCATCATCAACTTGTTTGCCAATCAAGGCTCGAGCAACAGGGGAGTCCACAGATATCCAATTTTTAGCAGGGTCAAATTCGTCCGTACCTACTATCCGATGTCGGCGAAGCTCGCCATCTTCTGTTTCTAACTCAACCCATGCCCCAAAAAAGATTTTGCCTTCTTGATTTGGGTGATAATCCACGATTTGTAGTACTTCAAGGCGTTTACTGAGAAAACGAACTCGTCGATCAATTTCTCGTAAACGGCGTTTCCCATAGATATATTCAGCGTTTTCACTGCGATCCCCGAGCGCTGCTGCATCTGAGACGGCTTGTGTCACTTTAGGGCGTTCTTCTTTCCATAGGTATTTTAGTTCTTGATCGAGGGCTTGCCAGCCTTGGCGAGTGATGTGATTGGATTTTGCCATTAGCTTGCAAACTCCACAATACCAGTGACTTGACCATCTTGATTCACTGCAATGAGTGAGTGAATATGTTGAGCTTTCATCATCTCTTCTGCATGAGCTAGAAATGTGCTGTCCAAGATAGTCTTTGGCTGATGGGTCATCATTTCAGCTGCGGTTTTATTTAGACTCTCTGCACCGAATTTAGCAAGTGTACGGCGAATATCCCCATCGGTAATAATGCCTACTAACTCGCCTTCTTGCATAACAATGGTGAGTCCCATTCTGCCTTCATTCATCACATCTAAGCAGTCACTAAAGCAACTGTTTGGTTGAGTAATCGGCAACTTACGTTGCATCACATCTCGTACTCGGCAAAGTAATTTACGTCCTAAACTGCCGCCTGGGTGGTAACGTGCAAAATCTTCAGCTTTAAAAGCACGGGCTTTGATTAAGGCAATCGCTAAGGCATCGCCTAATGCCATCGTAACTAGGCTTGATGTAGTCGGTGCAAGGTTATTTGGGCAGGCTTCTCGCTCGATACTAATATCTAATACAACATCGGCATGGCGACCTAAGGTAGACGTTGGGTTGCCCGTCATTGCAATGATTTTATTACCGAAGCTTTTCAGGCTTGGAATGAGTTTATTGACATCGTCGGTCTCACCGCTGTAGGAAATGAGTACAACCATGTCGATTGGCTTTAACATGCCAAGGTCGCCATGGAAGGCTTCGGTAGGGTGCAGGAAAAAACTAGGCGTACCTGTAGAAGCAAAGGTCGCAACCATTTTCTTGCCAACCAGTCCGGATTTTCCAATTCCAGCGACGACTAAGCGCCCCTCACAATTTAAAATCATCTCGACCACCGCATCAAATTGTGATGTGAGATTGTGGTTTAATCGAGTAATTGCTTGAGCATATAGCGATAGGGTTTCTTTGGCTGAAGATAAATGATCCATATAATGCTTCCTTAATCAGTGAGAAAAACACGCAGGAATTATACGCCAGTTTTGTGTAATGCTAAATGCACAAGTGCTATTTTATCCATTTGTCTTCATCTTGTTTTCGTTCAAATTCCGCATCAAAAGTATTGCTATCGTGCGGCCGATGTTGGAAGGTTGAGCCAAAGGACACAAAGCGGAATTTGTGGGCAAAGAACTTGGCGAAAATGCCTTTGAACAAGGTGCGAGTGAACGGAAGGAGCAATAAAATCGCTAAAATATCACTGAGAAACCCGGGGATCAGCAACAGCACGCCAGCCACTGCATAAAACACCGATGAAATCACCGCATCGGTCGGAATTTTGCCTTCGCCCACTTGCTTGCGGATTTGCCAAATCGTCACCATTCCTCGCAATTTAATCAGCCAAATGCCTGCGGCAGAAATGGCGATCATCAGCAAAATCAATGGCAACACGCCAATGCTTGAGCCAACGCTCACGAGAAGTGAAATTTCGCAATAAATGTAGAGAAAAAAGCCGAACAGAAAAATGAGAGCTGGCATTATAATTCCTTCTTTTTTATGAGTAATTAGGCGTACAAATTGGGCTGATTTTGCTTTTTTCAACTTTTTTCAGCAAATTTCGGTGCAACTGTTCAAAATTGGCAAAAACTATGCTATCAATAGCAACTTTTATCACATTAGAAAAACAATAAGGACACAACATCAATGAATGGTGCAAATTTAGTTGTAGAGTGTTTGAAAGCACAGGGTGTTCACACCGTGTTTGGCTATCCAGGTGGGGCGATAATGCCAGTGTATGATGCGATCTACGATTCGGGATTGGATCACTTGCTTTGTCGTAATGAACAAGGGGCGGCGATTGCGGCGATTGGCTACGCTCGCTCCACAGGCAAAACGGGCGTGTGCATTGCCACATCAGGCCCAGGGGCAACCAATTTAATCACAGGGCTTGCCGATGCGTTGTTGGATTCGATTCCCATCGTGGCATTAACAGGGCAGGTGGCGAGTAATTTTATCGGCACCGATGCCTTCCAAGAGATTGACGTGTTGGGTTTGTCGCTCGGTTGTACCAAACATAGCTTTATTGTGCAGAATATTGATGAATTGCCTGAAGTGATGGCTCGTGCGTTCCAAATTGCCCAAAGTGGTCGCCCAGGCCCTGTGCTGGTGGATATTCCAAAAGATGTGCAATTTGCTCCAACCGCCGCGAAGCCGATTGTGTATGAAAAAGTGGCGGATAAATCCCAAGATCCTGCGGCTCTTGAACAAGCCAAAGCCTTGCTTGCTCAAGCCAAACGCCCCGTGTTGTATGTGGGCGGTGGTGTTGGTATGGGAGGGGCTGTACAAGGGGTGGAGAAATTCTTAGAAATTGCAAATATTCCTTCGGTATCTACCTTGAAAGGACTTGGCACTATTCCGCCAGAGCATCCGCTTTATATGGGGATGATCGGAATGCACGGCACCAAAGCTGCTAACTATGCGGTGCAAGAGTGCGATTTATTATTAGCCGTTGGAGCGAGATTTGACGACCGCGTAACAGGCAAACTCGACACCTTCGCCCCTCACGCCAAAGTGATCCACGCCGACATCGACATTGCTGAAATCAACAAACTTCGCAAAGCCGATGTGGCGTTGCAAGGCAATCTAAACGAAGCGATGGCGTATTTAACCCAACCGCTGCACATTGATGAATGGCGTGCCGATATTCGCCAATTCAAAGCCGATTTTGACTTCCAATACCAAGACAACGCAGGCGATAAAGAGATCGATCCGTGGGCGTTGCTCAACACCCTTTCCCAACGCAAACCACAAAATGCGGTGATTACCACGGACGTGGGTCAGCACCAAATGTGGTCGGCACAGCATATGCAACATTATGCCCCAGAGAATTATTTAACCTCTGCAGGGCTTGGCACAATGGGCTTCGGCTTGCCAGCGGCGGTAGGCGTGGCGAAGGCTCGTCCGCAAGATCCCGTGATTTTGATCACAGGCGATGGCTCGTTGATGATGAACATTCAAGAGTTCGGCACGATCAAACGGGGCAAGTTGCCGATCAAAATGTTGTTGCTTGATAACCAACGCTTGGGAATGGTTCGCCAATGGCAATCGTTGTTCTTCAAAGGTCGCCACAGCCAAACGATTTTAGACGACAACCCTGATTTCGTCACCTTGGCATCTGCTTTTGGCATTGCAGGGGAGCGAATTGAGAAAGCGAGCCAAGTGTCTGATGCCATCGACCGCTTGCTCAATGCTGAAGGAGCGTATTTGTTGCACGTCTGTATTCCTGATGAAGAAAATGTATGGCCGCTTGTGCCACCGAATGCGTGTAACAGCGATATGATCGAAGAAGACATCGGCGTTTAAGGGAGAAAGGAAAATGAAGACGTATAATTTAACCATTCAAGCCAACCAACGCCCTGAAACCTTAGAGCGTTTATTGCGTGTGATCCGCCACCGTGGTTTTACGGTGGTCAAATTGAGTAGCGAAAGCAAAGACGGTGTTATTTCACTTAGTACCACGGTGCAAAGTGAACGTGAACTGCCGCTGTTAGTACATCAGCTGGTGAAATTGCCTGATGTATTAACTTGCCTTTCATCATAAAAAAAGTGAGTAGCCTATTGCGAATCTAAATAGGCTGCTTACAATTTTTACACTTCTTGTTTTTCCGCAATCGTTTGCGTGTTCTCCCCTAAGTCATTAAAAATGATAACTTTTTTCTTTTCTCATCCTTATTTTTGTTTCATGATTGGATTGTAATTGTAAATTAATTGTTAATTTAAATGGTGTTTTAATCTTTTTATGATTGTTTTTTATTCTACTAATCCTATAACATGAAAAAAATATAGAGTTAACATAGATAAAATGTAAAATTTAGTAAATTTATTCAACTATGTTATCTAATTTACACTATGAAAAAATGGAATTCTAAACCTCTTAGTCTGATTTTATCTGCTGTTTTCGTTTCAGATTTTGTTCATGCTGATCCTGATCCTCTTGTGCAAGAAAGCCATAGATTGAAGCATCAGGAAGTCCTTGAAGCAAGTGGAAAGGCATTACAGAAAGCAGAAACATTACTTCAACGTACTTCGCCATCGAAAAAGGTGTCAGCCAGTAATATTGATCAACATTTACCGATCATTCAAAAAATTCGTATTGATACAGCTAATATCATTGATAGTGAGGAGCTACATCAAGTGATCGAATCTTATCAAGGGAAAAATCTGACGAGTGCACAGATTTTTGAAATTTCTCAGCAGTTGACAGAAGAATTATATCGTCATGGTTATGTAACAAGTGCAGTAGGGCTTAAATCAGTTGATGTGCTAGAGGGAGATTTACAATTTATAATTCATTGGGGGAAGGTTGATCAATGGTTAGTTAATAAACACTTGCCACGTTCTTTCAAAGATAAAGCAATGTTAATACTACTGCCTAAATTCAAAGGGGGGGTTTTTAATATTCATCAACTGGATCAGATGATTGAAACATTATCTACATCAAATAAATCCGCTACGGTGGATGTTTTATCCAGTGAACAAAATGGTAAATCTCATTTGAATTTCAATATAAGCCGTCGCTTATTACCTCGTATAGTGCTTGGCTTTAATATGTCTGGAATAGAGAATAATGCGAATGGCCGAAATCAGGGAACGATTAGCTTACGCATGGGGGATTTACTGGGAACAAATGATGAATGGAATATCTCATTTGGCCACCGTTTTTATCGTCAGCATAAACATAATAATCAAATTAATTACACCATTGGCTATACCCAGCCATTCTCTTTTTATCGCCTAGAAACAAAGCTGAGTCAATCACATTATAAAAAAACAATCAATGGGATAAATGGTGCTTATGGTTCGAGTGGTCGTAGTCAAACACTTACCGCTAAACTGTCGCGTCTACTTTTTCGAGATAAGGTGAATATTCTCACTGCTTATAGTGAATTAGAATTCAAAACACGAACAAATTATCTCGCTCATCGCAAAGTATTAAATCGACAAGAAAACAAATTCAGTATTGGATTATCTTATATTACTCATTTATGGCAGGGGAGATTATATAGTGAGCTGAGTTATGCAAATGGTCTAAATTGGTCAGGAGCAGATGCGTTAGCTTATGGATCACAAGGCAATAAAACATTGCGTATTTTAAATGGTAACGTCACTTGGCATAAAAAGCTTCCTCTATTAGGGCACGAAACGCATTATCAGCTACGGATTGGCGGTCAATATAGTGGTGCCCATCTTTATTCGGATAATCAGTTCTCTTTAGGGGATGAATATACCGTACGTGGGTTTAAAGGAGGGGCTATTTCTGCTGAAAGTGGTGTTTATATTTCCCAAACCATGAGTCTATCGTTTTATCCACGAAAATATAGCATTTCGCAATTCACTCCTTCTATTGGTATTGATATTGGACAGGTCTATCCAAAAGGAAAAGCTGCGACACAAACGATTGCAGGGGTCAGTGCGGGATTAAATACAACACTATATAACCACTTATCATTATCACTAGGCTATGCAAGACCATTAATGAATATAAAACAACGTAAAAATAACAGTGTTTACTATTTTAATGGTTCAATCTCATTCTGATTTTTATTAAAGGAGAATTTACTTATGAATAAAAGACGTTACAGATTAATTTTTAGTCGAACGAAATCCTGTTTAGTGCCAGTTGCTGAGTTTATGAAGACAGTGACTGAGAGTAATTTGTCAAAGAAAAGTATTGAAGGGAGACAAATAGAAATATATCGTTTATCTTTTATCTCAAATGCGGTTTCTCACGCAATCAAAACTATGAAATATATTCCAGTATTTTTATTCCCTATGCCAGTGGCATTTGCAAATAATCCAAGTGTGGTAGTAGATGAGAAATATCAAGATAAAACAAAAATTACAATTACAGAGAATCGCGTCGTATTAGTGGATATTGCAAAACCGGAATATGATGGTATTTCAGATAACCGTTTTAGTCAGTTTACTGTCGAAAATGGTGCGGTATTTAAAAATAATATGCAGGAAGCAGAATCCACTCTTGTTAAACATTTAGAAAAAAATCCACACTTGGAAGATAAGGCAGCATCAGCAATTCTAACACAAGTGACGGGTACACAGAGTACAACGTTACATGGTGGGTTAGAAGTATTAGGACAAAAGGCTGACTTGTTTATTGTGAATCCAAATGGCGTGACGATCAACGGTGTACAAACATTTAATACAGATCGGTTTGTGGTGTCAACTAGTCAAGTGATTGAGCCATCTAAAGGGTTGAATTTGAATGTAGCACAAGGTCAGGTGACGATTACTGAAAAAGGCCTCAGTACAGAAGGGTTGAGTTATGTAGATATTGTGGCGAAGAAAATTGAACAAAAGGGAGCGATTAAGCCTAATACAACAGGTGCACATGTGAAGCCAGCAAATATTACCCTTGTAGCAGGAAGTGCAGAATATAATGTGACGACCGGTTGTGTCACAGCGAAAAGTGTGCTGAATGAGAGCGATGTCATTTTAACTGGCGGTGAGGCTGGCTCCATGTACGGAGATAAAATCCGTTTTATCGTGACAGATACCGGAGCAGGCGTAAATCATCAAGGAATTATTTTATCAAGCTCTGATGTTGAGATTGAGATGAAAAAAGGCGATATCAGGCTCAATCAGCTACACGCCAATAATCTGGTTGAGATTAAAAATGGGAAGGATTTTACGCTTAAAAAAGATCTCAATGCAAATAAAGTGCATCTAGATAGCGAGAAAGCAATCTTACAAAAGGCAACGTTAGAGGCTAAAGCAAATGCAAATGTGACAACTCAAGCACTGGAATTAAAAGATAAAAGTAAATTTCGTACACATAAAGCAAAATTAAACGTTACAAATCTATCAACCGATGCTGGAAGTGAAGTGATTGCTACAGATCTGAATGTGACCGCAAATAATATTTTCAACAACGGCACAATTTCTGCTGCGAATAACCGCTTGGATACGAGTTATTTACGTAATCAAGGCACTATTTTAGCGAAAGAAAATGTCTCAATTTCAGTGATTGGCGAACAGAATAAAACATATCGTAAAGAAAATGAGTTTAAGGCGATTCAGTCTCAGTATATTAATTTAGGTTCAATTCAAAGTGAAAAGGATGCTCGATTAACCTTTAAGAATAATACTAGCTTTAGTGCAGTTGCCCATTTAAACAAAGGGTTGCCACAAGCTAAAAATAGTTTGACGGTTGATGCGGATTATTTTGAAGTAGAGCAAGGGCAGAAAATTGAATTAGATAATAATGTTACCATTAATTCGGAACATTTTATCAATAATGGTTTATTAACTACAGGAGGGTATTTAAAGGTATCATCGCACTTTGATATTGAAAATAGTGGGTTGTTAGGTGCGGGTAAAGGCTATCACCTTGTTTCTAATAACTCAAATATTACAAATAATGTCAAAGGTATTCTACACTCACAAGGCACATCATTATTAGATTCCGTTTATAAAGTAGTGAATGATGGAAAAATTATTTCTAGAGATAAATTAACGGTGAATACGCGTTATTTATTAAATAACGCCACATTATCTGGTGAGCTAACTACCCCATCTTCAACGCACCATACGTCTTTGTATTATCGAAGAAATTCAGCTCGAAATGATTTATATCAATTGGAAATGCGTCTTAATGATTTTAATGCTTCAAATCTGAAGATTACCAATATGGGGCAGATTAGAGCAGAGGGAGATTTTGAGTTTATTCAAAAGCCATTAAATGGTGATGAATTTAAAGGAATTGATAACTTTGGTGTGATTAATGTTCAAGGAAGATTCAATAATAATGGTACTGATCGTATTCATAATGGTATTAAGGGAATTAGCAAGAATCTGATTGATGATTATTTTAATAACTACAGTGTAGATGTTATTTTGAAATTCCAACCTCGCTCACAGCTACTTTTTTTATCGGGGCCACTATCAGGGCAGACATCTGCTCAATATGCGACATTGGGTCAGTTTTTAGATGGTTTATTATCAAGAGATGAAACGCTTAGATCCAGTGCATATAGCGGTTATTATCATGAATATCTGAAATTACTGAAAAATATCGAATCAGAACAGTTGCAAAATGCTCTGACACAAGTCCTTGGGCAAAATTGGGATACGCAAAACAGAGAAGTACTAAAAGCAAAATGGGAAGAGGCTAAAAGTCGTAAAGATCAATGGATTCATTTTTATCCATCGAGTACGGCTAAAATTTTAGCTAAAGAGATCACCGGTAGCATTACTCATATTCAAAATGGACAAGGTGGGCAAAGTGGGCAGTTTGATCACAGTATTAATGTGGGCGAACATAGTATCCACATTCCAAAGGTATCATTTAAAACTTTTAATACGCAAGAGATTGAACAAGGTGCAGACATAGATTTATCCATTTTGATTGGGTTGTTATCAGAGACGGATTTGTTTATTGATCGATCTTTACAATTTCTTCCAAATACTCCCCCCCTTGTGGATGCTTCAGAGGAAGAATCTGCCCGAAAAGAGCGAGAAAGACAAGCACTAGAAAAACGTAAGCAACAGGAGTTGGCGGAGCAGAGAAAACGTGAAGAAGAAAAACGCCAGCGTGAATTAGCTGAAGCGAAGAAAAAACGTGAGGCAGAAGAAAAAGCACGTCAAGAACAGTTAGAGAAAGAACGAAAAGCCTTTGAAGAGCGTCAACGTCAAGAGCAAGAAGCACTCGCAGAAAAATTACGTAAGGAAGCGGAAGAAAGAGATCGCTTGCAACGAGAAAAAGCGGCACAAGAAAAGCAAAAGCGTGAAGAAGCTGAAAGACAAAAACGTTTAGAAGCGGAAAAGCGTCAGCGTGAATTAGAGGCAGAGCGTCGTCGATTAGAAGAAGAGAAGCAACGTTTAGCAGAAAAAGAGCGGGCACGTTTAGCGGAAGAAGAACGTCGTCGTTTAGCAGAAGAGCAGAAACGGATTGAAGAAGAGCAAAAGCGTTTAGCCGAACAGGAACGTCAGCGTAAAGAAGCCGAGCGTCAACGTTTAGAAGAACAAGAACGCCAGCGTCAAGAAGCCGAACGCCAGCGTTTAGCTGACATTGAACGTCAAAAACGTGAGCTTGCAGAACGTCAAGAACAAGAACGTCGTGCATTGGAAGAAAAAGCACGTTTAGAAAAAGAAGCTCGTGAGAAGGCGTTTCAAGAGCAAGTCAATGCCTTGTTAGTAGGCTCTGACCGCCCAAGAGTCCAAGTCGATCCGCTTTATCACACTCGTGTGAAATACATCA
>JAUMYT010000041.1 GCA_030528525.1 Pasteurellaceae bacterium
GTTTCGCCACACAATATCACATTCCACCACCACGCTTTCAGGGGTTTTACCCTGCAATTTTTGTTGAATTAGGTAGAAAAGCTGGTGGGCGATTTGGCTGTGGTTTTGCTTGATCGAATGAATATGGAACGGCAGGGCGTTGAGCAATTCGTGATCGTCAAAAGTGGCGAGATGTAGCTCTCGGTTGAGCAATTTGTCCGTTTGGCGGTGTTCGGTCAAATAACGCAACACGCCTTCCAAAATCGTATAAGAAGCGGTAAAAATCGCCTGCGGTAGTCTTCCCAAAGTAGCAACGGTTTCCGCTAACATTTGATAGCCTGCGATCGGTTGGTAGTTTTTATGCAAGATCTGCCCCCTTGTCACAGGCAGATTTACCTGCTTCAAGCCTTGCTCAAACCCAGCCAAACGGGACTGACTCGGCGAGAGTTCCAACTGTCCGCCAAAGTAAAAATACTCTTGCAGTTGGTAGCTTTCCGCCACCTTCGCCACCACTTCGGCAATTTTCGGTGTGTCTGCACTCACCACGCGTGGCAGATCCAAATTCGGCACATAGCGGTCGAGCAAAATAATCGGCACTTGTTTTTGGATCTTGCGATAATAGGTGCGGTCTTGGTGGGTCGGGGCGGTGATTAGCACATCAATTTGGCGGTTGAGCAAGCTCTCAATCGCCAATTTTTCTTGCTGTGGATTGTCGTCTGAACAGGCAATCACAAGCTGTAAGCCATTCTCACGGCAGAGCCTTTCCAAGGTTTTGGCGGTCAACGCAAAGCCGTAGTTGGTCAGATCGGGGATCACCAACCCAATCACGTTGGTGCGTTGCTGTTTCAACGCTTTAGCGGACGCATTCGCTCGGTAGCCGTGTTGCTCGGCGATTTGGCGGACTTTGTCGCAGGTTTCGGCTTTGATGCGAAATTGCTCCGCTTGTCCGTTTAAAATCATACTCACGGTGGTTTTCGACACGCCACTGAGTTCGGCAATGTCGCTAAGCGTAATGCGTTTAGGTGTGTTCACGGCTTTTCCTTTAGATTAAATCCATACAACGGGTCAAATTTTACCCCAAATTTGCAACTATAATGGGATTGACCTTCGCCACATCAATATCCACTGGGCGAGAGCTGCTGATTACGTTTTCACGGTTGGCGATGAAAAAGCGAGAAGTCATCACTTTTTCGCCGCCGTTGATGAAAATTTCCACTACGGAGCGGTCGAAGAAGATTTCCAATTGCACCAATTCCGCCACTTCGCAATGCCGTTCGCTGCCGAATTTTTGCATCATTTCTGTTTGCTCGGAATCGGTGCGGTCAAGAGTCAGCACACCATTTTCGTAGCTTAGGCGTAACGCTTGCCCCTGCTCATTGCGGAAAAAGCTCAATGCAAGGGGGGAGTTATTGACAAAAATCTGCAAAACGCTGTGATCCAAATCGGCAATGCTCTGGCTGCCGTTGAGCGAAATCCGTTGGCGTTCGCCCAGTTGAGCATAAATGTCTGCGGTCGGTTGCTGGTAAATTTTGCCATTTTTGAAGGTTAATTGGCGGGGCAAACTCAACATTGAATGCCATTTGTAGCGGTCGGTTGGGTATTGCAAATCCGGCAAGCCGACCCAGCCGATCATCACACGATCGGTATTTTCCACCGTTTGTGGGGCGTAAAAATCAAAGCCGTAATCCAATTCTTCAATGTGATCCGTCGTGAGATCTGCCCCGTTCAAGTTGCCCAACGCATACACCGCGTGGAAGTTGTTTTGGTAGCGGTGGCTCTCTCGCACTTTACCCTGTGGCGACCAAACGAACACGTCTTTGCCTGCCTGTTGGAACAAGTCAGGGCATTCCCACATAAACACATTGCGGTTGTCGAAGCCTTGTACATCAAGCTCCGAGAGCAAATGGGGCGTGCTGTGCAGATCGTCCATTTCGTAGAGCAATGCCGTGCCTGTCAAATCGTTGCGTTGAGCCCCAAGCACAAAGCGAATTTTGCCGTCTGCCGTCACATAAGGTTTCGGGTCACGAACGTGTTCGGTGTAGCCTTCAGGCGGCTCGCTGATAATGCAACGTTTTTCCAGCAATTTGCCCGATGGCTCGAAAATCGCAATATTTTGATGTGGCACACGCTGATTATCGCTTGCTCGGCGGACGTTACCCGTGTAGAACGCCACAATCTTGCCTTGCCACAAAATCGCCCCGCCCGAATAGCAGCCGTGAGATTCAAACAGCTCATCGGGGATCAACATTTCGCCTTCACGGAAATGGCGGAAATCCTTAGTGATGAAATGCTTCCAATGTTTCATTCCGTGCATTGCATCATAAGGGAACCATTGGTAGAAAATGTGGTAATGTTCGCCGTCAAAAATCAGCCCGTTTGGGTCATTGAGCAAGCCCGTTGGCGGTGCGAGATGATAGCTTGGGTAGAAATCCTTGTCCTGCAAAACGCATTGGCGAACGGCGTCCAACTCGCCTGCAGTTTGAGCGTGTAAACTTTTGTATTTGCCTTGGTTGAAGATGTGCATCGTATTTTCCTAGATTACATTGTAGGGACGTATTGCATACGTCCTTTTAAAATCAATAGGTTATATTATAAAGGGCGTATGCAATACGCCCCTACATATTGAAGGTCTTAATTTGCGAGAAATTCTTCGAGCTGTTGGCGAGTTGGCAAGGCAGACATCGCCCCTTTCGCCGTGGTTGCCAATGCTCCCGAAGCGTTCGCTTGGCGGATAATCTCGACTAAAACGTCTTCCTTTTGCCAGTCGGAATGTTGCGAAAGCCCTGCCAATAATCCACTCACGAAGGCATCGCCTGCCCCTGTGGTGTCCACAGGTTTTAACGCCTTGCCTGCCACTCGCTGACTTTTGCCGTTCAAATAATAGATTGCCCCGTCTTTGCCGAGCGTGATGATAATCAATTTTTCAGGGTATTTAGCGGTAATCGCTTGTACGGCTTGCTCTAAGGTTTGCGTTTCGGTCAACAGTGTGAGTTCTTCTTCCGAGAATTTCAGCACGTCCGCCATTGCCACCACAAAATTGACCACTTGCTTCATTTCCATCTGCGATTGCCACAGGGATTCACGCAAATTCGGGTCAAAGGAGAAAAAGCCGCCAGCCTGTTTGAGTCGGCGGATCGCTTCTAGCGTGGTCGAACGAGAAGGATCATTGATTAACGCAATCGAGCAACAATGCAACCATTCGCCCTGTTGAAAATTCGGTAAATCATTGATTTGCAAGAACTGATCGGCACTTGGATTAACCATAAAGGTAAAACTGCGTTCGCCGTTATCCAAACCGACAACGACCGTGGAGGTGCGTTGCTTAGGATCTAAAATCATTTGCTCGGTGCTTACCTTTTCTGCGTTCAAGGTTTCCTGCATAAAGCGACCGAGCGGATCATCGCCCACTCGCCCGATAAATCCTGCTTCCACGCCTAAGCGAGAAACGCCAACCGCCACATTCGCAGGCGCACCACCTGCACAACGTAAATAGTGATTTTCGCCGTCTGGAATCAGATCCACCACCGCATCGCCTAACACCCAAATTTTACTCATCATCTTTGCCCTATTTTGCTCAAAAAATATGAGATAAATAGTAGCTAAAACGATTTAGCTTTGCAATGAGAGAAATAAAAAAGCCAGCAAAAATTTACTGGCTTTACTCAAAAATGCGTTATTTTTTATCTGCTTCTGATTTCACTTCTTCTGCTTTTTGCTCAACGGCTTTTACCGCTTCTTTCGCATCAGATTTTAGCTCAGAGGCTAAACCTTGAATGGCTTTGCCAGCATCTTGCATTGTGTCTGCAATGACCTCTTTAGCCTCTTTTAAGGTGCTAGAAATGGTCGATTTCACCCCGCCCAAGGCTTCAGACAATTTGCTGGTTTTCTCGCCTACGGCTTCCTTTGCTTTCTCAACCACTGCCTTTGGTTCAGCAAGTTTCTCTTCAAGTGATTTTTTCAGTTCCTGCCACTTATCTTCAGACAATTTCTTCGCTTCCGCCACTTTTGCCTCTAAGCTGTTTTGCACTTCTGCTACTTTGGCTTCTGCGGCTTTTTGAACTTCAGCAATTTTAGCTTCTGCAGCCTTATTCGCTTCGGCGACTTTTTCTTCCGCCGCTTTTTGTGCCGTCGCTACTTTTTCCTCAGCAGCTTTATTCGCTGCCGCAATTTTGGCTTCCGCATCTTGGTAAGCTGCCGCAATTTTCTCCTCAGCGACTTTCTGTGCAGCAGCCACTTTCTCTTCCGTCGCTTTTTGCACTTCCACGAGTTGTGTTTTGACTTCGTTTAATTCTGCTTCCACTTTGGATTTGCCATTATCGCAAGCCGTTAAAGAAACGGCTGAACCTAAAACCAATAATGTGAATAATGATTTTTTCATCAATAGCTCCCTAGACAATAAAGATAATAAAAAGGCACTAAAACTGTGCCTTTCGATCAATAAAACTATTTGCTTTCAACCGCAGATTTCGCTTCTTCGACTTTCTC
>JAUMYT010000019.1 GCA_030528525.1 Pasteurellaceae bacterium
GCTCAGGCCCGACAATGTTTGCCATCGCCCCTGATTTGGAACACGCCCAAAAACTGACAGCCTATTTGGAAAAACATTATTTACAAACCAATGAAGGCTTTATCCACATTTGCAAGGTGGATAACCAAGGGGCAAGGGAAATCCTATAAATAACAAAGGGCTGAGTAACTGATCTGCCCCCAAAAAGTTAGACTGATTTAATTCAAGGGCTGAGCTCTGTACTCCACAGGGCTGAGTCCTTTTAATTTCACCTGAATACGCTCATTATTGTAGTAATGCACATACTCGTGAATCGTTTTTTCAAGCTCGGCAAAGGTATCAAACCGCTTGCCAACATAGCATTCTGTTTTCAACCGCCCAAAGAAACTTTCCATTGCACTATTATCTAAGCAGTTTCCCTTTCTTGACATACTGGGCGTGATGCCATTTTTCTGACATAGTGCTCGATAGCCTAACATCTGATATTGCCAACCTTGGTCGGAGTGCAATATCGGCGTAGCTCCGTTAAGCCTCGCGATGGCTTGTGCCATCATGCGGGTAATCTGCTCAAAATTGGGCTGTCTTGCCACATCGTAGGCGATAATCTCACCGTTGAACAGGTCTTTAATCGGTGAGAAATAGACTTTCCCTTCTGCACATTTCAGCTCGGTAATATCCGTTGCCCATTTCTGATTCGGGGCGGTTGCGTGGAAATTCTGCCCTAACAGATTCTCCGCAATTTTGCCCACTTCGCCTTGATACGAGCAGTATTTTCGCTTTTGTTTGCTTTTCCCTTTTAACCCCAACTTTTGCATTATCCTTTGCACACGTTTGTGGTTAATCGTGACGGTTTTTCTCAACGCCAGCGTAATGCGACGATAGCCATCATTTCCCTGATGTTCGTGATAAATCGCTTCAACTTGCTGAGCAATCTCGGTACTTTTATCCACTTTCTCAGCCAAATGATAAAAGAAAGTGCTGCGTTTTAAGCCAATCAGCACTCACAAAAGTTCAAGCGGAAAATGATGGCGTAATCCCTTTACGACCGCAGCTTTTTCGGCATTCTTTGCGGGGTGAGTTCCTGCCACTTTTTTAGGATAGCGTTCTCCGCTTCCAGTTCCAAAATGCGATAACGCAAACGGTCTTCTTCGGTTTTCGGCGAAGGCAACCTTTTCGGGTACTTGGGTTTCATCGCTGGACGACCTTTGGGTTTGGGTAATAAGCCGTTTATACCCTGTTTAGCAAAGATGTGCAACCACTGGCTAATCACACTTGAGTTTGGAATATCAAAACGAAAGCAAGCGGATTCTGCCGAGCATTGCCCGTGTTGAATAGCTTGTATCACAGCTAATTTAAGGTCGAGCGAGTATTTTTGTTTCTTACCACGCACAGCTAATCCATTGATGCCATGATGATTATATTGAGAAAGCCAACGGTCGAATGTCGTTTTTTTGAGCTGGAACTGCTGACGGGTGAGCGACCGATTTTTGCCATTCTGAAGATAAAATTCAATCACTCGTTGTTTGAAAGAGTCGGGGTATTTAGCCATAAAAAATCTGCACCTTAATTTGTTGGAAGTTGAGTCCAACTTTTGGGGTGCAGATCAATACTGCCCTTTTTTTCCCTACAAGGGGGCAGTTCTTCTAGAAAATCTGCAAACTATTAGCGAACTACCGCCACATCAATCGCAGCTGCACCACGATCCGTGCTTTGAATATTGTATTCTACTTTATCGCCTTCATTGAGTGAGCGGAAATTGCTTCCTACAATGCCAGAAAAATGCACAAATAAATCTTTGCTATTATCTGCTGGGGTGATGAAACCGAAGCCTTTTTCTGAATTGAACCATTTAACAGTGCCTTGTAATTTAGACATTTTGTTTTCCTTTTTGAAAAGTTTGAATTTGTACTTGTTGGCTAACAAGTGGTCACGCTAAGAATTGAATTAAAAGATAGAGATTAAAAAGACTTGCAAGTACAAATTGAAAACTTGTCGAACTGGAAGTGCAATAAAATAACGAACTGATAAAACGAGCTTTTAGCTTGAATACATTAGAACACGTTCAAGCGAGGAAAGCAAAGGATAAATTAGTAAGTACCACTACTGCTTCTTACACATTCTCCATAAATAGTCCTATTAAGTTGAGGTTGTAAATGTGATGTGGTAGCAAAACAGCCCTGCTTTTCTCTCGCACTGGTTGTACGATGATAGCGTTTTTCTTGAGGGCTAATTGACTGTACTTTTTTACCAAAATTACTTTGGCGTGGAAACCAAGTGCCACCACAGCCTACCGTTAAGCAACATAATGCAATGATGATTAATTTGAATTTCATAAAAATCTCCATTCATATTTAATTAGGGCTTATTCAACCGATTGCCTATCGGGCTAATTCAATCTAGTTCATATCGGGCTGATTCAATCAGCCCGTATGGGGCGATTGTATCGCCCCAATCTAAATCCCAAAACTCAATCAGATTGATTAAATCGCATCTTTCTAATAAACAAGCACATTTCCCATACAGTGCTCTAATGCTGTCGTTTTAGCTTGCGAATTATTTATATGATTTATTTGTCTCTCACATTTCTGCTTTTGGTAACGAAAATGTGGGTTTTCATACATTTTCATCGTCGGATAATCTTTACTAGTACAGCCTGTTATACCTAAAAATAATAAAATCAATAGACTTTTCAAATATTTCATTGTGTTTCTCACTATTCTTACGGACACTCTACTACCACCAATTTTCCAGCATTCATTTTCCAATCCACTTCGGCAATCACAGCGGGATAAAAATGCACCGTCGATTTGCCTTGGGTCAAGACATATACTAAATCATAGACCAACGGCAAATGGGAAATAATCAACACATTTTTTGCCCCTTCATTACGCAGAAAATCCAAATAATTCAGCACATTATCAGGATCGCCACTCGGCGTGATGCCATCCCACGTTTCGATGATCTGGGTAAAATTTGCAGATTTTTTTGCAGATCTGCCCCCTTGCATTCCCTCCAACAATTTTTCTAAGGTCTGCTGAGTGCGTAAATAGGGGCTAACCAAAATTTTATCTAAGCTAAGCTGTTGATTTTCAAGTCTTTCAACGAGCCATTGTCCTTGCTGAACAGCCATTGCTTGCCCTTTTTCTGTCAAGTGCCGTTGGCAATCTGTGATCGCATTAAAGCCTGCTTCGCCGTGTCGCATTACCCAAATATTCATCGTCTTTCCCCTTTCTCTGTTTAAACAAATTGGATTTAGGCGTATAATGCCAAAGTTTTTTATGTGTGCAAGCAGCAAATAAAAGATTTCTTATTTTTAACAATTATCAGATGGAGAATTTAAACAATGTCCCGTAAACTCAGAAGAACCAAGATTGTCTGTACAATGGGTCCCGCAACGGATCGTGGCAATATTCTAGAAAAAGTGATTGCCGCAGGTGCCAATATGGTTCGTATGAACTTCTCTCACGGTGTGCCTGAAGATCACATCGGCCGTGCCGCTAAAGTGCGTGAAATTGCTCAACGCTTAGGCAAACACGTGGCGATTTTAGGCGATTTACAAGGCCCGAAAATCCGTGTTTCTACGTTCAAAGAAGGCAAAATTTTCTTAAATATCGGCGATAAATTTACCCTTGATGCAAATCTTCCGAAAGGCGAAGGCACACAAGAAGCCGTTGGCTTAGATTACAAAAACTTGCCAAACGATGTCGTACCAGGCGACATTTTGTTATTAGACGACGGTAACGTGCAATTAAAAGTACTTTCAATCGATGGAATGAAAGTCTTTACCGAAGTAACAGTGGGCGGCCCACTTTCAAATAACAAAGGCATTAACAAATTAGGCGGTGGTTTATCCGCTCCTGCTTTAACCGATAAAGACAAAGAAGACATCAAATTAGCAGCGAAAATCGGTGTAGATTACTTAGCCGTTTCCTTCCCACAATCGAGCAAAGACTTAGACTACGCTCGCCAATTAGCCAAAGAAGCTGGCTTAGACACCAAAATCGTGGCAAAAGTTGAACGTGCGGAAACCGTGGCAACCGAAGAAGCGATGAACGACATCATCTTAGGAGCAGACGTGATTATGGTGGCTCGTGGTGACTTGGGCGTGGAAATTGGTGATGCGGCATTAGTTGGTGTGCAGAAGAAATTGATCCGCCGTTCACGTCGTTTAAACCGTGTGGTCATTACCGCAACGCAAATGATGGAATCGATGATCAAAAAACCAATGCCAACCCGTGCGGAAGTGATGGACGTGGCGAATGCGGTGTTAGACGGCACGGACGCAGTAATGCTTTCAGGTGAAACCGCTAACGGCGATTACCCAGTCGAAACCGTGAAATCAATGGCAGAAGTCTGCTTAGGGGCAGAAACAATGCCAAGCATCAACGTTTCTCGTCACCGTATGGATCAGAAATTCCACGTGGTGGAAGAAGCCGTTGCGATGTCAGCGATGTACACCGCAAACCATATGGAAGGCGTGAGTGCGATTATCGCACTTACCCAATCTGGCGAAACGGCAAAATTGATGAGCCGTATCAGCTCAGGCTTGCCAATTTACGCCCTGTCTCGCAACCAACAAGCGTTAAACCGTGCGGCGTTGTACCGTGGTGTAACCCCTGTTTATTACGATCACGATAGCCGTACCATTGACGGTGCGAAAAAAGCCATTGCGTTATTAAAAGAACAAGGCTACTTAATGACCGGCGATTTAGTGCTATTAACTCACGGCGATGAGTTAAAAGAAGGTGGCACTAACACTTGCCGTATGTTGCGAGTGGCTTAAATCATCGTAAATCCCCCAATTCGGGGGATTTTGTTTATCTCATCTCCGATATTTTACATAGAATCACGTCCAATGCTTGCTCTCCTTGAACAACTCAAAACCGACCACCACATTTCTGAATTAAGTTACCAATTCGCCAAGTTTATCGATCGCCAGCAACAAGGATTAGGTTATTCCACTGAACAACAACATCTGGCTACACTCCTATCTGCCTTGATGATTAACCATCTTGCTGAAGGGCACTCTTGCTTAGATTTAGAGAGTACTGCCGCTAAAAATCCTTTTGGACTGAATCGATTACCTGAATATCACTCACAAATTTTGCAGAAAATTGGCAATATCTCCCCCCTTGTATGGCAACAGCAACTGGCCGATCATATTGCCTTCAGCCAAGATTCCACCCAAAATACGCCACTATTATTTCAACAGAATAAACTCTATTTTCATCGTTACTGGCAAGCGGAACAGCAGATTGCAATGTTGTTAAAACGCACAATGGAATCAGTACATAATGAAGATCATACTTTGATCAAACGTATTCTTGATCGCTTTTTTTCAGTTTCAACTCCCACTATCGATTGGCAGAAAATTGCGGTCGCCACCGCATTAAAACAGCCATTCTGCTTAATTTCAGGCGGGCCAGGAACGGGCAAAACACGTACCGTGGCAATTCTGCTTAGTGCCTTACAGATCAAACAGTTAGAACAAGGAGATAATCCACTCAACATCGCCTTAGTTGCCCCCACAGGAAAAGCCGCCGCTCGATTAAAAGAATCCATTACCGCTAACCTATCGCAATTGAACCTACCTGAAAGTTTAAAACAGACGATTCCTAATCAGGCATCTACTATTCACAGTTTGATTGGTATTCGCCCTGATAGTGATGAACCACATCATACGGCGAAAAACCCGCTCAATATTGATTTATTAGTCGTAGATGAAGCATCAATGATCGATCTCTTCCTAATGGAAAAGCTGTTAAATGCACTAAAAACGGGAACAAGAATTGTGATGTTGGGTGATAAAGACCAACTGGCGTCAGTAGAATCAGGTAATTTAATGGCAGAATTTGGACATTTTTTAACCTTAGGATACAGCCAAACGCATTGTGATTATTTAAACGATACAACTGGCTATACGATACCCAGTATCGAAATGAAGGTGCCAACTATCTGTGATTGTCTTGTGCACCTTCGTCACAGTTACCGCTTTGACGCACATTCAGGCATAGGGCAATTAGCGTCTGAAATCAATGCGATGCAAGGGGTCAGATCTTGGCAAAAAGTTGCAAATTCGACATTCAGTGATTTAAAGCTTATTGATTATCCCCCTATTCAAGCCTTTACAGACAAAGCTCAGTGGACGCAGCATTGCGTACGTTTAGTCGTCGATCACGCTGTGAATCTGTATCGTGATTATTTACACGCCGTACAACAACGCCAGCGAGATCCGCATACAATAGAGATTCGTGATATTTTCCAACGCTTCCAACAAGTCCGCTTTTTATCGGCTCTCAGGGTGAGTGAGTTGGGGGTAGAACGTCTCAACCAAAGCATCGCAGAAGCCTTGCAACGTCAAGGCTTAATCCAATTTCGCCACAGCCGAGAGAGTTACCCTGGCAAGCCGATTTTGATCACCGAAAATGTGCCTGCCTTACAAGTTTTTAGTGGCGATATTGGCATTATTTTGCCTGATGAACAAGGTAAATTGCGAGCCTATTTTGAAACGGAAATCAACGGCAAACCACACCATATTTCCTTGAGCCGTTTGCCGAATCACGAGCCCGCCTACGTGATGACCGTACATAAATCGCAAGGTTCGGAATTTACGCATACCCTGTTAGTATTGCCATTACACTCATCACCCGTGTTGACTAAAGAGCTACTCTACACCGCCGTCACCCGAGCGAAAAAAACATTCACCCTATTTAGCCTCGAGCAAATTTGGAAAACAGGGGTTCAAACCTGCAATCAACGGCAGAGTGGGTTGATGAACCAATTGAAAGAAATATAATGGTATTCTCTCAGTATTTTATAAAAAGTGAGGAAAGCCCCCCTTGCAATTGGTAGATTTACCTTTACAAACCTACAAAAAGCTTTCAAACTTTGCTAACTTATTTCATCTCATTTGAAGGAGAGATCATGACTACTGTCATCCATACTGAAAACGCCCCAAAAGCCATCGGGCCTTATGTTCAAGCTGTTGATTTAGGCAATATGGTGCTTACCTCTGGACAAATTCCAGTCAATCCACAAACTGGCGAAGTGCCGACAGACATTGTGGCACAGGCTCGTCAGTCTTTAGAAAATGTGAAAGCGATTATTGAGCAAGCAGGTTTGTCTGTGGCAGATATTGTGAAAACCACGGTTTTTGTCAAAGATTTAAACGATTTTGCAGCGGTCAATGCCGAATATGAAGCCTTTTTCCGTGAGAATCATCACCCTGCGTTCCCTGCTCGTTCCTGTGTGGAAGTGGCTCGTCTGCCAAAAGATGTTGGGATTGAAATTGAAGCCATTGCGATTCGTGAATGATGCATACAATTCAGCCCAATTGGATAGTACCTCGCTCGATTCACGCCTTGATGACAACCCGTTTAGGTGGTGTCAGCCAAAAACCATTCGACAGTTTGAATTTGGGTGATCACGTGGGTGATCACCCTGATGATGTGCAAACAAATCGGGAAAGGTTAGTCGAAATGGCAAATCTGCCCCAATTTCCTGTTTTTTTAACTCAAACGCACAGCACAAAAGTATTGCGTTTGCCTTTGGCAGAGAACGCCGATCGCAATGCAGATGCGGTTTACACCAATCAACCCAATCAAGTCTGTTTGGTGATGACAGCAGACTGCTTACCTGTACTCTTTTGTCGTCGTGATGGTAAGGAAATTGCAGCGGCTCACGCAGGTTGGCGTGGCTTGTGCGATGGCATTTTAGAAGCAACGGTGGCTGAATTTGATTGCTCGCCTTGCGATATTCAAGTTTGGCTCGGTGCAGGCATTGGCGAAACGGCTTTTCAAGTCAGCGAAGACGTTATTGAGCAATTTGCCACGATTGATGAGCAAGCTCGCACAGCGTTTAAACCCGATCCTACGACAAAAGGAAAGTTCTTCGGTAATCTTTACCAAATTGCCCGCCAGCGTTTGCATAAATTGGGAATTGAGCACATCTCAGGGGGTGATTACTGTACCTTCTGTGATGAAAAAAATTTCTTTTCTTACCGTCGAGATCGTCAAACAGGCAGAATGGCTACCTTGATTTGGAGAGCGGAATAACGCCTTGATCGCCAATTTCCAAATTTTCGCAACAAGCCAATCGCCCCACGTTTGATATACGGGTGGATTAAATCCGCCCAGTTATTTTGCATTTTTTGATGAAGATCTTACCCCTTGCAACTATTCAAGGAGCCTTAATGAGCATTACCGTAACTGAAATTGTGTTGCACCAATTGCAACAAAGCCAAGATGAAGCACTGCAATTGCATACTGTATTGCGTGATGCCTTACTCAACATCAGCCCCGAAGTAGAACAAATGATGTTGCAGCTACATCAAGCCTACCAAGGCAAAGCCAAAGCCTATGGCGTATTTCAAGCCGAATCCATTTTCGCCCAACAACTTAACCGCCTGCTTGAAAATGAAACGGATTTTCTGCCGTTTAGCCACAGTGCGGCAAAAATGTTAGCCACAGAGCTAACCAAATATCCCTTTGCGACGGGGGGCACCTTTATTCTGTGTCGCTACACCTTTTTGGCAACGGATTATCTGTTTATTGCGTTAATTGATAGCCGCAGCTCTATGTTAGTCAATGAAAAATTAGAGGTACAACGTACTGAATATCTTGACATCAGCCAATATGATATTGCGTGTCGGATCAATTTGACTGAACTGACCTTAAATGCAAGCTCCGATCGCTATCTCACCTTTATCAAAGGTAAAGTAGGAAGAAAAGTCGCCGATTTCTTTATGGATTTTCTCGCCGCTGATGCAGGACTGAATCCACAATTACAGAACCAAACCTTATTACAAGCGGTAAGTGATTATTGTGAACACGGTGAATTAAACGAGCAACAAACCCAAGCGGTGAAAAAGCAGGTATTTGATTATTGCAAAGGGCAAATCCACAGTGGCGAAGAAATTGAAATTGATGCACTTTCTGCCACCTTACCAACGTTGAATCAGCAAGATTTTGCCAGTTTCACCGAAACACAAGAATACGGCTTAGCCGAAAGTATTCCGCCTGTACGTAATGCCTTGAAAACCTTGACGAAATATTCTGGATCGGGCAAAGGCGTTACGCTTAGTTTTGATGCACAATTATTACACGAGCGAATCATTTGGGACGAACTAAATGACAGTTTGACAATCAAAGGTATACCAGCCAATTTGCGTGATCAACTTCAACGCAATAAATAATGATATTTTTTAGGCAGTTTGGTATGATTGCCACAATTTTTAAACAGGAAGGTAACAACAATGAAATTCAGGTCTCTGATTGCCGTACTTGCCTTAAGCTTAGGCATCACAGCGTGCTCAACGGTAAAAAAGGTGGTATATCGCATTGATGTGCCACAAGGTAACTACCTAGAGCAAGAAAAAATTGATCAGCTTCAAATAGGCATGAACAAAGAGCAAGTTGCCTATTTACTAGGCTCACCAGTGCTAAAAACCGTGTTTGACCATAATCGTTGGCACTATGTTTTTATCAAACGTGAAGGACATAAAGAACCGATTCAACGTACATTATTGGTCTACTTCAACTCGCAAGGTTTGGTCAGCGATATCAAGCTCGATCAAGTGCTTGAATAGTTTGCTGACTACCACACAGCATAAAGGACGCATGTTGATGCGTCCTTTATTTTTGCCTGATTGCTTACTTTTTCCACCCTTTTAACGCATCGGCGAACGCATTGTTACTGAATGCTTGGCGTGCTGAACGCGGCAAGGGGGTGACTTTCTCCGACTTTTTGCGAAATGGCTCGTCATGTCTAGTGGTGGATTTATCATCTAACCGCATTGTCAAGGCAATGCGGCGGCGAGCCACGTCTACTTCCAGCACTTTGACTTTCACCACATCGCCCGTTTTAACCACTTGATGCGGATCTTCCACGAATTTGTCCGCCAGCATTGAAATATGCACCAAGCCGTCTTGGTGTACGCCGATGTCCACGAACGCACCGAAGTTGGTCACGTTCGTCACCGTACCTTCCAAAATCATTCCCGCTTTGAGATCGTCAATCTCTTCCACGCCGTCCATAAAGGTCGCCGTTTTGAATTCGCCCCGAGGGTCACGTCCTGGTTTTTCTAGCTCTTTGAAAATATCATTGACGGTTGGCAAGCCGAATTTGTCGTCCACGAAGTCCTTGGCGTGCAGGCTGTGGATTTTCGTGCTGTTGCCCATTAAATCGCCCAAGGTGCAAGCGGTGGCTTGCAGGATTTTTTCCACCACAGGATAAGCTTCGGGGTGCACGCTGGACGCATCAAGGGCATTTTTGCCGCCGACAATTCGCATAAAGCCTGCACATTGTTCAAAGGCTTTCGGGCCGAGACGAGCGACTTTTTTCAGCTCTGAACGGCTTTCAAATCGCCCATTTTCATCACGATAGGCAACGATATTTTGTGCCAGCGTTTTGCTCATTCCTGCCACACGAGCGAGCAGCGGTGCAGAAGCGGTATTCAAGTCCACGCCCACCGCATTTACGCAATCTTCCACCACCGCATCAAGTTTGCGAGCGAGCTGTGATTGATTCACATCGTGCTGATATTGCCCAACGCCAATCGCTTTCGGTTCAATTTTCACCAGTTCAGCGAGCGGATCTTGCAAACGGCGAGCAATCGACACCGCCCCACGCAACGACACATCAAGGGCTGGAAATTCCGCCGCCGCCAATTCAGATGCCGAATAAACCGAAGCTCCCGCTTCGCTCACCACCACCGTTTGCGGCTGCCAATCGCCGTACTGCTTAATCACTTCTTTGGCAAAACGCTCCGTTTCACGAGACGCCGTGCCGTTACCAATCGCAATCAGATCGACCTTGTGTTTTTTTCCTAGGGCGTACAGGATTTTGCCAGCCCCAAGCGGATCGCTGGTGTGCGGATAAATGGTGGCGGTGTCGAGCAGTTTGCCCGTGTTATCGACCACTGCCACTTTCACGCCTGTGCGTAACCCTGGGTCTAAGCCCATTGTATTTCTCGCCCCCGCAGGAGCTGCCATCAACAATGCGGACAAGTTGCGAGCGAATACATCAATCGCTTCGTCTTCGGCTTTTTCTCGCAGACTACCCATCAACTCCGTTTCTAAATGCAGGGACGCTTTGATTTTCCACGTCCAACTAATCACTTGTTTCCGCCAATTGTCTGCGGCTTGATTATTGAACATCACGCCCAAATGCTCACGAATGATCTCTTCGCAATGGCTTGTACGACTGCCTTCTTCCGCATCAGGATCGGCATTGAGCGAAAGCGATAAAACCCCTTCATTACGACCACGGAACATCGCTAACGCACGGTGCGAAGGCACGGTTTTGAACGGCTCACTATGTGCAAAGTAATCACGGAATTTCGCCCCTTCTTCTTCCTTACCCTCGATCACTGTTGATTCCAACGTCGCATAAGCAGTGAGATATTGGCGAAGTTTTGCAAGCAACTCCGCATCTTCGGCAAAGCGTTCCATTAAAATATATCTCGCCCCGTCTAACGCTGCTTTCACGTCTGCCACGCCTTTTTCCGCATTGACATAGCTTTCGGCAACACTTTCTGGCTCTTGATTTGGGTTTTGCCACAGGCTGTCTGCCAACGGCTCAAGCCCTGCTTCAATCGCCATTTGCCCACGGGTGCGGCGTTTCGGTTTATACGGCAAATAGAGATCTTCCAGCTCGGTTTTACTTTCCGTCTGTTCGATTTTGGCTCGTAGTTCATCCGTCAATTTGCCTTGTTCTTCAATGGAGTTGAGAATGGTCTGACGGCGGTCGTTCAGCTCACGCAAGTAGAGCAAACGCGTTTCAAAATGGCGAAGTTGAGTGTCGTCCAATCCGCCCGTTACTTCCTTACGATAACGGGCGATAAACGGAATGGTATTGCCTTCGTCCAGCAACTGAATGGCAGCGAGAATTTGCTCCGCTCGCACCGTCAGCTCGGTGGCGATAGTTTGACTGATTTGGGTGTTGAGTGTTTCGGTCATGGGGTTTTCCTGTGTTGAATCGGTTCGCAAGGGGGTGAAAACGCCCCTGTTTTTGCCAATTTTCACGAAAGTGAAAACAGAATACGAGTAAACAAAGGGCTCATTGTAATCCGTCTAGATAGATATTCAACGTCTTCCCCCCAAGATACATAAAAAATCCCGAAAAAAGCAGTGTGCTTAATAAGTAGAACACCGCCTTAGAAAAGACAGTTGTCGATGATTGATCCACGTATTTTACAAAATCATCGATATTCTCACCCCCTTGTAGCAATCGCATTGGCAATCAAATCGCCCATTTCATCCGTAGAAATGGGGGCAGACTCATCCGCCAGATCCGCCGTGCGGTGTCCGTCTACTAGCACTTTTTGCACCGCATTTTCAATCTCTTTCGCTGCCTCTTCCAAGCCGAAACTGTAACGTAACATCATGGCTGCCGAGAGAATTTGAGCAATCGGGTTGGCGATATTTTTCCCTGCAATATCAGGGGCAGAACCGCCTGCAGGTTCATACAAGCCGAAGCCTTTTTCATTCAGGCTTGCTGACGGCAACATGCCCATTGAACCTGTGATCATCGCACATTCATCGGAAATGATGTCGCCAAAAATATTCGAGCAGAGCAATACATCGAAGAAATTTGGCTGTTTAATCAACTGCATTGTGGCGTTGTCGATATAAATATGGTCGAGCTTGACTTCAGGGTAATCCTTCGCCACCTCGGTCACCACTTCCCGCCATAGCACCGAACTCATCAGCACATTGGCTTTGTCCACGGACGTCACGTGTTTACCTCGTTTCATTGCGGTTTCAAACGCGACTTTGGCAATGCGTTCAATTTCATAACGGTAATAAATTTCGGTATCGAAAGCTTTTTCATCAGCACCGCTGCCCTCACGTCCTTTCGGCTGCCCAAAGTAAATGCCGCCTGTCAGTTCTCGCACGGTCACCATATCAAAGCCCTTGGCAGCGATGTCTGCTCGCAACGGGCAGAATTTTTCTAAGCCTTGGTACAGTGTCGCAGGGCGAAGATTGCAAAACAGGGCGAAATGTTTCCGCAATGGCAATAACGCCCCACGTTCGGGCTGTTCATTGGCGGGCAGATGTTCCCATTTCGGACCACCGACCGAGCCGAATAAAATCGCATCGGCTTGCTCACAGCCTTTGAGCGTGCTATCTGGCAAGGCTGTGCCGTGATGGTCAATCGCAATGCCACCGATGTCGTAATGTTGATAATCGAGTTTGAATCCAAATTTTTGTTGCACCACATCAAGCACTTTAATGGCTTGTGCCATCACTTCAGGCCCGATACCGTCTCCTCTTAGTACGGCAATGTTGTAGGTTTGCATCGTTTTTCCTTATTGTTATTTATGAGATAAAGGAGGTAATATAAAACATTTTGTGAAGAAAAACAGCTTTTTGTCTTTTGCTGAATAGGCAAAATTCCGCTAGAATCAACACTCTTGTATCACACAACCAATAACTTATGATCGATTTCCGTCCTTTCTATCAACAAATTGCCACCAGCAACCTCTCCTCATGGCTCGAAACACTCCCTTTACAGCTCAAACAGTGGGAAAAAAATGCCCACGGTGACTACGCCAAATGGGCAAAAGTAGTCGATTTCTTGCCACACTACCCTGCTCAAATTCAGTTAGCCGACAAAGTAGAGGCTACCCTTGCTGAGCCCCTTTCTGCAGGTGAAACCCAGCGTTTAATGCATCATCTCAAACAGTTAATGCCATGGCGAAAAGGACCTTATCACCTATATGGTGTGCATATTGATTGCGAATGGCGATCGGATTTCAAATGGGATCGCGTTCTGCCACACCTTTCATCACTGAAAAATCGCACGATTTTAGATGTCGGCTGTGGCAGTGGCTATCATATGTGGCGAATGGTCGGCGAAGGAGCAAAAATGGTAGTTGGGATTGACCCAACCGAGCTGTTTTTATGCCAATTTGAGGCCGTGCGGAAATTGCTGAATAACGATCGCCGTGCCAATCTCATTCCACTAGGCATTGAGCAAATGCAACCATTGCACGCTTTTGATACGGTATTTTCAATGGGCGTGCTGTATCATCGCAAATCGCCACTTGATCATCTTTCACAACTGAAAAATCAGTTGGTGAAAGGCGGCGAATTGGTGTTAGAAACGTTGGTGATTGATGGTGATGTGAATGATGTGCTTGTGCCTGCCGATCGCTACGCCAAAATGAAAAACGTCTATTTTATTCCGTCAGTGGCGGCATTAATTAACTGGCTGGAGAAAGTGGGCTTTGTAAATGTGCGGTGTGTGGACGAAGCCATGATCACCTTGGAAGAACAACGTAAAACCGATTGGCTGGAAAATGAATCGCTGATTGATTTTTTAGATCCAACGGATCACAGCAAAACGATTGAAGGCTATCCCGCACCGACACGTGCAGTGCTGATTGCCAACAAACCATAACATGGCAAGTAAATAGCACCTCAATACGTTGGAAGCCATGAACACAAAAGCGGGCAAACTGCCCGCTTTACTTAAAATGTTGTATGTGCTTTCACTCGTTCCAACTCCTCATCACGCAACACACGGCGAAGAATTTTGCCGACATTACTTTTTGGCAATTCATCACGGAATTCAATATCACGTGGAATTTTGTAGCCCGTTAAGTGCTGACGGCAGAAATTACGCAACTCTTCACGGGTCAGGCTTTCATCTTTTTTCGTCACATAAATTTTGATCGACTCGCCTGAAATCTCACTTGGGATACCGACCGCAACCACTTCATTCACTTTCGGGTTGCCCGACACCACTTCTTCGATCTCATTCGGATAAACATTAAAGCCAGACACAATAATCATATCTTTTTTGCGATCGACAATGCGTAAATTGAGATCTTGCCCCATTTCCACAATATCGCCCGTTGCCATAAAGCCGTCGTGCATCACTTCTGCCGTGGCTTCTGGGCGTTGCCAGTAGCCTTGCATCACTTGCGGGCCTTTTACCCACAATTCGCCACGCTCGCCGATTGCCACATCATTGCCTTCATCGTCCACAATCCGAATATCCGTATTCGGCACTGGCACGCCGATTGAGCCTGAATATTCAGTCGAATCATTACGGGTTGCGGCAATCAATGGCGAACATTCGGTCATACCGTAGCCTTCAATGATGTGATTGCCCGTGGTTTTGTGCCAACGTTCTGCCACCGCTCGTTGAATTGCTGCTCCACCGCCCACCGACAAACGCAAGCGAGAGAAATCCACTTCTTTGAATTGGGAATTGTTCAACAACGCATTAAATAAGGTGTTAACCCCCGTAATCGCCATCACTTGATATTTTTTCAGCTCTTTCACAAAACCTGGAATATCTCGTGGATTGGTGATCAGCAAACCTGTTACGCCCATTTCCACAAAGAGTAAGCAGTTTACGGTTAACGCAAAAATGTGATAGAGCGGTAACGCCACCACGGCAATGCGTTCATTGCCGTCTTTAATTAACGGATACGCTACCCATTTGGCTTGCATTAAATTGGCGACCACATTGTAATGGCTCAACATTGCCCCTTTTGCCACGCCAGTGGTACCGCCTGTGTACTGCAAGAACGCCAAATCGTCTTTTTGAATAATTGGACGGACATATTGACGCTGTTTGCCGATACTCAAGGCTTCACGGAAACTCACGGCGTGTGGCAACTTATATTTTGGCACCAATTTTTTGATGTATTTCACCACGAAATTGACTAACGTCCGCTTGCCGAACGAGAGCTGATCGCCCATACGGGTCAAAATAACGTGTTTAATTTGCGTATTGAACACCACTTTTTCCAGCGTCGCCGCAAAGTTCGACACCACCACAATCGCTTTTGCCCCGCTGTCGTTGAGCTGGTGTTCCAATTCCCGAGGCGTGTAAAGAGGATTAACATTGACCACCACTAAACCTGCACGCAACGCCCCAAATAACGCAATCGGATATTGCAATAAATTCGGCATCATCAACGCAATGCGGTCACCTTTTTCCAAGCGTAATTCATTCTGCAAATACGCCGCAAAAGCACGGCTACGTTCTTCCAATTTACGGAATGTTAGCACCTGTCCCATATTGATATACGCAGGTTGGTCGGAATAATTCCGCACGGCTTTTTCAAACATTTCCACTAAGGATTGATATGTATCAGGGTTGATCTCCCGTGCGGCATCTTTCGGGTAATTCTCGAACCAAATTTTTTCCATTCTCTGCTCCTTTAGAGTTTCCGCACAAAAATCGGCGTGTAATTTGCCGATGGCGAGTGCGAGAGTATTTTTTTAATCAGGGTAAAGGTTGCCAAGGTGCTGATAAGCATTGCCCCTGCAACCCGCAATTCATTTTCAAACCACGCTGAAAACAGCAAAGCACTACCAATCAGTACCAACAGCGGAATGCCATACAACCACAGCACGCCCCATAATAAACTGCGTTCTGCTAAGCCAAGTTCGATACGATCGCCAATGCTCAAAGGTTCATTCACCGCTAATTCAAACTGCGGTGCGACTTTTTCGCCTGCCAAGGCTGACAACGCCTTCGTGCCACAGCCTTTCGCAGCACAACTGCCACAGCCTTGTTTGGCTTCACATTGTACCAATGCCACGCCGTTTTGATACGCCAGCACGGTTGCTTGCTCTAACATCATTTCGATTGCCCTTCTGCAAGGGGGGGAGAACCGCCCACTTTTTGAGAAAATTGAATCTCATGGACAATATGACGTGCAGAGACTAGCGGAATATCACCAATAATGACGACATCATTATCACCTATCGTCTGGCTGTAAATACTGGTTTTCCCTTGACGTAAAAACTGTTCATCAAATATTAAATCTTTATTTCGCACCAAATAAATCGTGAAAGAAAATAATCCATCACGATAAAATTGGCTTTCTATCGGCTCTTTCTCATCTAACCACATTTCTGACAAATGCTGCTCGCTCAGTGCGACTAAGTTAAATCCATCGGGAACCCAACCAAGTCTCCAATGCAATACGGGCTGTGGCTTTTGTGGTGACGAAATCAATGCTGGCAAAATCAAGGCATCAATCGGCTCAACAATATGGGACAATTCACTTTCTACAACGGATTGGATGACTTTAAACTGTTCTAATATTTGACGTTCTCGATCAAGCAAATCACTTCTTAACAGTAAGTGGTTCTCTTCATCAATCCATAATTCATATTGATAGCGGAACTCATCACGAGGTATAACACGAATGACACGAGCAAGACGATCGGCGACTCGAGTTCGTCCCGCATCAATAAACACATAGCCAGTAAGCTGTTCAAAATCGGTATAAAGTACAGAGGGTAAGTCATCTAATATTTGGTTTGCCTGCAAACTAAAGGGCTGAAATTCGCCAAAGTAACTTACTCTATTATCACGAAGAATAATTTCCTCTCGAGCGTTATCCAATCGCAATAATTGCGCATACTCCTTTCCATTGACATAAGCGTGGCGATAACGCAATGATATGGCGATTTCCCCTTGTTGCAAAATGTAGAGTTGTTCATAGTTTAAAGTGCGGTGTGCATTAGTCATCGCATTCAAATAGGCTAAAGGTGAGAGCTTTTCCTCTGCAAAAGCGATGTTGCCTAGCCAGACATTGCAAAAAAGCAAACAAAGCAACAATCTAAAGCCTAATTTTCTTTTCATCTGCATTCCGCCAACAAGTAATAAAAATGTGCGAATTGTAACAAAGTTTACGCCCCTTGTGTACGTATGTCCTCACGAACCTCATTAGTAAAAAGTCGTATAAAATCCGCCACCGTATGGAAAGAGCCGAACACCAACACAATACCCTTGTCGTTCGCCAGTGAAAACGCCCGTTCACTTGCTTGTTTTACATTAGGCTCAGCAAAGGTTTTTGCCTGTGGCAGCACAGCAAGCAATTTTTGCTGAACTTGCTCGGCAGGTTGTCCACGGAAACAATCCAGGCCTGCACAGCACCACACATCAATCAATTTATCTAACGGCTCGACAATGCCGGAGAGATCCTTATCCACCAAGGCACTAAACACCGCATAGATTTTCTGATTTGGCTGTTTGATTTCTGCCAAACGTTCAGCTAAATAACGGGCGGCGTGGGGGTTGTGTCCAACATCCACAATCACTTGTGCAAGGGGGGAAGAAAATTCAAGTTTTTGCAAATCACTTGGCACTAAACGCTGAAAACGCCCTACCATTTCGGTTTCGGCTACGGCATCCACAATCGCTTTTTCGCTGATGACAAACGGCAAGGCAAGCAATGTCGCTACCGCCGTTGCCACATTTGGCACAGGAATCTTCGGCGGTGGCAAAGTCAACTGGCGATTTGCTGATTGCCACTGAAAACCATCTTTCGAAAGCGAAAATTGCCAATCCACATTTCGCCGAAAAATCTGACATTGCAACTCTTTTGCATACGCTAAAATGCTCTGCGGACAATCTGGCTCACCGATAATCACCGGAATTTGAGAGCGGAAAATGCCCGCTTTCTCTCGCCCGATCACTTCTCGGTTATCGCCCAAAAATTCAACGTGGTCGATGTCAATGGATGTAATCACTGCACAATCGGCATCGACAATATTGGTCGCATCTAGCCGACCGCCAAGCCCAACTTCCAAAATCGCTACATCCACGCTGGCTCGTTTGAATAAATCTAACGCCGCCAATGTGCCGAATTCAAAATAAGTCAGCGATTGTGATTTGTTTTGCTCAATAAAATCAAAGGTTTGGATAAAATCGCTATCTGCCACAGGCTCGCCGCCAATTCGCACACGTTCATTGTAGCGAATTAAATGTGGAGACGAATACACGCCCACAGTCAGCCCACTTTTCAGCAATGCGGTTTCAAGCAGTTTACAGGTTGAGCCTTTGCCGTTGGTGCCTGCCACGGTAATCACATAAGGGGCAGGCTTGAGCAAATCCAGTTTTTCTGCCACCGCACGAATACGATCCAAGCCCATATCAATCGGCTTGAAGTGGCTTTTTTCTAAATAGGAAAGCCACGTTTCCAAAGAATCCGTGGCTTTTGGGGAAACTAAGTCCGTCATTATTCTGCTTTTTCTTCTGTTGGTTGTTCTACAGTCTCTGCTACTTCTTCGGCAATCAACTCGCCTGTTTTAAATGGCGTTGGTTGATGCGTTAATTTCGCCACCAAACGAGAAAGGGTATCACGCATCTCTTTGCGATGTACGATCATATCAATCGCCCCTTTCTCGAGCAAAAATTCACTGCGTTGGAAGCCTTCTGGCAATTTCTCACGCACCGTTTGCTCAATCACACGCGGGCCTGCAAAGCCGATCAACGCTTTCGGTTCAGCGATATTGATGTCGCCTAACATCGCCAAACTGGCTGATACACCGCCTAAAGTTGGATCGGTCAGCACCGAAATAAACGGCACGCCCTGCTCTTTCATTTTGGCTAAAATCGCACTGGTTTTTGCCATTTGCATTAGCGAGAACAAGGCTTCTTGCATACGCGCTCCGCCCGATGCCGAGAAGCAAATGAATGGGATTTTTTCTGCTAAAGCACGCTCTGCCGCTTTCACAAATTTCGCCCCGACCACAGAACCCATTGAACCGCCCATAAATTCAAAGTTGAATGAGGCAACCACCACAGGCATATCGTACAATTTGCCGTACATCACGATAAACGAGTCTTTCTCGCCCGTCTGTTTTTGAGCCGCAGTTAAACGATCTTTATATTTTTTCAGATCTTTAAACTTCAGCACATCTTGTGGCTCTAGCTCTGCGGCTAATTCTTCAGCAGAGTCTTGGTCGAGCAACTCCAGCAAGCGTGTGCGGGCATCAATTCGCATATGATGATCGCACTTCGGGCAAACGTGCATATTGCGCTTGAGTTCTTCGCTGTATAACACCTGTTCACAGCTGGTACATTTTGTCCAAACTCCTTCTGGAATTTTTGATTTCGTGCCGCTTGACGATGATGTTTTACCTAAAATTTTTTCAATCCAGCTCATTGGTGACACCTTATTTTGTGTTGAGAAAATTGTGCGTATTAGACCACAAATGCGTAAAAAATTCTATAAATAAAGGTTCAACCAGCCTTTGACAGAGGATTAATGGTTTGACTTCCCGACAAACAGCATTGCAAATGTTATAATCGGATTAAGCGACTTTCACAATCCAGCCTTCAGGGGCTTCAATATCGCCAAACTGAATGCCAACCAACTCATCATATAAGCGTTTGGTCACAGGACCGACTTCCGTTTCCGAATAGAAAACGTGGAAATTGTCGCCATATTGAATCCCACCGATTGGCGTAATCACGGCAGCTGTGCCACAAGCCCCCGCTTCGACAAATTGATCGAGCTTATCCACATACACATCGCTTTCAATCGCTTCCAAGCCTAAGCGAGTTTTGGCTAAATGGAGCAGGGAGTATTTGGTAATACTTGGCAAAATAGACGGCGAATCGGGCGTGATGAATTTGTTGTCTTTGGTAATCCCAAAGAAGTTTGCCGAGCCGACTTCTTCGATTTTGGTGTGGGTTTTCGGGTCGAGATAGATACAGTCAGCGAAGTTTTTCTCTTTGGCTAATTTACCAGGGTAAAGACTTGCCGCATAGTTACCGCCGACTTTGGCAGCTCCTGTGCCTGCGGGTGCTGCACGATCATATTCAGACACCAAGAAATTAGACGGAGCCAGTCCTCCTTTGAAATAAGCACCTACTGGGCAACAGAATACGCTGAAAATAAACTCAGGAGCAGGGCGAACACCGATATTTTCGCCCACACCAATCACAAACGGACGCAAATAGAGCGTAGCCCCTGTGCCGTAAGGGGCGAGCCATTCATCGTTGGCTTTAACCACTTCTTTACAGGCACGAATAAACAGTTCCGTAGGGACTTCAGGCATCAGTAAACGGCTACAACTGCGTTGCAAGCGAGCGGCATTTTGGTCTGGGCGGAATAAATTGACTGAGCCGTCTTTGCAACGGTAGGCTTTTAAGCCTTCAAAGCATTGTTGTCCGTAGTGCAAGGCGGTAGAACCTTCGTGAATATGGAGCGTGTTATCGGTGGTCAGTTCGCCTTCGTCCCATTTGCCGTCTTTCCAGCGAGCAATGAAACGAAAATCGGTTTTGATATAAGAGAACCCGAGGTTCTGCCAGTCTAAATCTTTTGCCATTGTTGTGTTCCTTTTTAATAAATAATGAATCGAAATTTACACTATTCTCAGGCGACTTGAAAAGTAAAAAGTGTGAAGAATTCAGCAAAAGCACGGAAAAAATGGGGTTTTCTGTGTGAAAGACTGGCGATGCTCGCACATTCTGCTAAAATGGCAAAAATTTTGCATAAAAAAACCGCCCAAAGTGGGCGGTGTTAAACCAAATCGGTTAAAAATATACAGGAAGTGAAACGAGTAATGCAGGACATTACTCTAGTCTAGTTACCTAGACCAATATGCAAACACAACATCATACTTAAAATTCAAAATAGCAAATAATGTAAACATTATTTGCTATCACTATCCATCTAAGTACGGTGCGAATTTTAGAGAAGTTTGACCAGTTCAACAAGCGAGATTTTTTTATTTTATTTATAAAAAAAAATAATGTTTGCTGTTGGGCAATCACAATTAAAGCATATCACTATGAATAATAAAAAACTCCCCCCACTGAATGCCTTAAAAGCCTTTGAATCGGCTGCTCGCCACTTAAATTTTACCAAAGCGGCAGAAGAGTTATTTGTGACTCAGGCTGCCGTTAGCCATCAAATAAAATTATTGGAAGACTTTTTATCTGTTCAACTTTTTCATCGTCGTAATCGCTTATTAGAATTGACGGAATTAGGGCAACAATATTTTGAAGACATTCGTCCATTGCTTGAACAAATTGCTATTGCAACGGAACGTATTCGGTTAAAGAATCGTCGAGAAATTTTGACTATCAGTGTGCCGCAAACTTTTGGAATGCATTGGTTAGTGCCACGTTTGAATGATTTCCACCAAAAATTTCCTGAGATTGAGGTGCGAATTAAAGGCGTGGATCAAGATGAAGGGTTGCTTGGCAAAGAGATTGATGTGGCGATTTATTATGGTTCGGGCAATTGGCAGAATGTACAGTCAGTACGTTTGACTGAATCGCCCTTGGTGATTTTAGCGTCCCCTAAATTTTTAGAAAAAAATCCGCTCGCTCAACCAGAAGATTTGATTGGTAAAACCTTATTGCACGTCTTTAGTCGCAATAAATGGAAACGAGTGGTAGAAAATTTCGGCTTAACACCGCAAATTGATGTGGACGAGATCGGCACAATGTTCAGCCATACTTTTATGGCATTACAAGCGGCAATGCATCAACAAGGCGTGGCGGTAGCGAATAAAATTGTAGCACAACAAGAGATTGATGAAGGCAATTTAGTTGAGCCTTTCCCCACGGGGCTGAACGATGAAAAGTCGTTCTATGTCGTTTATCCACCACAAATGGAAAATATCGAAAAAGTGCAACATTTTGTGGCGTGGATCACTGAAGAAATCAAATAATATTTTACGCAAAGCATAATATACATTGCTTTGCGTTTGCTTTTTACAAAAAGTCTCACGTTCTCTCCCCCTTGTTATTTACGTTATTGAGAAAAACGCTTGGTATAATAGTTTGGATTTCCTCTTTCGTTAAGGTTGGAAATGTTATATAAATCGTTCTCCCGTTAATGCTTTACCTCAGAAAAAAATGAAATATCAATGGATTTTATTTGACGCAGATGAAACACTCTTTTCATTCAACTCTTACCTTGGTTTACATACCATGCTAAAACGCTATGGCATTCACTTTAGTCCAACCGATTATGAGGCATTTCAAGCGGTGAATAAACCGCTTTGGGTCGCCTATCAAAACAAAGAAATTCAAGCCGAAGATTTACAACGCATTCGATTTGAAAAATTAGCCCATCAAACAGGGCAGGATCCATTAGCATTAAACCTTGAATTGATGCAAGAAATGGCTACACTCAGTTTACCTTTAGACAATGTCATTGAAATGCTTAAGGCATTACATGGCAAGGTTAGAATGGCAATTATCACTAATGGGTTTAATGCATTACAGCACAAACGTTTAGTGCATACTCAAACCGAACCGTACTTTGAGTTTTTAACTGTCTCTGAAAAAATCGGTGCTGCAAAGCCCGATCCCATGATTTTCAATGCCGCATTTCAGGAAATGGAAAAATGTGGTGAATTAGATAAAAAACGCATCCTTATGGTGGGAGATACGCTGGCCTCTGATGTACTAGGCGGTAATCAAGTCGGTATTGATACCTGCTGGTTTAATCCTCACCGCCATCCCAATACTAGCAATATCCGACCGACCTATGAAATTCAATCTATTTTGGAACTCATCGCCATTGCAAGGGGGTGAGAAAAGTAGGCATTTTACTAAATCAGAATGACATGAAAGAGAAATTATGAAATTGCAACAATTACGTTATCTCGTTGAGATCGTCGATCAAAATCTTAATATTACTGAAGCTGCGAACAGCCTTTATACCTCACAACCAGGTATCAGTAAACAAGTCCGCTTACTAGAAAGTGAACTCGGCGTAAATATTTTTGAGCGAAATGGTAAGCACATCAAGGGATTAACACCTACTGGGGAGAAAATCGTATCTACTGCTCGTGAATTATTGGTGAAAGCAAAAAGTATTAAAGCGATTGCTGAAGAACAGACCAGTCCCAACAAAGGGGTGCTGCGTATAGCGACCACTAACACCCAAGCACGCTATATGTTGCCGACTGTGATTGAAAAATTTAAAGCAAAGTATCCCGATGTGAGCTTGCATCTGCATCAAGGTTCACCCAATCAAATTTATGATGCATTATTAGCTGGCGAAGTCGATTTCGCCATCACCACGGAAGCACAATACCTGTTTGAAAATGCCATTCTATTGCCCTGCTATTTTTGGAATCGCTCTGTCATCACGCCACCAAATCACCCGCTAGTGGCATTTGTGCAACAAAATCAGAAATTGACGGTCGAAGAGCTCAGTAAATATGATTTGATTACCTATACTTTTGGCTTTACTGGACGTTCTGATTTAGATCATGCCTTTAATAAGGTTGGAAAATTACCGAATATCGTATTTACGGCTACTGATGCTGATGTCATCAAAACCTATGTACGTCTTGGGCTAGGCGTGGGAATCATGGCCTCAATGGCCTATACCCCACAAGATCACGACCTCGTTAAAATTGATGCCAGCCATCTTTTTCAACCCAGTATGACGCAAATTGCTTTCAAACGAGGTACATTCTTACGTAATTATATGTATGATTTTATTCGTTTTTTCTCCCCTCATTTAACAAGAATGAAAGTCGAAGAAGCTGAACAATTACGAAATAACAGTGCTATTTTGCGTTTATTTGAACAGACTACACTAGAGGAAAAATAATGAAACACTTCTCAAATTGGGTTCTTACCCTACTATGCTGTCTGAGTATTCCTTACAATGCTATCGCAGAAGAATTTAAACTGAAATATCGCACCAATTATTTGATGCCTGCCTATGTAAATTTTAAAAATGATGGAACACAATACGCTATTGAAGCGAGAATCAATGTGCCACTTTATAATATCCTGTTTCGAGCTAAAGGTATTGAAAAAGATCAGCAATTTCATTTACTTAGCTACCGAGACTATCGCAATAAAAAAACCTATGCCGTGGCTGAACTTGACAATCAACGCATTCAATACGGCAAAGCCAAAGAAACATTAAAAACGGAGCTACTTACCTTGCCGACTTTCGATCTGTTCAGTTTAGCCTTTCAATTAAGCTATTACGACAAACTACCCAAAGACTTCCAAACAACCAACGGCAAGAAGTTGTATCCTGCACACGATGTGCATTTAACTCAAAGCATAAAGCAGCTCAAAATCCATCAACAAGAAGTTCGTGAAATCACTTACCAATTTAAAACAGGTGATAAATACATTACGGTGAAAAAATGGGCAGGAGAGCGTTTCCCTCGCTATATTGCTTATAACCGAGATGGCGATAATTACGAGCTGACCTTTGATCGCTTCGAACAGTAACCAAGAATTACGCTTTAACTTAGGCTAAGAACAACGGGCCCAACTTACCTTTCGGTAAATTAAAATGGGCAGGATAGCTCACATCCACCAAATACAGCCCTTCCGCCTTGGCAGTTGGAGCGGCTTGGGTTCTGTCTTTTTGAGCGAGAAGCCACGAAATCCACTCCACAGGCTGCTTGCCCTGCCCCACTTCAATTAGACTGCCAACAATATTTCTCACCATATGATGAACAAAGGCATTCGCTTGAATATCCACCACAATATAATCCCCTTGGCGTGTAACATTTAGATGATGCACATTTCGCCACGGCGTATGCGATTGGCATTGTGCTGCCCGAAATGAGCTGAAATCATTTTCGCCTAGCAAAAACTGCCCCGCTTGGTGCATTTTTTCGGCATCGAGCGAATGATAATAATGGGACACACCAAAGGGCAAAATCGCAGGGCGAAGTTTGTGGTTATAGATAATGTAGCGATAACGGCGAGCGGTGGCACTAAATCGGGCGTGAAAATCGTCTGGCACGTCTACTGCCCATTTCACCGCAATATCAGGCGGTAAATTGGCATTCGTGCCGAAGCACCAACTTTGCAACGGGCGTTTGACTTCGGTTTCAAAATGCACCACTTGCCCTGTGCCGTGCACGCCTGCATCTGTGCGACCTGCACAAAACACTTCAATCGGCGAATTGGCGATTTTCGACAAGGCTTCTTCTAATTTCTGTTGCACGGAATCGACATTCTGTTGGCGTTGCCACCCAAAATATCGGTTGCCGTCGTATTCAATGCCTAGGGCGATTTTCATTTTGCAGATTTTTCCTAAATCTAGGTAATTCTGCCCCCGCTTGCGGGGGAAGTACCCTGCGAAGCAGGGGGTAGGGGGCGACAACGGGTGCTGAATCTATACCATTTTTTGCAAAATTGCCCCCTTCGGTTTCGCTTTGCTCAACCACTTCCCCCGCAAGCGGGGGCAGAATAGAACTTTATTTATTCAACAATCCCAAAAACTCTTTGCGAGTTTCACGGTCTTGCAAGAACACGCCACCAAAGGCTGAGGTGATAGTTTGGCTGTTGGTGTCTTTCACGCCACGGCATTTGACGCAGAAGTGGGTGGCTTTCACATACACCGCCACATCTTCCGTTTCTAAAATGGTTTGGAAAGCGGTTAAAATCTGCTCAGTAAAACGCTCTTGCACTTGCGGACGTTGGGCGAAAAATTGCACTACACGGTTGATTTTCGACAGTCCAATCACCCAATCTTTCGGGTAATACGCCACGGCGACCTTGCCATCAATGGTGACAAAATGGTGTTCGCAGGTGCTGGTGAGCGTGATGTCGTCCACCAACACCATTTCGCTCACTTTCATCCGATTCTTGATTTTGGTAATTTTCGGGAAGGTTTGATAATCCAAGCCACTAAACAGCTCATCGACATACATTTTGGCTAGGCGATGTGGCGTTTCTTCAAGGCTGTCGTCACGCAAATCTAAACCGAGCAACTCCAACACCGAACGCATATGTTGTTGAATTTCGGCTCGGCGGCTGTCTTTATCTTTTGTATGTTCAACCGTTGGGGTTTCAATGCCTTTAGCAAGCAGTGCTTGACGCACACTTTCGGCTTCAGGGGAGAGAATACTCATTAAATGTCCTTTCAAAAAATAAGGGCGAAATTCTATCAAATTACGTTAAAAATACAACGAGCAGAAAATCTGCTCGCTTATTATAAATCTAGGACATAGACAATATAAGTCTATTTCTTCTGCTGTTCTTCCGCTCGCTTGCGGCGAATTTCTTTTGGATCGGCAATCAGTGGACGGTAGATCTCAATCCGATCACCGTGTTCCACCAAATCGGTCAATTTTGCAGGGCGGCTGAAAATGCCGATCTTGTTCTCTCGCAGATCGATTTCCGTATATTTTTCCAGCACTCCCGATTGCAAAATCACATTCTGAATCGTCATTGGCGAATCCAAATAAACCTTCTTCAAAAAATACTTTTCGGGGTAGGCATACGCCACTTCCACCACGATTTTTTCTGCTTCAGACACCGTAAATCTCCTTCGCTCGTTGCTTGAACGCATTGACCATTTTCAGCGTCAGCTCATTGAAAATCTTGCCAAAGACCATCGCCACCATTGCATTAGAAAACTCAAAGTCTAACTGCAACGCAATTTTGCAACTCTGCTCATCAAACGGCTGAAACGTCCACGCACCTTTCAAATAACGAAAAGGCCCATTCAACAGCTCCATCGTGATTTTTTCGTTGGGAATCATCGTGTTATGAGTGCTAAAACGCTGGCTGATGCCCAATTTTTGAATCACCAGCTCCGCATTCAGCTCATTGTCGCCAAGGCTCAGGGTTTTCGCCCCGACACAGCCCGACAAAAACTGCGGATACTGTTCATAATTATTGACCAGTTGATACATCTGCTCAGCACTATACGGCACAAGTGCCGATTGATTGATTATTGGCATAGGATTTTTAGGTTAGAAAAAACGGTGTCATTCTAACATAAACGAAGACAAGGGGGTAAGTTAGCCTGCGTTTTTACTAATGATAAAATAATTTGTGAATTCCTATCACTCAAGACATCTCTTTTCCTTTTTTTGCAAAAAATGCCTAAGATCTGCCCCCTTGCGTGTTAGAATTCGCCCCATTTGTACTTGATGATAGGAATATTATGGCAAGACAGCATCTTCTTAATCCGCAAGGGGAGCGAGTGGCAATAGTGGCAGGGCTTCGCACGCCCTTTGTGCAACGGGATTTAGGTTTTAAGTCGTCCTATGCCACCGATCTTGGCACAATGGTTACCAACGAGTTGTTAAGCCGTTTGGCGTTGGAACGTCAGCAAATTCAGCAGTTGGTGTTTGGGCAAGTGATTCAGCAACCTGACATTCCCAACCCTGCCCGTGAAATCGCCCTTGCCCTGAATATGCCCTATCTGCAAGCCTATACGTTGAGCAGTTCTTGCCTGTCTGGGTTACAGGCGTTGGTCAATGTGGCAGGCAGTATCGTGAGCGGGTCGATTTCTGCAGGGATTGCAGGCGGCACCGATTCCATTTCCAACGCCCCGTTTAGCATTAGTCCACGTGTAATCTACAAGCTCAAAGCCATTTTAAAAGCCCCTACTTTAGATGAAAAATTCGAGCGTTTCCGCCAATTTTCGTGGCGAGATCTCAAGCCTCACGGTGTGAATCTGAAAGATTATATGACCCAACTTTCGGTGGCGGAAATTTCCGAGCAGATGGCACAGCAATATCATATCAGCCGTGCCGAGCAAGATGAATTTGCTCGCCATTCCAATCAAAAAGCCTTTGATGCGTGGAAATTGGGCTTGCTCAAAGAGGAAGTGATGCCGTCTTTCCCCCGCCCGTACAGCGAATTTGTGGTCTCCGATAGCTTAACGCCAGCCGCCACCCGTGCCAGTTACTACGAAAAACAGCCGACGATTGTCGCCAAAGATTACGCCACTGTCACCGAAGCGAATATGCCGAAACCTGCGGACGGTGCAGCCGCAGTGCTGTTAATGCGAGAGCAACGAGCCAAAGATCTCGGTTTAACGCCGTTGGGCTATATTCGCAGTTATGCGATCACGGGTAACGACATTTGGCAAAATATGTTTATGGGGGCGACCGTTGCCAGCCATTTGACGTTAGAGCGAGCTAATGTCCGCTTGCAAGATATTGATTTTATTGATATTCACGAAACCTCCGCCAGCCAAATGTTAGTCAATATGCGTCTGTTTGAATCGGCAGAATTTGCAAAAAATCAACTCAATCGTACCGCTTGTATCGGGCAGATTGATTATCACAAACTCAACCATTTAGGCGGTTCGATCGCCTTCGGCAACCCACGAGCCGCCACCAGCCTGCGGATTTTGGTTCAATCGCTGAATGCGTTGAAACGCAAAGGCGGCGGAATGTCGCTTGTGGCTTCCAGCGGACTTGGCGGCTTAGGGGCAGCGATGGTGTTGGAGAGTGAGTAACGAATAAAATAATTCTGTCCTGCTTGTGGGAGAGCTTTTGTAGGGTGGGCTTTAGCCCACCATTACGATCTATTATTTTGATGGGCTGAAGCCCATCCTACTTACTCAATCACTTCCCCCGCAAGCGGGGGCAGAATGTATTAAATTTTGGAAAGAATAAAATATGCAAGAAACAACCGAACAATCCCCCTTCTCGGTGGAAATTGACGACAACCGCATTGCGATTGTTCGCATTGATGTGCCGAATAGCCCTGTGAATTGGCTTGGCGAGCATTTTGTGTCGGATCTGCGTGATGTGCTCGGGGCGATTATCTACCAGCAAGCCCGTGGTGTGTTGATTGTCTCAAACAAACCGAAATGCTTTATCAAAGGCTTTCCGCTCAAAACACTCAAGCAGAAAACCGAGAGCCAGCTCAACGCCTTGAGCCAAGATGCCCAAGCGGTAATGCGTGAGATCAATACGCTCAAAATGCCTGTGGTAGCGGTGATTGACGGCGATTGTTTTAGCATTGGTTTGGAACTGGCGTTAGCCTGTGATTACCGTATCGCCAGCGAAGAGAGCCACACCCAATTTGCGATGCCGCAAATTCGTTCGGGCGTGTTGCCGTTTGCTGGCGGTACGCAACGTTTGCCACGGCTGATTGGCTTGTCGAACGCCATTCCGCTGCTGCTCTCTGGGCAGAAAATCGGGGCGGAAAAAGCCTTGCGATTGGGACTGGTGGATCGGCTGATTCCTGCCAGCAACCTGTTTGAAACCGCCTACCAACTGTTGCTGAATAATGTTGTGCAGAAAATCGATCATAAATGCCCCCTTGCACGCCGAGTGCGTTGGCGAAAAGCGATTGAAGGCACGCCGTTTATCCGTAACCGTTATTTGGACTACATCGAAAACCGCATTTGGCACAAGGCGTTTGGCAACTATCCTGCGGTAGCAAAAATGCTGAATCTGCTTAAAGAGCCGCATTTCAAAGCAGGGCTACAACTAGAACAGCAAGCCTTCGCCGAACTGTTGCAAACCGAGCAAGCCCAAGTGTTGATCGATTTAAAACAGACCGAACGGGAAATGAAAGCCAGCTACCAACATCGTGGCAACGTGAAAGATGTGGCACAAGTGAGCGTGCTGGGCAGTGGCTTTATGGGGGCGGGCATCGCCTATTTGACGGCGAACAACGCCCAAATTCCTGTGCGAATTAAGGACATTCACCCTGCCGAAATTCAAAAAGCCCTGAAAACCTGCTACGGCTTAATGCAAAAGGCGGTGCAGAAAAAACGTCTTTCTCACGGCGAAATGATCCAACGAATGAATTTGATTACAGGCGGCGATCGGCTAGTGGCGGCGAAAACCACCGATTTTGTGATCGAAGCGGTGTATGAAAATTTGGCACTCAAACAACAAATGGTGCAAGAGAGCGAAAATTATTACCGCCCTGACACTATTTTTGCCACCAATACGTCCACTTTCTCGATTCGAGAGATTGCCAAAGTGGCACAACGCCCTGAAAATGTGATCGGCTTGCACTATTTCAGCCCTGTGACCAAACGCAAAATGGTGGAAATTATTCCCCACGAAAAAACTAGCGAACGCACCATTTCCACCGCCATTCATTTCGCTATTCAGCAAGGCAAAGTGCCGTTGTTGGTGGCAGACAAAGAAGGCTTTTTCATTAACCGCATTCTCACGCCATTTTTGCTAGAAGCCATTCAATGTTTGGTCGAAGGCGAAGGCATTGAGTTTATCGATCGTTCTTTGCAAGAGTTCGGCTTTAAACAGGGGGCGTTGGCGATGATCGATGAGATCGGTTTAGATGTGATCGTGAAATCGAATGCGGCAATGGTGAAAGAGCTCGGCGAGCGGTTCAAACTGCCCGACAGCGTACAACTGTTGATTGCCAACGAACGCAAAGGCAGAAAAAACAAGCGGGGCTTTTATTTGTACGATTCGCAAGGCAACCGCACCCAAGAAGATAAAAGCATTTATCACGTGATGGAAACCATTATGCGAAACGATTTGGAAGCCGAACAGATCGTCCGCCGTTGCATTCTACGAATGATCAACGAAGCCTGTTGGTGCTTGCAAGATGGCGTGATTCAATCCACAGACGAAGGCAACGTGGCATCGGTGCTGGGCTTTGATTTCCCTGATTTCCGTGGTGGCATTTACGCCTACATCGACAAAATCGGCGTGCCTGAAATCGTCCAACAGCTCAACAAACACCGCCAGCAGTACGGAGAACGCTTTGCACCTTGTAAGTGGCTGGTGGAGCGGGGAAGGTAATTTGAATGTGCTTTTCAGGAAGTGATTATCTTAAAGCCCATTTTTCAAAATCTCTCGGATTCTCACCCCCTTGTTGGGTGAATTTTTTGAGCCGCTATATTCGTATAAGCCAATTTGATATTCACAATAAAAAATTGCTAGGCCTTATAGAAGCCTAGCAATTTTTAATCATCGCATTAAATAACGATTTACTCGTACTCTTCCAACCAAATGGTCAAAATCGCTTCTAAAATATGCTCATCGGACGCATTTGGATCATCGTCAAAATCTTCCATTTCAACGATCCATTTGTGCATATCGGTAAAACGAACGGTGGTAGGGTCTAAATCTGGATTGGCATCATACAGATTTTCCGCAATCATTCGAACATCAGTCCATTTCATTAGTGTGCCGCCTCATTTGCGTGGTTTAAGTTATATTTTGGAATTTCAACAACCAAATCTTCGGTGCCAACGACACATTGGCAAGAAAGACGGCTGTCGATCTCTAAGCCCCAAGCTTTGTCGAGCATATCTTCTTCTTGCTCTGAGCTTTCGTTTAAGCTGTCGTACCCTTCACGGATCACAACGTGGCAGGTGGTACAAGCACAAGAGCAGTCGCAAGCGTGGTGGATTTCCACCCCTGCTTCGTGGGCGACTTCAAGCAAATTCGCCCCTGTTTCTGCTTCAACAACCATACCCTCTGGGCAAAATTCTTCGTTCGGAAGAAACACAATTTTTGGCATAAAATCCTCTTATTTAATGATTTCATCAACGGCTTTACCCGCTAATGCTTTTTGTATCGATAAATTCATTCGTCTAGCAGCAAAGGTTTGGGTTGCTGCATCTAACTCTTTGATCCCTTGCTGAATTGCTTGGCGATCTTCGCCTTTTTTCAACTCAATCAACTTGGCTAATTCGGCTTCAATGGCTTTAAATTCTTCCACGCTGAGCAATTCTGCACCGTGCTCTTGCAACGCCACGATCACGCTGTCGATCACTCGATCCGCATCGACTCGCACTTCGGCAAGTTGTCTGGCTTGCATATCTTCTTTGGCATTGCTCATTGATGAGCGGATCATTTCGGTTACTTCTTCGTCCGTTAAACCGTAAGACGGCTTGATCTGAATCGATGCCTGCACTTTGGTCGATTTTTCCATTGCGGTGACGCTTAATAAACCGTCGGCATCGACTTGGTAAGTCACTCGAATATGAGCCGCCCCTGCCACCATTGGCGGAATGCCACGCAAGGTAAAACGGCCTAATGAACGACAATCGTCCACCAGCTCTCGCTCGCCTTGTACCACGTGGACAGTCATTGCCGTTTGTCCGTCTTTGAAGGTGGTAAACTCTTGGGCTTTCGCCACAGGAATGGTGGTGTTGCGTGGAATGATTTTTTCCACCAAACCGCCCATTGTTTCAATACCTAACGAGAGTGGCACGACATCGAGCAACAACATTTCGGCATCAGATTTATTGCCGACTAAAATATCCGCTTGAATCGCTGCTCCTAACGCCACCACTTTGTCGGGGTCAATGGATGTTAATGGCGTTTTGCCGAAAAATTCGCCCACTTGCTCACGCACCAATGGCACACGGGTAGAGCCACCGACCATCACCACTTCAATCACGTCACTGGCTTCTACGCCAGCATCTTTCAACGCTCGGCGACAAGTTATTAACGAGCGTTTGACAAGCGGTTGGATCAAGGCATTAAATTGCTCACGGGTAATCACGCCAGACCATTTTGCAAATTCTAAGGCGTACTCCCCCCCTTGCGACAAGGCTATTTTGGCTTCCGTTGCCAACGTCAGTAGCTCACGCTGTTGGCTGGCGTTTTCAAGCTGAACGCCTGCTTGCTCCGCAATCCAGTTGGCAAGTAGATGATCGAAATCGTCCCCACCGAGTGCGGTATCGCCCCCCGTTGCAAGCACTTCAAACACGCCACGACTTAGGCGTAAAATCGAAATATCAAAAGTGCCGCCGCCTAAATCGTACACCGCAATCACGCCTTCTTGTCCGCTGTCCAAGCCGTACGCAATCGCCGCTGCGGTCGGTTCGTTCAACAAACGCAACACATTCAGCCCTGCAAGACGTGCCGCATCTTTGGTGCTTTGGCGTTGGGCATCATCAAAATAGGCAGGCACGGTAATCACCACGCCCGACAATTCGCCTGCTAAGCGTTGTTCCGCTAGCTGATTTAAATGGCTTAAAATATCCGCTGAAATTTCAATCGGGCTTTTGTTGCCTTGTGCCGTTTGAATTAACGGCAAGCCGTTTTCGCTTGCCACAAATTGATACGGCAAATTCGGGTAACGTTGTTGCACGTCTGCCAACGAACGCCCAATCAAACGCTTGACTGAAATCACGGTATTTTGTGGATCACGGCTCGCGTGAGCAAAGCCTTCAACGCCAAACATTTTTTGCTCGGCAGAGTAATGCACCACGGACGGCACTAACGCTCGCTCTTTTTCATCTAACAAGACCTGTGCCTGACCACTGCGAACCGTCGCCACCAATGAATTTGTTGTCCCAAGGTCAATCCCCACTGCTAATTTATGTTGATGTGGGGCGGCGGTTTGCCCTGGTTCTGCGATTTGAAGTAGTGCCATTGTTTAGTTATCTCTCATTACGTTTGTAGGGGCGTATTGCATACGCCCTCGGACGTGTGCAACACGTCCCTACATAAAATATTCTGATATTTAGAAATTAGGGCGATTGCAACACAATCCCAATTTGACCATTTAATTAACTGCATAGCCCATATCATCAGGGGCGAAAGTGCTTTGGTAATGTCGTTCAATCGGTTGTAATTGTTTAGTTTGTGGATTGATGACTTGATGTCCGCCCACGTTTGCAATCTCAGTTTGCCAATTTTCCCAACGTAAATCGTGGTAGAAACTGGCAATGTCTGCGGTTAATGCCCAGCCAAGAAATTGTGAATAATTTAAGCCTAAACTTTCCCATTTCTGCTTTTTCGGGTGGTAATAATGCACCATTCCCACTTTATCGCCCAAACCACCGCCGTTAATTGCAAAATAACCGCCGACAACATCATCAGCAATCAATAAATGAAATGGGCGTTCGCCAGATTGCTCAAAGGTTTTGCCGAAATTCCATTCAAAAAAGCCACGGGGTAATTTGGCATTGCCAGAGCCTAAAATCCGCAACCAACCGTGATCAATTAACAATCCGCCTGTGTAAAAAATCATTGAACCTAAAGGCGTGGCGGTGGATAGTTGCATTCCCACTAATTCTGTGCCAGCGGTTTCCACATCAGGATCGAGGACTTCGTAATGGTTATTCGCTGCCTCAAACCACGTTTTGATGATGTTCCAGGCTGGATTTTGATCAACTAATTGTTCTAATGCTTTCATCTTTTCTTATTAAAAATCAAACAGTTGCTCTTCAACTCGTTCCACTTCAACCAACAATTTCTTAATAAAACGCAATTTATCGCTAATCGCTAGGGCATCTGACCATTGCTGATTATCCAATGCCGTTTCAAGCTGTGCCAAAATAGTTTGCTGTTGTTGATTGATTTCTTGGCTGAAACTCTCTAGCTCGCTTTCGTCTTTGTTTTCTTCAATGTTTTCAAGAGTTTCACGCCATTCCATTTGTTGCATTAAAAATGCCATATCCCGATTGCTTTTTTGCTCAATGTCTTGCTGCTCGCCGGTTTGAATGTGAATAATGGCTTCCGCTCGCAAAATCGGGTCTTTTAAAATATGCAAGGCATCGTTGATTTCAGCAGATTTTTGCACCGCTAAACGTTGCTCTTGGGCAGAACTGGCGGAAAAATTATCTGGATGTAGTGATTTTTGTAACGCTAAATAACGTTGTGAAAGTTGGTTAAAATCCACCTGAAACTGTACGGGTAAATCAAAAAGGGCGAATGGATTGCTCATTTTACCGCCTACACATTAAAACTTTCGCCACAACCACATTCGTTTTTCACGTTCGGGTTGTTGTATTTGAAGCCTTCGTTTAAGCCTTCTTTGACGTAATCTAACTCGGTGCCTGCAAGGTACACCAAACTTTTTTCGTCCACGATGATATTCACACCGTGCTGTTCAAACATTTGATCATCTTCATTTAACACATCAACAAATTCAAGGACATAAGCTAACCCCGAACAGCCCGATGTTTTCACGCCAAGCCTTAAACCAATGCCTTTGCCACGGTTTTCTAAGAAAGTGCGGACTCGATTTGCTGCGGTTTCGGTTAGGGTTATACTCATTTTTTCTCCTTATTGTTGAATATAATCAATACTAAAAATTTCGTAGATCATAGCAAAAATTTTGCAAAACCTCAGGCAAAAACGGCTCTGTTGCAGAGAAAAAAGCGATGACACAATATTTTTAGTATTGACTATAAATTACAAGGGGTCAGATCTTGCAAAAAATCTGCAAAAACTGACCCCTTGCATTCAATTATTTACCGTTCTTCTCTTTGTAGTCTGCAATCGCTGCTTTGATTGCATCTTCCGCAAGAATTGAGCAGTGAACTTTTACTGGTGGAAGTTCAAGTTCTTCGGCAATTTCGCTGTTTTTGATGGCAGCCGCTTCATCTAATGACTTGCCTTTTACCCATTCTGTGATCAGTGAGCTTGAAGCAATCGCTGAACCACAACCGTAAGTTTTGAAACGGGCATCTTCGATGATACCGCTTTCGTTTACTTTGATTTGAAGTTGCATTACGTCACCACAAGCTGGTGCACCGACCATACCTGTACCAACATCTGCGGCTTTTTTGTCGAATGAACCTACGTTACGTGGGTTTTCATAGTGATCAATAACTTTATCGCTGTATGCCATTTTTGTGTTCCTTTTAGTAAATTCTGCCCCCGCTTGCGGGGGAAGTACCGCCAAAGGCGGGGTAGGGGGCAAAATGTTCTCTGTAAAAAAACTGGTAAGAAATTACCGCTTGTTTTGCCCCCTTCGGCTCGTTCCACTCGCCACTTCCCCCGCAAGCGGGGGCAGAATTAGCAAGTTTACGAAAGAGAGCGTAAATTAAATTAGTGGTGAGACCACTCGATTGTGTTCAGGTCAATCCCTTCCTTGAACATTTCCCAAAGTGGCGAAAGTTCACGCAATTTCACAACCGCTTTTTTCA
>JAUMYT010000042.1:0-1837 GCA_030528525.1 Pasteurellaceae bacterium
CTGTTTGGCGGTATGAACGTGTTAGAAAGCCGTGATATGGCGATGGCGGTGTGCGAAAAATATGTGGAAGTCACGCAAAAACTGGGCGTGCCTTATGTGTTTAAAGCGTCTTTTGACAAGGCGAACCGCTCGTCTATTCACTCATACCGAGGCCCAGGTATGGAACAAGGTCTGAAGATTTTCCAAGAGTTGAAAGAGACGTTCGGCGTGAAAATCATCACCGATGTGCACGAAATTTACCAATGTCAGCCTGTGGCGGATGTGGTGGATATTATCCAACTGCCTGCATTTTTGGCTCGACAAACCGATTTAGTCGAAGCGATGGCGAAAACAGGGGCGATTATCAACGTGAAAAAACCGCAATTTTTAAGCCCTGGACAAATGGGCAATATCGTGGAAAAAATCGCCGAATGTGGCAACGACAACGTGATTTTATGCGACCGAGGCTCTAACTTTGGCTACGATAATCTCGTGGTGGATATGCTTGGGTTCAGCATTATGAAAAAAGTGTCAAACGGCTGCCCTGTGATTTTTGACGTGACTCATTCCTTGCAATGCCGTGATCCGTTTGGGGCAGCATCGGGCGGTCGCCGTGGACAAGTGACCGAATTGGCTCGTGCAGGAATGGCGGTCGGCTTGGCGGGGCTATTCTTAGAAGCGCATCCTGATCCAAACAACGCCAAATGTGACGGCCCTTCCGCCTTACCACTTTCTGCCTTGGAGGGTTTCGTCAGCCAAATGAAAGCGGTGGACGATTTGGTCAAATCCTTCCCTGAATTGGATACTTCAAATTAACTACAAGGGGGTGAGTTTGTCAGAGATTCTGCAAATAATTTGCCCCGAGCTATTGTGACTAATGATAATAACAAAAACCATTAAGGAGTTAATATGCACAACATCGTTTTTTTAGACCGTACAGGCATTCCTGCCAGCCACGATATTCCACGCCCAAGTTTTCCGCATAATTGGGTGGAGTACGACCGCACATCGCCTGATGAAACCTACGAGCGAGCCAAAGATGCGGACATTGTGGTGACCAGCAAAGTGGTGTTTAACCGTGAATTGATGGCAAAATTGCCGAAGCTCAAATTGATTGCAATTACCGCCACCGGCACCAACAACGTGGATTTAGTCGCGGCGAAAGAGCTTGGCATTGCGGTGAAAAATGTGACGGGCTATTCGAGTGTGACCGTACCAGAACATGTGATCGGTATGATTTTTGCATTGAAACATAGCTTGGTCGGTTATCATCGGGATCAAGTTACATCAGACCGTTGGGCAACCTGCGGACAATTCTGCTACACCGACTACCCAATCACGGACGTGCGTGGTTCAACCTTGGGCGTATTCGGCAAAGGCTGTTTAGGCACGGAAGTCGGGCGTTTGGCGACTTTGCTCGGAATGAATGTGCTGTACGCTGAACACAAAGGGGCAACGCAAATTCGTGATGGCTACACCCCGTTTGAAGATGTGTTAAAACAAGCAGATATTGTGACCTTGCATTGTCCATTAACCGAGACTACCCAAAATTTAATCAACGCTGAAACGCTGGCAATGATGAAGCCAACTGCTTATTTAATCAACACAGGGCGTGGGCCTTTGGTCGATGAAACCGCTTTGCTCAATGCGTTAGAAAATGGCGTGATTGCAGGTGCGGCGTTAGATGTGTTAGTCAAAGAGCCACCAGAAAAAGACAATCCACTGATTCAAGCCGCTAAACGTCTGCCGAACTTGCTGATTACTCCGCACATTGCGTGGGCAAGCGATTCTGCCGTGACGACATTAGTCAATAAAGTGGCACAGAACATCGAAGAATTCGTGGCGACAGGGAAATAGA
>JAUMYT010000042.1:1937-4284 GCA_030528525.1 Pasteurellaceae bacterium
TTCAAAACCCCTTTATTTATTGCCTTGCGATATTGGCGTTCCAAAAGTGGCGACCGCTTTGGGCGACTGGTGGCGAATTTGGCAAGCGTGGGCATTGTGCTAGGCGTGATGGCGTTAGTGATTGTGCTGTCGGTGATGAACGGCTTGGAGAATATGCAAAAACGCAATCTGCTTTCCAGCTTGCCACACGCCGTGGTGTCGCCCGTTTTGCAGAATTTGGACAAGATCTCCCCCCTTGCAACGCCCGATTTTGTGCAAAAAAGCGTGCCGATTAACCGCACCAACGTGATCATTCAAAGCAACCAAGGCATTAACGCAGGCACTTTGATTGGCGTGGAAAATGCCACGGACGATCCGCTGTTGGCTCAAATCGACAACTTGCCAAGCCGGTTGCCCCAAGGGGAATTTAACCTGTTGATTGGCTCACGGCTTGCCGAGCAACTGAATTTAACCGCAGGCGATAAACTCCGCCTGATGATCACCGAAAATAGCCAGTACACGCCTTTTGGACGGGTGCCTGTGCAACGGCTGTTTACCATTGCGGACATTTACTACTCTCACAACGAAGCCAGCGAATATACCCTGTTTGCCAATTTAGCGGACGTGGGGCGGTTGTTGCGTTTGAATGAAGACCAAGTACAAGGCGTGCGACTGTTCCTTGATGATCCGTTTCAAGTGACGGATTTGGCTCAATTTTTCCCTGAAAATGAATGGAAAATCAGCGATTGGCGAGAGCAAAAAGGCGAATTTTTCCAAGCGGTACGAATGGAAAAAAATATGATGGGCTTGTTGATTAGCCTGATTATTGTGGTGGCGGTGTCGAATATCGTCACGTCGTTGAGCCTGATGGTAGTGGATAAGCAAGGCGAAATTGCGATTTTGCAAACTCAAGGCTTAGCCAAGGGGCAAGTGATGCAAATTTTCGTGGCTCAAGGGGCGATTGTCGGCATTATTGGGGCGATAGTTGGCGGCATTTTGGGTTGGCTGGCAACCACTTACTTAGGCGATGTGTTACGCCTGATCAACCCCGCTGGCGTGGCATTGCCAACGGAAATAGATTATGCACAAGTGGCGATGATCGTGTGCGGTTCGATGTTACTTTCACTGCTTTGCACGCTCTATCCTGCCTATCGAGCGGCGAAAATTGAACCTGCGGAAGCCTTGCGTTATGAATAAAAAATCCCCGATTCCAACGATGCCGTGGGCGGCAGAGCATCAATGGCATATTCGCCCAATTTCGCTCATTGTGATTTCGATTGCGATGGCGATTATGGGCATCAGCGAAGGGCTAATGGTGTTGGCGAATTTAGGCTCAAGTCCGTGGACTGTTTTTTCACAAGGTATTGCTCTGCAGACAGGACTTTCGATCGGTACTGTGATTGCGATTGTCAGCGTCGTTGTATTGCTTTTATGGTTACCTTTAAAATTACGCTTTGGGCTGGGTACCGTATTAAATGTGATCATCATTGCCTTGTTTGTTGATTTGACCGTTTATTTTCTGCCAGCACCCACCGAGCTTTTATACCGTAGCTTGTTTATGATTTTCGGTATTTTCCTGTTTGGGATTGGCACTACTTTCTATCTTTCCTGCCAGTTAGGAGCAGGGCCAAGAGACGGTTTAATGGTTGGGCTTTGCCAAAAATATGGCTGGAAAATCGGCGTAGTGCGTACCAGTTTAGAAGTGAGTGTCTGCTTGTTCGGCTTTCTGCTTGGCGGCACCGTTGGTATTAGTACTATTGCCTTTGCCCTTGGGGTTGGTTGGATTATTCAAGGTACCGTCCGAATTTTCCAACGTTATGCCTTGTCAAGCAACAAGGGGTAAGATCATTAAAAAAATCTGCAAAATTTAGGAGTAAAAATGCAAAAAGAAATTTATTTAGCCGGTGGCTGTTTCTGGGGAACAGAAGCCTTTATGCAACGCATTAAGGGTGTGATCGATGCCGAATCAGGCTATGCCAACGGCGGAACGCTTAACCCAACTTATCGTGATGTCTGCAACGGCAGCGGACACGCTGAAGTGGTCAAAGTCACCTACAATGCCGAGCAAATCAGTTTGGAAAAATTGTTAGATTACTACTTCAAAGTGATCGATCCTGTCAGCGTAAACCAACAAGGGGCGGACAAAGGCATTCAATACCGCACCGGGATCTATTATGTCGATCCGCAAGATTTACCTGTGATCGAAACAGCGTTAAACGATCTACAAACGCAATACACCGAACCGCTTGCCGTGGAAAAATTACCGCTTGAGCATTATTTCCCAGCAGAAGAGTATCATCAAGATTATCTGGATAAAAACCCGAATGGTTATTGTCATATTGATATTCAGTTGATGAATGAGATTTTA
>JAUMYT010000006.1 GCA_030528525.1 Pasteurellaceae bacterium
TTTTTCGAGAATTTGCAAAGTTGAAGATCGAAATTTTTCGACACAGATCACAAAATCAGAGAGAAAAAGACAGAAGCCTCCGAGATTTATCGGAGGCTTTCTTTCATCATGGTCGATGATTACACATCATAAGTCGTTGATGCGGTGTTACCGCCACGCCCTGTCCAGTTGGTGTGGAAGAATTCGCCACGTGGTTTATCGGTGCGTTCGTAGGTGTGAGCCCCGAAGTAGTCACGCTGTGCTTGCAGTAAATTCGCAGGCACTTTTTCAGACGTGTAACCGTCTAAGAAGGTGATCGCACTTGCCATACACGGCATTGGAATGCCGACTTCAATGGATTTCGCCACCACTTTACGCCAATCTGCCAACGCATTTTCTAAAATGCCTTTGAAGTAGTCGTCTGAACCTAAGAACACGAGATCAGGGTTCGCTTCATAAGCATCACGAATATTGCCTAAGAAACGGCTACGAATGATACAACCTTCACGCCACAATAATGCTGTTGCACCGTAGTTGATGTTCCAGCCGAAGTTTTCAGACGCTTCACGAATCAACATAAAGCCCTGGGCGTAAGAGATGATTTTTGACGCCAACAACGCTTTACGCACCGCTTCGATCCACACTTGTTTATCGCCTTCCACCTTGCCAATGGTTTTGTTGAACAGTTTAGAGGCTGCCACACGTTGATCTTTAAATGAAGATACGCAACGAGCGAACACCGATTCAGTAATCAGCGTTAATGGAATGCCGAAATCAAGGGCGTTGATCCCCGTCCATTTGCCCGTGCCTTTTTGCCCCGCGGTGTCTAAGATTTTTTCTACTAACGGCTCGCCGTCTGTGTCTTTGTAGCCCAGAATATCCGTTGTAATATCAATCAGATAGCTGTCCAGCTCGGTTTTTTTCCAGTCTGCGAAAATTTGCTGCATTTCATCGTAGCTCAAGCCCAAACCGTCTTTTAAGAATTGGTAGGCTTCGCAAATTAACTGCATATCGCCATATTCAATGCCGTTATGCACCATTTTCACGAAATGCCCCGCCCCTTCTTTGCCGACCCAATCGCAGCACGGCTCGCCTTTTTCGGTTTTGGCAGAAATCGCTTGTAAAATAGGTTTCACATATTGCCACGCTTCTTCGTTACCGCCTGGCATAATCGAAGGCCCGTGACGTGCCCCTTCTTCACCGCCTGACACCCCTGAACCCACAAAGCGAATGCCTTTTTCCGCCAAAGCTTTTACACGGCGGTTGGTGTCTGGATAGTTGGAGTTACCGCCATCAATAATGATGTCGCCTTCTTCCAAGTGCGGTAGCAACGCATCGATAAATTGATCGACCACCTCGCCTGCACGCACCATTAACATCACTTTGCGTGGTTTTTCCAATTTGCTGGCTAAATCTTCCAACGAATAGGCACCGATAATGTTCGTGCCTTTCGCCGCCCCTGCTAAAAACTCGTCCACTTTTGACGTGGTACGGTTATACGCTACCACTTTAAAGCCGTGGTCGTTCATATTCAGAATTAAATTCTGCCCCATTACCGCTAAACCGATAACGCCGATATCGCCTTTTACTGACATTTTTGCTCCTGTGTTGAAATGTATAATTTGTAGAATGACTCAATGCCACCTGATATTTTATTGACATTTTGCAAAATCTTCCGTTTTCTCCCCCCCTTGTAGGGCGATGTCACAAGAAATAAACGGGTGTATTTTACACGAAAACCTCCCGCGGAGATATAAGGAGAAATGAAATAAAAGAGAGAGCCTAAGCTCTCTCTAAGATAAGGATTAGAATTTATAGCTGAGGCTAAAAACGTAGGTTCTACCCCGAGCAAAGTTATTCAACACCGAAATGTATTTATCACTAATGTCTAAGTTGTAGAACGTTTGGCTAGCGGAGTCATTATTTGAGTCTAATGGGTCAACGTATTTTTTATCAAACACATTTTGCACTTCACCTTTCAACACTAAGTTCTTGATCGGTTCGTAGCTCACGTGGAAATCAAAAATTAACGGCTGTTTTGGAATCTCTTCCGTACCACGAGACTGCTCAATCACACGCTCATTTGGTAATTTTTTATTGATGAATTTATGAGTCGAAGCACGCTTGCTCTTGCCATAATATTTCATCACACCACCTAGCACCAATTTTTTATCAAATAGACGGGTTCCTAGCTCAAGGGAAGCGTAATCTCTCGGTAAAATCGTGATCTTGGTTGCACCAAACCCTTGAGTTAAACGTTCGCTGTCTGATGGATTATCCACACGTGAACTGGCATCCGTAAACGAAATTGGTTGTGTACTCTTTTGATAAGCATAAGTTAAATGTGTATATAACCAGCCCATATCATAGTTGAATTCAACTTCAACCCCTTTCATTTTCACATTTTTCTCGTGATTTTTATGGAAAATCACGGTGCCGTAAGAACTTGGCGTATTTACGTTAAAAATATAATCTTTTACGGTAGTGCGATAGCCTAAAATTTTAAAACCTAGACTGTCGTTTTCAGTGAACATGTTTTGATTATAGCCTGTGACGCCAAGTTGCTTAGTGCTGGCTCGCTCTGGTTGTAATCTTGTATTCACTCCCCAATCACCAATATTGGAAAAGAACATTTCTTTCACATTTGGCGCTCGGTGTGTTCTGGCATAGCTCACAAATGGCGTGAATAAATCATGTACATAAGCAGAGAATGTCGCAGAATAGTTGGTTCGTTCACCATTACCAACATGTTTAATTGGAATATTCACCTCTTTGCAAATGAGATCATCATCTTCATCATATTCACAATAGGATTCTTCTAAAGCGGTGATCTGTTTCTGTAGTGCTCTTGCTAACTCATAGTTACGTTGACGATATGCTGTACGCTGCTGACTTTGTAACGAACTTATATAAAACGGCACATATTTATAACGATCGCCACTCAAACGATAGCGGCTGATATTCGCATTGAGATCCAAGGTAAAAATGCCATGCGTGAGACTATTATCAAAATAAAGTGTATTGAATTTTTGGGTGCCATCTGGTTGGAACGTCGAACTATACAATGACTTTTTCACATTGGATAAACCAAATCCATTATTGTCATCATTCGTTTCATCCTCTTCCAAATTGAAATTCAGCTCATCTGGGTGACGGTTTTTATGGTATTTATTCCGCAATAAATTCACCCCAATCGTGCTAGTAAATTGCGTACCCGTTGGCAACATCAAAGATACGGTGTTGCTAATATCAACAGTGGTGGCGTGATTTTCCGTTTTTAGCCCAAAGAGCAATGGCTTGCCAATAATTTTTACGCCTTTTTCATATTGCTGTACGCCCTGATTGTTTGCCAACAGCAAATTCAGATCCAGCCAGCTATTTTCAGGGTTTAAACGGTAGTTAAATTGATAGCTACGATGTTGTAATTGACGCCCTGCTACTTTTGAGTGGTAGTCTCGATAAGAAAGTGCAGCAGTATTGATACTGTCACCGTATTCCAATTTCGCCAAATGACTAGTTGGTTTTTGGGTTAAATGTGCAGGATTAAACGGGGAAGTGTCCGTGTTAATGCGATCATATTCATCACGAAATTTTGAGAGATCAATAGAGCTTTCCCCGACTTTTCTACCCCCACCGATCTTATAATCTTGTGAAACTTTGCGTGTGCCATAGCCATACACCAAACCGAGCCATTTATGTTCACCGAGCATCTGTTTTGCCCCGATCGCACCTGAATAATAAGGCCCAATCGCATTAGTACCGCCAAGCACTTTTGCCATCATACCAATACGGTTTCCTGGCTGAACTAAATCGTTAGTACTCAATGTACGGAAATTGGTCGCACCCATTAACGCATTCGCTCCATTTTTTCCACTGAAGCTACCACGTTCAACATCCACACCGACCAAAAAAGCAGGATCAATTAACGTACCAAATTGCGAGGTTGAACCACCACGATCACCACCATCAGTGGAACTAGCGTAAAATGTTTGGCTGACACCATCAATCATTGAGTTAACTCGTCCAAAGCCGGTTGCCCCTCGAACATTGACTGAGACCGTGCCAGATGATTTATCAATCTGAGTGAATGCCCCCGGAATCGAGCGCACAATATGATCAATGCTTTGTGACGAGTTGATAATTTGATCTCTCGTACTCACTGCATTGGTTCGTAAAAATACTTTGTCTTTTTCCTTAATGGTTTGAGCTTGCACCTCAACGACATCAAGTTCCAACTGCCCTTCGGCACTGGCTAGCGCTGGTATGACCAGCGAAGCGGCACCCACTAGTTTGATAAATTTACTCATTGTTGTTTCCTCTTAACCTAAAAATGAGATGAATCACTTAAAAGTATCTTCATTTTAGCCATATTGAGAATGATTAGCAACAACAAAAATGACGTAAGTTTACATTAACTTATTGTAAACCTTATAAAAATTTTGCCGCTTTGCTTTCACCTGTCACCAAATAACTAATCCGCTTAGCTTTTTCGATTAGCTGGGCGGTTTTGGAAATGCTGAGTTGCCCTGTTTCGGAGTGTTTGGCGATGAGTGCTACCTTCGGATCGTTGAAATCCGTTTGGTGTAGGAAAAGGGAAGCCGTGTGTCCGCCTGTCCCCATACCTAAAATAATCCAATCAAATTCTAAATTCGGTACTCAAGCAGTGCGTTCTTGCGAAAATCTTGCCAATTCTTACTCAACTTCGCCACGAATACGGTGAATGTTCTCGGCTGGGATCTGAATATGATCAAACAACAACTTTTGCACTTCGCCGTAATTACTTTCGGGATCCGTTGGTGCCACCATTCGATCATCGCCCCACCCAAAATGCAAATTTTCCCACCGAATTTTTCGTTAAAAGGGGATTGAGCAAGGATTTTGAACAGCAATTTTGGGGCTGAACAGCCTGAAAGGGAAATATGCACAGGGCGGTTTTGCTGGCTGTAAGTGATAAATTCTTGGGCGATTTGCTCAACGGAGTGTTGGGCGGCGTCGAAAATGTGGGTGTTCATCGTGATTCCTTTTTATCGGACGACAGCGTGGCATCCCTTGTATGTTAAAAATAAACTACAATAACAACACACACAAAACGTTATCCACAGCTTGAACATCCCTTGAGAGATAACTCGCTACAATAATCTCAACCTATGAAACAGGAGTTGTTTTTATGCCTCGTTTTGCAAGAATGCCCTCTTGCAGATAGCAGATAGCAGATAGCATACAACAACATTATCTAGTTACTTCATTGTGGAAAAATACCGCTATTGTACCACCTCATATTTCTGCAAAATCACCGCCCGAAACTCCTCCGAAGTCGTTGCCCAATCCACAATATCAACTTTCCAAGGTAAATCGCTTTCAGAAAATGCATCAACTAAATCGGCGTGAGTAGCAAAATCAAGTGGCTTATCAGTGATAATCGCTAAATCTAAATCAGAAAAAGGTTTCGCCTGATTTTTCACTCTAGAGCCAAATGCCCAAACAGATAAGTTCGGTACCAATTTTTGCAGAATATTTTGCACAATTTCCAGTTCTTTGGGCGAGAGATCCAATAGCATTATAAGCGTCCCTGTAATGTTTTGACTAAGTGTTGTGCTTCGGATAAAAATTTTGGAATACCATTGACGACCAAAATAGCCGTATCTTCATCATAAGTATGACTGGTTCGGCTACGCATATCTCGATACCGTTTCCAATCTGACCAATCACCCAATAATAGACCGTATTCATTCGCTGTTCGGATTAAATCTTGGAAGGTCATCGCATCATATTGCTCTGGGTTGGCTGAAATCGTTTCCAAATAGCGTTTTAAGATTTTATGACTAATTTCATAGGTAAATTCAAAACGCTGAACCAGTCCATCACGAATTTGTAAATCTGTCGTGTCTTGTTGATAGCGAATTAAACCTTCGCTTAAACGCTCAACGGCATTTTCTAAAGGGGTGAGATGAAAATCGCTCATTTTTATTCCGCTAAATTCTTTTCCATCATAAAAAATGTAAATCTACTACAGCATCTAACTGCTTGTACGACGCTGAAAATATACCTATTAAGGTTTAAAATTTGCAAAAAATCGGTGGAAAATCCCCGCTTGTTTTTGGACGTATGCAATATGTCCCCACACTCAAGCATTATCAGTGGTTCATAAACCTAATCAATACAAAAATTTTAAATCACCAGCAGAATTGTGAATCAAGATCATTTTCCTTGCGTGATTGCTTTATTTTTTCTTTCATCTTGGGATCGCTAAATGCGGTTTTTTGCTCCTGTTGCCGTTTATCTAACATTTTTTGGGCATCTTTTAATCCCTCTTGTCGATCTTGGAATTTAGAAGGCACATTAGGATCTAAAAGCATAAAATAAGGGTGTTTTTTTGTCCATTCATAAGCATCAGATAAAATTTGCTCTTGTTTTTGAGTATCACAAAAAGCGTAGGCTAAGATAGGTACTCTTGTTAATTGCACAAAACCTGAAAATTCTGCCATCAACATAGTCGGTAGTGCAGCAACGTGATCGAGTACCAAGAGACGTTTCCGCCCAACATAGAACCAAAAAACAGCCTCATCACGTAAACCGAGATCATAAGCACGAGCAGCAAGAGCAAGCAAAGTAACGGGAGTAATGTAAGATGCTTCTTTTTTTACTATTTCCACGGCTTGTTTATAATCATCTACTGTATTTTTAAGCAACAAAGGATCAATTTCAGGGTGTACGTTAACTAACTCCGCTTTACCATTTTGTGCTGAATAATAGGGCAATACATAAATATCAATAGATTTAATAGGCAACCCTGCCCATAAAGGTAACGAAATTATACAAATGATAAATAAAGTCAATAATTTGCTCATTCGTTTTCTCCTCTTTTATGTTAAGTATTACAACAACTTCGCTGCCTCTTTATCCAAAATCCACCCCGTTACGCCATTTTTTGCTTTGATTTTTGCCGCAGGATAAGGCAATTTTTCCGCTGGTGTGGTTTGGATTTCTTTTAAAATTGCCGCTTTGCTTTCGCCTGTGACTAAGTAACTAATCCGTTTGGCTTTTTCGATCAATTGAGCAGTTTTGGAAATGCGGATCTGTCCTGTTTCAGGGTGTTTGGCGATAACTGCCACATTCGGATCGTTGAAGTCCGTTTGATGTGGGAAAAGGGAAGCAGTGTGTCCGTCTGTGCCCATTCCTAATATGATCCAATCAAACTCAAGGTTCGGGACACAAACGGTGAGTTCTTGCGAAAATCTTGCCAGTTCTTGCTCGACCTCATTTTCGCCACGAATACGGTGAATGTTCTCGGCTGGGATCTGAATATGATCAAACAACAGTTTTTGCACTTCGCCGTAGTTGCTTTCAGGATCGTTCGGTTCAACCATACGATCATCCCCCCACCAAAAATGTAAATTTTCCCACCGTACTTTTTCGTTAAAAGGCGATTGAGCAAGGGTTTTGAACAGCAATTTCGGGGTTGAGCCACCAGAAAGTGAAATATGCACAGGGCGGTTTTGCTGGCTGTAAGTGATAAATTCGTGGGCGATTTGCTCAACAGCGTGTTGGGCGGTGTCGAAAATGTGGGTATTCATTATTTTTTGCCTTTTATTCTATTTATGATTGACGGGCGAACACATCGGTTCGCCCCTACAAAGATCATACTTTCTTCTTCATCAATCCACTTGGTTTTCGCCACACTTTGCCGTGTTTGGCGATCAGTTTATCCGCTTCAGAAGGGCCCCAGGTGCCTGATTCATATTCGTACACTCTGCCGTTTTCGGCTTTGTAGTCTAAAATTGGCTGAACGAATTTCCAACAGGCGTGAACTGCATCGGTGCGGGCGAATAAGGTCGCATCGCCTTTCATTGCATCTAATAGTAAACGTTCATAAGCGGTCAAAAGACTTGGTGAAGCAAGGTCAGCGTAGCGGAAATCCATTGACACTTCTTTGGATTCAAACCCTGCCCCTGGTTTTTTCAAGCCGAAACGCATTGAAATGCCTTCGTCTGGCTGAATGCGGATAATCAATTTGTTATCTGGGGCATTTTGGCTGAACACTGGGTGTGGTGTGGTTTTAAAGTGAATGACCACTTCGGTGACACGGCTCGGTAAACGTTTACCTGTGCGAACATAGAATGGTACGCCTGCCCAACGCCAGTTATCAATCTCACAACGCAATGCAATAAAGGTTTCGGTGTTAGACTCAGCAGGCACACCTTTTTCATCTAAATAGCCCTGCACCGCTTTACCGTCAATCATACCCGCAGAATATTGCCCCAAGACTAAATTATTTTTGAGATCTTCGTTAGAGAGTGGGTGCAAGCAATATAGTACTTTTGCCACTTCGGCACGCATTGAATCGGCATCGATCATCGCAGGCGGTTCCATTGCCACCATTGCCAACACTTGCAATAAATGGTTTTGGAACATATCACGCATTGCACCAGAGCCGTCGTAGTAACCGCCACGATCTTCCACACCAATGGATTCTGCCCCTGTAATTTCCACATAATCAATAAAATTGCGGTTCCAAAGTGGTTCAAATAAGCCGTTGGAGAAACGTAGTACGAGCAAATTTTGCACCGTCTCTTTGCCTAAATAGTGGTCGATACGGTAAATTTGGTGCTCTTCAAAGTAGCGGTGGATCTGCACATCTAACTCTTTGGCGGTTTTCATATCATAGCCGAACGGTTTTTCGACAATGATTCGCTTCCAACCAAATTCTTCGGTATTTAAGCCGTGAGCTGCCAAGCATTCAGGAATAACAGGATAAAGACTTGGTGGCGTAGAAAGATAGTAAAGGGTGTTGCCTCCCGTGTGGTATTTGTCGTGCAATTCGTCCAAACGGGGCACAAGTTTACCGTAATCCAACGAATCTGAAGTGTTGATTGCTTGGTAATAAAGATGGTCGCAAAATTGCGTTAAGATCTCACCGCTTGCATTTTCATATTGAATCAAGGCATTACGCATTTTTTCGCGGAATTGCTCATCACTCATTGCCGTACGAGCCACGCCAAGCACGGAGAAATCTTCGCTTAAACGCCCAATTTTGTATAAATTATAAAGGGCTGGGATCAATTTGCGGTGGGTCAAATCTCCTGACGCACCAAAAATGACGATACAGTTATTCATTCGACTTATTTCCTAGATAAGAACGGGGCTAAAAAATCTGCGTATTTTGCCTTATTTTAAGCAACTTGGCTAATTAAACTGAAAAATTTCTTGCCAATTTACGTTACTGCAATTCACCATCACAAAATGCGGATTGACTAAGGTTTCTCGCTGATTGTAGCTCAGCGGTGTGAACTGGGTGTCGAAAATGGCACCGCCTGTTTCAGCAAGTAGCACTTCGGCGGCAGCTGTGTCCCACTCGCCAGTGTCACCTAAACGAATGTAGCAATCGGCTTTGCCTTCTGCCACTAAGCCCGCTTTTAAACTGCTTGAGCCGTATTGGATAAATTCCACTTGATACAGCGGTTTGATGCTTTGCAGAATTTTTTGGCTGCTAGACGTGCCAATGGTGATTTGCAAGGGGGTGAGAAAATCTGACTTTTTGCAAATCGGTAACAGACGGCGAATTTGCCCATTCTCCGTTAGAAATGCCCCTTGTCCGCTGACGGCGTAGTAGGTTTTGCCTAGCATAGGGGCGTGGATTACGCCAAGCACAGGGCGATTGCGTTGCACTAAGGCGATGATCACTGAAAATTGATCGGTGCGGTTGATAAATTGTTGCGTGCCGTCAAGGGGGTCGATAATCCAATACTCTTGCCATTGGGAACGCTCTGCAAACGGCACTTTGCAATTTTCTTCAGATAGCACAGGAATGTCGGGCGTGAGCTGTTGCAGTTGCTCGATCACAAACTGGCTCACAAACAGATCCGCTTCGGTTACGGGCGTTTCGTCCGCCTTGATTTGAATTTCAACGGATTGGGCGTAGAACCTTTTTAGATGTTCGCCTGCTTGCTGTGCAATGGCTAACACGCGGTCAAGAAGTTGGGGGGTAAGCTGTTGCATAAACACTCCGTTGATGATTGATTCTGCCCCCGCTTGCGGGGGAAGTGGCGAGTAGAACGAGCCGAAGGGGGCAGAATATGAATTTAAACTTATTGGCTTATTTTTTCGCTAAAAACAATCGCAACACCACCATTGCATACACCGCACTTGGCAGGGCGAACATTATCGCATAGGCAATCACCGCAAAGGTGTGTTCCCAGACCGAAATATCGCCTTGTGGCTGTTCTAACATTAACAGCACCGAAAACAGCACGAGTGTCGTTAAAAAGCTAATTGCCCCAGCCCAAAAGCCCAGTTGTACTAAATTGCGTTGGTGGAATTGGTAGCGAAGGCAGACCAAGCCGAACAAAAACGCAGGCAAGGTGGCAAATAGGAAAACATAGCCTAAACCGCTTCCATTCAAGCCACCAAAAAACGGCAAAAAGAGCGAGAAAATGAGTTGCGTGAGCAGGGGAAAAATCCACAAGATCCGTTTATTTGCCATTTAAATGCTCCCGCAGTAAGAAAAGGGCAGCGAGATTGCGAGATTCCGCAAATTCAGGATTGGCGAGCAGTTCATCAATCTTTGCCAACGGATAATGCACGATTTCAAGCGGCTCTGGCTCATCGCCTTGTAACTGAGAAGGGGAGAGATCTTCAGCAACAAACAGGTGCATTAAGCCAAACATATGGCTTGGGGCGGTGTAAATGGCACGTAATGGTGTCAGTTTACGGGCGGCAAAGCCGATCTCTTCTTGCAATTCACGGTTAGCACTTTCCAGCGGATCTTCGCCTTGATCGACCAAGCCTTTCGGGAAGGTCAGCTCGTAGCGTTCAGGCCCGACCGCATATTCACGCACCAAAATTAGATGATCATTGTGAATCGGCAACACCATTACCGTTGAGCGACGTTGTGGTCGGTGGCGTTCGTAAGTGCGTAATTCGCCGTTGGAAAAACGCAGATCAACAGATTGCAACTCAAAAATACGCGTTTTGGCAATAGTCGATACGGAGAGAATTTCGGGTAATTGTTTGGACATTTTGCAGATTTTCTCCAAAAAGTGACCCCTTGCAGGGCAGAATGGCGAAATTATATCGCAAACTGGCTCATTTATCCTATAAAACTCGCAACTCCCCACCAAATAATGCCGTAACGTGCCGCTTTGCCAAGGCTGATAAACAGCAAGCTCTGCCACGGATTTAACCGCAACCAACCTGCCACGCCACACAGCACATCGCCGACCACGGGCAGCCAGCTCAATAACAGCATCCATACGCCATATTGTTGGCTGTGGCGTAACGCCCATTGGGTGTGGCGGTTCATTTCCGTTTTGAGTTTAGGCGGTGGCACAAGTAACGCCATTAAATAGGTGGTAAAACTCCCCAAACTGTTGCCGAGCGTGGCGATCAGAAACAGCGTGAATGCCGTGTTGTGTTCGCCTGCGAGCGTGATTTGTGAAATCAGTGTGCTGAAAATCATTTCCGAATTGCCCGGTAGCACGGTGCTACTCAAAAACGCACTGAAAAACATCAGAATCAGTTGGTTTTCGGTGGAAGCGAACAGCCCGAAAAACGATGTGAGATAATCAACCATTATTTGTAATCAGTTTGTAACATTTCTGTTGGTTTTTGGCGTGGCTAAAATGTATCAATTGGTTAGAATTTGATGTGTATCAAAAAACAATTCTACTTTATTTATTTTGCTGATGAAATTTATTTAATGAATAGGGCAACAGGTCTATAATTCAACAAATTTTGCAAGTTTTCAAATTTTAGTTTAAGGATAACGATGTTTTCTCCTGCCGAAATGGCAAAAATTGCCGAAGATGCGGCGGTTTATAAAGCCACCAAAAATCAATTTTACTCCTTTATTTCTGCAATTACCGCAGGGGCTTATATTTCGATTGCCTTCGTGTTTTATGCCACCAGCCAAGTCGGGGCTGGCGAATTGCCGTGGGGCGTGGCGAAATTGATTGGCGGCGTGGTGTTCTCTCTTGGGATCATTATGTGCGTGGTGTTTGGGGCGGAATTATTTACCTCCAGCACAATGACAGCAATTGCCAAAGCCAGTCGGAAAATTACGCTCACACAAATGTTGCGTAACTGGGCAGCGGTGTATGCAGGCAATTTTCTTGGGGCGATTTTTATCGTGTTACTCGTGTGGTTCAGCGGCGAAATAATGGCAGCGAACGGGCAATGGGGCTTAGTGATTCTGAAAACGGCACAACATAAAATTCATCATACTTGGGTGGAAACCTTTGCTTTGGGGATTTTCTGTAATTTGATGGTCTGCATTGCGGTGTGGATGGCGTACGCAGGCAAAAGCCTGACGGACAAAGCCTTTATTATGATTCTACCGATCGCAATGTTCGTTTCATCAGGCTTTGAACACTGCGTGGCGAATATGTTTATGATCCCAATGGGCGTGTTGATTCACGGCTCGGCAAGCCCTGAATTTTGGGCGGCGATTGGTGTCGATGCGGCGAAATTTGCCGATCTGACAATGGCAAATTTCGTGGTAAAAAATTTAATTCCAGCGACTCTGGGTAATATCGTTGGCGGAGCTTTCTTTATCGGTTTGGTGCAGTGGTTTTTGCATTTGAGAAAGCATTAACAATTTCTGACAATGGGTAACATTTTGCAGATTTTTGGCAAGATCTTACCCCTTGTTGATCACTTTATGACTAACTTAACGAGGATTTAAAATGACTCAACTTACTGAAGCACAACGTAAAGCGTGGGAAGGTTTTGCCCCAGGCGATTGGCAAAAAGAAGTCAATGTGCGTGATTTTATTCAAAAAAACTACACACCTTATGAAGGCGATGAGTCTTTCTTAGCCGAAGCCACTGAAGCCACCAATGTGCTTTGGGCAGATGTGATGGAAAAAATCAAAGTGGAAAACAAAACCCACGAACCGTACGACATTGATACGGATACGCCATCTACTATCACTTCACACGCACCAGGTTACATCAACAAAGATTTAGAGAAAATCGTGGGTCTTCAAACCGATGCCCCATTAAAACGTGCGATTATGCCGTTTGGTGGGATCAATATGGTGAAAGGTTCGTGCAAAGTGTATCGCCGTGAACTCAAACCTGAAGTGGAAAAAATCTTTACGGAATACCGCAAAACCCACAACCAAGGCGTATTTGATGTGTACACCCCTGACATTTTACGTTGCCGTAAATCGGGCGTAATCACAGGTCTTCCTGATGCGTACGGTCGTGGTCGTATTATCGGTGACTACCGCCGTATGGCACTTTACGGTGCGGATTTCTTGATGAAAGATAAAGTGGCTCAGTTCAACTCACTTCAAGAAAAATTGGAGCGTGGCGAAGACATTCAAGCGACTATCCAATTGCGTGAAGAAATTGCCGAGCAACACCGTGCCTTAGGTAAAATGAAAGAGATGGCGGCAAGCTACGGTTACGACATTTCAAACCCAGCGACCAACGCTCAAGAAGCGGTGCAATGGACATATTTTGCGTACCTTGCGGCAGTGAAATCGCAAAACGGGGCGGCAATGTCGTTCGGTCGTGTTTCTACCTTCTTAGACGTGTTCATTGAGCGTGATTTGAAACTCGGCAAAATCACTGAAAAAGATGCCCAAGAGTTAATGGATCACTTGGTAATGAAATTGCGTATGGTGCGTTTCTTGCGTACGCCAGAATACGATCAATTATTCTCTGGCGACCCAATGTGGGCGACAGAAACCTTCGGTGGTATGGGCTTAGACGGTCGTACATTAGTCACCAAAAACAGCTTCCGTTTATTACACACCCTGTACACAATGGGGCCTTCTCCAGAGCCGAACTTAACTATTCTTTGGTCTGAAAAATTACCAGATGGCTTCAAACGTTATGCGGCGAAAGTGTCTATCGAAACGTCATCTGTTCAGTATGAAAACGATGATTTAATGCGTCCAGATTTCCAAAGCGATGACTATGCGATTGCCTGCTGTGTATCACCAATGATCGTGGGTAAAATGATGCAGTTCTTCGGTGCTCGTGCGAACTTAGCCAAAACCTTGTTATACGCAATCAACGGCGGTGTGGACGAGAAATCAGGCGACCAAGTCGGCCCGAAAACTGACCCAATCAAGTCTGAATACTTAGATTTCGATGATGTAATGACTCGCCTTGACAGCTTTATGGACTGGTTAGCGAAACAGTATGTGACTGCATTAAACATCATTCACTTTATGCACGACAAATATGCCTATGAAGCGGCATTGATGGCGTTGCACGACCGTGATGTGTTCCGCACAATGGCGTGTGGTATCGCAGGGCTTTCGGTGGCGGCAGACTCCCTTTCTGCGATTAAATATGCGAAAGTGAAACCAATTCGTGGCGACATTGAAATCAAAAATAAAGCAGGCGATGTGGTTGGCATTGCGAAAGATGTAGCGATTGACTTTGAAATCGAAGGCGAATATCCACAATTCGGTAACAACGACAACCGTGTGGACGACATTGCCTGCGACTTAGTTGAACGCTTTATGAAGAAAATCCAAAAATTGGGTACATACCGCAATGCAACTCCAACGCAGTCTGTATTAACCATCACTTCAAACGTAGTGTACGGTAAGAAAACAGGTAACACCCCAGACGGTCGTCGTGCAGGTGCCCCATTCGGGCCTGGTGCTAACCCAATGCATGGACGTGACCAAAAAGGTGCGGTGGCTTCATTAACCTCGGTGGCGAAATTGCCATTTGCCTTTGCGAAAGACGGTATTTCATACACCTTCTCAATCGTACCAAATGCGTTAGGTAAAGACTTAGACGCACAAAAACGCAACTTGGCAGGTTTAATGGACGGCTACTTCCACCATGAAGCGGAAATCGAAGGCGGTCAGCACTTAAACGTGAACGTGATGAACCGCGAAATGTTGTTAGATGCGATGGAAAACCCTGAAAAATACCCACAATTAACCATTCGTGTATCAGGCTACGCCGTGCGTTTCAACTCTTTAACTAAAGAGCAACAACAAGATGTGATTACGCGTACTTTCACGCAGTCGATGTAATTCGTAGGGTGGGTATTCTTCTTACCCACCAACAAATAAAAATCCCCCTTGACTTGAATGCAAGGGGGTATTTTATTTTAAGAATCTGCAAATTTTTCTTCTAATAAGCGATTCATCTTTTCGAGTAGTCTAATTTCATTTTCAAGCTTCTTGATGATTTCATCTTTATGTGAAAGAGTCAGTTGCAACGCTTGAATATTTTCTTCTGTGCTGTTTTTCCCTAATGCAAAGAAAGTATTTGAAACACTTTCATTATTCGATAGGTTGTTAAATTGTATTTGAGCATCTTCTCCATAAGAAAGTAATTCCATAATATCTATTCCAAAAACTTCTGCAATTTGCTCCAACCGCCTTAGATTAGAACGCGTATCGCCACGCTCAATTTTTGCATACCCATTCTTAGACATACTCAATTTGTCTGCCATATCTTCTTGTGTCCATTGGCGATTTTCTCTTAATTGGCGAATTTTTTCGTTCGTTTTCATAGGTTCACTTTTTAGGTACTTAAAGCACACTCTTTGAGTGTTGAGCTAGATAACAGATTTAGCAAGAATACCATACCTTAAAATGTCTATCTAGGAGAAATTTTATGCTGACACCAAGTCCACTACAATCAATTCCACAATACCACTCTAATTATTCAACAATGCTTTTGGCTGTATTAAGAGAGCATATAGAATTGCATCTACATTCAGGAGTGTTATTAGAGCAGATGTCTATCTCTGTTGAAGAACTAAATGATGTTTTTAATGCAACTAAGAAACTATCAATAGATCAATTGATGAGTATCTTATATAAATTAAATTTTGATCATCTTATTCCCTTATCTTTATATAGCTGTAGATTTTTACAGAGCAATGGTTTCTATTTTCAGAATGGAAGCATTTCACCTGAAAATGATGACTTGCTAAAACTATCTTCTAAATTTTTCTCAAATCAAGAAAAAATTTATTGGCTGAATTCAACAAATCAATATATCCCAATGGGAAATAACTATGGATTTCCAAGTTTTATATACTATTGCATAAATAGTCAGTATAGAACTGATTTTGATAATAATGAATATATTAAAAAGATTGCTAATTAACCATTAATGTTTAGGAGAAAGACAATATGACAAGTTTAAATAACTTTTTAAAGCGTCATTCTAATGAAGCTTCAAGTAACCAAGATAGTGAGTATTTAGAAGCTAAGAATGAAGTAATATCTGTATTGAATTCATTATCTATAGATGGGCTTATTTCTTTGGGGATAATAAATTTACAGTTTAATAAAGGGGTGAATATAGGGGATCTGAAAGTAAATAATGAATATGCTCTTATTTTGGCAATTATTTATCCAATCTCAATTGAGAATACAATATCTAAAATTGATAAAATATCTAGCTTTATCTTATCTCCAGAGCTTTCTATAGAAAGAGATGAGTTTGTCTCTATTTCTAAAAAATACATTGGTAATTTTCTCCCTATTTCTTCTTGGTGCAAAAATGAAATATGTAGAAATCTAGAAATTAAGGATAGTATATTTAATATATTGGATAATAATTTTGAACTAGAGAAAAGGATTGAGTTTATAGTATCTAAAATATATGAGAAACATTATGAAAATAAAGAAACTATATATAGTTATGCCGAAATAGATGACCGTATGAATGATTATACCGAACTTAATAAGTTGATAGATAATTATGTTTTATCTCTTGTTGTGGGTTTCGGATTTATGTATGCATTAAGAAATAGAATGGTTTTGGAAGAATATTGGGATATGGCAACATTACCATTTTTATTAATTGGTAACATAAAAAACACATGGGATAATTTGTGGTGTGATGATGATGTTGATTTGGAACATAAAATAAATATTGATTTCATGTCATCTCTTTTTAAGAGAGAAGAAATGTTTCTAAGAATATTGTCTAATGAAATTTTTGAGTTTTCATCAGATTTTCTTGAAGAAAGAATAGATGATATTGATTTCTCTCCTATGAATGAAATGGATATTTTTGATCTTAATGATTTATGGAGTAATAATATATTTCAATATGTTGTAGAGTCTAAAAAATTTGATGTCAGATCTAAGAATATGTCAGATTATAATGATTTTGTTGCTTTTATGAGACAAGTTCAAAATCCAAAAAAATCAAAATCATCATCCGCTATCCAAAACTTCTTATCGTCAAACTCTGCAATGATTGTGTCAAAGTTAAAAGAGAGTGGGTTACAACTTAGCTCGGCAGCATTACAGAATGATGAAAATATCTCAAGAATTGCAGGTGTTATTCATAATCTACTGCCAACAGCGATAAGATTTTTCGTCAGTTATCATACCGTAGAAAAATTCTTATTAGAAAATCGCTACTGGCTTATTGAGAAATTAAGATAGGGAAAATAAAATGAGTAAAGAATATCGTTTTAAAATTATGGCTAAGATGTCGCCAGAACATAAAAGCACAGCAATGTATAATAATATTATTGCTCGAAATATGTCAGATGCGAAAAATAAGTTCAAAGAACGCTTTCCACAAGCAAAAATTGTTTCTTGTGTTCGCTGTGAAGAAAGAACGACTCCATCACCGCAAAGAGCGTCTAACCAAGAGAGTAGCGGATCGTCTTTAGGTGGAATTTTGTTAGGTGCTGTAGCAACGGCAGGCGTTGGATTGGCAATGTCTTGGTTGAAAAAAGACAAACAGTAATCCGATAAAATTCACAAAACCTGGATAAAAATCTACCGCTTGTCGCAAGGCAAGCGGTTTTATTTTATTGGAATTTGGGCTATGCTTTGATGTATCGCTTGATTATCAATACAGACGTTATTCTGCCAATGAATAAACACAAACGCCCAACCCTACAAGATATCGCCACTCATCTCGGCATTACTAAAATGACGGTGAGCCGTTATTTGCGTAATCCTGATTCAGTTGCTAAAGAAACGCAGCAACGTATTGCACAAGCCATTGAGCTTTTTGGCTATATTCCGAATAAAGCCCCGAATATTTTATCCAATGCGAAAAGTCGTGCGATTGGTGTGTTAGTGCCGTCTTTAACCAATCAGGTGTTTGCTGATGTGATTAAGGGGATTGAGCAGATTACCGATCAGGCAGGCTATCAGACGATGTTGGCTCACTATGGTTATAGTCTGCAAAAAGAAGAGCAGCGGATTGAGTCGTTACTCTCTTATCATATTGATGGGTTGATTTTGTCGGAAAATCATCACTCGGAACGTACGTTAAAAATGCTTCAAGTTGCCAATATTCCAGTGATTGAAATGATGGATAGCAGTCAGTTAGGCACGCAACAAGCGGTAGGATTTGACAATATTTCTGCCGCTCAAGCGATGGTTGAAACAATGATTGCAAGGGGCAAGCAACATATTGTCTATTTTTGTGCCAGAATGGATAAACGCACCAAGCTCAAAATGCAAGGCTATGAGCAGGCAATGCAAAAATACGGTTTTACATCGCATAGTTTAGTGACCGAAGAACCGTCTTCATTTACTTTAGGTTCGCAACAACTTCGCCAAGCGTTAGAGCAATTTCCTGAGCTGGACGGTATTTTCTGCACCAATGATGATTTGGCGATTGGGGCGTTGTTTGAGTGTCAGCGGTTGGGGATCAAAGTGCCTGAACAAATTGCAATTGCGGGCTTCCACGGACACGATGTTGGGCAATCCCTCACCCCACAGCTTGCCACGGTAATTACGCCCCGTTTGCAGATTGGGCGAGTAGCTGCCCAAGAGTTGTTACAACGAATTAGCGGTGTGCCGCAGCAATCTAGCATTATCGATCTAGGCTACCAAATCCATTTAGGCGAGAGTATTTAATTCCGCTTTAATCGCTTTAACACAAAGCGAAACCACCTCTTCAAAGCAATGGTCGATGTCAATAAAAGTCACATCATTTTCTTCTGCTGTTGGTATTTCCAAGGTGTCAAATTGGCTTTTTAGCATTTCGGCTTTCATAAAATGCCCCTTGCGGGCTTTCATTCGTTCCAATACCAATTCAAAGGAACCATTTAGGAACAAGAAATGGATATTTTGATTGCCTCGGCGAATTTGATCTCGATATTTTTTCTTTAATGCAGAGCAAACAATGATCCCCGTTTCGCTTTTGCTCTCCAAGCTAAAGGCCGCATCATTGATCCGTTCTAACCAAGGGGTGCGATCTTGATCATTAAGTGGAAAACCCGATGCCATTTTCACAATGTTCGCTCTAGGGTGTAAATCATCGCCATCAATCAGTTTTAGCCCTAATTGTTGAGCAACGGCTGTGCCGACAGAGGTTTTCCCTGTACTAGACACGCCCATTAAAATAAACGCTTTTCCTTTTGACATATTCCCCCACGAGTTACCGATAACAATCTTTAGGCAGATAATGTAGCACTTTTTCTCTTGGTTTACGTTGATTTTCTGCAAAAATTTGAAGAAGTTCACAAAATGAAAATAAAAAACCACAAATTATTTACATCTTACCGATTTATCGTTAAGTTACCGATAACATTTTATGTAAGCACATAGGAGATAAGCTATGCAAATTTTAATAATGGTGGTGGCGATTATTCTGCTACTGGTAATGATTATGAAATTTCGGGTTCACGCATTTGTGGCGTTGATTACCGTGAGTCTATTAACGGCATTAGCATCAGGCATTGCGGTGGATAAAATTCTGCCGACAATGCTTAGCGGATTTGGCGGTACATTGGCATCGGTGGCGTTATTGGTTGGTTTGGGAGCAATGATTGGGCGTTTGCTTGAAATTACAGGCGGAGCTAAAGTGTTAGCTGACACGCTCATCAACAAATTTGGTGCAGAAAAAGCCCCGTTTGCCCTTGGCGTGGCTTCTCTGTTATTTGGTTTCCCGATTTTCTTTGATGCTGGCTTGGTAGTAATGCTACCGATTATCTTCAGTGTCGCAAAACAGTTTGGCGGCTCCGTGTTGCGTTATGCCTTGCCGTCAGCAGGGGCGTTTGCGGTAATGCACGCCTTCTTGCCTCCACACCCAGGTCCAGTTGCTTCAGGTGATTTGCTTGGCGTGAATATGGGTTTGCTGGTGATTGTGGGGTTAGCCTGTGCGATTCCGACTTGGTATATCGGCACTTATCTTTTTAGCAAATGGATCAGCGGTAAAATTCACGTTGATTTGCCAAAGGCGTTCTTAAATGCGTTGTCAGTCAATGAAGTTGCAGTACAAAATCCGCCAAGTTTTGGCAAAGTGATTACCGTATTACTGCTCCCTATCGTCTTAATTTTATTTGACACAGGATTGAACACGCTAAGCGTTGCCAAAGTGGTTGATGGCTCTGAACTTTGGGTACAAAGTTTACGCTTAATTGGCAAAACACCGATTGCCTTGTTGATTACCTTGGTAGTCGCTATTTTATTGTTGCGTGATAACCGTAGCTACGCACAAATTGAGAGCATTTGTAACAACGCATTAGCCCCGATCTGTTCTATCGTCTTAGTAACAGGGGCGGGTGGAATGTTTGGTGGCGTGTTAAGAGCCAGTGGCATTGGCGATGTCTTGTCTGGTTTATTAGCCGATACAGGAATGCCGATTATTGTTGCGGCTTTCATTATCGCCACGATCTTCCGTGTGGCACAAGGTTCTGCAACAGTCGCATTGACTACAACGGCAGCACTGATTGCTCCGTTAGTTGCCAATAACCCTGAACTTAGTCAATTCGATCTCTGCTTTATCGTGATTGCGATTGCATCAGGGGCAACCGTATTATCTCACGTGAATGATTCAGGTTTCTGGCTCGTCAGCCGTTTCTTAGAAATGGACGAAAAAACGACCCTAAAAACCTGGACAGCCTTAGAAACGTCCATTGGCGTAGTGGGCTTTGTGATTGCGTTGATTGGTAGTATTTTATTGTAAGCTTATATTCAAAATTCTGCCTAATTGCACAAAACTTTGATAAAAATCTACCGCTTGTCGCAAGGCAAGCGGTATAATTTTGCCTTAAATTTACCAATTTCTCTAAAAGGATTTTTATGTACCAAGATTTTTCCGCCGAACTTGACTGGGCGGCTCTTAATATGCCACGCACACGTGCGGCGGTGGAAGCATTACCTGATCTTTCTCACGTGCGTTTAGCCTGCAATATGCACCTTGATTTGAAAATGGCTCCGCTTGTGAAAGGCTTGCTCGACAAAGGGGCGAAGGTGTTTTTGACCACTTGTAACCCAACCACGGTGCAAGATGATGTTGTGGCGTATTTGATGAATCACGGAGCGGAAGCCAAAGCGTGGCGGAATATGAGCCATACCGAGTGGAATGAGAGTTTCCAAGCGGCAATGGATTGGAATCCAACCCATTTATGTGAAATGGGATCGGATTTAACGGCGTTAATTCATAGCCAGAATTTGCAAACGAATGTCAAAGCAGGGCTTGAAGCCACAGGATCGGGTATCAATCGGTTGAATGGCTTAACCCCAAATTATCCGATTTTCAACTGGGACGATTTGCCTGTAAAAGAAGGTTTGCACAATCGCCATATGGTTGGCTTAACTGCTTGGCATACTTTCTTTGAAACGACCCATTTGACCTTGCACGAAAAAACGGTAGTGGTGATTGGTTATGGTTTGGTGGGGCAAGGCGTGGCACATTCTGCCAAAGCCTACGGTGGCAAAGTGATTGTGGCAGAAATCGACAAAGCTCGAGCCTTGCAAGCAGAATACGATGGCTGGCAAGTGATGCCGTTATCGCAAGCGGTCAGATCTGCCGATGTCATTGCAACCGCAACGGGGGCGAAAAATGTGCTGTCTGCCGAGTTGTTAGCCCAAGCGAAATCGGGCGTATTTGTGTTAAATGTGGGACACGTTGCGGAAGAAATTGACGTGGCATTTCTGAAATCGCACCCAATGCGTGAGCCAATGCCCTATATCAACGCTTATGATCTGAATGGCAAAACGATTTATCTGTTAGCCGACGGCTCAATGTTCAATTTGACCGCAGGCTACGGTGATAGCTTAAATGCGTTTGATGTGACTCTTGCTGTAATGGCAAGCGGTATCGGACATATTGTGGGCGAAGGCGAGCAAGCTGAAAAAGGTGTGTATCTTTTGCCACAGAATGTTTGGCAAGCCGTATTGTAGCCTTGGATAACAAGGGGGTGAGAATGTTGGAGATTTTACAAAATAAGTGGGGTGATTATGTCAATCGTTGCTCGTTATCATTCGTATGAATCCTGTGGCACCGTTGATGGCCCAGGGATTCGCTTTATTCTGTTTCTGCAAGGCTGTTTGATGCGTTGCAAGTATTGCCATAACCGCGATACTTGGGATCTGGACGGTGGCAAAGAAATTACCGTTGAAGAATTGATGAAAGAAGTAGTCACTTACAAACACTTTATGCGAGCAACCGGCGGTGGCGTAACCGCTTCGGGTGGCGAAGCGGTGTTGCAGGCGGAGTTCGTCAAAGAGTGGTTCAAAGCGTGTAAAGCAGAAGGGATCCACACTTGTTTGGATACTAACGGCTTTGTGCGGCATTACGATCAAACCATTGATGAGTTGATCGACAACACGGATATTGTGTTGCTCGATTTGAAGCAGCTCAACGATAACATTCACCAAAATCTCATCGGCGTGCCGAATAAACGCACCTTAGAATTTGCTCAATATTTGGCGAAACGCAATCAGCCAACCTGGATCCGCTATGTGGTGGTGCCAGGCTACACGGACGATGATGATTCCGTTCATCGTTTGGGACAGTTCATTAAAGATATGAAAAATATCGAAAAAGTGGAGCTGTTGCCATACCACCGTTTAGGGGCACATAAGTGGGAAACGCTTGGCTATAAATATGAACTGGAACACGTTCAGCCACCCAGCACAGATTCTTTAGAGCATATCAAAGGTATTTTAGAGAGCTATGGGCAAGTGGTGAGATATTGATCGAGTGAATGAAATATCATGCTTACTTATTCTAACTCGCTTTATTGGCCATTACAGATTATTTTGTGATCAACTTCAAAATTCTCAGATTTTATTACCAATGGTGTAATCAAAAAATGCTATCATCACGTTGATGATCGATAACTAATAAGGAGTTTTCTATGTTCCCAGAATTTCGTGATTTAATCAGCAAACTTAAAACGGAAGATGCACATTTCGCTCGCTTATTTGATAAGCATAATGAATTAGATCAACGTATCAAAAATATGGAAGCCAATATTGAATTAGCAACCCCAACGGAAGTGGAAGTACTGAAAAAAGAGAAATTGCACTTAAAAGATGAACTCTATTCAATCTTGAAAAAAGCCAGTGTATAAGCTAAGAAATAAAACCTTGCGAAAATTCATCAACTCCAAAAAGTGAGACTGATGCCACTCAAGGGCTGATCCCTATCCCACAGGGATCAGTCCTTGTAATTTCTTGGGATATGCTCATTATTGTACTCACGTATATATTTCGCCTTAGCTCGGCAAAACACTCAAACGACTTAGCTTTTAGTCATCCAAATTCCCATTGAGCCATTATTCAAGGCATTTCTTTTTGTCGACTTCACTCTAATGTAAGCAGTATTTTCGCTATTTGCGTTTTTCCACCTAAGGTTTGCATTTTTGTGGTTAATCCGCCTACATTTTCTCAATTCTAAAGAATACGACGATAGATAATTTCCTGCATTATCGTGATAAATTTAGGTAATTTTCTGTGAGCTCGCTACTCATCATTGATACAGCTACGATTATATTGTGGAAACCCAATCACCAAATATGATGTGTTTTAGCTGAAAATCCTGACAAGTCAATGACCGATTTTTCTATTTTTAAGATAAAACTTGATTAGCGATTGTTTAAAATATGGCTTGCATTTAGTTATAAAAAATCTGCACCTTAATTTGTTGGTTTGTTGTCCAACTTTTAGGGTGCAGATATAAGGAGGTCAAAAAATCAGTAAAAATAAAATTATGCTAATTTTTTGATTTGAGCAACTAATTTAGATTTGTGGTTAGCTGCTTTGTTTGCGTGGATTAAGCCTTTAGATGCCATACGATCCACGACTTTTTGCATTTCAACGAAAGCTGCTTCAGAAGCGGCTTTATCGCCAGTTGCGATCGCTGCGTAAACTTTTTTGATGAAAGTACGCATCATTGAGCGTTGGCTTGCGTTGTGTTGGCGGCGTTTTTCAGATTGAACCGCACGTTTTTTTGCTGACTTGATATTAGCCAAGGTCAAACTCCTAAAAATATCTGTGTAAAAATAAAAAACATAAAAGCGAACTTTTATGTGCTATCGATAGTTTAAAAATTCATTTTCAACGAGACACGGGCTTGAAAATAACATCGTTTCACGCAAAAAAGTTGATGTGTGAAAGATAGGGGCGGATTTTAGCAGTTTTTTTCAGATTTTCCTACCACAAACTGCTAAAATTCTGATCAAATTTTGTAGGGTAGAGTGGGCTTCAGCCCACCACAACGATTTAAAATGTGTTTGATGGACTAAAGCCCATCCTGCCATTTATTAAGAGATAGCTATTTATGAGCAAAAAATTATTGAAATCGGGCATTGTCGTCAGCTCAATGACCTTGATTTCTCGGATTCTAGGCTTAGTGCGTGATGTGGTGGTGGCGAATTTGCTTGGCACGGGGTTGGCGGCAGACGTGTTTTTATTTGCCAACCGCATTCCCAATTTTTTACGCCGACTGTTTGCGGAAGGAGCATTTTCCAAGGCATTTGTGCCAGTGCTTGCTGAATATAACGCCGATAACGACATCAATAAAACCCGTGAATTTATTGCCAAAGTGTCAGGCACATTGGGCGGTTTGGTGACGATTGTCACCCTCGTAGGAATGATCGCTTCGCCTGTAATTGCCGCCCTGTTTGGCACAGGCTGGTTTATCGACTGGCTACAAGGAGGGGAGAACAGCGAGAAATTTGTAAAAGCGTCGTTGCTACTCAAAATCACCTTTCCGTATTTATGGTTTATTACCTTTGTCGCTTTGGCGGGTGCAGTACTCAACACCATTGGCAAATTCGGCGTGATGGCGTTTTCGCCCGTGCTGTTGAACGTAGCAATCATTGCGGTGGCAATTGTCGGCTCGCCTTATTTCAGCTCGCCTGATATTGCTTTAGCGGTCGGGGTTTTTCTTGGTGGCTTATTGCAATTTTTATTCCAAATTCCTTTCCTGAGAAAAGAAGGTTTGCTGGTCAAGCCCAAATGGGCGTGGAACGATGAAGGGGTGAAAAAAGTCCGCACCTTGATGATTCCCGCCTTATTTGGCGTGTCAGTCACCCAATTGAATTTACTGCTCAACCAAGTGATTGCCAGTTTCTTGATCACAGGCTCGATCAGCTGGCTTTACTACGCCGACCGTTTAATTGAATTTCCCCTTGGGCTGTTTGGCATTGCGATTTCTACGGTGATTTTACCGAACTTATCTCGGATTGCGAAACAGAAAGATTTGGAACCAGCCCAACGAGCCAAAGCCTTTTCTCAAACAATGGATTGGGGCGTAAGAATGGTGTTGTTGCTTGGCATTCCTGCGATGGTGGGCATTGCGATTCTCGCCGAACCGCTGATTATGATGATGTTTATGCACGGCAAATTTCAGCTGGCGGACGTAGTGGCATCGGGTAAAGCGTTGTTTGTGATGTGTTTTGGTTTGATTAGCTATATGTTGATTAACGTGCTGGCGAACGGTTTCTACGCCCACCAAAACACCAAAACGCCTGTGCGAATCGGCATTATTGCGGCAATCAGCAACATCTGCTTTGGGCTGCTCGCCATTCCGTTTGGCTATGTGGGTTTGGCAATGGCTTCTGCCTTGTCGGCGTTTGTGAATGCCAGCCTGCTCTATCGTGGCTTGGCACAAACGCAGGTGTATAAAATCAGCCGTAACACCTTAATGTTTACCTTGAAATTACTGATTGCCGCCTGTGTGATGGGAGGGATCGTTTCCTATTTCTCGCCTGAATTGCATGGTTGGACAACATTAAGCATTTGGAGTAAAGCCCACTGGTTGGCATGGTTGATTAGCCTTGCAGCGGTGAGTTATTTTGGGGTATTGGCAGTGCTTGGTATCCGCAAGAGGGATTTTAGTGCGTCCTCAATGGTATAAAAATACCGCGACTCTCTGCTATAATGTCGCATTTTTGTTACAACTCTCTTATTTATGGAACATTTGCAAAATTGCCAGTTGGATTGGAAGCCATCGGCAAGTATTCACAATTTGCTTAAACGGGCGAAAATTATCGCCGATATTCGCCAATTTTTTACCGAACGGGGCGTGTTGGAAGTGGAAACGCCGACGATGTCGGAATTTTCGGTGACGGACGTGCATCTTTCTACTTTCAGCACGCAATTTCTCTCGCCGTTTGACTCACAAGCGAAAACCTTGCATTTGATCACCAGCCCCGAATACCATATGAAACGCTTGTTGGCGAGCGGCAGTGGGGCGATTTTTCAGCTCTGCCGAGTGTTTCGCAACGAAGAAGCGGGCAGTCGCCACAACCCTGAATTTACGATGTTGGAGTGGTATCGTCCGCATTTTGATATGTATCGTTTGATCAACGAAGTGGACGATCTGTTGCAACAAATTTTGGATTGCGAGCCTGCGGAATCGTACAGCTATCAGTTTGTGTTCCAAACCTATGTCGGCTTAGATCCGCTTTCGGCGACCAAAGCCCAACTGGTTGCCAAAGCCAAAGAACACGGCTTGCAATGCGATGAAAATGAACAACGGGACACGCTGTTGCAATTTCTGTTTAGCGAAGTGGTGGAAACGAATATCGGCAAAGAACGCCCAACGGCGGTGTATCATTTCCCTGCCACTCAAGCGGCATTGGCTCAAATCAGTACCGAAGATCATCGCGTCGCAGAACGCTTTGAGTTTTACTACAAAGGCTTGGAACTGGCGAACGGTTTCCACGAACTCAGCGATGCGAGCGAACAGCTCCGCCGTTTTGAATTGGACAACCAACAACGAGCAGAAATGGGCTTACCGCCACAGCAGTTAGATCACCGTTTTCTAGATGCCTTGAAAGCGGGTATTCCGAACTGCTCGGGCGTAGCGTTAGGCGTGGATCGTCTGCTGATGATTGCGATGAACGCCAAACGTATTGATGAAGTGATGGCGTTTGGGGTGGAGAGAGCTTGATATTTCAACTATGTTCTAAACATATTTTCGACATCGCATTAAAGTAAAGAAAAATGAAGTAGTTAATTTATATGTGAGGTTGTGTAGCTACTGCAGGATTAGGAATGGCTAAAATCCCACCTTCTCATCAAGATGGAGCATTTATCTATTTCCTAATTTTGCTCATACCAATACTAAAGCTCCACCAAAGTAAAAATTTGAAGAATTTCCAAAAGGTAGTTGGATCGGGTATCTAAAAGGTATTGTGAGCATTTTAGCACTCAACGTTTTTTTTCACCATTTGGCTTAATTTATTCCATAGCAAAATCAATCAGCTATATTATTTCATTATTGATTGGCATTGTATTAAGTCGCCCACAAGACGATAGCTGGAAAAGTGCAAATTATTGGGCTGAATTGCTGTTTGTCAGCTTTGCGGTGATGTACCTTGTCGATCAAGGAATTATTTAGCATTTTTGTTAGCAGAGTTAGTGAATATCAAGAAAACAACTATAGCCTATCACTCACGTTACCTGTGGAGAATTTATCAAAACAGTCTCTATTATACATGAGCCAAGCAAACACTGAGATAACATTGATATTTAACAACAGAAAGGAAAACATGGCTTAATCTCCGATTGCTGAAAACTAAGCCATTGGATAATATTTATTTAACCTTCACAGCTACTACAGCTCAGCAAGTTTCGGTTGAAGACTTGAGCAGCACTCATTGAGTATTGATAATAAATTGATTTTAACCCTAGCTCTTCAGCAGTTAAATACAACTGATTTAAATCGCGGGCAGGGGTCGCAGGGTGAACCATAATATTAATACTTTGCCCTTGATCGATGTATTTCTGGCGTTGCGCTGCCTGCTGAATGACGCTTAATTGACTGATTTCAGAGAAGGTTTTGAATACCTCTTTCTCGTGATCGGTTAGTTCCGCCAAATGTTGTACCGAACCATCATTTAATAAAATGCTTTCCCAAATTTCTTCTGTATCTAAGCCTTTTTCTTGCAATAATTTTTCCAAGAAGGGATTTTTATATACTGTTTTAATTTTAGCGAGGTCTTTCACATAGTAGTTTGATTTAAATGGCTCTACAGAAGGTGAAACACTACCTAGAATAAAGCTACTGGATTTTGTTGGAGCAACGCTTAATAATGTGGTATTGCGACGACCGTACCCTTTGAGCAGCTCAGGCTCGCCAAAACGTGCCGCCAATTCTTGAGAAGCCTTCAAGGTTTTTTCTTTCAAGGTGCGGAAAATTTCGTTATTTTTTTGCATTGCTTCATAGCTATCGAAGGCAATATTATTCGCTTGTAAATAACTGTGCCAGCCTAGTACACCTAAACCCAGAGCACGGTGGCGAGTTGCGAAACGATTAGCTCGATCTAAAAATGGAATCTCGGCACTTTTTTCAATAAATTCTGACATCACCACATCTAAGAAGTAGGTTAATACTTCAGGAGCATCAGTCTCTTTCCATTCATCAAAATAGAGCAAGTTCATTGAGGATAAACAGCAAACAAAGCTTTCCTCATTACTCGATGGCAACATAATTTCTGTACATAAATTCGATGCATGTACAGTCATGTTCTTATCTTTATAGACATCTGGGCGACCAGCATTCGCATTGTCCTTAAAGAATAGATAAGGAATGCCTGTTTCAGTTTTACGCTGTAGCACTTTTGCCCAAAGTTGGCGCTTATATGGATCGCCAGCTTTCATCGATTCCAACCAATCATGCCCAACACAAACACCGTAATACATCAATTGAATTGGATTACCTTCGGTGTGAATATCAAGCCATTCATCAATATCACCGTGTTCAATGTCGATATACCCCGCGAATTGCCCTTTGCGTGACGTGCCTTGTGAAATAACATCAATCACCGTGTCAAACAGTTTGCTGAAGTTAAACGAGCCATCGGACTTACCGTTATTTTTAATCGCTGAACCGCGTGGACGAATATCGCCAAAGTAAGCAGACGTACCGCCACCAATTTTACTCATCATGCCCACTTCCGCAGTGGTGACCATAATTTCGTGAATAGAGTCACCGATATAGCTACCGAAACAGGAAATTGGCAAGCCACGATCTAAACCAAAGTTAGACCAAATCGGAGAAGAAAGAGAAAAATAGCCACGAGCCATATAGTGATAAAATTTATCTGCGTAGCCTTCGATCCCTAATTTGCGTTCTGCATGTTCTGCAATAAAACGAATACGTTCCAACGCTGTAGTGCCTTCCAATAGGTAGCCACGCTGTAAAAATAAGCGGCTATCATCATTTAACCAAGCAAAATCAGGACGATTAATGTCGGTGTAACCTAGCTCAAATAGCTTAGGTTGATAGTAAGAATTAGAATAAGTCATCGGCGGTAATTTGTTTCATTTTTTTGCTGTAATCAGTACTACGTTTGTTAAAGAAATCCGTCTCTTTTGTCGAGAGAATCTCAATATCAAACCACTCAGTTTCTTTTAACATATCAGGATCGATGTCGTAAGGCGGTTCTAAGCCTAGCGTCATTAATGAATTGTTGTAGCGGTTCATAATATAATTTTCAACCGTTCTACGACTAATGAAGCTTAAATCGCCTTCTTCAAAGATCCAGTCTAAAATGCCTCGTTCAGCTTCTAAAGCTTGATCTGCAAGCACTTGCAGTTCTTGGAAAAATTCAGGGGTGAATAATTCGGAATGTTCTTCACGTAAAATTTCGTATAACGCAATACCAAAACGCCCGTGAATTTCCTCTTCTTTTGAGGTCGCTTCAACGGCATTGGAAATACCTTTGAAGAGGTTGCGGTGCTTGTTAAACGACATCATCACCAAAAACTGCCCAAATAACGAGATATGTTCAACAAACAGTGAAAATAGTACTAACGACAGCACGAATTGTTTGTTGCCTTCGTCTTTATCACGCATGAAGTCTTCCATGTATTCAATGCGTTTCATTAACGGTTTAATCTCGGTGATTTGCGTGAACATCTCATTGAGCCCGAGCTTCTCAAGTAAAAAAGAGTAAGCATCTTTGTGACGGACTTCACTCTCTGCAAAAGTACCACCTACATCATCAATTTCAGGTTTAGGGAAGTATTTATAGAGATCACCCCAAAAGCGTTTTACATTCACTTCTACTTGTGAAATCGCAAGCATTGTGCGAGTCAAAACGTGACGTTCGTGGTCGTTAATGTTTGTGCGGTAGTCTTGTATGTCTCCAGTAAAATTGAACTCTGTATGAAGCCAATAAGAATGGCGAATAGCGTCTTTAAATTCAAGTAATTCAGGATATTCATAAGGCTTAATCTGAATACGTTTTTCAAAAATATTGCGAGACATGGCAGCACCTTGCTAGAATTTTGAGATAAAAATATCACGCTATTCTATCCATATTTTTTTCAATAACAAGATCTTGACAAATCACGACAATTGTAAGGGTAACAAATCCAATTGATTTTAAAGCATAAATTATTTTCTCTTCTTTTGATAAAAGATGAATACAAATAGTGATCGGATAAGTAAGAGAAGATGTGATTTTGTTTATTCATATTAAGGAAAAGAATCAAAGATAGGCACTAAAAATAAGATAAGCGATAAAAACGAATAAGCGGTTTCTAAAGAAACCGCTTATGGTGATGAAAGCTTATAAGCTAATGACAGCGAAAAGGACTAACATGCTGTATAGCACAGACAATCCATAGAAAATCCAACCACCTGCTGGCACGTGGACTTTAAAATCGTGCAAGCCAAGGTGTACACGGTGCATACCACACCACATTGGGAAAATCAGTAAAGCTAAAATCGCTAATTTACCGATCCAAGTGTGGGCAAAAGCAATGATATTCTCTGGTGTCACTAAGCCAAATGGCAGTAAAAAGCCTAAAATTAGCACAAGCACAGGGAAGAAGATGGCACTAATTGCACCGCCTGCACCAAACAATAGCCATACGGCAGGTTCATTTGAACGTTTTGGGTTTAATTTATCCATTGTGCTCTCCCTAGACTAAGATTAAGGCTAATAGGCTCACAAATGCCGTGATGCCCCAGAATACACGAGAAACCAAAGTGGTGTTAATGCGTTCATTTTTAACAATCACGTTCATCATTTGTGGTGCCATATTGAAGAAAGTGAAGCTATTAAGTAATACCGCACCTAAGGTGATAATGTTCAAAATTACCACGATCGGGTTTTGTAAGAAACTCACAAAATTAGAGTCAAATGTCCCACTTTTTAAACAAACCAAACCATAAAGTAGTTCTAAGCAGAACCAAATGGTTGGTACGGCGGTACTCTCACGCAAAACGTAGAATTTGTAAAAATCTAACTTTTTCCACCAAGTTGGTGTGACTTCACGCACATATTTTTTGCGTTTGCTTGCTGCTGTTGTCATTCTACTTCTCTCCTTACTTTTGCGGTTTTAACATTGCAAAAACATAGTCTTTGGCACTTTCGATTTTACCTTGGTTTACCGCAGACGCTGGATTTACGTGTTTTGGACACACTTCTGAGCAATAGCCCACGAAGGTACAGCTCCACACCCCGTTTTTACCATTTAAAATCTTCATACGCTCTGCTTTACCGTTATCACGGTTATCTAAGTTATAACGATGAGCCAAGGTTAAAGCCGCAGGACCAACAAATTCAGGGTTTAAGCCGAATTGTGGACACGCAGCATAGCACAGACCACAGTTGATACACATTGAGAACGTACGGTATTTCTCAAGCTGTGCTGGCGTTTGTTTGGTACGGCTTTTCGCCAATTCTGCTGATGGATGCGGATTGCCGTCCAATTCAGGAGCTTTGTTGTCGATAATGTAAGGTTTGATCGACTCTAAGCTCTCGATAAAGTGACTTAAATCCACCACTAAATCACGCTCAATCGGGAAGTTCGCCAACGGCTCAATTCGCATATAGCCGCTGTAATCACGCAAGAAGGTTTTACACGCCAATTTCGGTTTGCCGTTTACCATCATCCCGCACGAACCACAAATCGCCATACGGCAAGACCAACGGTAAGAAAGCTCTGGCTCTAATTCATCTTTAATATAGCCTAACGCATCAAGCAACGAAGTTTGGCTATCATAAGGCACTTCATATTTGGTTAAAAATGGCTCGTTATCTTGTTCAGGGTTATAACGAAGCACTTCGACCGTCATTTTGTTTTGGTTAGTCATCTTCTGTTACTCCTTTTTCGCTGCTTCTTGGGCTTCCGCTTCTGCACCGTACACACGTTTTGCAGGTTGTGATTTGGTGATCTTCACATCGCTGTATTTAATGGTTGGTGCACCGTCTGCATTGTAGAACGCAAGGGTATGTTTCAAATAGTTCACATCATCACGCTCAACATAGTCTAAACGTTGGTGAGCCCCACGTGATTCTTTACGATCTGCCGCAGAAGATGAAATGGATTGAGCCACATCAAGGATATAACCTAATTCAATTTTGTAGAGTAAATCGGTGTTAAATACGCTTGACGTATCTTTCACTTTGATACGTTTATAACGCTCTTTGAGTTCTGCGATTTTCGCCACGGTTTTATCCATACTTTCTTGGGTACGGTAAATACCACAGCCTTCTTCCATTGAATCGCCCATTTCGTTACGAATTTGTGACCAAGACTCTTCGCCTTCTTGACGAGCTAAGGCATACACACGGTTCAACACATCTTGGGCTTGAGCATCAATCACGGCTTGATTGCGAGTGGTATTTTCCACCGCACGGCGAGCTGCCATTTCGCCAGCCACTTTACCGAATACCACAAGTTCTGCTAACGAGTTAGAGCCTAAACGGTTCGCACCGTGCAAGCCTGAAGAGGCACATTCGCCTACCGCAAATAAACCTTTGATTGTGGTTTCCGCTTGTTGATCGACCTCAATACCACCCATTGTGTAGTGAACCACAGGGCGAACTGGAATTGGTGCTTTCGCTGGATCGACACCTTCATAGGCTTTGGCTAATTCACAGATGAATGGTAAACGCTCAAGCAAATATTTTTCACCTAAGTGACGTAAGTCTAAGTGAACCACATCCACGCCTTTTGCAGTTTTCAAGGTATTGCCTTTACGCCATTCTTGCCAGAACGCTTGCGACACTTTATCGCGTGGACCTAATTCCATATATTTGTTTTCTGGTTTGCCGATTGGTGTTTCAGGGCCTAGACCATAATCCTGTAAGTAACGGTAGCCATCTTTATTGACTAAGATACCACCTTCCCCACGACAACCTTCGGTCATCAAAATACCCGTATTTGGCAAGCCTGTTGGGTGATATTGAACGAATTCCATATCACGCAATGGCACGCCGTGACGATATGCCATTGATAAGCCATCACCCGTGACGATACCGCCATTGGTGTTGAAGCGATACGCACGGCAACCACCGCCCGTTGCGATAACGACTGCATTGGCGTTAATCTGCACGAAAGTGCCTTCCATCATATTCATCGCCACACAGCCACGAGCGTGACCGTCATCGACTAAAATATCGACCACGAAGTGTTCATCAAAACGAATGATTTGCGGATATTTGATAGAGGTTTGGAAAAGGGTATGAAGCAAGTGGAAGCCAGTTTTATCGGCAGCGAACCAAGTCCGCTCAATTTTCATTCCACCAAAACGGCGAACGTTCACATCGCCATCTTCTTTACGGCTCCACGGACAACCCCAACGCTCAAGTTGGGTCATTTCCACTGGCGAGTGTTCAACGAAGTATTCAACAACATCTTGTTCACATAACCAGTCGCCACCGCCTACGGTGTCGTGGAAGTGTTTATCGTAAGAATCGGTGTCCTTCACCACCGCCGCCGCACCACCTTCGGCTGCAACCGTATGGCTACGCATTGGATAAACTTTTGAAATTAAAGCAATTTTTAAATTAGGGTTTGCTTCCGCTGCTGCGATTGCAGCACGTAAACCGCCCCCTCCAGCGCCCACAATGGCAACATCAACATTAACAGTTTGCACAATTTCCTCCTCGGAAAAGTAAAAGGTATTGATTTAAACGTGACTATTTTGCCACTATTTTCGTCAATTTATAACTATTATTTACAAATTCGTAACATAAAAAAATTCGTTTTGTGATCTATCTCAAAAAAATGATTTCTGCCTTGTGGCGTATTGATAATCGCTACTATTTAGCTCACATTTTCTGCCGTTTTCTCACCCCCTTGCAAAAATTTCCGTGTCTTCATTCGTGAAAACTCGTATAATCACCAACAATTTTCACTTTTATTTTTTGAGGAAACACAATGGGTGGTATTAGTATTTGGCAACTGGTTATCGTTGCGTTAATTATTTTATTACTTTTCGGCACAAAAAAATTGCGTAGCTTAGGCTCGGATTTAGGTGAATCGGTCAAAGGCTTCAAAAAAGCGATGAGCGATGATAAACCGCAAGACGCAGAATTCAATCAAGTGGAACAGAAAGCGGATACGCAAGCGGTGCGTTCTGACGAACAAAAAGCAAAAGAGAAAGAACAGGCGTAATTTGTGTTTGATATTGGCTTTTCCGAGTTAGCGTTAATTTTTTTGATCGGCTTAGTGGTGCTAGGTCCGAAACGCTTGCCCATTGCGATTCGTACCGTAATGGGGTGGGTGAGTACGATTCGTGGTTTAGCCTCAAACGTGCAAAATGAACTGGCTCAAGAGCTGAAATTGCAAGAGCTGCAAGAGAGCATCAAAAAAGCCGAACAATTGAATTTGAGTAAATTGTCGCCAGAACTGGCTCAAACGGTATCGGAATTAAAGCAATCAGCGGAGAAAATGCAACAAGATTTGCAATCAGGTAAGGCTGAGCTGGAACGGTTAAGCGATGCACAAATGGCAGAGATTCAACAGAAAATCGCACAAGAGAGCCAAAGCCTTGAGCCGAGCTTGCAAAAACAGGACGATAACCGACCGCTTGTTCAGACCGAGCAAGGTGAGCAACCACTTTCTGAGGAAATCGCCGAACTTGCTGAAGCCGATGAGGAGCGGTTAGAAGAGCAGTTATCAATGTATTATCCGCCAGATGATGAAATGGCAGAACCAAGTTCCACACAAGGTAAACAGAATGTCAGTTGATCAATCTCAACCCCTAATTAGCCATTTAATTGAACTGCGTAACCGCTTACTCCGAGCGGTTATTTGCGTTTTGGTTGTATTTGCCGCTCTCGTGTTTTGGGCGAACGATATTTATTCCTTGCTCGCAAGCCCATTGACAGAACGATTGCCTGCTGGAGCAACGATGATTGCGACCAACGTGGCAACCCCGTTTTTCACGCCGATTAAACTGACGGCGATTGTGGCCGTGTTTTTGTCCGTGCCGTACATTCTTTATCAAATTTGGGCGTTTGTTGCCCCCGCCTTGTATAAGCAAGAAAAACGCTTGGTCTATCCGCTATTGGTTTCCAGCACCTTGCTCTTCTACGTGGGCGTCGCCTTTGCCTATTATGTGGTGTTTCCACTCGTGTTCGGCTTTTTGACCAGCACCGCCCCCGAAGGTGTGACGATGGCAACGGACATCAGTAGTTATTTGGATTTCGTGCTGACGATTTTCTTGGCATTTGGTGTCTGTTTTGAGGTGCCTGTGGCGATCATTTTGCTCTGCTGGTCGGGTGTGACTACGCCTGCGGATTTGCGAGCCAAACGTCCGTATATCATTGTGGCAGCATTCGTTATCGGAATGTTACTTACGCCGCCCGATATTTTTTCGCAAACCTTGTTAGCTGTGCCAATGATGTTGTTGTTTGAAGTCGGCGTGTTGTGTGCAAGGTTTTACACACCGAAAGATGAAAGCGAAAAGCCCGAAGAAAATCGGATTTAATATGTAGGATGGGCTTTAGCCCATCACAACACGTCAGATGGGATTGATGGGCTAAAGCCCATCCTACTCATCTGGAAATGTGTTCAGCATTTTTGGCAGAAAGAGGGCGGCAAGCGGTGATTTACTGTGAATTTTTTGCAAATGCCAGCCCTCTCCCTGATTCTTGCTTCTGAACGAAGCTCAAATCTGTCCCTCTCCCGCAAGCGGAAGAGGGAATTAAATTTGTCATTCACTATAACAAGGACAAAAAATGACCCAATTCCTCCCAACCCAATTCCCTGCTCACCGCCCACGTCGCTTACGCAAACACGAATTCAGCCGTCGCTTGGTTGCGGAAAATACGTTAACCGCTGCGGATTTAATCTACCCTGTGTTTGTGATTGAAGGCGAAAATCAACGGGTGAAAGTGCCATCAATGCCAGGGGTGGAGCGTTTAACCATTGATGAATTGCTCAAAGAAGCGGAATTGTTGGTCAAATACGGCGTGCCTGCGGTAGCGTTATTCCCTGTGGTGGGCGACCAGAAAAAATCGTTGATGGCAGAAGAAGCCTACAACCCAGACGGCTTGGCTCAACGTGCGGTGCGTGCGTTAAAGCAGGCGTTTGGCGAAAAATTGGGAGTGATCACCGATGTGGCATTGGATCCGTTCACGACTCACGGGCAAGACGGCATTATTGACGACACGGGCTATGTCCTCAACGACATCACGACTGACGTGCTGATCAAACAAGCTCTTTCCCACGCCGAAGCGGGTGCGGACATTGTCGCCCCAAGCGATATGATGGACGGGCGTATCGGGGCAATTCGCCAAGCGTTAGAAGCTAACGGCTTTATCAACACGCAAATTATGGCGTACTCGGCAAAATATGCGTCTAATTATTATGGGCCTTTCCGTGATGCGGTCGGCTCGGCAGGCAATCTCAAAGGCAGCAACAAGAAAACCTATCAGCTCGATCCAGCCAACGGCAACGAAGGCTTGCACGAAGTGGCGTTAGACATTCAAGAAGGGGCGGATATGGTAATGGTGAAACCCGGGATGCCTTATTTGGATTTAGTCTATCGAGTCAAAAGCACTTTTGGCGTGCCAACCTTCGCCTACCAAGTGTCGGGCGAATACGCAATGCATATGGCAGCGATTCAAAACGGCTGGCTCAAAGAAAAAGAATGCATTATGGAATCGTTACTCTGCTTTAAACGAGCAGGGGCGGACGGCATTTTGACCTACTTCGCCAAGCAAGTGGCGGAGTGGTTGTATCAAGAGCGTATCACTGATTAAATGCCTATGCACTACTTCATCGCCGACCTTCATCTCAACGAAGCCCAGCCTGAAATCACTGAGCTGTTTTTGCAGTTTTTGGCGGAGAAAGCCCCCCTTGCAGATGCGGTGTATATTTTGGGCGACCTGTTTGATTTTTGGATCGGCGATGATGAAGATTCCGAATTGATCCGCACCGTGAAACAAGCACTCAGCACCCTGACTGCACAAGGCGTGCCGTGCTATTTTCTGTGTGGTAATCGGGATTTTTTGATCGGCAAACGTTTTGCTCGAGAAACAGGCGTTCAGCTTTTGCCTGACTATCATTGCATCGATCTCTACGGCAAAAAAACCTTGCTCTGCCACGGCGATACGCTCTGCATTGATGATGTGAACTATCAGCAATTTCGCCGAAAAGTGCATCAAAAGTGGCGACAATGGCTGTTTTTGGCGTTGCCGTTGAGCCTGCGATTACGCATTGCACGCAAAATTCGAGCCAAAAGCCGAGCGGATAAACAAGCGAAATCGGCAGAAATAATGGACGTAAATCCTGAATTTACCGCCGAAACGGTGGCAAAATTTGGGGCGGAGTGGTTGATCCACGGACACACCCACAAACAAGCGGTGCATATTTGCAAAAACACCGATTTTCTCCCCCCCTTGTATACGCGTATTGTGTTGGGAGATTGGGGTAAAACGGCATCAATTCTTACTGTTACGCCTGATGGTTTCGCCTTTAATGAGGAACGCTGATGATTGATGTGATTATCCCCTGCTACAACGCCGAACAGACCTTACAACGGGCGGTGCAGAGCGTGATTAACCAAGCGGAGCTTGGCACGCTGTGGCTGATTGATGATGGCTCGACCGACGGCACGCTCGCCCTTGCCCACGCCTTTGCACAACAGCTTCCCAACAAAATTCGGGTGGAGAAAATGCCACAAAATGGCGGTGCGGCGAAGGCTCGCAACTGGGGAGCCTTGCAAAGCCGTGCGGAGTTTATCGCCTTCCTTGATGCGGACGATGCCTACGAACCGCAAGCCTTGGACGTGGCGGCGGGGATTTTCCAATTTCAGCCTGAAACAGCGTTGGTGCGTTTGGCGTTAAAACCTGTTGATTTGCCAGAACGTTACACTCAACACCCTAATTTTGCCTACGCTTGGCAAGTGATGCAGATGACAGGAGCAGGCAACACCGTCTTTCGCCGTGCCTTCTTCTTGGCTTGTGGAGGCTTTCCGCAAGACGATGTGTTCCGTGAATTGGGCGGCGAAGACGGAGCCTTGGGCATTGCCACCACACACATTGCCAGCGTGGCGACTGCCTTTGATGATGTCGGCGTACTGCATTTTTGCCGAGATGGAATGCACGCAGAACGATTACTGGATAGCATTTTATTCGGCAAGTCGCCCGAAAATGTTACCCCCAAAAAAATGGCGTATGCGGAGCGTGTGACAGCCAACATTTGCGAGCAAATTCGCCAACTGAATGCCTGTTTTAATTCAGACAATATCGGCATTCGCCCGATGACATTAAACTGGAATTGATTGAAAAATTAGCCTAATCCGTTATTATTCGCTTTTGCGATTTATTCTCACTTCATTATGAAACCGATTTATATTCTTCTTGGCTTTGTGTTTATTGGCTTGGGCTTGATTGGCGTGGTGGTGCCCGGTTTGCCGACCACGCCGTTTTTGTTGCTGGCGTTATACTGCTTTGGCAAAAGTTCGGAACGCCTAAAAAATTGGTTTCTTGGCACGTCGATTTACCACAAATATCTGAAAGAGTACGACCAAAATCGGGCAATGACACTCAAGCAGAAAGTCAGTATTCTCGGCTTTTCCGCCCCGTTCTGCATTTTCGCTTTTTTCGCCCTGCCGAATATCTGGGGCAAAGTGGCGTTGGTGTTGGTGGTGATCGTGCAATATTACTATTTCATTTTTAAAATCAAGACGATCAAAGCCTGATTGCACCTTAACTGTCGAAATTGACCACAGAATCGGGTATGATGCACGCCAACTTTTTTGCAGAAAATGGATAAGAAATGACCCCTTGCATTCCCCCGTTAAGCAAAACCACGCTCAAAATTGGCTTGGTATCTGTATCAGACAGAGCGTCCCAAGGCGTGTATGCCGACCAAGGCATTCCCGAATTGCAGCAATGGCTGGAACAAGCGTTAGTTGAGCCGTTTGAGCTGGAAACGCGTTTGCTCCCCGATGAACAAGCCGTAATTGAACAAACCTTGATTGAGTTGGTCGATCAGAAAGCCTGCCATTTGGTGCTCACCACAGGTGGCACAGGGCCTGCGAAACGGGACGTGACCCCCGATGCGACCCTTGCCGTGGCACATCGTGAAATGCCTGGGTTTGGCGAGCAGATGCGACAAGTGAGTCTGCATTTTGTGCCAACCGCCATACTTTCTCGCCAAGTGGGCGTGATCCGCCACGACTCGCTGATTTTAAATCTCCCTGGGCAGCCAAAAGCAATTAAAGAAACCTTAGAGGGCGTGAAAGATGAAAGCGGAAAAACGCAAGTTCGGGGTATTTTCGCCGCTGTTCCCTACTGTTTACAGCTATTAAGCGACATTTATATCGACACACACCCTGAAATTTGCGACAGTTTCAGACCAAAATCCGCCAGACGATAGGACAGAAAATGAAAAAAATCGAAGCCATTATTAAGCCGTTCAAACTGGACGATGTGCGTGAAGCCTTAACGGACGTGGGCATTGCAGGAATGACCGTGACCGAAGTGAAAGGGTTTGGTCGCCAAAAAGGGCATACGGAGCTGTATCGTGGGGCGGAATATGCGATTGATTTTCTGCCGAAAATGAAAATTGAAATCGTGGTGGCAGACGAGCAGGTCGATGAGTGTATTGAAGCAATTATCGACACAGCCCAAACAGGCAAAATCGGCGACGGCAAGATTTTTGTCTATGATGTGGAACGAGCGATCCGCATTCGTACTGGCGAAGAAAATGAAGATGCGATCTAACTATCTCAATGAAGGACAACAATGAAAAAAACAGGATTGATTTGGTTGTGGCTCAGTGTTGCCACGCTGGTTGTGGATTTATTGACCAAATACATTGTGGTGCAACGCTTTGAGTATGGCGAAAGCATCAACATTTTACCGATTTTTAATTTAACCTACGCCCGCAATTATGGGGCGGCGTTTAGCTTTTTAGCCGATCATTCAGGTTGGCAAAAATACTTCTTTTTAGGCTTAGCGGTGGTAATTTCGATTGCGTTAGTCGTGATGTTATTTAAGAACAAAGCCGATCTGAAACTGCAAAATGCCGCCTATGCGTTGATTATTGGTGGGGCGATTGGCAATGCGATTGACCGTGCCTATCACGGCTATGTCGTTGATTTCTTACATTTTTATTGGGATATTTACCATTATCCTGTGTTTAATGTGGCGGATATTGCCATTGTGGTCGGGGCAGGCTTGCTGATTTTGGAATCGATTTTAGACAGCCGTAACGCCAAGAAAACCAAACAGAAAGAGTGATGAAATGAATATTATTTTAGCCAACCCAAGGGGCTTTTGTGCTGGTGTGGATCGGGCGATTTCGATTGTGGAACTTGCCTTAGAAATTCACGGTTCGCCGATTTACGTTCGCCACGAAGTGGTGCATAACCGCTTTGTGGTGGACGGTTTGAAAGCCAAAGGGGCGATTTTTGTCGAAGAATTGGACGAAGTGCCAGACGGGGCGATTGTGATTTTCTCGGCTCACGGCGTGTCGCAAGCCGTTCGCCTTGAGGCCAAACGCCGTGAGTTGAAAGTGTTTGATGCGACCTGTCCGCTCGTGACCAAAGTGCATATGCAAGTGGCTCGAGCCAGCAAAAAAGGCACGAAAGCGATTTTGATCGGTCACGAAGGACACCCTGAAGTAATCGGTACAATGGGGCAATACGATAACCCAGAAGGTGGTATTTTCTTGGTGGAAGATGTGGAAGATATTGCCAAATTAGGTTTAAAAGACGATCAAAACCTGACGTTTATGACCCAAACTACGCTTTCGATTGACGACACCAGCGATGTGATTGAAGCCTTGAAACAGAAATATCCTGCCATTCAAGGCCCACGCAAAAACGATATTTGCTACGCCACCACCAACCGTCAGCAAGCGGTGCGTGAATTGGCGAAACTTGCACAGCTTGTGCTCGTGGTTGGTTCGAAAAATTCGTCTAACTCAAACCGCTTGGCGGAGTTGGCTTCTCGAATGGGCACGCCGTCCAAATTGATTGACGGCCCTGAAGATATTGATCCTGCGTGGCTAGAAGGCGTGCAAACCATCGGCATTACCGCAGGAGCTTCCGCCCCTGAAGTGTTGGTACAGTCGGTGGTTTCGCATTTGAAACGTTTAGGGGCAACCAACGTGAGCGAACTGGAAGGCTGCGAAGAAAACACCGTGTTTGAAGTGCCACGAGAGCTACGCATTACGGAGGTGCAATAATGAATCGTTTTCGGATTGAATGGGAATGTCGGCGTGGAATGCGTGAGCTAGACAAGCTGATTATGCCGTTCTACCAACAACATTTTGACGACTTGAGCGAAAGCCAGCAACAGACTTTCGTGGAGATGTTGAAATATTCCGACCCTGAATTATTCCGCTGGTTTATGAACCAACTGCCTGCTCCAACGACCGAACTGCAAGCGATGGTCGATCTGATTCGCTCGAAGTTGGCGTATTGAATGGAGAAAAGACGGTGTTCATCATGATTAATATGAACACCGCTTTGATTTTTTGAAGTCGGTTTGGCCACTTTTCAAAAAAGTCCGATTTTCTTACCCCCTTGTCAGGAGAAATAGGATGTCATTCTCCCTCAAACGGCTCGCTAAAGCGTTCAATTCTTGCACCTAGTTGTTGCAATTTGGCTTCAATATTTTCATAGCCTCGGTCAATATGATAGATCCGATCGACAATAGTTTCGCCATTAGCAATACATCCTGCCAACACAAGGCTGATTGAAGCACGTAGATCCGTTGCCATGACTTGTGCCCCAGAGAGCGTCTCTACACCATAACAAAGAGCTGTATTACCTTCAATTTCGGCTTTAGCCCCCATTCGAATCAGCTCCGGAATGTGCATAAAGCGGTTTTCAAAAATGGTCTCGGTAATTTTACTTGTACCTTCTGCCACAGCATTGAGCAGGGTAAATTGGGCTTGCATATCCGTTGGGAAACCTGGGTGTGGCATTGTACGGATATTGACGGCTTTTGGTCGCATGCCCAGTGAGTCAAGAGTGATACTATCTTCATGTACATCGACTTGCATGCCTGCTTCACGTAATTTTTCGATCACCGCATCAAGCGTATCAGCTTTGGTGCCTCGGCAAGTAATACGTCCACCTGAAACGGCTGCTGCGATTAAGAATGTGCCTGTTTCAATCCGATCTGGTACGATGTGATGTTCACCACCACCTAAGCGTTCAACGCCTTCAATGGTAATTAAATCAGAGCCTGCCCCACGAATTTGAGCCCCCATTTTGTTTAAAAACAGTGCCGTATCTACCACTTCGGGTTCACGAGCGGCATTTTCAATCACTGTGGTGCCTTGAGCAAGTGTTGCAGCCATCATTATCGATAACGTTGCACCTACGCTCACTTTATCCATCAAGACACGAGCCCCTTTTAAACGCCCGTTGACTTCGGCTTTAACATACCCTTCATCTAGGCTGATGCTCGCCCCCATTTTTTCCAAGCCTGCGATATGCATATCGACGGGTCTTGCCCCAATGGTACAGCCTCCTGGTAAAGACACTTGACCTTGATGAAAACGAGCAAGAAGTGGAGCTAATGCCCAAATCGAAGCACGCATTGTTTTCACGAGCTCATAAGGAGCCACATAGTGTGTAATATGGCCTGCATCAATATGTACCGTGTCATGTTCATCTCTTTCTACTTGTATACCAAGTTGACGCAAAATTTTGAAGGTGGTTTCTACGTCTTTCAATCTTGGCACGTTGGTGAGATGTACAGGCTCTTCAGCTAAGATACTGGCAAAAAGAATAGGCAATGCGGCATTTTTTGCCCCTGAAATATCCACGGTGCCACTTAAAGTAAAAGGCCCGTGTACACGAAATTTTTCCATGAATTGTTCCTGTATCAAAAAGAAAAAGCGATCGCAAAATGTCAGTACAAACTGACCACTTGCACCGCTTTAATGAAATTAGCTTGGCATATTGAGCAAACGTTCGCGTTTCCACTGCTCTTTGGTAAAGGTTTTGATTGTTAAAGCATGAATAGCGTTAGTGGCGAACAATTCAGTAAGTGGGGCGTAAATCATTTGCTGTTGCTTTACTTTAGACAAGCTGGCAAACACATCGCTAACAGCAATCACACCGTAGTGTGAATTTTCGCCTTGAACGTGTACTTCGTCTAATTCTAATGCTGCGTTGAGCATTGCTTCAATTTGTTTTGGATCCATTATCGTTTGATCTCGCAATATAAAAATTGGCTAAACCACTCTTCTAAGTCGAACAGTTCAGCAAGGTTATAGATAGAAGGAGGAAGGTTAATTATACAGTTTGAATTCTGTTTTTGGTAATGATTTAGCAATTCGACCAACAGTGTAAAACCTGCAGAATCGACTTGGTTTAGGTGCTTGAGATCCCAATAAATGTGTTGATTTGCTTTTGGTGAAAAAAATAAATGACGTTGCTTCCAAAGTGAAAGCAACGTGTTACGAGTTAAATCACCAACCAATTCAACGATGACACTTTCATGATTTTGTTGAATGTGCCAGTGTAACAGGGTGTGATTTAGGTTCATTCTATTTCCCTAATGTGATCGGTTGTGTGGCAGAGTATGCCACTTGAGCAGTAAGGGCATCAATGCCTTTTTGACGAAGGATACTTGCCCACTCGTTTTGCTTGGTCACCACCATACTCACGCCTTCTGCTACCATATCATAGGCTTGCCACTCTCCTGTACGGCTGTTTTTACGCCATTTAAAATCTAATTTGATTGGCTGATTGCCATCTAGCACATTCACTCGAATGCTCACGATCGTTTTGTCGCCCAGTGGTTTCTCACGTTCAATTTCTACTTTCTGCCCAGTATAAAGGGTGAGGGCTTGAGCATAAGATTGTTCAACAAATTGCCCGAATGCTGTGAAAAAGGCTTCACGTTGTACATCACTGGCAGACGACAAATTTTTACCTAACACTAATTGCCCTGCATATTTGACATGCACATAGGGCATAAGATCGTTGCGAACAATGGTGCGAAGATAATTCGGATCGGCTTTGATTTTTGCTTGATTCGCTTTAATGTCGCCAAACAGCTTATCAGCGGTTTGTTGCATCAGTACATAGGGGCTAGTTGATGCAGCAGCGATGCCTGAAAACAAGGTAGAGAAAGCCATTACAATGGCAACAAAAAATGTAGGTAGGTTTTTAAACATTGATAAGTTCCTCATCATCAAAACGCTTGTGGCGTTCATTTACATGTCTCTTTTGGATATTACAAGGGGGTGAGTTTGCCCTATTTTTTATAAAAGGGAAAACGTCAGCCGTCATTCCTCCGCTTTTGCGGACGTGTCGACCGGCTTTTTATCACCGTATAAAAATTGACCAATTAAATCTTCCAGAACAAGTGCTGAGTTCGTGTCGAAGAATGTATCCCCTTCCTTGAGTATTGTAGTTTCGCCTTCTAGCACAAAGCCAACATTTAAGGCGATATATTGTTCGCCTAATAAGCCTGCGGTTTTAATCGAAAGCGAGCTACTGTCAGGGATTTGGTTGAATTGCTCGTTGATAGCTAACGCCACACGAGGTGTGTAAGTTTTAGGATCAAGTGCAATACTCGCTACTCGTCCAATCACAACTCCGCCGACCTTAATCGGAGCACGGGCTTTTAGTCCACCGATGTTGTCAAAAGTTGCATAAAGTGTATAGGTTTTCTCTGCCGAAAAACCTTGTACATTTGCGACCCGTAAGCCAAGAAAAACCAAAGCGGCTAAACCGAACAAGACAAATAACCCGACCCAAAATTCATATTTAATTGATTGACGCATTGTAAATTCCTATTCCATTTAAAAAGGATTAACCACCAAACATCATAGCAGTGAGAATAAAATCTAAACCCAGCACCGTTAATGAGGCATTAACTACCGTACTGGTGGTAGCTTGGCTGATGCCTTCAGAGGTTGGGGTTGCATCATAGCCGTTAAATAAAGCAATCCAAACCACGGCTACCGCAAAAACAAGACTCTTGATAAATCCATTAAGCAGATCGTTTAGGGTAACACTATTTTGCATCACCGCCCAAAAGCTCCCTGCATCTACACCTTTCCAATCCACGCCAACGAGTGAGCCTCCCCAAATGCCTACCGCAGTAAAAATCACTACCAATATCGGCATTGCAATAATCCCAGCCCAAAAACGCGGGGCAATAATACGGCGAAGGGGATCGATTGCCATCATTTCAAGGCTAGAAAGTTGTTCAGTAGCTTTCATCAAGCCGATTTCTGCGGTTAATGCAGAACCTGCACGCCCAGCAAAGAGCAATGCGGTAACCACTGGTCCAAGTTCACGTAATAACGAAAGGGAAACAAGCTGACCTAAACTGGTTTCGGCTGAGAAATCGACTAATACAACATACCCCTGCAAGCCAAGCACCATACCAATAAATACGCCTGACAGCAGGATAATCAACAGAGACTGTACGCCTAACACATAAAGTTGCTTAATCAGTAATGGGGTATGTTTACGCCATTGTGGTTTGCCGAATAAGGCACCCCAAAGCATAAAACTGGCTCGACCAAAAACGCGTATAAAGTTGATCGCACGATGTCCGAGCACGGAGATAAACTGGATCATTGGAACAGTTCCTTGGTGTAATCTTCGGCAGGATAGTGAAAACGCACTGGGCCATCTTCTTTGCCCGCTAAGAATTGGAGAACTTGCGGATCTTGACTGGCTTGCAGAGCCTCAGGCGTGCCTTCAGCAATAATGCGTTTATCCGCAACAATATAGGCGTAATCGGCAATACTTAAGACTTCTGACACATCGTGAGAGACGACAATTGAGGTCAAATTTAAGGCTTCATTTAACCGCTTGATCAGCGAGACGATCACTCCCATACTGATGGGATCTTGTCCTGCAAAAGGTTCATCATACATAATGAGATCAGGATCAAGGGCTATCGCACGAGCGAGTGCTGCACGGCGAGCCATCCCACCCGATAACTCCGCTGGCATTAACTGAGCCGCACCACGTAAACCGACCGCTTCCAATTTCATCAATACCAATTTGCGGATGAGTGGTTCAGGAAGTTGGGTATGTTCACGGATCGGAAAGGCGACATTGTCAAAGGTGGACAGATCCGTAAATAACGCACCAGACTGAAACAACATTCCCATTCGCTTACGAATGTCATACAAGGCTTTATTTGATACCTGACAAATATCTTGTCCATCAAATAGGATCTGACCCGATTCAGGTAGAATTTGCCCGCCGATCAGGCGTAATAGGGTTGTTTTACCAATGCCAGACGGCCCCATAATGGCGGTAATTTTCCCTTTACGGACTTGTAGATTGAGGTTGTCATAAATGACTCGCTCACCTCGTTTAAAGGTGAGTTGCTTTACTTCAACCAAGTTTGATGTATTAGGCATTGGCTTATCTTTAGTAGAAAATAGCCGACAATCATCGACTATGCTCATAGTAAAGTCAATGAATTTCCGTTCAATTGACAATTTTTGAAGCAGTTCATCGGTATACAAGGGGGTGAGTTTGTGGCAGATTTTATAAAATCTTCTCCCGCCTTGTGGTGGATAGGCAAGTGAACCTAATTGATAACTTTAACGACTTTAGTCACGCCCTTAACATAACTCGCCACTCTCGCAGCTGCGTTCGCTTGCTGTTCAGTAAGATGCCCCATTAAGAAGACTTCACCATTTTCGGTGATGACTTTCACATTGGTCGCTTTCACCTGAGAATTGATAAGTAATTTAGATTTGATCTCTGTCGTAATTAACCCATCTTTTGTAATTTGTGCAAGACCAATTTTAGGCCCGATACGGATTTCATTGATGGATTTAACGCCAGGTAAGCCATCGGCTAAACGCGTTGCGGCGACTTTGGCCTCTTCACTCGGTGCTTGCCCAATTAACAGCACTTTTCCATTATAAGCAACAACGTTAATTCGAGCCTCTTGGTAAAGCTGTGCATCGGAACTAAGCTGAATAGCGACTTTTTCTTCTAACGTTTCATCATCAAGCTGACGCCCCGCAGTACGTGGATCAGTGGCGACTTTTGTTGCCACCGCAGCCGTTGTAACCACTGCGGTCGTAAGACAGCCTGATAAATTCACCAGAATCAGGCCAAATAGCGTCGCCATACTGATTTTCTTGATTTTTTTCAACATAATCGCTCCTTATTTATTGTGAGGCAGTTGGAGAGAATAGCAGATTATCTACCGATTCACATAATAAATTAACACAAAATTGATGGCCTTCGATAATTCGCATTTCATTAATTGAAGGAAAAGATAACTCAATATCTTCCTCCCTCAGTAATCCTTGTGTATGGTCATTACGACTACTGGTAAATGCAATAATCGACATATTTTCATTATTGGCCGTATGGATGGCTTGATGGGTAGCCACTTCATTTCCAAGTGGCGTGAATGCGACGAATACATCTCCTGCTTGAGCAATTGAGGCTAACTGCTTTTTGTACATATCCCCAAGCTGGTTTTCTTGCGATAAGTAGCTCATTAACATTCCATCTAATTGCAGAAGATGAGCCGCCAAACTAGGGCGGACTAAATCATAACGGTGTAGTAAATTACTGACTAAAAGCTGTGCATTACCATAACTCCGACCATCACCACAGACAATAATTTTATTGCCTTGAAGCAAACAATGCACCATTTTCTCTGCGGCTTGAGCCAATTTTGAAGGCAGCGATTCTGCGGCGATGATTTGAATATGAATACTTTCTGTAAATCGATCTTGTATCTTTTGTAGCATATTATCCTAAAAAGTTTTTAATCCAAAGTGGTGAATCTTTACCTTCAAATACCACAACATCAAATCGACAATTGGCCGTCTCTAAACTTTGATTGTATTGTTGAGCCAGCCATACATTCGCCGCATGTTGCCATTTTTGTTGTTTACGAAAGTCAATACTTTCCAAGGCAGAACCAAAATGGCGACGCTGTCGATAACGTACTTCCACAAAAACAACAGTCTGATTATCTTGCATAATTAAATCCAACTCCCCACCTTTAACGCTTTGATTTTGAGCTAAAAAGGTTAGCCCTTGTTGAATTAAGAACTGTTTAGCACGTTGCTCAAAAAGATAACCTTTTGCTTTTGCCGTAAGTTTAGTTTGCAGGAATGATAGCACCATTTTGATATTGCAACCACGTCATCTCTCGTTCAATATTACAATTCGGTCCTGCACTAAGTATGCCTGTCAACCCTGAAATTTTATACCCAGGAATTTGGCGAAATTCATTGAATTTACTTGCAATTGACCACGCATCGGAACCCATGGCATAGATACGCATCATGGAAAAATCACTTTCTGCAACCTTCTCGATTTTTTTATAAAGATCGGATTGCGGCTGAGCAAGTAAGGGAATTTCACTAAACTTTACCCCTTCCATTGTAAAGCGGAAATCTGCACCGTTATTAGGAGAATTCGTCCTAGAAGAGGTATAAATTGGGAATTGTTCACTCAATGCCGAATTATCCAAACCTTGTTTTAATTCGATAACCTGTGCAGGGGTTGTACCTAATAAATAGAGCCCACTACCTTGTGGAATACCTGTTTGCGATAAACTTGATAAGCTATCTGCAACTTGATGGTAGTAGCGAACATCTGCATCCCTATTTGTCAGCTGTCTCCAACGTTGAACGAATGCATCCGCAGAACGCTGACCAAAATCATCTTGTGGAGCAAATACAATCGCATATTGGATCCCATCACGGACTAAACGTTCAGCACCTGAACGTGCTTCTGCTTCGGGAGATAAACCGTAATAACAGAGTTGTGCAATTGCTTTAGTATTTTGTGTGGTGTTTAATGCTAGCACATTGACGTCTCGAAAATCGGCCGTTTGAGCGAGTTCGTCAACTCGGAATTTCAGCAGCGGACCTATGATCGTTTGTGCACCTTGTAATTTCGCTTGTGAAATTAAATCTGCGATGGGAGCACTGGCAGTATCATAAAGTTGAACCGATGTTGGAGCATCACCTTTTGCGTCATCAAAGCCTTTTTTAATCATATCACCCAGCACTTTCGCATTTCCACTAAATGGTAATAATAAGGCAACGCGATTTAATTGCGTTTGTTGGAAATTTGCAATGTTTTGCAATTCAGTGGGTAAGAGATGTGCAGCACTATGGCTAGGGTATTGACGTTTCCACTGCACAATAGCATTAGGTAGCTCGCTGGGATTAATAAGATAATGGTTATAGGTGAGCACCAAAGCTAACCAACCCGCTAAATCAGTTTCACCCGTATTCACTGTAGTGCTAGATAGCATGCCTTGATTGGCATTGCGTAAATTTTCCCAAATTTTATTGTTATTGTCCTGGCGACTCAGATTATCCGTTAACAAACGATCTAAGCGAATTCTCGCACGTATACTCTCAATGACGTTGTGACTATTTTCTGCAATTTGAGCTTCTGTTTGGTATAAGCGAATTAATTGGTTTGTGCTTAATGGCTTATACAATACCTGTTGAAGCAAGTGATTAGCCTGTGGATAATTTTTTTGCAATGTCGCCAGCTGTGCAGATAAAAGTTGGAATTCTACCTGCTGAATCGCATTTAATTCAGGAAGGCGTAAATTAGCCATGGTATTTTGAGCTTCTACGACCTTTTTTTCTTCAATGAGCTTACGAATAGCGAGCAAACGATAGCTTTGTTGGGTTTCTTTTGTTGTTTGTTCTGCTTTATTAATATAGAACTCAGAAGAAGCATACGCAGCCATTTTGAGTGATTCGGTGACCTCATTGGTAAATAAGCCTGAACCTGAACAAGCCGATAATAAAAAAGCAAGAGCAGAAGGCACCAAGGCACGTTTCATTTTTTGGCTTAATGGGCGAGTTTGTACTAGAATAGTCGGCATTTTATTACTCCATTCGTGGTCTAAAACGGATTCGCAGGGCGAAAATATCTGCAAATCTTACTTATCAACAAAGCGAAAATCAAATGAAAAACGGACATTCTTCTGAACAATCAGGCATTTTATATATTGTGGCAACGCCAATCGGCAATTTACAGGACATCAGCCAACGGGCGTTATCCACCTTTGAGCAAGTCGATCTGATTGCGGCGGAAGACACTCGCCACAGCGGATTGTTGTTGAGCCACTACGGCATCAAAAAGCCGTTTTTCGCCTTGCACGATCATAATGAACAACAACGGGCGGCAGTATTAGTTGAGAAATTGCAACAAGGGCAGCATATTGCCTTGATTTCCGATGCTGGTACGCCTCTCATCAGCGACCCTGGTTTCCATTTGGTTCGCCACTGCCGACAAGCCGGCATTCAAATTGTGCCAATCCCAGGGGCGTGTGCCGCCATTACGGCTCTTTGTGCATCAGGCATTGCCTCTGACCGTTTCTGCTTCGAAGGCTTTTTACCTGCCAAAAGCAAAGGGCGTTGCGATAAATTGCGTGAGCTGGCGGATGAAAGTCGTACGCTGATTTTCTACGAATCCACTCACCGCATTTTAGACACCCTTGCCGATATGCAAACAGTGTGGGGCGATGCGCGTTATCTCGTGATGGCAAGAGAGCTGACCAAAACGTGGGAAACCATTGTCGGGGCAACGGTGGGCGAGCTGATTGAGTGGCTCAAGCAGGATAGCAATCGGATCAAAGGCGAAATCGTGCTTGTGGTGGAAGGCAAACCGCAAAGCAGTGAGCAAACGATCTCACCGCAAGCGGTGAGATTATTGGCATTATTAGCTAACGAGTTACCTTTGAAAAAAGCCGCCGCGATAGTGGCAGAGACCTTCGGCGAGAAGAAAAATGAGCTGTATCAATACGGCTTGGCGAATTTTAAATCATAATCAAAAATCGAATGTAGGAACGGTTTATGCGTCCCAAGCAAGCGGTGATTTCTCAGCGATTTTTTGCAAAGGTGAAACCGCAATGGGCGTATGTGATGCACATACAAATGTATCAGGTAGGATGGGCTTCAGCCCATCAAACACAACTCAAATCGTAGTGATGGGCTAAAAGCCCATCCTACAATCTCATATCGCAGTTTTTTACTAAGATCTTACCCCTTGCAAGGGAATATTTTGCAATTTAAGGGCAAATTTCAGCCCCCGTTGCAGACATCAAAATGATAGGAGTGACATATGGCAGCAGAAGGGGCTAACCATTTGGTTAGCGTCGTCACATTATTAGGGGCAGCGGTGCTTGCGGTACCGTTGTTTAAACGAATTGGCTTAGGCTCCATTTTAGGCTATCTCGCCGCAGGGTTGGTAATTGGACCGTTCGGCTTTGGCTTGTTTACCGATCCTGACGGCATTATCCACATCGCCGAGCTGGGCGTGGTGATGTTCTTGTTTATTATCGGCTTGGAAATGAAGCCGTCTCACATTTGGGGCTTACGGCGACATATTTTCTGCCTCGGGGCTTTCCAAATTCTGACGGCGGTCGCAGCGTTAATGGGCATTGCATTGTGGTATGGCTTGAGCTGGCAAGTCGCTTTCGTGGCGGCATCTGGCTTTGTGCTGACTTCTACCGCAATCGTGATGCAAGAGTTGAGCGATCGCAACGACATCAGCAGCTCCCGTGGACAACAAATTGTCTCAATTTTGCTGTTTGAAGATCTGTTGATCGTCCCTTTACTGGCGGCGGTAACTTTTCTCTCGCCGACCCATATTGAATCGGAACAGCCCATTTGGACAACCATTGCGATTGCTGGCGGCTCGATTGCTGCCTTAGTGGCGGCAGGTTTATGGCTACTCAATCCGTTATTTAAGATGCTGGCGAAAACCAAAATCCGTGAAGTGATGACCGCCGCCGCCTTGTTGGTGGTGCTAGGTTCGGCATTACTGATGGAATTGGGCGGGCTATCAATGGCAATGGGGGCGTTTGTGGCGGGCGTGTTGCTCTCAGAATCCAGTTTCCGCCACCAATTAGAAGCGGACATTGAGCCGTTCCGTGGCTTGTTGCTCGGCTTGTTCTTCCTTGGTGTGGGAATGTCGCTGAATCTCTCGCTGGTATTTGAAAATTGGGCGTTTATCCTCTTTGGCGTGCTGGCGTTTATGTTCGCCAAAGCGATTTGTATCTATCTCGTGGCTCGTATCACTCGTAAAAGCCACGCCAATGCGTTGGATCGGGCGATTATTATGGCTCAGGGCGGCGAATTTGCGTTTGTGCTGTTTTCCGCCGCCGCTACGCACAATGTGATTGACCCATCTATGCAAGCCAATCTCACTGCCATTGTGGTGCTATCAATGGTGCTGACACCGCTGTTTATCGTGGCACAAAAACGTTACATTATTCCACGTTTAAATCACGCCGCAGAGCAGCAGCAAGAAGCCGATCATATCGATAAATTACACCCGACGATCATCATTGGGCTAGGGCGTTTCGGGCAGATCGTCAATCATTTATTGATGATGACAGGTTCGCACCCAACGGTCATTGATAAAGATGCCACCTTGATTGCAGGGATGAAAAAACGGGGGATTAAATGCTACTACGGCGATGCTACTCGCCCCGAAATTTTGCACGCAGCTGGCGTAGAAGAAGCGGAAATTTTGGTAGTGGCGGTGGACGACAAACATCAAGCCATTCACATTGTGGAACAGGCTCGCAAGCTCAATCCTCAAATCAAAATTATTGCTCGGGCTTACGACCGTTTGCACGTGTTCGATCTCTACCAAGCAGGGGCTGATCTGCAAATTCGTGAAACCTTTGATTCGGCATTACGCACGGGCACCAAAGTGCTACGCACAATGGGAATGGAGCAAGAATTGGCGGAAGAAATTGGCAGAGCGTACTTCTACCGTGATCGGCATAGTGTTAAAATGATGGCGGAAGTTTACGATCCAAAAATTGAGCGTTTCAAAAACAATGAAATGTTGAAATTGGCGTTGGAAAATGACCAAGAAACAATGCTCGAAATTCAACAAATTATCCAAAAACACCAGAACAAGGGGGGACTTTTATAACAAAATCTGCAAAAGAGTGAATGAGCTTTGTCGTTTTACTCTTCATAGAATTTTGCTTATACTTTAGACTTGTTCATTTCATCATCAATACAGGAGACCATTCGATGAATAATACTATCGGTTTAAACGCAGATTCTTCTGCAAAATTAGCAGCTGAATTAAACAAATTATTAGCCAGCTACCAAGTGTTCTACACCAACGTACGTGGTTATCACTGGAACATCAAAGGCGTGAGCTTCTTTGAATTACACGCAAAATTTGAAGAAATCTACGATGATTTAGTTACAAAAGTGGACGAAATCGCAGAGCGTATCTTAACGTTAGGCCACGTACCAGCCAATGCGTACAGCCAATACTTATCTGTTTCACAAATCAAAGAGCATATCGGTGTGAGTGCAGCACAAGAGTGCTTAAACGGCACCGTAGAAGGCTTAAAAGCGTTATTAAAGCAACAACGTGAAATCTTAGCCCTTGCAGGCGATGCAGACGATGAAGGTACAGCTTCACAAATGAGCGACTACATCAAAGAGCAAGAAAAATTAGTCTGGATGTTCACTGCAGCAGCAACTTGTGGTGTGTGCCAGCAGTAAACATAGCTCAAGATGAATAAGGCTAGGATTTCCTAGCCTTTTTTGTTATTGGAATAACTAAATATCTTTCTCTTTTTTCAAATCCGCCACTTTTTGCGAGCGATAAATCGCATTGATGGCGTGGATCAAAGCTTGAGCGGAAGACTCGACAATATCCGTTGCCAAGCCCACGCCGTGGAAACGTCTGCCTTGATGTTCCACCACAATATCCACTTGCCCCAAGGCTTCCGCCCCTTCGCCTTTGGCGGTCAAATTGTAATTCAGCATTTTGATCTCAAGCCCTGTGATTTTCAAAATGGTGTTGAAGGTGGCATCAACTGGGCCGTTACCGCCTTGGGACACATCGCTGATTTTCTCGCCGTCTAGCTCCACTTGCACAAAAGCTGAAGCAGGCAAACCGCTGATCAGCTGTGTGGTAATCACGTCCAATTTCAAACGGTCTTCATCGCCTTGTTGCATACCAATGAACGCCAATGCTTCCAAATCGTAATCGAACACTTGCCCTTTTTTGTCCGCCAATTTCAAGAAAGCATCGTAGAGTTTATCCAAATCATAATCGCTCTCTTGGTAGCCCATTTCCTGCATATGATTTTTCACCGCTGCACGCCCTGAACGAGCGGTCAAATTGAGCTTCTCTTTTTTCAAACCAATGCTCTCTGGCGACATAATTTCGTAGGTGTTTTTGTGTTTGACCATACCGTCTTGGTGAATGCCTGATGAGTGAGCAAAAGCATTCGAACCCACAATCGCTTTGTTCGGCTGAATTGGCATATTGCAAAGTTGGCTGACCATTTGGCTAACACGGTGAATTTCTTGGGTGTTAATTCGGGTATCCAAGCCGTTAAACAGATCTTGGCGAGTTTTGATTGCCATCACGACTTCTTCAAGTGCGGTGTTGCCCGCCCGTTCGCCAATGCCGTTGATGGTACATTCGATCTGTCTTGCCCCGTTTTGAATGGCAGTCAGCGAGTTGGCGGTTGCCATTCCCAAATCGTTGTGGCAATGCACCGAAATCACCGCTTTATCAATGTTCGGCACTCGGTTCATCACATTGGCGATGATGTCGCCATATTGGTACGGCAAACAGTAGCCGACGGTGTCAGGAATATTGACCGTGGTCGCACCAGCCTTGATCGCCGCTTCCACAATGCGACAAATGTTGTCCACGCCTGTTCGCCCTGCATCTTCGCAGGAAAATTCCACATCATCGGTGTAGCGTCTGGCACGTTTCACGGCGTTAATCGCCATTTCCACCACATCATCAAAAGTGCGACGAAGTTTGGCTTCCACGTGCAAGGCGGACGTGGCGATAAAGGTGTGAATGCGGAAGGCTTCCGCCACTTTCAAGGCTTCTGCCGCCACGTCAATGTCTTTATCCACCGCACGGGACAAGGCACAGACACGGCTAGTTTTGACGTGGCGAGCGATGGTTTGCACCGATTCGAAATCCCCCGATGACGACACAGGAAAGCCGACTTCCATTACGTCCACGCCCAAACGCTCCAATGCCAAGGCGATCTGCAGTTTCTCTTTTACTGTTAGGCTGGCTTTTAACGCCTGCTCGCCGTCACGCAAAGTGGTATCAAAAATAATGATGTTGTTGCTCATAATCGCTCCTGTTTTTGGTTATCTGGGCATAAAAAAACCCGCATTTTGATCTGCGGGTAAGTGTGTGGATAGTGCTTTTTCGTTCACCAATATCAACGAGCCAAACCCGCATTACTACGTTTCAGAGCCAACAGAGATAAGGGAAAAAGAAAAAATGTGACCATTGTTATATTTTTGTGTTTGCATTGTTATTCATAAGTGGCGACATCTTAATCGGATAAAAAATGGTGTCAATAGCACTTTATGCTTAGACAAACGATTGCTTTTGGCGAAAAATATGATTTATTCAGTATTTTATTCTAAATAAAATAGAATTATCAGTAGGATTGATTTCATTAACCAAAACTTAACAAATTTTTAATTCCTTTTTTATATTGGAATTTTACGGCTTGATTGATTGTTTATTAAGCAATCTGAAACAACATTGAATTTATTTTGAATTCACAAGCCAAATTTGCTAGTGTGTCTGCGTTATCGCTTATATTTTGGAGCCTCTATGTTACCCTTTCGTGCAATAATTTCTGATCTTGATGGCACTCTACTGAATCAACAACACAAAATCGGCGAATTTACCCAATCAACATTACAAAAACTGGCAGAAAGGAGCGTGGATATTTTCTTCGCCACCGGCAGAAATTTACCCGATGTGCAACACCTTGTCCGCAAATTGAATTTACCTCACGCTACATTAGTCACTAGCAACGGTGCAAGAGCGAATAATCTTGCTGGTGATTGTTTTGTCAATCATTATCTGCCAGAAGCGATTGCTTTTGATTTACTGACGAATATTCCGTTCGATCCTGTGAATGTGTGCATCAATAGTTATCAGGGCGATGATTGGTTTATCAATGTCGATGTGCCAGCCTTAAAAGCCTTTCATAGTGAATCAGGTTTTTGCTATCAAGTGGTAGATTTCACACAACATCACGGCAAGCAGGCGGAAAAAATCTTCTTTATCGGCAGAAGTCCTGAGGTTTTATTGCCTGTGGAGCAAGCTATTCGCCAAAAATATGCCGACCAAGTGCAGATCACCTACTCTACGCCACAATGCTTAGAAGTAATGGCGAAAGGCGTTTGCAAAGCGAATACCTTGGCAAATTTGGTGGTTGAACGGGGTTATACATTAGATGATTGCATCGCCTTTGGCGACGGAATGAACGATGTCGAAATGCTTTCACAAGCCGGCAAAGGTTGCATTATGGGCAATGCTGATCCACGTTTGAAACAGGCACTGCCACGTAATGAAATAATTGGTGAAAATAACAACGAATCGGTAGCACGCTATTTGCACAAAATATTTTTTAATATGTATAGCAACTCATACTATGCCTGATATTGTTGTCTTAAGCTGAAGATACGGCTTCGCATTTGATGCACCACATTGGTGATCACGCCTGCCACATTGATTTCATTCCATTCCTGAATACGCAAATTCGGCTCGCTCACATCTAATGAAAACAGGATCTTTTCATCGCCAATTTGGTTAAAGAATTGGTAAAATTTATATTCTCCACTTTTTTCGATCACAAGTAGATCATTCACCAAAAGTTCTGCACTATTTTCCACGATCAACAGATCATCTAATTCAATCCCCCATGCAATCAAATTCGGGTTTTTCACGTGAATAAAGAACGTATCCGTTGGCCGGCGGATACATAAGGAATTAAGATCCAATTTCACGGATCGTTGGGTATTGAAATCTCGATAAAGTGGAATAGGTTGGTAAGAACGTTCACGTTCAAGGGATCTGAGCTGTGCCATCATTATTCTCCAAAAGAAAACTGTGTGTTTATACAGGTTTAAATTTTACTGTTTAAACACACAGTGTCAATCAAAAAATAACAATTTATTTGTAAATTTTTACAGTAAACTGATCGCTTGATCGAATCAAGATCGTTATTTACTGAGCAAGAAATGGGCTAAGGTTTTCACGCCAATCCCTGTCGCTCCCACTGCCCATAAATCGCTTGCCGATTTGCGGAAGGTTGCCGAGCAGTCGATGTGCAACCAATTTTGTTGATAATTTTTCACAAAATAGGATAAAAATGCCGTGGCGGTACTTGCCCCTGCACCAACTGGCACCGTTCCCGTGTTCGCAATATTGGCGAATGGCGAGGTAATTTGCGAGCGGTGGAAATCTTCAAACGGTAAACGCCAAAACGGCTCATTTTCCGCTTTCGCTGAGTTGAGCAAGTCTGCAACTAAGCTATCGTCCATCGATAAAATCGAGTGGTAATCGTTGCCCACCGCTATTTTCGCCGCTCCTGTCAAGGTCGCACAATCCACGATAAATTGTGGATTTTGTTTGTCTGCTTCGATTAGACCGTCAGCCAACACTAAACGCCCCTCGGCGTCGGTGTTCAACACTTCTGCAGTCACGCCATTGCGATAAGTGATGATGTCACCTAATTTGAATGCTCGGCTGCTGACCATATTTTCCGCACAGCAGAGATAGAGTTTGACACGCTGTTTCAAACCACGTGCAATCGCCAAGCCAAGCGAGCCAGTCACTAACGCCGCTCCGCCCATATCGGTTCGCATTGTGGACATTCCCTCACTTGGTTTTAAGCTGTAACCGCCCGTGTCGAAGGTAATTCCTTTGCCCACCAAACACGCCAACACAGGGGCATCTGGGTTACCCGTCGGGTTGAAATCAAGTTGCAACATCGCAGGCAAGTTGGCAGAACCTTTACCAACCGTCCAAATGCCGTGGTAGCCACGCTCATTCAAGGCTTCACGAGCAATAATTTCAAACGATACTTTACCTTTGCCAACATATTTATCCGCTTGATGCACGATAAACTCTGCGGCCTTGTGGGCTAAGGCCTCGGGTGTGAGAGTTTCAGACGGCTCATTGATCAGTTCACGCGTAAAGATGGCACAAGCAAGGCGAGCATCAAATTCCGCTTGCTCTTTCAAAACTGGATAGGCAATGCTACCTGCATTTTTCACGCTCACAAAACCTTGTTGGAATGCCCAACACTCTTCCAAGCCCCAGCCTTCGCCAGTAAGTGCCACATTTAAAATGCCTTGGTTTTTGATTTTGCGTGCGGCTTTTTGAATGGTCGTGAGTGGATCTTTGCTAATGTGGATCGTCATTCCGCTGTCATTAGCAGAGAGAATCGCATTTTTGCCCCAAACTTCAGGGGCGACTTGGTATGAAAGAGTGATTTGCATTGTGGTCATTGTTTCTTCCTTTTTGATCGAGTTACAAGGGGGAGAGATCTTAGCACAAAATGTGAAATCTGTAGAACATCGAGAGATTTCACACGATCGAAATATACCGAATTAAGAATCTACAAACATTTCTCAACTATCATGCTTTATTTTTCGGTGAATTTTCGCTACGCTTCACAATCTTGTAACATTCTAAAAGGACATAACATGCAAACATTACTCAGACTCACACAATTTATCAGCAAAACTTTCGCCATTTGGGTGGTAGTTTTCGCCTTAATTGCCGCTCAATTCCCCGACACATTCAAAATTTTCTTGCCGTGGATCCCTTATTTACTTGGGATCGTGATGCTAGGAATGGGGCTAACGCTCACTTTCAAAGATTTCGCCGAAGTGACACGCAACCCGAAAGCCGTGATTATCGGTGTGATCGCTCAATTCGTGGTAATGCCCACTATTGCGTTTGCCTTAGCCAAGTTATTCCAACTCCCTGCAGAACTGGCGATCGGTGTGATTTTGGTCGGCTGTTGCCCAGGCGGTACATCCTCAAACGTGATGACCTTTCTTGCCAAAGGTAACACCGCCTTGTCGGTCGCTTGTACCACCATTTCCACCTTGCTTGCCCCGATTTTAACCCCAGCGGTATTCTACTTATTTGCCAGCGAATGGCTTGATGTGAATGCGGGAGCAATGTTTATGTCGGTGTTAAAAATTGTACTCTTACCCATTTTTGCTGGCGTGGTGATTCGTTCATTATTGAAGCAGAAAATCGAGCAATTCAGCCAAACAATGCCGTTACTTTCTGTGATTGCCATTGTGTTGATCGTAGGTGCGGTAGTTGCAGTGAGCAAAGATCGCATTATTGAATCAGGCTTGCTGATTTTCGGCGTGGTTGCCTTGCATAATGGTTTAGGCTATGTGATCGGTTACGGTGTTTCTCGTCTGTTCAAGTTGCCAGAAAGTGATCGCAGAGCCGTGTCGATTGAAGTAGGTATGCAAAATTCAGGACTGGGAGCCGCATTAGCTGCCGTGCATTTTAAAGCGAACCCAGTCATTGCAGTGCCCAGTGCGGTATTTAGTTTTTGGCACAATATCTCAGGCCCAATTTTGACGATGATTTTCACTGCGAAGAAATCTAATAAGAGATAGCATCGCTATTTTTCATGTGATATCCCTTTTTGATCTTCCCAAAAATTGGATTAAACAACTAACTTATTAAGATGCAGATCTGTGGGTGAAAAAAATGTAAAAAGCAAATTTTCACACCAATGCTCAAGCCAAAATAGATAACCAACGCAACTGAAATATATGGAAAAAACTCTACTTATATGGATGATAAGAAACTAAATGATGAGTAGATTAGTTGAATGACAACACAATAGAAAAGACTGGGCTTTGTATAATACAGAGCTCAGTCCTTGAATTAAACCAGTCTACCCTTTTAGGGGTAGAGCAATTTCTGATGATTTTTTTGTTTTTCTGAAATTATTCAGAAACCACGTTGATAGTTACTTTTGCGTTCACTTCAGCGTGTAAGTGTAATTTCACTTCGTGTTCGCCAGTTGTGCGTAATGCACCTTCTGATAAACGCACTTCTGCTTTGGTGACTTCAACGCCAGCGGCTGAAACAGCTTCAGCGATGTCACGTGCACCCACAGAACCGAATAAACGACCGTCATCACCTGCTTTTGAAGTGATTACGATAGCAGCCAAGTTAGCAATCGCTGCGGCACGAGCTTGTGCTGCTGCCAATGCTTCTGCTGCTTTCGCTTCTAATTCAGCACGACGTGCTTCGAAGTGTGCAATGTTCGCTGCGGTTGCCATCACTGCTTTACCTTGTGGGATTAAGAAGTTACGAGCGAAACCTGCTTTAACGGTCACTTGATCACCAACAGTACCAAGTTGAGCCACTTTATCTAATAAAATAACTTGCATTGTGCTTCTCCTTACTGATGATTGTCAGTGTATGGAAGTAACGCAAGGTAGCGCGCACGTTTGATTGCACGAGCTAATTGACGTTGATACTTCGCACGAGTACCAGTGATACGGCTTGGAACAATTTTGCCGCTCTCAGAAATGTAGTTCTTTAATGTAGCGATATCTTTGTAATCGATTTCAACAACATTTTCCGCTGTGAAGCGGCAGAACTTACGACGACGGAAATAACGTGCCATTTGGCTTCTCCTAATCTATAAATTCAAGTTGTTCGGCGTGCAAGACTAGCTGACTTAAATTATTGTAGCCTTTGTGAGAATGGATAAATCCTTTCACTCTCACTTTCGCACCGACCAAAATTTGTTGGGTTATTAAACTAAATTGATTGCCTGCCAAAACCACTTTGATTTTGCACCACGCTTGGCGTTGTAAATTGGCTTCGGTTTTCATTGAACGATGTTCAAGATAAAAACTGCCATTTGCAATGCCTGCTGGGCTCAGGCTTTGTTTCACACTCGTGGCGACAACGCCTGTGAGTATCAAACAATTATCAATAGACGAATTATTCGCCTGCATCCTCTGCTTCTACTTCAACAGCAGCTTCAGGAGCTTTACGCTCTTCTTTCGCTTTCGCCATTGGCGATGCTTCTGTCACAGCAGCTTTAGTGTGAACGATTAAGTTACGAAGAACAGCATCGTTGTAACGGAAGTTAGTTTCTAACTCATCGATTACGCTTTGTGGTGCTTCTACATTCATTAACACATAGTGTGCTTTGTGAAGTTTGTTGATTGGGTAGGCTAATTGACGACGACCCCAATCTTCTAAGCGATGTACCTGACCGCCTGCTTCTTTAACAGATGCAGTATAACGCTCGATCATACCTGGTACTTGTTCGCTTTGGTCCGGGTGAACCATAAAAACGATTTCGTAGTGACGCATTGTCGATCCTTACGGGTTAGCAGCCTCCAAGAGTGCCAGTCACCAGCATTGGAAGCAAGGATTAAAAAAACAGGTGTGACTGAAGGTGCGGATTATACCGTTTGAACGGAATTTTGCAACCGCAAGGGGGGGAGAAACATCAAGATTTTGCAAAATTTCTGAGCATCTCCCCCTGCCTATGTTTACCTCTACCGATTTAGTCTCTCACCCCCCCTTCAGAAAATGTTAAAAAATTTGTTGTGCTAAACTCATTTAAAAATGTCAGCACAAAAAACCAACAAATAAAAATTTACAGATAATTACACCAATAAAAATCAATTTAACAGATAAAAACTCCAATTAAGCTATTAAAACTGCAAAAAATTAGTTACTTTACACTATTTACTTTTACCCAATTATTCGGCATATTTCGCACTATGTATCTTTTTTGTTAAAAATTTGAGGTGTTACTGTGTCTATGCAATCTTCTCAATCCAGCCAACGAGAAACTTTCTCAGGGCGTGGCGTCTTTATTTTAGCGGCAATCGGATCTGCCGTGGGGTTGGGCAACATTTGGCGTTTCCCGTATGTCACTTACGACAACGGCGGTGGGGCGTTCATCATTCCTTACCTTGTCGCCCTTTTAACCGCAGGGATTCCGTTGCTTTTCTTAGACTATGCCTTGGGGCATAAATACCGTGCATCCGCACCGCTTGCCTTCCGCCGTTTCAGCCAAAAATTTGAAACATTCGGCTGGTGGCAAGTGTTGATTAACGTGATCATCGGCATTTATTACGCCGTGATTTTAGGTTGGGCGGCAAGCTATACCTATTTCTCGCTCAACAGTGCGTGGGGAGCCGATCCAAAATCATTCTTCTTCGGCGAATTTTTGCAAATGGCAGATGGCGTGAGTGTGAGCTTGGATTTTGTGGGAGCGGTTGCGGGCCCGTTAGTGGTGGTTTGGTTAGCGATTTTGGCGATTCTCGCCCTCGGCGTGCAAAAAGGGATCGGTAAATTGTCTGCGATTTTTATGCCGTTGCTGGTGATTATGTTCGTGATTTTGGTGATCACCGCCCTTTTCTTACCGAATGCAGAACAAGGCTTGAATGCGTTATTTTCGCCGAACTGGGAAAAATTGAGTGATCCGAGCGTGTGGATTGCGGCTTACGGTCAAATCTTCTTCTCATTGTCGATCTGCTTCGGGATTATGATCACCTATTCCTCTTACTTGAAAAAGAAAACGGACTTAACCGCGTCAGGTTTGGTGGTCGGCTTTGCCAACAGTAGCTTTGAATTATTAGCCGGTATCGGCGTATTTGCAGCCCTTGGCTTTATGGCTGGTGCGGCAGGCAAAGAAGTGAGCGAAGTGGCAACATCAGGTTTAGGCTTAGCCTTTATCGCTTTCCCAACCATTATCGATCAAGCTCCGTTTGGCAGCGTCATTGGCGTATTATTCTTCGGTTCGCTCTTGTTTGCAGGCGTAACCTCTTTGGTCTCAATTTTGGAAGTCATCATCGCTGCGGTGCAAGACAAACTCAACTTCAGCCGTGGTAAAGCAACGGCAGTGGTGTGCGTGCCAATGGGCTTTGTTTCTGTTGTGCTATTCGGTACGACAACAGGCTTGCCAGTGCTTGATGTAATGGATAAATTCGTGAACAGCTTTGGTATTGTTGCCGTTGCCTTCTTCTCACTCGCTGCGATTGGCTTGAGCAAGAAAACCGCTGTGTTGGTAGAACACTTAAATTCCGTCTCTTCATTCCAATTAGGCAGAGTGTGGCAAGCGTTGGTTGGCTTTATTATCCCCGTCGTTCTTGGCTATATGTTCTTCAGCGAAGTGTACAAAATTGCCACCCAAGGCTACGACGGCTACCCAACTTGGTTTGTCGGCATCTTCGGCTGGGGAATGGCGATTGGATTAGTGGTGGTTGCCTTTATCTTATCTCGCCTTGATTGGAAAAACGAAAAAACAAACGAACAGGAGAACGCATAATGAGTGGTGGAGCAATTTTAATGATGTCCGCATCGTTGATTATCATCTGGGGTGGCTTGCTCGTGGCAGTGAGCCGCTTACCGAGAGAGTAATCATCTAATCTAATAAAGGCTTAGCTTCAAACTAAGCCTTTATTTGTTGCCATAACGTAGCCACGGCAATCACGAGAGCAAAAACCGCCAGCCAAATCAGATGCAACTTGACGCTTTTGCGATTGACTTCTTGGTTGTGCAAACGGCGTTGTTCCATTTTTTGTTTGAATACCGCCAAGTCGGCTTCTCGGAAAGAAAAGCCACAATGGGGGCAAAGTTCGGCGGTTTCGCTGATTTTTTTGCGACATTCAGGGCATTTTTGTAGTGCCATTTTCGTTCCTTATCCTCTCAATCAGTTGTTCACAAAAAGCGTGCGGATTTTCCCAATGGGCGTTGTGTCCTGCGTTGGCAATCAGCCGATAAGGCAGGCGATTTTCTTCTGCCATTTGGCGAAATTTCTGATCTTTTTCGCCAATCAGAAAGTGAATCTTTTGCCAATGTGATCCCCGAAAATTTGCCTGCTTGGCAAGGCTCGTGGCTTGCAACATTTCGGCAATTTTTGACCCGTTGTTGTGCTTGCGTTCAGTAATGAGTTGCTGACGTTGTGGTGCCGTCAAACTGGCAAACACCGGCTGTTGATACCAATCCGCCAAGACATTTTCGATAGGCTCACGGCAAAAACGCTCTGCCCATTGTTGATCATTTTGCCAGCGTGCTTGCCGTTCTTGCTCGTTCTTTAAGCCGATATTCGCCCCTTCCACAATGGTGCCAAGCAAATTGGCATTCGGCTGATTGAGCGAATAATCCAACGCCAGCCGTCCGCCGAGCGAATAGCCCACCAACCAAAATGGCTGATCGACAAAATGGGTTTGAAAAAAGGCGTGGAGCTGTTGGCGAACATCGTAAAAATCACGGCAACCTTGCGAGCTTCGTTCGCCGTGGCAAGGCAGGTCGATAGCAAGGGGTAAGATCTTGCCCGAAATCTGCAAAATGTCGGTAACCTGTTGCCAATCCTGTTTTGAACCGAGTAGCCCGTGCAGAAACACCACGGGCGTTGCGTGCGTGGGCATTAGTCGATGGAGGCTCGTGAGATTTGTTCAAGTAGCGATTTATACAAGGCACTGCCTTCTTGGTCGTTCACTTTGATTTCTACAATGGTCACGCCTTTGCGAACGTAGGCTTGCTTGAGTTTAGTGCCAAGATCCGCCCAAGTGTAAGGACGCAAATACTCCAAGCCAAACATGGTGGCGATTTGTGAGAACTCCAAATTGTGCGACAAGCGATAGAACTTCTCTTTCGCCTGCGGATCGACAGGCAACATATCGAAAATCGCGCCACCGTTGTTGTTGATCACAAACAGGATCGTTGGGTGGGTAATTTGGCGAAGCAAGGCGAAAGAGTTGAGATCGTGCAGGCTCGACATATCGCCAATTACGCCCACCGTTGGCAGTTGTGAACCTTTGGCGATCCCCGCCATTGTGGCGATCAAACCGTCAATACCGCTTGCCCCACGGTTGGTGTAAACAGGGTAGCCTTCGGGCAATTTGCATAGGGCATCGACTAAGCGTACAAACAGACTATTGCCTAAGAATAAGTTACCATTCGCTGGCAGCACTCGTTCGATGTGATGGGCTAAAGAGGCTTCGTTCAAATTACCGCCCACTTGTTGTTCAATAAATCCTGCACAGAATTGCGACAACGCCAACGGCTCAAGCAACCACGGTTTTTGGCGAAGCGGCGGATGAACACGCGTAAAATGGTGGGCTTTCGCCACAAAGCGAGTTTGCTGATGGGCGTTCGGGTTTAGATAATCCTGCGATTGCTCCACGAGCCAATATTCGCCTTTGAACGCAGACAGGAACTGATTGACGCGTTTGCTGACGATTTGCGAACCGAATTGGATCACAATATCCGCTTGCAACAGGCGTTGTTCCACGGTTTTATTTGAGAGCCACACATCGGCAAACGGCAAGCCTGCTTCAATGCCCGATTGCACATCGCTAATCAAACACCAACCGAGTGTGTCCGCCCAAAGTTTCAAGCCCATTCCTTGCTCTAACGGCAATTTGCCAACCACAACCACGCCCCGTTTGGTTCGCCAGTAGTCCCAATTTTCGTGCATTAACACATCTTTTTGGGTGGCTTGTTGGTCAATCCATTTGGTTTTAGGCTGATTTAACCAACGTTGCACAGGGGCAAACCACGGATTCTGCCCAATCGCATTTTCATCGGCATCGTATAACGGCTCGGCAAATGGCGTATTGATATGCACCACGCCACCTTGTTGAGCTTGTTGATTGCAGGCTTGCTCCACCACTGAAATCAGCCAATTTGCACTAAAATCGGCATTCGGTTTGGGTAAGTTTAGATTTACAAGGGGGTAACTTCCGAGCAGATTTTGCTGATCAATCGCTTGATTTGCCCCACAGCCGATCAGCTCAGGCGGACGATCCGCAGACAGCACAATCAAATTATAGTGCGTCAGGCTCGCTTCAATTACGGCGGGCAATAAATTTGCCACCGCGGTGCCAGACGTGACAATGATCGCCACTGGCGATTTGGTCGATTTCGCCAATCCCAACGCAAAAAAGCCCAAACCACGCTCATCAAAATGGCTGTGGCATTCCACCTGCGTTTGTTGCTGCAAATGCAAGGCTTCGAGCGTTAATGGCGTAGAGCGAGAACCTGGGGCAATACAAATATGTTGCACACCGTAGCGAACTAAGGCATTCAACATAACCCGCGACCAAGAACGATTAAAAGTGCTAGTGGTGATCATTGTTTATCTCTCTGTGGATAACTGCAAAATGGGCAGATTGTAGCAAAATTTGGGCAAGTCTGCTTCTCTTCTCCGCCATTTTATTATTACCTATTTCAACTGTTCTTCAATAATCCCACCGCCCAAGCAGACTTCGCCTTGGTAGAATACGGCGGATTGCCCTGGGGTGACGGCGATCTGGGGTTCATCGAAAATCACACGGATTGTTTCATCATCAATCGGTTGGATTTCGCAGGCGATGTCCGCTTGGCGATAGCGAGTTTTCACAGTGCAACGTAAATTTTCTCGAATTGGTTGGCGATCAACCCAATGCAGTTGGCTGGCGATCAATCCCGTGGAAAGTAAGGCGGAGTTGTCTTGCCCTTGAGCCACGATCAACACGTTATTCACCAAATCTTTTTCCACCACATACCACGCATTTTCGCTTGCCCCTTTCACGCCGCCAATGCCTAAGCCTTTGCGTTGCCCAAGGGTGTGGTACATTAACCCATCGTGGCGACCGATCACTTGACCGTCCACGGTTTTGATGTCGCCTGCTTGAGCTGGCAAGTAACGAGCTAAGAAATCCTTGAATTTCCGTTCGCCGATAAAACAAATCCCTGTGGAATCTTTTTTCTTGGCAGTGGCTAAGCCAAGATCTTCAGCAATCGCTCGCACAATCGGCTTTTCAATCTCGCCCACAGGGAACAGACTTTTGCCCACTTGCTCTTGACTTAGGGTGTATAAGAAATAGCTTTGGTCTTTGTTGCCGTCCAAGCCACGCAGTAATTTTGGCGTTTGTTCAAATGGCGTACGGCGGACATAATGCCCTGTGGCGATAAAATCGGCGTCTAAATCTTCCAACGCATATTCCAAGAAGGCTTTGAATTTGATCTCTTTGTTGCACAAAATATCAGGGTTTGGCGTGCGTCCTGCTTTGTATTCCGCCAAAAAATGTTCGAATACGTTATCCCAATATTCCGCCGCAAAGTTGATTTTGTGCAATTTAATGCCTAGCTTGTCGCACACCGCTTGAGCATCGGCTAAATCCGCTGCTGCGGTGCAGTAATCAGTATCGTCATCTTCTTCCCAGTTCTTCATAAACAAGCCTTCCACTTGGTAGCCTTGTTGTTGAAGAATAAAGGCAGACACGGACGAATCCACCCCCCCCGACATTCCGCAAATCACTTTCTTTTTGGCATTTTCGGCAAGTTGACAAGGGGTAAGATCTGGAAAAAATTCTGCAAAAGTCTTTGATTTCATTCTTGTTCTCGTTGATAAAAAAGTTGCCCCACACGATCAATGTGTTCAATAAAAGGTTGATGAGTGAGTTGATGATAAACCGATATATCAAATAGATAGGGAAGGTAGGAATCGTCCAAGTCATTCCAGATTTTGCTAGCGATTTGAGCGGTTAATGCTGAACCTTTGAGTGTCAAATCAATATCCGAGCCTTCTCGATAATTTCCCATTGCCCGTGAGCCATAAATAATCGCTTGCTCTACGTCGGGATATTTCGCCAAAATATCTTTGATACGCTGGATCGAACGCTCGCTTAATCCAAACTTAGACATAATTCTTCAACCCGTTGCACAAACTGTAAAAAGAGCGGTAAATAATCCCGAACAATTTTATGAAATTGTGTATTTAAGATTTCTACATCGTAGGTATGCACCGTAATATTGCGACTCTCAATCATATCTAGCCAAATTTCACCGTCTGTAATTAGCCCCCAATTAAAGGCGATGCGAGTAGCGGTTTTTGAACCAAATACATTTGTTTCACCTTGTGATTTCAGAATATCTTGCATTAGCTTCCAAGCCAGCTCGTGGGTAAACTCAAAACGTTGAATAATGCCTTCTTTGATAATATCAATATCAGTGTCGCCATATTCGATTACCGCACTTTCAAGCTGATGAACCGCTTGTTTATATTTTTCAAAGCGTTGTTGCCAACGAATATCGGTTTGCATTTTTACCTCGAACGTTATTTCACTTCGTAAAATTGGGCTTCAGTTTTTTTGGCAAATTTTTGTTCATATTCGGCTTTGGCGTCTTCATCGCCAGCCGCCAGTTTGGCTTGCAGGTTGTCGCACGGCTCTTCGCAGTCGCACATTTTTTTCATACCGAGAGCACTAATGCCTCCGCAGCTGCCTTTAATGGTTTTGCCTTTGATGATGAAGCCGATAGACATTGCGAAAATCACCGCAATAAAAAAGCCGAAAGTGAGTAAAATGGTTTCCATTATTATTCCTTATTTAATTATGTAGGGGCAGGCCGATGTGTCCGCCCTCGTATTATTTACGTGCCTAAACGGGCGAACACATCGGTTCGCCCCTACAATTAGCCAATCATTTCGTGAGCTTTTCAAACTCGCTCGACATTTTGGTTTCGTAGTTTTGACCGTTTTTGATGATCATAAAAATCGCTAATTTCTCTTTTTCGGCGATTGCTAACGCTTTTTCAGGGCCGACCACAAATAAGCCTGTGGATAAGCCGTCTGCCGTCATTGAGGTGTCTGCCACCACGGTAATTGACGCAAGATTGTGCTGAATCGGTTTGAGCAATTTTGGATCGAGAATATGCGATAAGCGGTTGCCTTGCTCGTCTTCAAAATAGTTGCGGTAGTTGCCTGATGTGGCGAAGCCTTTGTTATCAAGCGGTACGATCGTTTCCACGGCTTGCCCTTGAGCAAGCGTTGGTTTTTCAATCGCAATTTGCCACGGCTTGCCGTGTAAATTTTTGCCTTTGCCACGCAATTCGCCGCCGATTTCCACTAAATAGTGCTGCAAGCCCAAGCTTTCCAAATGCCCTGCGACTTTATCCACACCAAAGCCTTTGGCAATCGCAGATAAATCAAGATATAAACTCGGCTCACGTTTGATTAAGCCATATTTGCCATCGATTTTTTCAACGGCTAATTTTTCAATCCCAACGGATTTCGCACGCTCGGCAATTTGCTCTGCGGTTGGCACTTTGTTCAAGCGTTTATCTGGCCCGAAGCCCCATAAATTGACCAAAGGCCCAATCGTCACATCTAATGCCCCTTCGGTGATTTTGTTCAAGCGAATCGCCTCTTGCACCACAAGGGCAAAATCATCGGCAATGGGGTAAAATTTCTCGCTTTCTTGCAACTGGTTAAATTGCGAAATTTCCGAATCTTTTTGGTAGGTGGACATTTGGCGATTGACTTCTTTGAGCAAAGCGTCCAGTTGCTGTTGCACCTGCTCCGATTTCGGCAGATTTTTTAAGCTACCGTCATCAATATATTTAACACTGTAAGTGGTTCCCATTGTTTTGCCTTGCAAGGTGATTTGCTCAGGATCTTTCTGACACGCAGTCAAGCACAAGGTAAACAGGGTTGCAATCAAGCCACTGAATAAAGTTTTGATTTTCACAAAAACTCCTTAAAAAATAAAAGAACATAGACGAAAAAAGCGAACTCCATTTCTTTCGTCTATACTCTCAGAGATAAATAATGTGATTACAAGGGGGTCAGATTTTGCACTTTTTTGGCAAAATCTGCCCCCTTGTCGAACCGCTGATTTAAGGGTTAGCCACCGAAATCATCAAGTAGGATGTTTTCGTCTTCTACGCCTAAATCTTTCAGCATCTTGATCACAGATGCATTCATAATTGGCGGCCCACACATATAGTATTCACAATCTTCTGGGGCTTCGTGATCTTTTAAGTAGTTTTCATAAAGCACGTTGTGAATAAAGCCTGTGTAGCCGTCCCAGTTATCGCCTGGCTGCGGATCAGAAAGTGCAACGTGCCATACGAAGTTGTCATTTTCAGCTTGTAAGCCGTCAAAGTCTTCCACATAGAACATTTCACGTTTTGAACGTGCACCGTACCAGAACGACATTTTACGTTTCGATTTCAAGCGTTTGAGCTGGTCGAAAATGTGTGAACGCATTGGAGCCATCCCAGCACCACCACCGATAAACACCATTTCGGCATCCGTTTCTTTAGCGAAGAATTCACCAAATGGACCTGAAATCGTCACTTTATCGCCGGCTTTTAACGACCAAATGTAAGAAGACATTTGACCTGGCGGCACATCTGGATTATTTGGCGGCGGAGTCGCAATACGCACGTTTAGCATAATAATGCCTTTCTCTTCTGGGTATGAAGCCATTGAGTAAGCACGCACGATTGGCTCATCTACTTTAGACACATAACGCCAAAGGTTAAATTTGTCCCAATCTTCGTGGTATTCTTGGTCGATTAACGGTTTGTAATCTTCATATTTTACCACGTGAGCAGGGGCTTCGATTTGAATATAACCGCCCGCACGGAATGGCACTTCTTCGCCTTCTGGGATTTGTAATTTAAGCTCTTTGATGAACGTCGCTTTGTTGTCGTTAGAAATAACGGTACATTCCCATTTTTTCACGCCAAAAATTTCTTCTGGCAATTCAACGTCCATACTGCCTTTCACGTTCACTTGGCAAGCTAAACGGTAGCCTTCTTTCGCTTCACGTTTGGTAATGTGAGAAAGCTCGGTTGGCAAAATTTCGCCACCACCGCTTTTTACTTTCACTAAGCACTGACCGCAAGAGCCACCGCCACCACACGCAGAAGAAACGAAGATCCCTTTGCTCGCTAATGCACCGAGCAATTTTCCGCCAGCTGGCAAGGTAATGGCTTTTTCTGGATCATCGTTGATTGAGATGGTAATGTCGCCTGAATCCACTAATTTTGATTTAGCGAATAGGATAAATACTGCAAGCACTAATACAAGGGCAGTAAATACCACAATACCGAAAATAAAATTATCCATTCGATACGCTCCTTATAATTGAATGCCTGAGAACGACATAAAGCCTAATGCCATCAAGCCTGTGGTAATAAAGGTAATCCCTAAACCACGCAAGCCTGCTGGAATATCAGAATACTTCATTTTTTCGGTTAAACCTGCAAGGGCAACAATGGCTAACATCCAGCCTGTCCCTGCACCCACACCGTACACGACCGATTCGGCGAAGTTGTATTCACGTTGCACCATAAAGGATACGCCACCGAAGATCGCACAGTTTACGGTGATAAGTGGCAAGAAGATCCCTAGAGCACTGTAAAGGGCTGGGAAAAATTTATCCAAAATCATTTCCAACACTTGAACGAGTGCAGCAATCACACCGATAAAGGTAATGAAGTTAAGGAAGGTTAAATCTACCCCTTCAATTAACGCATTCTCTTTTAACACGTGAGTGTAAACTAATTGGTTCGCAGGCACCGCAATACCGAGTACCACGATAACCGCAATCCCTAAACCAAATGCCGTTGAAACTTTCTTTGAAACTGCAAGGAAGGTACACATTCCAAGGAAGAAAGAAAGTGCCATATTCTCAATGAAGATGGATTTTACAAATAGACTTAAATAGTGTTCCATATTATTTCTCCACCTGTTCTGGTTTCCACGTTCTGATACCCCAGATCACAAAACCGATGATAAAGAATGCACTTGGTGCCAATAAGAATAGACCGTTTGCTTGATACCAACCACCGTCTTGAATGGTTTGGAAAATGGTCACACCAAAGAGTTTGCCTGAACCGATCAATTCACGGAAGAAACCCACCACGAGTAACATTGCACCGTAGCCCAAGCCGTTACCGATACCATCGACAAAGCTCTCTAATGGTTTAGATTTCATTGCAAAGGCTTCTGCACGACCCATTACGATACAGTTGGTAATGATCAAACCAACGAATACCGAGAGCTGTTTAGATAGCTCATAAGCATAAGCACGTAACAACTGGTCAACTAAAATTACCAATGAGGCAATGATCGCCATTTGTACGATGATACGAATGCTGTTTGGTACATAGTTACGAATGCAAGAGATAAAGAAACTTGCAAAACCTGTGACGAAACTCACCGCTATCGCCATCACAATAGCTGTTTCTAATTTTGTGGTTACCGCTAATGCAGAACAGATCCCGAGGATTTGTAATGCGATTGGGTTGTTATCGGCAATTGGCGATAACAATAACTTTTTAAGATTTGAGCCAGCCATTAGTTAGCCCCCGCTTTTAATTTTGCTAAATATGGACCGAAACCATTCGCCCCGAACCAATATTTGAATGTGCCATCCACACCGTTAGAGGTTAAGGTTGCACCCGATAACGCATCAATACCGTGATCTTTATCGGCTGAAGCCCCTTTACCAATGGTAATCGCTGAGTCGCCATTTGCGTTTTGTAATTTCTTACCAACGAAATTCGCTTGCCAACGTGGGTTTTCAATTTCGCCACCGAGTCCCGGTGTTTCACCGTGATCATAGAATGTGATGCCTTTAATCGTATTGCCATCAGGCTGTACAGAAACAAAGCCGTACATCACAGACCATAAGCCTGTGCCGTACATTGGTAATACCACTTGGCTCACTTTGCCTTGTTCGTCTTTGACTAAATACACTTCCGCATATTTCGCACGAACACGCAAGCTTGCTTTATCATCCGCTGGGTTAATTGCTACGTTTTGAGCAGAATCTTTTGCGGCTGCTTTTGCATCAAAGTTGTTAATGCCTTCCACATATTCGCCCGTGGCTAAATCCACGATTTTTGGCTCAATGTTTTTGACATATAACTCTTTGATCTGGTTTTTCTTAGTATCAGCAGAAAGTAAACCTGCTACGCTCAAAATATTTTTTTGTTTATCAAGTTGTTTTTGTTCTTCTTGAGTCGGTTTAAGCATAACCGCTGCACCTGCTACAATTAAAGAACAGATTAAACTTAATAACACCACGACGGTAAGTGTGCCGCCAATACTGTCTTTATTAAACTTAGACATTGCGTGCTCTCCTACGTTTGATATTCGCTTGAACCACTAAGTAGTCGAAAATTGGGGCGAACAAGTTAGCAAATAAGATCGCCAACATCATACCTTCTGGGTAGGCTGGGTTTGCCACACGAATGATCACACACATTACCCCAATCAAAATACCGTACCACCATTTACCTTTGTTGGTAAAGGCTGCAGAGACAGGGTCGGTTGCCATAAAGAACATACCGAGTGCGAAACCACCTAACACTAAGTGCCAATGCCAAGGCATTGAGAACATTGCATTAGTGTCTGAACCGATTAAGTTGAATAAGGTCGCTGTTGCTGCCATACCGATCATTACACCGGCAATGATTCGCCAAGATGCGATTCGAGCAAACACAATAATTGCTGCACCGATAATCAACATTAAGGTTGACACTTCGCCCACTGAACCTGGGATATTACCAATGAAGGCGTCCATCCAAGTAATGGTTTCACCCGTTGCAACGTGTTTTAAGCCTGCTTGACCTGAGGTTGCCCATTGAGAAAGTGCTGTCGCACCAGAGAAACCATCCGCTGCAGTCCAAACTAAATCGCCTGAGATTTGAGCTGGGTAAGCGAAGAATAAGAATGCACGGCCTGCTAACGCTGGGTTCATAAAGTTTTTACCCACGCCACCGAACACTTCTTTCGCTACCACAACACCAAAGGTCGCCGCTAATGCTGCTTGCCATAATGGTAGTGTTGGGGGAACGATTAACGCTAATAGAATAGAGGTAACAAAGAAACCTTCGTTAATTTCGTGTTTACGCACCATCGCGAACAACACTTCCCAAAAACCACCCACTGCAAAAATGGTTAGGTAGATTGGCAGGAAGAAAATCGCCCCAAGCAACATTTTGGCTAATACGCCCGCATCTTGATTTAAGATACCTAAGCTATTTGCTAACGCAAAGTGCCAGTCGTTGTTCACGCTGTTTAATACGTTTTGAGCAAAATCACCCACGCCTAATGCAAGGATTGATTGGCTTCCTACGTTATACATTCCCCAGAACATCGCAGGGAATAACGCCAACCAAACAATCAACATCATACGTTTTGAGTCGATTGCATCACGCACGTGTGAATCTTTTTGAGTCACTGTACCTGGTGTATAGAAAATAGAATAGACCGCTTCAAATAGGGTGTACCACTTTTCATACTTACCCCCTTTTTGAAAAGCGGGCTCCATTTTATGGAAAAGATCTTTTAAAGCCATTTGATTAACCTTCCTTCTCGATCTTATCTAACGCTGCACGCAACATTGGTGCATAATCATTTTTACCTGGACAGACGAAGGTACATAACGCTAAATCTTCTTCATCTAACTCCAAACAGCCTAATGCTTGGGCTGAATCCGTATCGCCTGCGGCTAAATCACGAAGCAATAAGGTTGGTAAAATATCTAATGGCATCACACGCTCATAAGAGCCAATCGGCACCATTGCACGGTGGCTACCATTTACCGCCGTCGTGAAATTAAATAATTTCTTGGTAAATGCACCCAATACGGTACGAGTAATGGAGAATTTGTGTGAGTAAGGTGCAATCATACCGAAGAACTCTTGCTCACGACCTTCTGCTAACACCGACACTTGTAACGCATAACGCCCTAAGTAGTTATGAGCCCCTTCTGCTTTTGCACCACAAAGTACAGAGCCAGAAATCACACGATTTTCGCCTGCATTTAATTCATTTGCGGTTAAATCTGAAAGATTCGCCCCTAAACAGGTACGCACTAAACGTGGATTTTTCACTTGTGGGCCAGCAAGTGACACCACACGATCAGTGAATAATTCGCCTGTGGTAAACAATTTACCAAGAGCAATCACATCTTGATAATTCAAATACCAAACTTGTTTGGTAATGCTCACAGGATCGATAAAGTGGATGTGCGTGCCACTCAAACCTGCTGGGTGTGGGCCTGCAAACGCCGTTACTTTCACATTTGGCACATCCGCATTTGGCGTGGTGCTGTCTGGTGCACGGCATAAATGAATGGTTTTCTCGCCATTGAATAAACGGCTTAATACGGTTAAACCATCAACGAAATCCTGTTTGTGCTCGTTTAACACCACTTCAGGATCGGCAGCTAACGGATTGGTATCCATCGCATTGACGAAAATCGAAGACGGCACAGCATCTAAGGCAGGGACTTTACTGAATGGACGAGTACGGAATGCTGTCCACAAACCAGATTCCACTAAATTTTGTTTCACTTGCTCGCCGGTTAAAGACGCAAGTGCTGCCGCATCATAACGGTTAAAGGTAATTTGCTCATCACCCGCAACTTGAATCACGACTGATTGAAGAACACGTTTCTCGCCACGATTGATTGCCACAACCGTACCGCTAGCCGGTGCAGTGAACACAATACCAGGGTTCTTTTTATCTTCAAAAAGCACCTGACCTTTTTTCACTACATCGCCTTCACGCACCTTCATTGAAGGACGCATACCCACATACTCTTCGCCAAGCACAGCAACTTCACTAACAGCATTGCCGTTATGGATTACTTGCTCAGGTTTCCCCGCAATCGGAAGATCTAAGCCTTGTTTAATTGTAATCATATTGTTTGCACTACTTTTGTTGGGTTAAAAAATATGATTGTAGCAAGCTACAATCCCTATATTGAGTCGTAGAAAAGACCGACATAAACGTTGAATTCCCCCACTTATGACGACTGACTACATTAAGTTCTCAAATCTGCTCGCTATCCAGAACAATGGATAAAATAAAAACGCGATATTTTACCCGAAAAGCATCATTAAATTCCAGTTCAAGCACATTTTTTTAACATACAGCCCCCAAAAATTTGATCTACTTCAAATTTTCTGACTTTTCTTCGGCTAAGAATAGAGCAATTGCAACAATTTTATAACAAGCCATTTTCCCCTACACAAAATTTGATGCTAGTCAAAAAATTAGCTTGAGAGTAGAATAGCCACATTATTTTTCATAAGGACTTAAAGAATGAATATTACAATTTCAGATGCGGCACAAAGCCATTTCCGCAAATTGCTCGATCAGCAAGAAGAAGGGACAAACATTCGCATTTTTGTGGTCAACCCTGGCACGCCAAGTGCGGAATGTGGTGTCTCTTACTGCCCACCAAATGCGGTTGAAAACACAGACACCGAAGTAAAATTTGCTCAGTTTTCTGCCTTTATTGATGAAATGAGTTATCCATTTTTAGATGAAGCTGAAATTGATTACGTGACCGATACAATGGGGGCTCAACTCACGATGAAAGCCCCTAATGCCAAAATGAAAAAAGTGGCAGATGACGCCCCGTTCATTGATCGCTTAGATTATGTGATTCAAACCCAAATCAACCCACAGCTTGCCAGCCACGGCGGACGAGTGACCTTAATTGAAGTCACCGATGAAAAAATTGCAGTTTTACAATTCGGCGGTGGTTGTAATGGTTGTTCAATGGTCGATGTGACCTTAAAAGAAGGGATTGAAAAACAGTTGCTTGCGATTTTCCCTGATGAATTGGTGGGCGTGAAAGATGTGACTGAACACCAGCACGGCGAACATTCTTACTATTAATCTTATCGTATTGAAAATAAAGGCATTGTTACCACAATGCCTTTTTCTTTGCTCACTTTTTGCATTGCAAGGGGGTGAGAAACTCAACGATTTTGCAAAATGTCAGGCGGCTCACAACCCATACTATTGAAAATGCGTTACTTTGAGCTATCAAACCAACCGCGGATCACTTGCACAGACAAGAAAAACGTGAGTGCGAAAAACGCATAGAGAATGTAGCTAACCCACGGGTTCGAGCCTGTGTCGCCTTCGGCGAGCGGTTTGATTGACACGATATTGCGGAATTCGTTCAGCCAGTTGATTCGCCAGCCGTAGTATTTGATTTCAACGATCTGTTTTTCGTTAGCAAAGGCTTGGGCTTTGGCTTGTAAATCTGCCGAGTTGAATTTGAAGTAGAACGGCAAGCCCCAGCCTGTGTCTTCGTTGCGATAGACCATCACTTTTTTGTTTTCAGGCTGTTCAGTGAATAAAAAATAGACATCACGCACTTCGCCGTCCGCAGGATTGGCGGCACTGATTAAGCCGTCTTTGTCCATTCGGCGGACTTCCATACCTGTCACGGTGGTGGTTTCGTAGGCAGGGAAGGCGTAATTGACCGCCCCGACCAACACAATGTGGAGCGAGAGTGTCACTAAAATCAGAAAGTATTTGATGATGGCTTTCATAACAATTCCTTATAGGCTAATGTTGAATAAGTTTTGCACATTTTGAGTGGTAATTTGTGCCATTTGTTCCGTTGAAACGCCTTTTAATGTGGCGACATATTCGCACACTTCACGCACATAAGCAGGCTGATTGGGCTTGCCACGATACGGCACAGGGGCGAGATAGGGCGAATCGGTTTCGACCAATAGGCGATCAAGCGGAACTTTCCGCACCACCTCTCGCAACTCTTCGGCATTGCGGAAGGTAATGATACCTGAAATCGAAATATAAAACCCGATATCCAACGCTCTTTTTGCCATCGCCCAATCTTCGGTAAAGCAATGCAACACGCCGCCGCATTGTTCGGCGTTGCCTTTTTCCAAAAAGTGCATTGTGTCTTCACGGGCGGAACGCGTGTGGATCACCAAGGGTTTATTGACGATTTTGGCGATCTCAATTTGCTGTTCAAACAGCGATTGTTGCAACGCTTTAGTTTCGGGTGTGTAGTGATAATCCAAACCCGTTTCGCCCACGGCAACCACTTTGGGATCTTGCACAAATTGTAGAAGTTTGTCGTAATCAAACGGCTCATCTTCCACATTTAACGGGTGAACGCCGCAGGAGAGAGATACTTCAGGACGGTGAGCGGTAAGCTGTTTCATTGCCTCAAAACGCCCCAAGGTGGTGCAGATCGAAATCAAATGCTGCACGCCACGCACTTTGGCATTGTCGATCACTTCGTCCACATTTTTGTGGCGGTTTTCATAGTCTAGGCTGTCTAAGTGACAGTGGCTGTCGATAATAAATAAGTCGTTCAAAATAGTTTCCTAAATTATAGTAAAACAGCAATATATTGATGATTGGCACAACGGCGACATCATATCTAAAATCCCTAAAAATTTTGTTTACCAAAAAATGTGTGAAGAATAGCACAATGGCGAAAACTCTCAATTTTTTCATGCAAATGTGGCAGGAATTCTGTAATTTACGGTATGATAATGGCAATTTCTTTATATAGGAGAGCATATGAAAACGTTATTATACAAAACATCCTTAATAGGAACAGTCTTAATGAGTTTAACTGCTTGTGGATCAGGTGGTTCAGGCTCGGGGGGGGGCTTCCGTATCACAAACCAACCATGTTGGTAGTGCTTATATATTGACATACCATGTTGGTGCTCCAATCTCAGTTAAGCCTGTCTTAATCTATCACTATGATACAGCCAATTATAATTATATTGAGATTAATGGAAATCGATTGCCAATATCAAAAAGGGAAATAGATCTTTCTAAAAAGATCACTAACTTGGATATTAAAGATATTGGCATAGCGTCTGGGACAGTTCCTAATGATAGAGAAAGAATAGTTTTATTTCATATAGGTAACCCCACTAAAAATATGCCTCATCAAGGAAAAGCAACATACTTGGGGTCATCTTGGATAATTATGGTAGAAAATAAGAATGCATATAGCTTGCAAGGACAAACGCTTCTCACTGCTGATTTTTTTACCAAGGAACTAAATGGTTTATTAAGATTTAAGGATATTAAGCCTATTCGTATTTCTGCCAATATTAATCACAATAATTTTACAGGCAATGCCTATTCTAACTCTCTAGAAGTAGATGCTAAAGTAGAAGGGAGTTTCTACGGCAACAATGCCGCCAGTATTGCAGGTATTATGAAAAGTGATAGATTAGACCATAATGTTGGATGGTTTGGTGTTTTTTCAGGTGTCAAAGAGAAACACTTAACGCCTGAAGGTTTTGATGTTACTGAAGCACTTAAACATCTTCCAAGAAAACCAATCAAGTAAACGGCTTCCAAGCACACTTATTTTTAAATTTTAAAGTAGAAAGAGTGATTGGGTGATATAGTCGATAAGATAGTTGCTGATGGTATTTCCAGATATTATTAGCAACTTTTTTATTGGTGTAATTACAAATCATAACACAACAAAGCACTTAATTTTTTCACGCAATTTGCTAGGAATTCAAAAAGTTATCCCCAGTGGCGTGAAGTAGTTTCACAAGTAAATCGCATAAACTATGATTAGCAAAAATACTGAATAATCCCTTGATCCACAAGGTACATCACCGCAAAGCCTACAAACGGCAATTCCGCCCAGTAATTAGCACTTTTCCAGCTGTCGTCTTGTGGACGATGTAACGCAATGCTAACCAGTAACGCCACAACGATATAACTAATTGATTTTACTATGGATGATTTGTATAAAACCGTGAAGGAAATGCTCAGTAACAAAAAGATCGCAATACCTTTCAGGTAACCGATCCAACTGCCTTTTGGCAGGGATTTAAGTACTGGTTTTGGGTGTAGCTTTAACATTGAGAGTAATGCTGTTGCAAGGGGGCAGATCTTGCCGAAAATCTGCCAATTTTTCAATAATGCAAACGTTTGCGTTATTCGCTATAATGACGGCAATTTTTTCTTATTTTAGATGGAACACTCCAATGACAGTACAAACTTTCCGTGGCTCTCCTGCCCTTTCTGACTTCCGTTTATCACAACTTCAACAAAAATTTGAACAAAATCAATTACCTGTTAAATCGGTCTATGCCGAATATTTGCATTTTATTGCCCTAAACGCACCGCTTGTAGCCGAGCAAGAGAGCAAATTAAAAGAGCTTTTACACTACGGTCCGACATTAGCCGAACACGATCCAGTCGGCTTTTGCTTGATTGTCACGCCACGCCTTGGCACGATTTCGTCTTGGTCGTCTAAAGCGACCGACATCGCCCACAACTGTGGCTTGAACGAAGTGGAACGCATTGAGCGTGGTTTGGCGTACTATTTTGAATTTTCTGCCGAGCCGACCGCAGAGCAACTCGTCACACTCAAGGGCTTGTTGCACGATAGAATGTTGGAAACCGTGCTAGACAGCACCGAGCAAGCCAGCGGTTTATTTGCTCAACAGCAGCCAAAACCGTTTACCACCGTGGACATTTTAGGCGGCGGTCGCAAGGCGTTGGAAGTGGCGAACGTAGAACTTGGCTTGGCGTTAGCCGAAGATGAAATTGATTATTTGGTGGACAATTTCACGAAATTAGGTCGCAACCCGAACGACATTGAGCTGTATATGTTCGCTCAAGCCAACTCGGAGCATTGCCGCCACAAAATCTTCAACGCTGACTGGACGATTGACGGCGAAAAACAGGATAAATCCCTGTTCAAAATGATCAAAAACACCTTTGAGAAAACCCCTGACTATGTGCTTTCCGCCTACAAAGACAATGCGGCGGTGATGGAAGGTTCTGAAGTCGGTCGTTTCTTCCCTGATCAAGACGGGCAATATCGCTACCACCAAGAAGATGCTCACATTTTAATGAAAGTGGAAACCCACAACCACCCAACGGCGATCTCGCCATTCCCAGGGGCAGCAACCGGTTCAGGCGGTGAAATCCGTGACGAAGGGGCAACAGGCCGTGGTGCAAAACCGAAGGCAGGTTTAACGGGCTTCTCGGTGTCGAACTTAGTGATCCCAAACTTTGAACAGCCGTGGGAAAATCCGCTTTCTAAGCCAAACCGTATCGCTTCTGCGTTAGACATTATGATCGAAGGCCCACTTGGCGGTGCGGCGTTTAACAACGAATTTGGTCGCCCAGCATTGCTCGGCTATTTCCGTACTTATGAAGAAAAAGTGAACAGCTTTGCAGGCGAAGAAGTCCGTGGCTACCACAAACCGATTATGTTGGCAGGCGGTATCGGTAACATTCGTGCCGAACACGTGCAAAAAGGCGAAATTCCAGTCGGGGCGAAATTGATCGTACTGGGTGGTCCTGCGATGAACATCGGCTTGGGCGGCGGTGCGGCATCGTCAATGGCGTCAGGTAAATCGAAAGAAGATTTAGATTTTGCTTCCGTGCAACGTGAAAACCCAGAAATGGAACGCCGTTGCCAAGAAGTGATCGACCGCTGCTGGCAGTTGGGCGAAGAGAACCCGATTTTATTTATTCACGACGTAGGAGCAGGCGGTTTGTCTAACGCAATGCCTGAATTGGTACACGACGGCGAGCGTGGCGGTAAATTCGATTTGCGTTCGATTTTATGCGATGAAAAAGGTATGTCGCCGCTGGAAATTTGGTGTAACGAATCGCAAGAGCGTTATGTGTTAGCCGTAGCACCTGAAAAACTCGAATTATTCACCGCACTTTGTGAGCGTGAGCGTGCACCGTTTGCAGTGATCGGCGAAGCCACCGAAGAGAAACATTTAACTCTACACGACAGCCATTTCGACAACAACCCAATCGACTTGCCGATGAATGTGTTGCTCGGCAAGACCCCGAAAATGAGCCGTAATGTGGTATCAAAAACCGTGCAGAACCCACCGCTTGCACAAGATGATATTCAATTAAAAGAAGCGTTGCATCGTGTGCTTCGTTTGCCTGCGGTGGCAGAAAAAACCTTCTTAATTACCATTGGCGACCGCTCGGTAACTGCAATGGTGGCTCGAGATCAAATGGTCGGCCCGTGGCAAATCCCCGTGGCGGACTGTGCCGTGACCACCGCAAGTTTAGACAGCTACCACGGCGAAGCAATGTCAATGGGCGAACGCACCCCTGCGGCGTTGCTTGATTTCGGAGCGTCTGCTCGTTTAGCCGTTGCCGAAGCCATCACCAACATTGCCGCCACCGACATTGGCGACATCAAACGGATTAAATTGTCGGCGAACTGGATGTCGGCGGCAGGTCACGAAGGCGAAGACGCCGGCTTATACGAAGCCGTGAAAGCGGTGGGCGAAGAGCTTTGCCCTGCGTTAGGCATTACCATTCCTGTGGGCAAGGACTCAATGTCAATGAAAACCACCTGGGACGAAAACGGTGAACAAAAAACCGTGACCGCTCCACTTTCCTTGATTATTTCGGCGTTCGCCCGTGTGGAAGACGTGCGTAAAACCGTGACACCACAGCTTCGCACCGACAAAGGTCACTCACGCTTATTGCTCATCGACTTAGGCGAAGGCAAAAATCGCTTGGGGGCGACCGCATTGGCACAGGTGTACAAACAGTTGGGCGACAAACCAGCCGATGTGGTAAATGTTGAACAGTTGAAAAACTTCTTCAACGCAATGCAAGCCCTTGTTTCTCAAAGCAAATTATTGGCGTACCACGACCGTTCAGACGGCGGTTTAATCACGATCTTGGCGGAAATGGCATTTGCAGGTAACTGCGGCGTGTCGGTAGACATCAGTGCCTTGGGCGACAACGATTTAGCCGTACTATTTAACGAAGAATTGGGGGCGGTGATCCAAGTTGCCGACAGCGATTTCAACCAAGTGCGTGACATCTTAAATGCTCACGGCTTGCTAGGTTTAACCAAAGAGCTTGGCTCGGTGGTGGACGGCGACGTATTTGAAATCAGTCGTGGCACACGCAAATTACTAAGCGAAAAACGCTCGGAATTGCGTGGTATTTGGGCGGAATTGACCCACCAAATGCAACGTTTGCGTGATAACCCAGAGTGTGCCGACCAAGAGTTCGCCACCAAAAAAGATCCAAATAACAAAGGGTTATCAGCTCACTTAACCTACGACATCAACGAAGACATCGCCGCACCGTTCATCAACAAAGGCGTAAAACCAAGTGTAGCGATCTTGCGTGAACAAGGCGTGAACAGCCATTACGAAATGGCAGCTGCCTTTGACCGTGCAGGCTTCAATGCCATTGATGTGCATATGAGCGATTTAATGAGCGGTCGCAGAAACTTAAATGATTTCAATGCCTTAGTCGCTTGTGGCGGCTTCTCTTACGGGGACGTTCTCGGTGCAGGCGGCGGCTGGGCGAAATCGATTCTCTTCAACCCAATGTTGCGTGACCAATTCAGCCAATTCTTCGCCAACCCGAACACGCTCGCCCTTGGCGTGTGTAACGGCTGCCAAATGGTCTCGAACTTGGCGGAAATTATCCCAGGCACCGAAAACTGGCCACGCTTCGTGCGTAATAAATCCGAACGCTTTGAAGCCCGTGTTGGCTTGGTGAAAATCAACGACACCAACAACTACTGGTTCGCTGGTATGGCTGGCTCGCATATGCCGATTGCGGTTTCCCACGGCGAAGGACAAGCGGAGTTCAAGGGGGCAGATCAGCTCCAAAATCTGCAAAATCAGAACTTGGTCATCGCCCAATACATCGACAACAATCTCCAACCAACCGAAGTCTACCCAGCCAACCCGAACGGCTCGCCATTCGGTATTACCGCCATCGGCAACGCAGACGGACGTGTCGCCATTATGATGCCACACCCAGAGCGTGTGTTCAGAGCAGTGAGTAACTCTTGGTATCCAGAGGAATGGAAAGAAGATGGAGCTTGGATGCGAATGTTTAGGAATGCGAGGGTGGTGTTGGGTTAATAACTCGCTAAGTTTTTAATAAAGATGAATATGATCTGATGACATTTCTTGCAGCATACTACTTATTGCTATTAGGGCTATATCGGGAAAGCCAGCGACGAAGTGTTGTTTGAAATCTGGGGTGTATAACAAACGAGGGAAACTTATGAAAAAAATGTTACTTTCATTGATGGTATTAACCAATTTAGCCAGTGCAGAACTGCTCACTAAAGACGAGGTTTTAGCTTGTGGGCTGGTTGTCAAAAATGGCTATGTGGAGGAAAAAAATGGCACTTTTGTAGGCGAGCAAAAGGCGTTTTGGTTTGATAATGCTTGGAATTTCAGTGAAGGTTTGGCTCAGGTTAAAATAAACGGCAAATGGGGGTTTATAAACAAAACTGGCAAGGTTGTGATTGAGCCGAGATTTGATAGAGCTTTGAGTTTCGACGAAGGGTTGGCTAAGGTTAACATAAGCGGCAAATGGGGATTTATAGACAAAACTGGCAAGGTTGTGATTGAGCCGAGATTTGATTATGCTGGAGACTTTAGCGAAGGTTTAGCACTGGTTAAAATAAACGGTAAATGGGGGTTTATAAACAAAACTGGCAAGGTTGTGATTGAACCAAGATTTGATGATGCTAAGAGTTTCAGCGAAGGTTTAGCACTGGTTAAAATAAACGGCAAATATGGTGTTATAGACAAAACTAGCAACGTTATCATTGAGCCGAGATTTGATGATGTTTGGGGTGGTTATTTCAGCGAAGGGTTGACTAAGGTTAAAATAAACGGCAAAGTTGGGTTTATAGACAAAACTGGCAAGGTTGTGTTTGAGTCTAGATTTGATGATATTGAACTTTTCAGCGAAGGTTTGGCTAAGGTTAGAATAAACGGCAAATATGGATTTATAGACAAAAATGGCAACGTTGTGATTGAACCAAGATTTGATGATGCTGAGAGCTTCAGCGAAAGTTTGGCTGCTGTTGAAATAAACAACAAATGGGGGTTTATAGACAAAAAGGGCGACGTTGTGATTGAGCCAAGATTTGATAGTGCTGGGGCTTTCAGCGACGGTTTGGCTGTTGTTAAAATAAACGATAAATGGGGGTTTATAGACAAAAAGGGCAATATGTTATCTGTGTATGACATCGGCAACTATAAATGCCAAAGAAAACGCTAAAAAATAAAGGGGTTTTGACAAAATTAAGGGCAGATCAATACTGCCTTTCCCATCACATCGACTCATCAAATTCTGCGGTGTAATGGACAAAATGGTTGCTGATAATATCTTATTTAGATTGTTAGCAACTCTTTTTATTAAAAAATTCTTTATAAATATGATCTTATGCTTTTTGATAACCTATGATGATTAATTAATTTTTTCTTCAACTCACCACAGACAAGCACGCTTTTTTGACAAATTTTTCATCTATTTCACTTTTACCTAATATATTCCCCTGCTTTGTAAAAACAACAAGGTAGAGATTCGTTTTTTGTAGAGAGTGCCGTCTAAATTACAGCATCATTAATTTGTAATGTTGCAGCGAGTTCAGCTAATTCAGTCATTGTCATTCCAGGATAGGTGAGTTGTATCCTTAAACTATCATAAAATAGAGCAAATTTATTTTATTATCAGAAAAAAATTATCAAAAATTTATAAGAAATTACTTACCGAGAGCAAAATATCTGCCATCTCTTATAATCATTATGATGCAGATAAAGTGTTGTTTGATAGACAAAATGAAGTTAAAAGGGAAAACTTTTCTGATTTTATTTTGGAAATTGATGAGTTTATTGATATTGATAAAAATGCAAGAATACATATTTACTCTCCTAATCTTGTAAATCGAAAGCATAAATGGCGAAGATATTATGAGAGAGAAAGTAGAGTGATTGGATTTAATATGCTAGATAAAGCATTTATAAAAGAAATTCAAAATCAAAATGTTGATTTTAAAAATGGCACAACGATCGATGCGGCACTTCATCAAAAGTGACATTTGATAAGTTAAGTAATGAAAATTCTAGAGTCTATTCTGTCAGTATAGTATTAAATAAACTTGATGGTGAGAAATTCAAATAAACCCAACAAAGAAAAACCTATAAATATCGGAAACATTTTTTAGAGAACCAACAATATTTCAATTTTGATGATAAATAATGTATTCATCACAATATGGTTGTGATTTAATTGTGATGAAGTATCTATTATCGTTATAAAATCAGCACTTAATTTGAAGAGATTCGCTATTTAATCATATGTTAGACAAACTATCTGATATCCTTCTAATTTATCTAAGGTTAAATATACCTTTTCTTTGCTAATAATAGACTCCGTTAACACGCCACTAGGTCTAATGAGAGACACATTACAGATATGGCTTAATTGAACTTGTATTTTCAGCTCATAAAGCGGTAATTTGCTATCGACAATCAGCAGATCTCGGCATTTATTTTCTGGAACATAGTGCAATAAATGTAACAGATAACGCTTTTGCTCGGGTTGATGATTGAGTAGTGCAATAAGTGAATGGGGAGCATTGTGGCTGACCAAGGGTTGATGAGCTAGCAGGGCTAAACATTGTTCTGCGACAAGCGTTCTCACCCAGCGAGGGGCTTTAGTGGCATAAATGCTGAATACGGGGTGAGCAAAATAGCTAATGCGTTCTGTACTCACCAATGCTGGGTGAATGACTTCTCGGCTTGAAGGGCTATGTTGATGCGAACAAAATGCTCTGCCTTTGCGGTTAAAATAAGGTGCGATGCTATCTGCTAGGACAGTGGCATCGGGGCAATTTAGCTGAGTGTTGATACTACCTTGATACATCACCAATTCTTCTCGAGGCAGTTGTGTTGATAAGCTTTCTCGCACCATTAAATAGTCAGGGCTGAATGGCACATCACCTTGCGGCATAACAGGAAAATTGTTGATCCAATTTTCATTTAAGTGCGTATGAAACGGTGCAGCACCTGTGGCTAATAACCGTCCACCTTGTTTGAGATAGTCGTTGATTTTTGCTGCAACCTCGGTAGTTAATCGATAATTATCAATCAAAATGAGCAAGTGATATTTTGAGAAGTCTGCATAGCTGTCAATAATATCAAATTGAAATGCCATTTCTTGCAATAAACGTGTCGCACCAATTAAAGCATCGCCTTTTTTCAGATCGGCATCATGCTGATTTTCTTCTGGATTTAAGATAGCGATTTCGCATACGGGGTCACTCTGGTCGCTGTATTCTTCCACCGCTTTTAATTGGCGGAATACATTGCCGATGAGTTGATAACCTGCCTCTGAGAGCTGACCATCTGGGTGCATTTGATCGCCAACAGAAACCTTTGCCCCCATCGCATTTGCCAAAAAGCATTCGTATTCCAACGCTTCTTGATTTTTCAAAGAGTGGAAGTCGCCCCAATAGGTGTGGAATTTCGCCGTCATCCCCACCACGGGTTTCCCCAACGTACGAGCGTAACGTCCCACCACAGGAAAATGATCGTATCCCCAGCCACCTGACGGGAGTGATTCGACTTCGATGTGTGAGATTTGGTCTAAAAATGCACGATAGCCTGGGTGAATGTGCGAGGTGTTATAGTAAACCGTTGCACAAGGATTGCGTTGCCAGACTTGTTGACTTAAAGCCTGTTTGAATTGATTTAAGGAGCGTACTGAAAACGCTAACACCTGCTTTTCATCTTCAAGATCAACGCCTGATTGCACCATTTTTTGCACACAATGAATGCAATAACAGGCTCTCGGATAGACAATATCAAAGAAAAAACCATCAATATCATAGGTTTGTTGCAGTTCCTCCACTTCATCAAACACATATTTCCGATAGGGCGAATTCACACATAAAAAGGTGTAAAAGCCGTCTTCAAAATAGCCTGGCTTTGACCACGATGCCACAATATCTTGCCCTGTTTTAGTTCGCATGCACCATTCAGGGTGGTGTTCAGAACAATACTGATCCCACTGAATCGGTAAATACACTGGAGCCTTAATCCCTTGTGTTCGGCAAATACGCAATTGTTCGCCTAATAAATCCCGTTGGAGATGGGGGTGAATAGCTGCAGAATGGATTTTAGAGGGATAGTAAAGCATACCGTGGTGACAGCGTGCAAAGCAGGTAACAGACGTGACTTCGGCATCTTTTAACGTTTGAGCGAACTGTTCAGGGGCAAATTTTACCCCGATTTGTGGGATCAAATTGCTCGTGTGAAAATCCAGATGAATTTGACGTGGTGAAATCGGCATACAAGGGGGTCCTTTATGGCAAGTTTTTGCAAAATATTAGCTGGTGATGATTTCTGCTTCTCGTTCTTCAGGTTCAGCCATTCCCGATTGCCAGAACCAATAAGTAATTGGTGCAGGGCAATTTAAGCTCACCACCTTGTGCTGATTTTTATTATCAATGGCGTGAATGGTCACGCCTTCGGTGTAGCCATCTTTGAGATAACGTAGATCGTTAATGGCTTCATACACGGCTTGATCTAAGCTCATTCCCATTTTCATATAAAGTACAACGGAATGTGCGGTTGAACAACGAATCGACATCTCACCCGTATGCGTACAAGCACAAGCACCGTAGCGACTGTCTGCGTATAAGCCAGCTCCGACAATTGGGCTATCGCCTAAGCGTCCAGGGTATTTCCACGCCCAGCCAGAGGTCGAGGTAGCAACACTTAATTTCTGTGTGGCATCGGCACATAAAAAGACGGTAGTATCTCGCACGCGTTCAGGATCGGTGGCATGATTGGACAGTTTCGCCAGCGGAATGTTGGGAAACTGCTGCTTTTCTTGCTCCGTCATCGATTCCTCTAGCTTTTGCCACCAAACCCGACGAGAATCTTCGATCAAATTTTCTCCCTCTAACGCTCCTATTTCACGGGCAAAACGAGCAGCCCCTTCACCAACGAGAATTTCATGATTGAGATCGGTCATCACACGATACGCCACTTCCACAGGGTGCAAAAAACCTTGTAAGGCACCCACTGCCCCAGTACGTAAATTGTCACCGTCCATCACTGAGGCATCAAGTTCCATTTCGCCCAACACATTAGGCCACCCACCTCGTCCAACGGTTCGTACACGAGGATCGAGTTCCACCAATTTGATCCCCTCAATCATCGCCCGTAAGCCTTCTTGCTGTTGTTTTAAACGTTCAACGGTTTCCGCAAATCCTGGGTACGCTTCTGAATTGGCAATTAAAATCATCTTATTGCTCCTCAATACGTTGGTGATTATCCATATCAAAGAAATGGAGCCTTTCAACAATAGGAACAAGGCGGCTAGTTGGGCTGAGAAGCTGGCTACTTGGCGTACGGAACATCACACTTTCACCGTTTTTCAAGGTCATTGAAAAATTGGATTCTGAGCCGAGATATTCGCTGTAATCAAATTCGCCACAAAACCCTTCTTGGCTCTGTGCTGATAGCACCAAATCTTCAGGGCGAATACCTAAACATACTTGGCGACCATGGTACGCTGCCAAGTGGGGTAGTTGATGGATTGGTATCCTTTGCTGATAGCTTTCTCCCGCCGATAAATGCACATACTCACCTTCAATTTGCACATTCACATCAATAAAATTGATCATCGGAGAACCAATAAAGCCTGCCACAAATTTATTGGTTGGTTTTTCATAGAGATCTTTTGGTGAGCCAATCTGCTGAATAATACCTTGATCGAGCACCACCACTTTATCGCCCATAGTCATCGCTTCGACTTGATCGTGGGTCACATAAATGATCGTGGCGTTGATCTCTTGGTGTAATGCACAGATCTCTTTTCGCATTTTACTCCGTAACTTTGCGTCCAGATTCGATAACGGCTCATCGAATAAGAAGACTTTTGGACGACGCACAATGGCTCTTCCTAACGCCACACGCTGACGCTGCCCACCCGAAAGCTGACCAGGCTTCACCTGTAAAAATGGGGTGAGATTGAGCATTTCTGCAATATTACGGATCAAACTGTCAGTTTCTTCACGACTCACTTTGCGTATTTTTAAGGCTAATGCCATGTTGTCATACACCGTCATATGCGGATAGAGTGCATAACTTTGGAACACCATCGCAATGTCCCGATCCTTAGGTAATTCATCATTCACTCGCTTACCGTCAATCAAGAGATCACCAGAGCTGATACTTTCTAAACCTGCAATCATCCGCAATAGTGTCGATTTTCCACAGCCTGAAGGCCCAAGCAAAATTACAAATTCACCTTTTTCAATGTCTAACGTGGCATTTTTGATGGCATTAAAACCATTGCTATACACTTTTGCTAAGTTATTCAGTTGGACATATGCCATAATTTACTCCTTACTCACCGCTTGACACAACTGGGTTAACAACAACGCACCAAAGCCCGAGGCGGTGTTGCCATAAATGTGACGATGTGGCAGATCGTGTGCCATTGCCGCTATATCTAAATGTGCCCATTTTTGTTCGGGTTTAACGAAATGCTGTAAGAATGTCGCCGCAACGCAAGGGCTACCGTGAGGATCTTCACTGCCGTGACATAAATCCGCATAAGCACACTCCAATGGATTGTTAAACCATTCGCCTGTCGGCATATGCCACACCCGTTCTGCACAGCTTTCTCCCGCTTGTTGAATGTGGGTGATAAACGGTAAATCATTGCCCATTAATGCGGCATAACCTTTACCTAACGCCACGCCAGCACCGCCTGTTAGTGTGGCAATATCCACTAAATAGTCTGGCTGATATTTCTCTTGGGCATAATCCAACACGTCTGCCAGTACCATTCGCCCTTCGGCATCGGTGGAAATAATTTCAACACTGGTTTGTGATCGCATCATCACCACATCACCAGGCTTAATCGCCGTGCTTGATGGCATATTCTCCACTAAGCCACACAAGCCAATCACATTGACGGGTAATTGTAGCTTAGCAATGGCATACATTGCCCCCACCACAGCGGCCGCTCCCCCCATATCAAATTTCATCGTACTCATTAAGCGTGCGGCTTTAATGCTGATGCCACCTGTATCAAAAGTAACCCCTTTACCGGCTAAAGCAACGGTTTTGGTCGCATTGGGTGCCTGATAATTCATCACCAATACTCGCCCTTCTCGTGCACTGCCTTGCGAAATGCAGAGCAAACCGCCGAATTTTTCAGCCTGAAGACGTTTTTCATCTAATACATCGAATTGCACCGCTGGCATAGGCAATGCTTTCACGGCATCGACAAAGGATTCAGGATAAAGCACATTACTTGGCAAATTCATTAACTCACGAGAAATCCACTGGGCTTGTGCCAACACTTTGGCTTGAGCAAAACGGGCTTGCAGTGTTTCATCATCGCTCTCAAATTCAATTTCGGGTAGCGTCGTGCTAATACAAGCGGTGGGTTTATGTCGATAATTGTAAAAGGCTAAGATAAGACCAAAACTGAGCCATTGCACAATATTTAGTGCACCCAATTCTTCCACCAGTGTTTCATCAAACTCAAATTGGATCGCTTTTGCTTGCTTGAATTGCTTCCCGACAGCTGCACCAAGATCTTGCAAAAACTCAACGTTTCTCCCCCCCTTGTAGCAAGTGGCATCATAGAGATCGCTATCTAAATTGAGGGTGATTGTCCGCTCATTACCTTGTTGAACGTAGATTTTTCTCGCTTTTTGTGTATGTGTAGGGAATTTAAAATTGAATGTTTTCATCACATTATCCTTTTACTGCACCTTCAGTTAAACTTTCCATCATTTTCTTCGAGAAGAAAATAAAGATGATCAATAATGGCAACATAGCTAAGAAACTGCCTGTCATCACCAAATTCCACGGTGTGGCAACCGCTCCATTTAGAGAACGTAGCACTAAGGTAAGCAGTTGCGTATCAGGAGTCTGCAAGGCTATCAATGGCAACATAAAATTGTTCCAGGAAGCCACAATAACCATGATTGCTACAGTCAATAGACAAGAACGCATCATCGGCAACCCCATACGGAAAAAAATCTGTAATTCATTGAGTCCATCTACACGTGCACTATCGAAAATTTCCTTCGGAATCGAAGAGGCGACATATTGGCGAATCAAAAACACACCAAAAATATTAACGCCTGCAGGTAACCAAATGGCTGTTAACGTATTAATTAAGGAGAGTTGTTTAATGATTAAAAAATAGGGCACAAGGTTGACGACCGAAGGTACCATCATTGTCAGTAGCAATGTCGTGAACAGCAGATTTTTTCCTTTGAAATCATAAATCGCAAAGGCATAACCTGCCGCCGCAGACACCATGACGGAATTCAGTGTCGATAAAACCGTCACAATAAAGGTATTAAACATCGCTTGATTAAACGGAATATCTTTCGCTAAATCTTGATAGTTTTGGAAAAATTGATCGCCTACACTTAAAGACATCCCCATAATGGCTGCGGTATCTTGTGTAGAAAGTAACGCTGACCAATAAAATGGAAAAATGGAAATAAAAGCGAGCAAAGAAACGATGAGATAAATAATGAATTTAGAAATATCTAAACGCGTACCTGTTTTTGCTTTTTTCATTATTCACCTACCTTTTTCAAACCACGTTTACCAAACAACAGGAAGAAAATCGCACTAAATATCGACGTAATCAAAAAGAGTACCCATGCAATCGCTGAGGCGGTTCCCATATCATTCCAGTCCCAGCCCATCTTGTACAAATAAAGCGAAACGGTCATACCTGAATTTGAAATTCCACCCGTACCATCTGTTAACATCATCGGTTCTTCAAACATCTGCATATTGCCGATAATAGTCATCAAAGTCGCAAAGAAAATATAAGGTACTAATAGTGGCAAGGTGATATATCTGAATTTTTGCCATTTATTCGCTCCATCAATATCAATCGCCTCATAGAGTTCTTTAGAAACTGAGGCAATACCTGTCATGTAAATTACCGTATTAATACCGGTATATTTCCACGTCACTTGATTTGCAATAGTGAGTCGAATCCAATCAACACCAAAGAAATCAATAGGCAAAATCATATCTAAATGGAATAAATCCGATAAATAGCGGAGGAACTCATTCATAATGCCTGCAGGTGCAAAAATATTAAACACAACCAAACTGACCGCAACACTTGAGGTGATATAAGGCAAGAAAATAGCTGCTTTAAAGAACTCTGCACCACGTTTAATAATATGTAACAGAAAATAGGCAAAAGAAATGGCTAAAATATGTTGAGAAGCTCCCGAAATAAATGAAATCTTTAGCGTATTCCATAATGAGAGCCAAAATATCTCATCAGTAAGTGCATAATAATAATTTTCCCAACCCACAAACTCCATGGAAGATAGCCCTTTTACTGGATTCCAAGAATAGAAGGATAAAAATCCTGAAAAGAAAATCGGAAAAATACTAAAGGTGAAATACAAAATAATAAAAGGTAATAACAAAATATAGGCAACACGGTGATCGTGTAACATGCCTTTAAAATATTTCATGTTTACTCCTTAAAAAAATCCCTATCCTAAAAACAGGATAGGGATTGACATTCCATTAATTTAAAGTACGCATTCTACGTTGAAGTAGTTTATTGGCGTCATCTAATGTTTTATCAATATCAACATTTTCAGCTAAAATTTTCTTAATGGCATTATTGAGAATTTCATTGGCAATATTATCAACAGGTGAAGATAAATATGGCTTGTTACGTTTTACCATTTCCGTATAAAGTCGCATAGAATGTTGCCCACCAAACACGTTACTTGGCTGCTCAAAGTAATCATTCGCATAGACTTCCGTCCTTGCTGGTAAAGTTCCGGCTACATTCGCAATCGCTAGGACGCTATCATCTTTCATTAAATGTTGAATAAATTTCCACGCAGCCTCTTTTTGCTTACTTTGAACAGGTATAGAGAATACCGTCCCCCCAGCATTGACATTGGTTTTATTTGGTACACTATCCACACGCCATAGCCCTTTACCTGCACCTTCAGGATCGTATTCTTGTACAACACGCCCTTCAATCCAAGGTCCATTAATATCCGCAAAGATTTTTCCTTCACGGAACAATTTCACAAATTTTTGATCACGAGATGAACCGCTTAAATCAGCCACTAATTTTTTGTCATATAAGGTTTTCACCAAATTCACTAAGAATTTAATTTCTTTAGAATTCAAATTAGGCTTACCATCTTTTAAATAGACCGTTTGCCCAGCGGCATTATTCGTTCCCATCACTAACGGATTAATTAAACTCGTTGCTGCAGGTAAGACAAAAGCCCCTGTTTTCGCTTTAAGTTGCTCAGCAAATTGAATAAAAGCATCCCAGTCTTTGGTTGCATCATCAATACTCAATCCTGTAGCATCAAGTAAATCTTTTCGATAAGCCATCACAACAGGACCTGTATCAAAAGGCACACCATACAAATGCCCTTTATCATTTTGAGCTAAGCTCAACATAGATGCATCAAATTGCCACCCTTTTTGCTCCATTGAATAAGGTGGTTGACTAAGATTAACTAAACCACCAGAGTTAACGAAAGTGCCCAACTTAATCGTACTGATAGAGACCACATCAGGAGCACCTTCCCCCACAGCTAATGCAGTGGTAAGCTTATCATGGCAATCTGAAAAACCACAGTTCATTGCCACAACTTCAACATCAGGATGTTCTTTCTGAAAACCATCAATCATTTTATTGACATAATCTTTAGATAAATAATGGGAGAACACAATTTTGCTTTTTGCAAAGGATTGAGAAGCGGAGGTTAAAAGAAGAGCGGATAACGCAATACTAACAAGAGATTTTTTCATATCTACACCTTAGACTGGAATTAACGATAAACTATGATCAACAATGACCACCCTATTTTCGTTAGATTAGCTAACGGGTATCCTTACTAAACTCTTACTTAATACAACATTTTCGAAAACAGCTTGAAAATTAACTACAACAATAGTTAGAGCTAATAATAAAGTCCTTTTCAGTGTGATAAGGCTATCACTGATAACGCTCTTCAGCAAGAGCATTGCATAAATTTTACACAACAGCTCAAAAAGAAGAGATATGACCAGTATAGTGATGTGAGAGAAAATCGCTCTGCACTTAGATATAAAAAAGCACCTTAAGGTGCTATCGTGATTTTAGGATTTAAATGGTGCCCGAGGCCAGACTTGAACTGGCACGCCCCGAAAGGCGAGGGATTTTAAATCCCTTGCGTCTACCGATTCCGCCACTCGGGCTAAACGCATAAAAAATGGAGCGGGAAACGAGGCTCGAACTCGCGACCCCGACCTTGGCAAGGTCGTGCTCTACCAACTGAGCTATTCCCGCATTGAATTTGGTACTGAATGTTGATTTTAAATGGTGCCCGAGGCCAGACTTGAACTGGCACGCCCCGAAAGGCGAGGGATTTTAAATCCCTTGCGTCTACCGATTCCGCCACTCGGGCTAAACGCATAAAAAATGGAGCGGGAAACGAGGCTCGAACTCGCGACCCCGACCTTGGCAAGGTCGTGCTCTACCAACTGAGCTATTCCCGCTAAAAAACGCTACCGAATGCAGTAGCGTTTTGATGTGGCGTATTCTAGTGATTTATTTTTTTCTGTCAAACAGAAATTGCAAAAATTTGATCGTTAGCTTAAATTTCGTGCTTATTGGCGAAATTTTGCATTTCGTCTTTGGGATCTTACCGCTTGTCAATGTTGAGCCTCGCCATTTACACACTGTGATTAAAAGTCGTAATGAAATGCAACAACGCTGCTTTTTGCTGTTCCGACATTTTATAGATCTGCTCAAACAAAATCTCATCTAAGGCAGAATAATTTGGATTTTCTTCCGAGATGCCATATCTCAACCACTCTGGTTTAACCTCTAACCAATGGGCTAAGGTTTCAATTTTATCTTGAGACGGAATCGCCAAGCCATTCAACCATTTATGCACTGCCTGCTGGCTCACGGGTTCATTGTTGTACCTGAGATTGAAACGAATCGCAATATCGCTGGTTTTGGTTAATTTAGGTTGAGCCTGCCTCAATGCAAATCGCAATCGCTCACTAAATTTTTCTTTTTCAGTCAAAATTTTCATACTGCAAATTATTCGTGAATGAAAATTTTTCTGTAAACTGATATTGTTTTAATATAAACTAAATTGGCTTATAAAGTTCATATTGATTTCGTTCAACAAAACCATTATTCACGTTTCTAAAGGATAACCTTATGAAAAAAATCACTTTAGTATTAATGCTAAGTGCAATCTTAGCAGGATGTTCAAGCTCGCCATCTCAACCAGTTAACCCATCTCAACCAGCAGTAAAAAGAGATCCTCTCCTTGAGGAAGGAGAAAATTATTTACTACAAAATGATCTAGTTAATGCAGAAAAAAGTTTCCGCTTAGCCGCTAAAAATGGCAACCCCGCTGGAATTATTGGATTAGGTATGATTGCACATAGACAAGGCAATTTACAGCAAGAAGAGAATTATTATAAACAAGCCTATGATCGAGGTAATATTTTTGCAGGTTATAAATTAGCTAAATTCTATATGAAAACGCTTTCGCCTAGAAACTGTCAGCTTGGCATAGTCTATTTAGTTGAAGCAGGACTTAAAGGAAGTGTCGATGCACTGGATAGTCTAAAAAATGAATTTGGAGCATATCCAAGCAATTTTTATGATAGCAAAGGTGTGGGATATCATTTAGATAAAATTCCAGATCAATATCTCATTTTTATAATGAATAGGCACGAGGCAGGGTCTGGTGATGCTTATGCAAGAAATATAAAAAATAAGTTAATACAAAAGTGTCAAATTATCGATTGGAGTTTGTAACTTCCTTTGCAAGGGACGTATGCAATACATCCCTTGCAAATTAAACGAAAGATCTCACTGCTTGCTCAACCTACTCCGCCAATCCTACCAACAATTCACTGACAAACTTCAACCGTTCCGCCGAATCTTCAATTTTGTGCATAAATCTAAATTTTAGTGGGCCGTCAAATTTGTAGTGTAGTTTGTCTTGTTGGATCAGTTTTAAGAACTTGATCGGGTCAGGCGTGGCGGTCGATTTGAATTCCAAATAGCCGCCGTTGATGCCTGCATCAATTTTCTGCAAGCCCAAGCCCTTGGCGATTTCTCGCAACTGGGTGATTTGGAACAGATTTTCGGCAGGCGTTGGCAATAAGCCGAAGCGGTCGATGAGTTCCACTTTGATCTCTCGCAAGGCATCGGCGTTTTCGTGGCTTGCGATACGTTTGTAGAACGATAACCGCATATTCACATCTGGCACATAATCATCAGGCAATAATGCAGGCACTCGCAGTTCAATCTCCATTTGGTTTTGCGTGATGTCGTCCAAACTCGGTTCTCGCCCTTCTTGCAAGGCTTTCACGGCATTTTCGAGCAAATCCATATACAACGAAAAACCAATGCTCTCAATCTGTCCGCTCTGTTCGCTACCAAGCAATTCGCCTGCTCCCCGAATTTCCAAATCGTGGGTTGCCAGCACAAACCCTGCTCCGAGATTGTCGATAGTACTCATCGCTTCCAAGCGTTGTTGAGCATCTTTGGTCAGGGTTTTCGGGTGTGGCGTGAGCATATAGGCGTAGGCTTGGTGGTGCGAACGCCCCACTCTCCCACGCAACTGGTGCAACTGTGCCAAGCCGAATTTGTCAGCCCGTTCAATGATAATAGTGTTCGCCGTTGGCACATCAATGCCCGTTTCAATAATGGTTGAGCAGACGAGCAAATTGAAGCGTTGATGATAAAAATCGCTCATCACTCGCTCCAGTTCTCGCTCTCGCATTTGTCCGTGTCCGATCACAATCCGTGCTTCTGGCACAAGGGCGACAAGCTGTTCGGCACAGTTTTCAATGGTTGCTACATCGTTGTGCAGATAGTAAACCTGTCCGCCACGCAGAATTTCACGCAAAATTGCTTCACGAATCACCGTATCATCGCTTTGCCGCACAAAGGTTTTGATCGACAAACGGCGAGCAGGCGGACTGGCGATAATCGACAGATCTCGCATTCCGTTTAACGCCATATTCAGCGTTCTTGGGATTGGCGTGGCGGTGAGCGTTAAAATATCAATGTTGGCACGTAGCTGCTTCACTCGCTCTTTTTGTCGCACGCCGAAGCGGTGTTCTTCATCAATCACGAGCAAGCCAAGATCACGGAATTTCACATCATCTTGCAACAATTTGTGCGTGCCGACCAAAATATCGACCTTGCCTTCCGCCGTTTTTGCCAAAATTTCTTTCTGCTCTTTAGCGGTTTTGAAACGAGAAAGCACTTCCACATTCACAGGCTGGTTGGCAAACCGATCTTTGAAATTTTCGTAATGCTGTTGAGCGAGCAAGGTGGTTGGAGCGAGAATCGCCACTTGTTTTTGGTTCATTACCGCCAAGAAGGTGGCACGAATGGCGACTTCGGTTTTGCCAAAGCCCACATCGCCACACACCAAGCGATCCATCGCTTTTGGCAAGCACATATCGCTGATCACAGCGTTGATCGCCAGTTTTTGATCGTCCGTTTCTTCATACGGGAAAGTCGCACTAAATTGCTGGAAAGCGTCTTTATCATATTGAAATGCAAAGCCTTTTTGCGATTCTCGTTTGGCGTACACATCGAGCAATTCCGCTGCGACATCACGAATTTTTTCCGCCGCTTTTTGGCGACTTTTCGCCCAGGCTTCGCTGCCTAATTTATGCAACGGAGCATTTTCGTCCGCACCGCCCACATAGCGGCTGATTAAATGCAACGCCGAAACAGGCACATACAGCTTGGCATCGTTGGCGTAATGCAACACCAAATATTCGGCTTTCATTCCGCCTGCATCTAGCGTAGTCAGCCCACCATAACGCCCCACGCCGTTATCTAAATGCACCACCGCTTGCCCGATTTTCAACTCGGCAAGATTGCGGATCAGAGTATCAGGGTTGACACTTTTGCGTTTATCACGACTGCGAGTTTGTTGGATTTTCTCGCCGAGGAGATCCGTTTCGCAAATAATTGCCAACATCTCATCGCTTGCAGGTAGGATGGGCTTCAGCCCATCATCGTTCACTTCATCATTATCTGATGGGCTAAAGCCCATCCTACTTTGAATGATAAAACCTTGATCGAGATTGCCGATCATCAGCGAAAAGGGCTGTGCGATTTCATTCAAACTTGCCACTTGCTGCGGTTTGATCCCAAGAGGCGAAAGCAGATCGAGCAAGGTTTCCCTCCGCCCTTCGCTCTCCACCGAAAACAGCATTTTGCCTTTGAATTTTTGGCGGAATTGTTGAAAGGCGACAAACGGCTCTTTGGCGTTGGATTGAATCGCCACATCAGGCAACGGCTGAATGTTGGCATTTTGCTTGGCGGCAGATTTCCGCACTTTCTCGCCCGTTAAGCTCAAACGTGGGTAGCCTTTCAGCCATTGATTGATTTGCTCAATGCTGAACCACAATTTTTCAGGCGGCAACAGCGGTCGCATTGGATCAACACGACGGCTTTCGTAGCGTTGGGCGGTGTCTTTAGCGAACTGCTCGGCTTTGGCTTGAATTTCGTCCAACGTGATAAACAGCGTATTGCTCGGCAAATAATCAAAGAAACTCGCCATTTCGCTGAAAAAGAGCGGCTGCCAATACTCAATGCCCGCGTTCAAAATGCCTTTGCTGACTTGCTGATAAATATGCTCTGGCTCACGGCGAATTTCGCCAAATTGGTCACGGAACTGCCCACGGAAAAACTCAATGCCGTGGCTGTCGGTCGGGAACTCGTGAGCGGGCAATAAATTGATTTGCTCAATTTCGGCAATGGTGCGTTGATTGTCCACGTTAAAGGTGCGAATGCTGTCGATTTCATCATCGAAAAAATCCAAGCGAAACGGCAATTCCGCTCCCATTGGATAGAGATCGAGCAACGCCCCACGCACCGCATATTCGCCATATTCCAACACTTGTTCCACCGCTCGATAGCCTGCATTTTCCAGTTGCAAACGCAATTTCTCAATCGAAAAACGGTCGCCTTTTTTAATCAACAGCACATTGTTGGCGAGATAGCTCGGTGGGCAGACTTTTTGCAGTAACGTATTGATTGGCAACAGAAAAATCTGTTTATTGCCTTGTTGCAGTTGGAACAACGCCGAAAGCCGAGCGGAAATAATATCTTGATGGGGCGAGAAATTATCGTACGGCAAAGTTTCCCAATCAGGAAACAGTTGCACCGGCAAACGGCTGAATTGTGGCAAACTTTTTTCAAGGCGTAACGCCGTGCGAGTATCAGGCGTGACCACCACGCTCAAGCCGTTAAAGTGCCCAGCGGCTTCGGCAATGGCTAAGGTGTCGGAATGCCCAACGAGATTGCCCAGGGTTTGATGATCTTGAAAATTGCCGTCGGTTTTCGGCAGAATAAATTGAAGTGTGAATGACATAACAAGGGGGTCAGTATTTATGAGATTTTGCAAAATGCCGTAGTTTACCTGCTATGATGCTGAGTTGCAAAAATGAAGCTTGCTTATCTATTTCTCTCAATTTGCAAAAAGTCGATTTTTCTCCCCCCTTGTTCGCGACTTGTTCTCTTGTATTAAAAATTTTCATCATGATCGTGAAAATTATGCGATTGCATAATAGGAAAAATTTGTAGATTATACGTCCATACATTTAGACGGCTAAATGTCTAGATCCCCAAATTTAACAAATTCCAACAGGAGCTGATTATGACTACATTCCACGTTTTAGGTTTTCCACGTGTCGGTGCAAAGCGTGAATTAAAATTTGCCCAAGAGCGTTACTGGCGTAAAGAGTTAGGCGAGCAAGATTTGATTGATTTAGCCAAAGCCTTGCGTGAGAAAAACTGGAAACACCAAGCCGAAGCGAACGCCGATTTCGTGGCTGTGGGCGATTTCACTTTCTACGATCACATTTTAGATTTACAAGTGGCAACGGGTGCAATTCCAGCTCGTTTTGGTTTCGATAGCCAACATTTAACGCTTGACCAATACTTCCAACTTGCTCGTGGTAACAAAGAGCAATTTGCGATTGAGATGACCAAATGGTTCGACACCAACTACCACTACCTCGTGCCAGAGTTCCAAAAAGCCACCGAATTTAAAGCGAACCCTGCTCACTATGTACAACAAATTCGTGAAGCGAAAGCATTAGGCTTGAAATTCAAACCTGTGATTGTCGGTCCATTAAGTTTCTTATGGTTAGGGAAAGAGAAAGGCGAAGCGTTCAACCGTTTTGATTTGCTTAATAAATTAGTGCCAGTGTATGTGGACATTTTAAACGCCTTAGCCGCAGAAGGGGCAGAGTGGATTCAAATTGATGAGCCTGCATTAGCCTTAGATTTACCAAAAGCGTGGGTAGAAGCCTACAAAGCGGTTTATGCCACCTTTGCTGAAAAAGTGAATGCGAAGGTGTTATTAGCGACTTACTTCGGTTCAGTGGCAGAACACGCAGAATTATTGAAAGGCTTAGCGGTGGACGGTTTACACTTAGACTTAATCCGTGCCCCAGAGCAACTTGCTGCCTTTGAAGATTACAGCAAAGTGCTTTCAGCCGGTGTGATTGAAGGTCGTAACATCTGGCGTGCAAACTTGAATAAAGTATTAGATGTGTTAGAGCCATTAAAAGCGAAATTGGGCGAGCGTTTATGGATTGCCCCAAGCTGTTCATTACTTCACACGCCATTTGATTTAAGCGTTGAAACCCAATTACAAGAGAAAAATCCTGCCCTTTACAGCTGGTTAGCGTTCACGCTCCAAAAAGTGGACGAACTTCGTGTGATTAAGACCGCACTTGAGCAAGGTCGTGTAGCGGTGAAAGCCGAACTTGATGCAAGCCAAGCTGCGGCAGATGCGCGTGCAAATTCAACAGAGATTCACCGCCCAGAAGTGGCAGCACGTTTAGCGAGCTTGCCAGCGGATGCGGACAAACGTAAATCGCCATTTGCAGAGCGTATTGCGAAACAAAATGCGTGGTTGAACTTGCCATTATTACCAACCACCAACATCGGTTCATTCCCACAAACCACCGAAATCCGTCACGCACGTGCGAGCTTCAAAAAAGGCGATTTAAGCCTTGCAGATTACGAAGCGGCGATGAAGAAAGAGATCGAATACGTGGTTCGCCGCCAAGAAGAACTTGACCTTGATGTACTTGTTCACGGCGAAGCAGAGCGTAACGATATGGTGGAATACTTCGGCGAATTGTTAGACGGCTTTGCATTTACTAAATTCGGTTGGGTACAAAGCTACGGCTCACGTTGCGTGAAACCACCAGTGATTTACGGCGATGTGGTTCGTCCAGAGCCAATGACCGTACGTTGGTCACAATATGCTCAAAGCTTAACCCAAAAAGTAATGAAAGGAATGCTGACAGGTCCTGTGACGATTTTACAATGGTCATTCGTGCGTAACGACATTCCACGTTCAACGGTATGTAAACAAATCGGCGTGGCACTCTCTGACGAAGTGTTAGACTTAGAAAAAGCAGGCATCAAAGTGATCCAAATCGACGAGCCAGCGATCCGTGAAGGTTTACCGCTCAAACGTGCAGATTGGGATGCCTACTTACAATGGGCAGGTGAAGCGTTCCGTTTAAGCTATATGGGCGTACAAGACGACACCCAAATCCACACCCATATGTGTTACTCTGAATTTAACGACATATTACCAGCGATTGCAGGCTTAGATGCGGATGTGATTACCATCGAAACATCACGTTCAGATATGGAACTCTTAACCGCATTCGGTGATTTCAAATACCCGAACGACATCGGCCCAGGCGTGTACGATATTCACAGCCCACGCGTGCCAAGAGCGACGGAAATTGAACACTTACTCAGCAAAGCGTTGAAAGTGGTGCCAAAAGAGCGTCTATGGGTAAACCCAGACTGTGGCTTAAAAACCCGTGGCTGGGCAGAAACTATCGCACAATTAGAAGTGATGGTTGCTGTAACCAAAAAATTACGTGCTGAATTGGCCTAATGTGAATTAAATCAAAAAGCGGACGAAAGTCCGCTTTTTTTGTTTCTTAATGACGGGAACGGATAAGCTCTAAGATGGGTTGCAATAAACAAGGGGGGGAGTTAGGCTCAAATTTTGCAAAAACGGGCACATACCACCAATTCTCTTGAGCAAAACCGTAACATTTCACCGCATCTTTTTCGGTCATCAACAGCGGTAAATCGCCTTTTTGCAACGGCTGAATCACCTCCAGCGAATAAGGTTGATGATCGGCAAAACTGTGGCTTTCGACTACATTCATCTTAAACTCTTGCAACATTTTAAAAAAGCGAGGTGGATAGCCAATGCCCGCCAAAGCTATCACTTCTTGACTCGCAAAATCGCTGATCGCTTTCTGCTCGCCCGTTTTGAGATTGATTACCTTGGTGGCTTCAAGCATCATTAAATGTTCGCCCTGCTTTGCAATTCCGCCATTGCAAATCACCGCTTGCACCGATTTCAAACGGCTTGGCAATTCACGCAAACCGCCTGCTGGCAGGACAAAACCGTTACCAAAACGGCGAACGCCGTCCACCACCACCCATTCCATATCTCGCTCAAGGGCATAATGTTGCAAGCCGTCATCAGCGATAATCAAATCCAGCTCAAATTGGCTTAACAGCAATTCGATACTTTGCTGGCGATTCGGCGAAATGGCGACAGGTGCGTGAGTGCGTTGAGCAATCAACACAGGCTCATCTCCCATTTGTTCAGGCGAGCTTTCAGCGGTCACCAACTGTGGAAACTGCTTATTTTTGCCACCATAACCACGGGAAATGACCCCCACTTTCACGCCACGTTGTTGCAACTGCTCCACCAGCCACACCACCACTGGCGTTTTGCCGTTACCGCCCACAGAAATGTTCCCAACGATCAGAACAGGAATGGGCGAACGGTAAGATTTTAAGATCTTGGCTTGATATAACGCTCGGCGAAGTTGGCTAATCGACCAAAACAGCAACGAAAACGGAGCCAGTAAAAACGTAAACAGGTTAATAGATTGCCAGATTTTCATTATTTTCTATAAATAAAAGGTGGGTTGCCCCACCTAAATTCAATTACTCCACCTTCGGCTTTTCGCCTTTTTCGACACAGCCTTTGCCGATGGTCACTTTTTTCGCATTCAAGGACGGCAAATCGTACATCGTATCCAACAACAGATTTTCCACAATCGAACGCAAGCCACGTGCCCCTGTTTTACGAGAAATGGCTTTTTGAGCAATCGCAATCAGGGCATCTTTAGTGAATTTCAGCTCTACGCCTTCCATTTTGAACAAGGCTTGATACTGCTTGATGATCGCATTTTTCGGCTCAGTCAAAATCTGAATTAACGCCGCTTCGTCCAGTTCAGACAATGGCGTAATCACTGGCAAACGCCCGATAAGCTCTGGGATCAAACCGAATTTTACCAAATCTTCAGGCTCCACTTGTTTGAATAATTCGGTTAAAGCTTCACGATCTTTGTCTTTTTTCAGTTCTGCTCCAAAGCCGATACCACCTTGCTTGTTGGTGCGAGCTTCAACGATTTTATCCAAGCCCGCAAACGCCCCTCCACAAATGAACAATATTTTAGACGTATCCACAGGAATAGTTTCTTGTTTCGGGTGTTTGCGTCCGCCTTGTGGATTGATGTTCGCCACCGTGCCTTCGACCAATTTCAATAACGCCTGTTGCACGCCTTCACCCGACACATCACGAGTTAAAGAGGGATTTTCTGACTTGCGAGTGATTTTGTCGATCTCATCAATGAAAATAATGCCACGCTCGGCTTGTTCCGCATCGTAATCACATTTCATCAACAATTTTTGGATCACATTTTCCACGTCTTCGCCTACATAACCTGCCTGAGTGAGTGTCGTCGCATCGGCAACCGCAAATGGCACATTCAAACGACGAGCCAAGCTCTCCGCAAGCAAGGTTTTGCCGCTTCCCGTTGGACCAATCAACAAAATATTACTTTTGCCAAGTTCCACGCCTTCGCTCTCTTTGTTATCAGACAACGCATTACGCAAGCGTTTGTAGTGGTTATACACCGCCACCGACAACACTTTTTTAGCGTGATCTTGCCCGATCACATAATCATCTAAATGGGAGTGAATTTCGTGGGGCGTTGGCACATTATCGAAGAAACCGCTTTCGGCTTGCACTTCTTCATCAATCAACGGCTCTTCGTTATCGTTGAGCAAGGCGTAAGATTCTTCGATACATTCGTTACAAATATGTCCTTCGCTGCCTTCAATTAAGGCTTCTACTTCGGCACGACGTTTGCCACAAAAGCTACAATGTGGCTCTTTTTCAAAAGTACTCATTATTTGTTATCTCTGTGGGTAACCACTTTATCAATCAAACCGTAGGCTTGAGCTTCTTCTGCCGACATAAAATTATCGCGATCCGTGTCTTTTTCCACTTGCGCAATCGGCTTGCCCGTAAACTCCGCCATACGCTGATTTAAGGTCTGCTTAATTTTTAAAATCTCTTGGGCGTGAATTTGAATATCCGATGCTTGCCCACGGAAACCGCCTAACGGTTGGTGGATCATTACTCGTGCGTGTGGCAACGCAAAACGTTTGCCTTTTGCTCCTGCCGAAAGCAAAAATGCCCCCATTGAGCAGGCTTGCCCGATACAAAGCGTGCTGACATCAGGTTTGATGAAATTCATCGTGTCGAAAATCGCCATTCCTGCCGTTACTGCACCACCTGGCGAGTTGATGTAAAGATGAATATCTTTTTCAGGATCTTCGGCTTCTAAAAACAGCAACTGGGCGACAATCAATTTCGCCATTTCATCTTCCACGCCACCATTTAAGAAAATAATTCGCTCTTTGAGCAAGCGAGAGTAAATATCGTAGGCTCTTTCGCCTTTGGAACTCTGTTCCACTACCATTGGAATAACTGACATTTTTGTTCCCTATCTAATCGGAAAGTGAGCAATTCTAGCAAACATTAAGCTGAGTATAAAGTGGGAGGCATCTGCTGAATCGGCTAACAAGGGGGTGAGAAACGCCGAGATTTTGCAAAATGTTTTGTACGCCAACGTGAAAAAGGCGTAAGATTGTCACCCTTTTATCACAGACGATAACCACATGACCTTAAACGATATTTATCAACAATTTTCTGATTGTAACGGCTGGGAAACCCGCTACCGCCTGCTGATTCAGCTCAGTCGCCAACTGCCCAAGCCGAATGAGGACGAACTGGCAAATTTACCCGAAATTCACGGCTGTGAGAGCCGTTTGTGGTTTTCCTTTCAACGCTCGCCAAGAAAAATCGTGGCGTATAGCGATGCTCGCCTGATGCAAGGCTTGCTGATGATCGTGCAAACAGCCCTTGCTGAAAAAAGCGATGAAGAGTTGCAACATTTTGATCTACAAGCGCTTTTTGACAGATTGCACATTACCCGCCATTTAACCAGCACAAGGCTGAATGGCTTGAAACAGATTGAACAGCGGGTACAGCAAGCCTATCAAGCGGTTTGAGTGGGATATTTCGGGCTTTCACCATATTTGTTTGGGTGCTTTTGCCCGTCTTTAAATAACAACATTAAGTAAAAAATGACAATCCCTATGCCAATGAGCGATAAACTGCCTTTCACCACCCAAACTGGATTTAGCGGGCTGGCTTCAATGATGGGTAATAAGACAAATACAACGCCTGCTAACAGTGGCGAAAAGTAAACGGCCAGTTGCCACCAACCAGACCAACCCAAATCGTGTAAACGACGAGCGGTGAGGCTTAACATCACAAAGAAATTCAGTAAACTATAAATAAACAATATCACATAAAGTAACAATGCAGTCATGCCGATACTGTGTATGAATATCTCTGACGTATTAGTGGCAAATAACATTTTTCCCCCGCCAAGTAAAACTAAGGCGGTTAATCCCACACCAAATTGCAATAAAAAATTGATTAGCAAAAACCAGCCATATTCTGCCCGTCTTGCCCTGCCTTGATAAGTAAAAATCTTTTTGAACGCCTGAAAAAAGTAGTTCATTTTAAATCCTAATAAAAAGTGAGTTGAAAAATTCTGCAAATCTTAGCACAAATTTGCGGTTGTGATACAAGGCAAGATCAGGGAAAATAACCGACATTTTGACACACATTAAACGAAGAGAAAGTAATGTCACTCAACGATTATCCACAACAAGTTAATAAACGTCGCACCTTTGCGATTATTTCCCACCCCGATGCGGGTAAAACGACAATTACTGAAAAAGTGTTGCTCTACGGACAAGCGATTCAAAAAGCCGGTTCGGTAAAAGGCAAAGGCTCGCAAGCCCACGCAAAATCCGACTGGATGGAAATGGAAAAACAACGGGGAATTTCGATTACCACGTCCGTCATGCAGTTCCCTTATGGCGACTGTTTAGTGAACTTGCTTGACACACCGGGGCACGAAGACTTCTCGGAAGACACCTACCGCACGCTCACCGCCGTAGACAGCTGTTTGATGGTAATCGACAGTGCCAAAGGGGTTGAAGAACGGACGATCAAATTGATGGAAGTGACTCGCCTGCGTGACACACCGATTTTAACCTTTATGAACAAGCTCGACCGTGATATTCGTGACCCAATGGAACTGTTGGACGAAGTGGAAAGCGTGCTAAAAATCCGTTGTGCGCCAATCACTTGGCCAATCGGCTGCGGCAAATTGTTCAAAGGTGTGTACCACATCGCCAATGATGAAACCTATCTCTACCAAACAGGGCAAGGTCACACCATTCAAGACGTGCGTGTGGTCAAAGGCTTAAACAGCCCTGAACTCGATGCCGCCGTCGGCGATGATTTGGCTCAACAACTGCGTGATGAGTTGGAACTTGTGCAAGGGGCAAGTAACGAATTTGAATTAGACGCGTTTTTAAAAGGCGAACTCACTCCCGTGTTCTTCGGTACGGCACTCGGCAACTTCGGGGTTGATCACTTCTTAGACGGCTTAACCGCTTGGGCACCGTCGCCACAAGCTCGCCAGTCAGACGAACGTACCGTTTGTGCAAGCGAAGAAAAATTCAGCGGTTTCGTGTTCAAAATTCAAGCAAATATGGATCCAAAACACCGAGATCGTGTCGCATTTTTGCGTGTCGTGTCGGGCAAATATGAAAAAGGCATGAAGCTCAAACACGTCCGCATTGGCAAAGATGTGGTCATTTCCGATGCCTTGACCTTTATGGCTGGCGACCGTTCTCACGCTGAAGAAGCTTATGCAGGCGATATTATCGGCTTGCACAACCACGGCACGATCCAAATCGGCGATACCTTCACCCAAGGCGAGAACCTGAAATTTACGGGCATTCCAAACTTCGCCCCAGAGCTATTCCGCCGTATTCGTTTAAAAGATCCGCTCAAGCAAAAACAGCTGCTCAAAGGCTTGGTGCAACTTTCCGAAGAAGGGGCGGTGCAAGTGTTCCGTCCACTGATGAACAACGATTTAATCGTCGGTGCCGTGGGCGTGTTGCAGTTTGACGTGGTCGTTTCCCGCTTGAAATCAGAATATAACGTGGAAGCAATTTACGAAACCGTGAACGTAGCAACCGCTCGTTGGGTGGAATGTAACGATGCGAAAAAATTTGAAGAGTTCAAACGCAAAAACGAACAGAATTTAGCCCTAGATGGCGGCGATAATCTTACCTACATTGCCCCAACCATGGTGAATTTGAACTTAGCACAGGAACGCTACCCTGATGTGGTGTTCTTTAAAACCCGAGAACATTAATACTCGCTCCCCTCTTGTACAACAAGGGGGTGAGAAACCGCTACTTTTTGCAAAAAGGACAGACAAATGTACAACAAACTTCTCATTGCGATTGACCTAAACGATCTCAACAGCGCCAAATTCGTGGTGGATACCGCATTACAACTTACCGCCCACAACCCAGAGGCAATTTATCGAGTAGTCACTATCATCGAACCCATTGATGATAGTTTTATTTCCTCATTTTTGCCGAAAAACTTCGACAAATCAGTGATTGCAGAAGCCAACAAAGCGTTACATGAATTTACTCAACAGCATTTCCCTGCAGGTGCCAAAGTACAACACATTGTGGCACACGGCACGATCTACGAAGAGATTAACCGTATTGCCGAAGAAAAATCGGTTGATTTGATTGTTATGCTTGCCAGCAGTAAACCGAAAGCCAAAGGACTAAGTTCAAACACAGTGAAAGTCGCCCGTCACACACAAAAACCGATTTTAATTTTACGTTAAAGCGAGGTTAGCGAACGGAGGAAGCGGATCTCATCCGCCCAATTTTCAGGCTCGATCGTTTCTAAAATCAAGGGAATACCGTTAAAACGGCTGTCTTGCATAATAAGTTGGAACACCTCCGTGCCAATTGTTCCCTTGCGAAGGGTGTCGTGGCGATCTACTCGGCTAGCAAGTGCTGTTTTCGAACCATTTAAGTGCATGCCTCGCAGGTAATGAAAACCGACAACCTGCCCAAATTCGCTGAAAACTTGCTCACTGGACACATAACTACTGATGTCATACCCCGCAGAAAAAAGATGGCAAGTATCTAAACAGACCCCAACTCGGCTTTTATTTTCGACTTGTTCAATAATTTCGGCTAAATGTTCAAATCTCCAGCCAAGATTTGAACCTTGCCCCGCTGTATTTTCAATCACCGCCACCACATTCGGCACGGCATCGATGGCGATATTCAGCGACTCCGCAATGCGGGCAAGGCACTCTTTCTCCGACATTTTATTTAAATGGCTACCTGGGTGAAAATTGAGCAATTTTAATCCAAGTTGATCACACCGCTGCATTTCATCAATAAACGCTTCGCGAGATTTGGCTAAATTCTCTGCCTCAGGACTACCCAGATTGATCAAATAGCTGTCGTGCGGCAAAATGTGATCTGGGCTGAATTGATGCACCTGACAAAAACGCTTAAATTTCGCAATGTTGTCCGACTTTAAGGCGGGTGCTTTCCACTGGCGTTGATTTTTAGTAAACAACGCAAAGGCATTTGCCCCAATTTCCACTGCACGTAACACCGCATTTTCCACGCCGCCAGACGCACTGACATGTGCACCAATATATTTCATTTTCTTTTCCTTGTGTGAATGTGTAACATACCGCTTTTTAAACGTTTAAGAGAAGCACGATGAGCAATCCAATCACGAATGAATTTTCTTTACTCTGTCGCCTGTTTGGTAATCTTTTTTATCGTCACCCAGAAGATCCCATTTTAACCAGCACCTTTGCCTGGCTTGCCCAAGGAAACTTACGCCAACACTGGCCACTCGCCACCGACACACAAAGCGAGCAAGCACTGCTAAGCCTTGAAAAAGGAGCAAACCCTGTGCAACAAGGGGGGCATTATCAGGCACTTTTTGCAAAAAATGGAGCAATTGCTCCAACAATTTCTGCCTATGGATTTTCTGTCGACGAATTTGTCGCTTTCCGCCAACAACGTGGTATGCCCGAGCTGGAAAATGCCGATCATGTGGGGTTACTCCTGCTCACTGCGTCATGGATTGAGGATAATTTAGACTCCACCGCCGCACAGCGTGAATTGTTTGAGCGCTTTTTATTGCCTGTACTTGGCAAATTCTTAGGGCAAGTCGAAGCGTTTGATACTGGCTTTTACAAAGCCTTAGCACAGCTCACTCGTGATGCACTCAGTGCAATGGCCGATGAATTGGAAGAGACAGACGAATAACATAATGCCGCATTAAACGTCTCTCTTGTTAAGTGGAAAGTGAATTGGCAAAAAGTCGGCGTTTCTTCCCCCCTTGCAACCGCACTTACCGCTAAATGCCATCACCACTCATGCCGATATGCTCCGTTCCATTACCAAAAAGCTGATTCATCTCAAACGCAGGTTTTTGGTTTTCGGAGTGTCCGATAATGCGAGCTGGCACGCCAGCGGCGGTGGCGTGTTCTGGTACGGGTTGGAGTACCACGGAGTTGGCACCGATTTTGGAATATCGCCCAATTTCGATATTGCCGAGAATTTTCGCTCCCGCCCCGATCATCACGCCTTCACGGATTTTCGGGTGGCGGTCGCCATGTTCTTTGCCTGTGCCGCCGAGCGTGACGCCTTGTAAAATCGAGACATCATTCTCAATCACGGAGGTTTCGCCCACCACAATGCCTGTGGCGTGGTCGAGCATAATGCCATAGCCAATCCGAGCGGCAGGATGAATGTCCACATCAAACGCTACAGAAATTTCATTTTGTAGATAAATTGCCAAGGCTTGGCGACCTTGTTGCCACAAATAGTGCGTGACTCGATAGCTTTGCAAGGCGTGAAAGCCCTTGAGATAGAGCAGCGGCGTACTCCATTTGTCCACCGCAGGATCACGGGTTCGCACCGCATCAATGTCACAGGCGGCACTCACAATCAAACTCGGATCGGCATCGTAGGCTTCTTCAATGATCTCTTTTAACGCAATGGCTGGCATAATCGCATTGGCAAGTTTGTTGGCGAGAATGTAGCTCAAGGCGTTGCCCAAATTGTGGTGCTTCAAAATGGTGGCGTGGAAAAAACTGGCGAGCATTGGCTCACTGTTTGCCAATTGCTCTGCTTCAGATCGGATAGCTTGCCACAGTTGGTGTAATTTCGCTTCTTTCATTGTTCCCCCAGTTGCAAAATGTGATTCGAAACGGATCGCTTGCTTCGGTTATTCGCCTTTTCGCTCACGTCCAAGCAAGGCTTTAGCGACTTCATTCGGATGTTTTTGGTGGAACAACATCTGATAAATTTGCTCCACAATCGGCATTTCCACCCCCCGTTGTTGAGCGAGCAGATAGGCTTCTTTGGTGTTGTAAAAGCCTTCCACCACTTGCCCGATTTCCGCCATCGCTTCCTCAGCGGTTTTGCCTTGCCCGAGCATCAGCCCAAAACGGCGGTTGCGGGATTGGTTGTCGGTACAGGTCAGTACCAAATCGCCTAAGCCTGCCATTCCCATAAAGGTGGTCGGGTTCGCACCAAGGGATGCCCCTAAACGGCTGATTTCCGCCAAACCACGGGTGATCAACGCCGTTCGAGCGTTCGCCCCAAAGCCCATTCCGTCTGAAATCCCTGCACCGATGGCGATCACGTTTTTGATCGCTCCACCCAACTGCACGCCGACCATATCGCTGTTCAGATAGACCCGAAAGGCCTTCGAGCAGTGAATCCGTTGTTGCATTTCATCGGCGAAAACAGGATCGTTAGATGCCAGCGAAATCGCCGTCGGCAAACCAGCCGCCAACTCTTTGGCAAAGGTCGGCCCAGACAGCACTGCAAGGGGGTAGTTTTTGCCTAAAATCTGCAAAACGACATCTTGCAACAAACGCCCCGTATCTCGCTCCAGCCCTTTGGTCGCCCACATAATCCGATGTTCAGGACGTAGCAACGGCTTGATCTTTTCCAGCACATCGGTAAACACGTGGCTTGGCACCACAATCAGCAAATCCTTTGCTTTTTCAAGGGCTTGTGCCAGATCGCTCTCAATCTCTAACGCATCAGGAAACGGAATATCGGGCAGAAATTCTTGGTTCATTCGCTCATTTGCCAGCGTTGCCATTTTCTGCGGATTGTGTCCCCACAGATAGGTTTTGTGTCCGTTGCGAGCTAAGGCAATCGCCAAAGATGTGCCGTAAGAGCCTGCACCAAGGACAGCAACAGGGGCGGTGTAAGTGGTTGTATCTGTCATTTTCTCAAATTAAAAGCAAGATAAAAAAATAGGTATGCAACGCATACCTATTTTGGCATTAAAATCAATTAGTTAACCAATGGTTTTTCTTCATTACTTTCTGCTTCTTCCGCTGCTTGCTGACGCTCTAAATAATCCATAAAGAGTGCATCAAAGTTAACTGGCGAAAGGTTCAACGCAGGGAATGTGCCACGGTTTACAAGGCTTGCGATCAGTTCACGTGCGTATGGGTAAAGCACTTCTGGGCATTTTGATGCTAAGCAGTGAGCTAATTGAATGCCGTCAATGCCAGTGATGGTAAACACGCCTGCTTGTTTTACTTCGCAGATAAAAGCAACGTCTTCGCTGTCTTCAAGGGTGGTTTCCACGTTGATGTGAAGAGTCACTTCATAAGTGTCTTCGCCCACTTGCACCGTTTCGGTGTCTAATTCAAAACCGAGTTTTGGTTTCCACTCTTGGTGGAAAATGGTTGGCAGATTTGGGGCTTCAAATGAGACATCTTTGATATAAATGCGTTGAATCTGCATTTCAAATGGCACTTGGGCTTCTTCAGCTGCTGCCACTTCTTTGTTTTCTTCAGCCATAATAAATTCCTTTAGTTAATGTTTATTTGTGTTTCTTCACCAGTGGAAGGTTCGCCGCACGCCAGCCTGCAATCCCTTCTTTTAAGGCATACACTTTGGTAAAGCCGTGTTTTGCAAGGGTGTTGGCTAAACCTTGGGCGGTTAAACCGTTGTTGTCAGCGATGATCACGGCACGATCTTTGTACTTCTCGATTTTTTGCAGTTTGTTGCCTTTGATGTCGCTTGGCAGAACGTGATCGCTTTCGATGATGTGTCCTGCTTTGAACTCATCGTCTGAACGCACATCGATCACAATCGCATCTTCTTTGTTGATGAGCAACGTTGCTTGGGCGTTATCCACCACTTTGATTTTGCTGGTTGCCCCTTTGTACAGGTTGATCACCACCGCAATAAACAAGGCAATCCACGCCACCACCATAATGGTGTGATTTGCTGCGAATTGCTGGACTTGTTGGGCAAAGGTAAGTTGTTCCATAGTATTTCTCTAAGTTAAATCAAATTTCGGAAAATGTAGGGGCAAATTATTATTTGCCCTCGGGGGGCGAAAAATGTTTCGCCCCTACAAAGGATGATTTTGCTTAAAGAAATTACGCAGGTTGTTGAGCTGCCATTACTTCATCGAAAGTCGTTGCTTTTTCAGTCACTTTCGCTTTCGCAAGCACGGCATCAACCGCTTGTTCTTCTAATACCACATTGCGAATGTTGTCGGTTAATTGACGGTTTTTCGCGTAGTAGTCGATCACTTCTTGTGGTTGCTCGTACGCAGACGCTAATTCAGCAATAGTCGCTTTCACACGATCTTCGTCCACTTTTAATTCGTTTGAACGGATCACGGCTGAAAGCAATAAGCCCACTTGAACACGGCGTTTAGCTTCGGCTTCAAATAATTCTGCAGGTAGTTGAGCTGCCATTTCTGGTTTACCGCCGAAACGTTGAACCGCTTGCTGACGTAACACATCGACTTCTTCTGCCACCGCAGCTTTTGGTACTTCAATCTCGTTTTGTGCCACTAAGCCATTTAATACTTGACCTTTCACACGAGCCGTTACCGCATTTTTCAACTCACGTTGCATATTTTTCTTGATTTCCGCACGGAGTTCTTCCACGGTTTTGCCTGCACCGAATTTTTTCACGAACTGTTCTGTTAATTCAGGCAACACCATATTTTCTACTTTCTTCAAGGTAATGGCGAATTTCGCCGCTTTCCCTTTTAAGTTTTCAGCGTGGTATTCTTCAGGGAAAGTCACATCAATGTCAAATTGCTCGCCCGCTTTGTGACCCACGATACCGTCTTCAAAACCAGGGATCATACGACCTTGACCCATAAATAACACGAAGTCAGTCGCTTTGCCGCCTTCAAACTCTTCACCGTCCACAGAACCCACGAAGTCGATGGTGACACGATCGTCCGCTTTTGCTGCATCTTGAGATTCTGCCCAAGTCGCTTGCTGTTTGCGAAGAACGTCCACCATTTTGTCTAAATCGGCTTCGGTGATTTCCACTACTGGTTTTTCGACTTCAATGTTTTCTAAGCCTTTCACTTCCACTTCTGGGAACACTTCAAAGGTTGCCACGAACACGAAATCTTTACCGATTTCTACGTTTTCAGGGGCGAAAGTTGGACGACCTGCAAGGTTTAATTTTTCGTTGATCACCACATCAAAGAAGGCACGTTGCATCTCTTCAGATAAAGCATCTTGACGAGCCGCTAAACCGTAGCGTTGCTCGATGATTGAGTGTGGCACTTTACCTTTACGGAAGCCATCAACGCGTGCGTTTTTGGCGTAGCCTTTTAATTGTTCACGGTATGCCGCTTCGATTTTATCTGCGGCGACAGTAATGGTTGCACGGCGTTCTAAGCCTTCAGTTGTTTCGATAGAGAATGACATTCTTAACCTCAATAATGTAAAAAAGAGTCAGTATATAAAATACAGATAGAAAAATAGGCGGAAATTTTACCCCTTTATTGGCAAGATGTCGATAAATAACCGCCCGATTGCCAAAATCTGTTTGCATAACTTGACAAAATGGACTAATTTTTGGGCTTGCGATAAATTAAAAAGGAGAAAATATGCAACGGATAACCTTAATTGCACCGAACCAAGCCCACTTTGCCGAGCTGTTGGCTTACAAGGGGGTATTTCTTGCTCAAAATCTGCAAATCCACGGCAGCTGTGGATTGGATCGCTTTGCCGATCACGAACTGGAACGCTGGCTGGAGTACGTCAATTCCCCTGCGGGCACTAACTGGTTTGGCTATGATACCGTGGAAGATTCCACCTATTTAGCGTGGCATTTGGAGCAAAATAGAATGGTGGGCATCATCAATATTCGCCACGAGCTGACCGATTTTTTACGCCAATTCGGCGGACACATCGGCTATTCCATTCACCCCGATTTTTGGAACCAAGGCTACGGCTCGGAAATGTTGGCACTTGCCCTAAAAGAGAGCGACAAACTCGGCTTAAACAAGGTGCTGATTACCTGCGACAAAACCAACCCTGCTTCGGCAAAAGTGATAATCAATAATGGTGGCGTATTGGAAAATGAAGTGCAGAACGGCGAAAATGTGGTGCAGCGGTATTGGATCAGTCGATAAAAAAGCCCCCAAGCGGTTGCAAGGGGGTGAGAAAAATGACGTTTTTGTCAAAGACTGGCGAACTATAAGCCTTTTGGAATACGGATTTTTTGACCTGGGAAGATCAAGTCCGCGTTTTTGATCACTTCTTTGTTAGCATCCACAATTGCAGTGTATTTTGCACCATTGCCGTAGGCTTTCTCAGCGATTTTCCATAGCGTATCGCCTTTTTCGATCACATAGAATTCGTCGTCGCCTGCCACGTTTTCGCCACTTGCCACAGTCACGCCTTCGATGTTTACGCTTTCGATGCCTTCTACGTTACCTGCCATCAACACGGCTTTTTCTAATGCCGCAGCGTCTTTTGCCGTTCCCGTGATTTTCGCCACGCCGTTTTCCACCACCACTTTCACATCTTCAACCCCAGGGTTATCTTGTGCAAGATGATCGGTAACCGCTTTTGACGCATCTTCGGTTTTGCTGAATAATTTTTTGCCAATGTTTGACACGAAATCAAATAATCCCATTGTAAAGTCCTCGATTAATGAAAAGTACAGTTGATTTAGATTGAAATTTCTCAATCCGTGCGTTAGATTACCGCAATTCCTAGAAGTTCAAAAGAGAAAAAATCAATGAAACTGGCAGAAGCTTTGATTGAACGAGCCGATTTGCAACGCCGTTTGGCTCAACTGGTTCAACGTTTAAAACAAAACGCCCAATATCAAGAAGGCGAAAGCCCGAGCGAAGATCCGCAGGCGTTGTTGGCGGAGTATACGCAAACCGCAGACCATCTCAAAAAATTGGTGGTGGCAATCAATTTCGCCAACAACACCATTCAGCTAGCGAACGGCATTGCAATGGTCGAAGCCTTAGCGGAACGTGATCGCTTAAAAGCGGAGCATTCCACCTTGATCGCCTTAGCGGAAGCGGCAATGGTCGATCAAAATCGGTATAGTCGTAGTGAAATCAAGATGTTATCGGCAGTGAATGTGCGAGAAATTCGCCAACAAGCAGATGTCATTGCCAAGCAACACCGTGAATTAGACACCCAAATTCAGCAAGCCAACTGGTTGTTTGATTTGTAATTAACCTATTGAAAATTAGGCAGTTTTTCGGTTAAGGCGAATACCACGCTCGCTTAGCGTACAAGCAAACACTTATGGCAGAAACGAAGGGCAGTTTCACGGGTTTGATTCCCATTTGAACAGCGTCGCCCCGTACAAGTGACTGCGTAATGTGACAGCGTAAATTGTATTACCACGTATTGATTAACCGAAAAAAGGGTGGGATTGGGGCATTTATTGATATATGTAGGGACGTGTTGCACACGTCCGTGGGCGTATGCAATACGCCCCTACAAACGAAGTTATTTTCCATTTTGATGGAATTCCGTTAGAATTGCTCACTTTTCATCACTCATTAAGGTCGCCCGTGAAACAGGTCAAATTTTACCTTCTTAGCCAAACCCAAAGCCCCGTGCCAACGCTTTCTGCCGAAGAAAATTTAGCGTGCGAGTTAGCTGCAAGTGCTTGGCGAAACGGTAAACGAGTATTGATTGCCTGCGACACCGAGCAACAAGCCAACCGTCTTGATGATGCTTTGTGGGCAAGAGATCCCGATGAATTTGTGCCACATAATCTCTCTGGCGAAAGCACCACTTACCCAACCCCGATTGAAATCAGCTGGATAGGCAAACGTAACACCCAACGTCGAGATGTGTTGATTTCACTCCAAGCCCAACTCCCTGATTTTATTAACAGTTTTACGCAAATTATGGATTTTGTGCCTGTCGATGAAACTCAAAAAGCACAGGCAAGAGAACGGTATAAACAGTATCGGCAGTTGGGTTGGAAATTGGAAACGGAGCAGGTTTAAGGATATAAATTCAAAGCAAGTAATTCACTATGCAAAATAAATTAAAAAATCAGCTAACGTTTATTGATTTCTGTTCTGGTATTGGTGGTGGGCGATTAGGGCTTGAATTAAATGGAATGCAATGTTTAGCTCATAGCGAAGTTGATCCCAATCCTGATGCAACCTATCAACTGTTTTTTAATGATAACAATAATTTAGGCGATTTAACGAAAATTGATATTCAATCGTTACCTGATTTTGATGTGATGTTAGCTGGTTTTCCTTGCCAAGCCTTTTCTATTGTCGGGAAACGAGAAGGGTTTGAAGATGAACGTGGGCAAATTATTTATCATTTAGTCGATATCTTAACTTGGAAACGCACGCCTTATTTTATTTTGGAAAATGTTAAAGGCTTAGTGAATCATCATAATGGGAAAACATTGAGAGCAATCTTAAATTTATTAGAAAATACAGGTTATGATGTTTATTGGAAAGTGTTAGATAGCCAATATTATGGTGTGCCACAAATGCGAGAAAGAATCTATTTTGTTGGCATCAGAAAAGATATAAAACATAAACCGTATCAATTTCCTAATGAAGTAGCGTTGCCTGATATTACGCATTATTTAAATGATCGGAGAGATTATGCTTTCGATATTAAAAATAGCACTTTCCAAAAATATCTGAATAATAAGTATAATCAAGGAAAAGTGAATATTCAGGCGATTTTATCTCAAGATTATAATGTGATTGATTGGCGACAATCGGATTTTCGTTTATATACTCATAAAAGCCCAACATTACGCACTGGCAGACACGGTATTTTATATACCAAAGACGGAAACTTAAGAAAGTTAAGCGGTTATGAAGCCTTATTATTGCAAGGTTTTCCAAAAGAAATTGCTCAAAAAGTGATTACCTATAAATTGCCAGATAGCAAAATTTTATCTCAAGCGGGTAATGCGATGACGGTGACTGTGATTCACAAATTAGCCGAGCAACTTTTGAAATCATTGGAGACATAATGGATTTAGTTAAATTAGGTTCAACAACCGCTCGTAATGGTTTTAAAAATGAGCAAGATATTGCTGAGCGTTTTAATCATTGGCAAGAACATACTGAAGCGAAAGAATGGCTGATCATTATGGGTTATGATTTAACCGAGATTAAAAGTGTAAAAGCCACAGTATTGCACGGCTATAAAACCGATATTAATGTACAAGTTTATATTTTCTTTAAAGATGCGGTAGATATTCGTAATATTCAAGTAAAATTAGTCAGCAATAAAAGGGGCTTTAACCAAATTGATAAACGCTGGGTAAAAACTTATCAGGAAATGTGGCAATTTGATGAGAAATTATTACGCTTGCTACAATATTTTACTGGCGAGCTACCACCTTATTTAGCTAATAGTAGAAATAAGAAAAGAATGTTTATCACTGAATTTTCAGAAAGTGAACAAGGACTAATTTTAAATTGGTTTAAGAAAAATAAAATTTTGGTATTATCCGATATTTTGCGTGGTCGTGGCGAATTTTCAGCAGAATGGGTTTTAGTCGCTCAAAAGATACAACAAAATGCTCGTTGGGTATTGAAAAATATTAACCAAGTTTTACAACATTATGGCGAAGGCGATGTAGAAATTTCCCCAAGAGGCTCAATTAAACTTGGACGAGTGACTATTCAGCGTAAAGGAGGCGATAATGGGCGACCAACCGCCAATATGTTGCAATTTAAAATTGATCCCACAGAATTATTTGATATTTAATCTAAAGATAAGAGATAAACAATGACAAAAACCTTTGAAATGGCTGACCGTTTTGATGCGTCAGCAGTAGAACAAGCCCTGTATAAACATTGGGAAGAGAGCGGTTATTTTAAACCGTCGGAAGATACCACCAAGCCAAGTTATTGCATTGCGATTCCGCCGCCGAATGTGACGGGTTCATTGCATATGGGGCACGCTTTCCAGCAGACGTTAATGGATACCTTGATCCGTTTTAACCGTATGGAAGGCAACAACACCTTATGGCAAGCAGGGACAGACCACGCTGGGATCGCGACCCAAATGGTGGTGGAGCGTAAAATTGCCGCTGAAGAAGGCAAAACTCGCCACGATTACGGGCGTGAAGCCTTTATTGAGAAAATTTGGGATTGGAAAGCCTATTCAGGCGGTACGATCAGCCAACAAATTCGCCGTTTGGGCAACTCCATCGACTGGGATCGTGAGCGTTTCACAATGGACGAAGGCTTATCCAATGCGGTGAAAGAAGTGTTTGTGCGTTTGCACGAACAAGGCTTGATTTACCGTGGTAAACGCCTTGTGAACTGGGATCCAAAACTGCACACCGCCATTTCCGATTTGGAAGTGGAAAACAAAGAGAGCAAAGGCTCACTCTGGCATTTCCGCTATCCGTTAGCCAATGGCGAGAAAACCGCAGACGGCAAAGATTACTTGGTGGTGGCGACCACGCGTCCTGAAACAATGTTAGGCGATACAGCGGTGGCGGTTCACCCTGAAGATGAACGTTATCAATCGTTAATTGGTAAAACCGTGATCCTACCGCTTGCGAATCGTGAAATTCCGATTATTGCCGATGATTATGTGGATCGGGAATTTGGTACAGGCGTGGTGAAAATCACCCCAGCCCACGACTTCAACGACTACGAAGTGGGCAAACGCCACCAGTTACCAATGGTCAATGTGATGACGCTGAACGCCGATATTCGTACTGAAGCGGAAATCGTCGGTTCGGACGGCAAGCCATTAACCAGTTACGAAGCAACAATTCCAGCGGATTACCAAGGCTTAGAGCGTTTTGCAGCTCGCAAGAAAATTGTGGCAGATTTTGAAGCCCTTGGCTTGTTAGACGAAATCAAACCGCACGATTTGAAAGTGCCTTACGGCGACCGTGGCGGTGTGCCAATCGAACCAATGCTGACCGACCAATGGTATGTGAGCGTAAAACCGCTCGCCGAAGTGGCAGTAAAAGCGGTGGAAGATGGCGAAATTCAATTCGTGCCGAAACAGTACGAAAATCTCTATTTTTCTTGGATGCGTGATATTCAAGATTGGTGTATTTCTCGCCAACTTTGGTGGGGACACCGCATTCCTGCTTGGTATGATGAGCAAGGCAATGTCTATGTGGCTCGTGATGAGGCGGAAGTGCGTGCGAAACACAACTTGCCTGCAGATTTAGTGTTAAAACAAGATGAAGATGTGTTGGACACTTGGTTCTCGTCTGGCTTGTGGACGTTCTCCACCCTTGGCTGGCCAGAGCAAACCAAGGATCTGAAAATGTTCCACCCAACGGATGTATTGATCACCGGCTTTGACATTATTTTCTTCTGGGTTGCACGTATGATTATGTTTACGATGCACTTCATCAAAGACGAAAATGGCAAGCCACAAGTGCCGTTCAAAACCGTCTATGTTACGGGCTTGATCCGTGATGAAAACGGACAAAAAATGTCGAAATCGAAAGGCAACGTGTTGGATCCGATCGATATGATCGACGGGATCAGCCTTGAAGATCTGCTTGAAAAACGCACAGGCAATATGATGCAGCCGCAATTAGCAGAAAAAATCGCCAAAGCCACACGCAAAGAGTTTTCTGACGGCATTGCCGCACACGGCACCGATGCATTGCGTTTCACGCTTGCGGCGTTAGCGAGCAATGGTCGAGACATCAACTGGGATATGAAACGTTTGGAGGGCTACCGCAATTTCTGCAACAAATTGTGGAACGCCAGCCGTTTTACCCTGATGAATATCAACAACTTACAGCTTGGCGAAGGCGAAAAAGCATTCAGCTTGGCAGATCGTTGGATTCAAGCGGAATTTAACAATGCGGTACAAACTTTCCGCACCGCCCTTTCACAATACCGCTTCGACTTGGCGGCGAACACCCTGTATGAGTTCACGTGGAACCAATTCTGCGACTGGTATTTAGAGCTCACCAAGCCCGTCTTTGCTAACGGCACCGATGCTCAAAAACGGGGGGCTTGCTTCACGCTCGTGAACGTGTTGGAAAAATTATTGCGTTTAGCTCACCCAGTGATTCCGTTCATCACCGAAGAAATTTGGCAGAAAGTGAAAGGTTTTGCAGGCGTGGAAGGCGACACCATTATGTTGCAACCGTTCCCGAAATTCGATGAAAGCCTTGTGGACGACGAAGCCGTGGCACAAATCGAATGGCTCAAAGAGATCATCGTGGCAATCCGCAACATTCGTGCCGAAAGCAACATCACCCCAAGCAAACCACTAGATTTACTCGTTCGCAATGTGGACGAAAAAATTTGCAAAATCTTGGCAGAAAATACCCCCTTGTTACAGGCAATGGCGAAACTGGATAGCGTAAAAGTGCTACAAACAGGCGAAGCCGCTCCGCTTTCTGTGGCAAAATTGGTGGGTAACGCCGAAGTGCTGGTGCCAATGGCAGGGTTCATCAACAAAGATGCCGAATTGACTCGTTTGAGCAAAGAGATTGAAAAATACCAAGGCGAAATCCAACGGATTGAAAACAAACTCGCCAACGACGCCTTCGTTGCCAAAGCCCCTCCAGCCGTGATTGACAAAGAACGAGCGAAAATGGCGGAATACGCTGAAGGCTTGGAAAAACTCAAACAGCAGTATCAGGCGATTGAAAATCTATAATCAATAAAACTATCCCTCTTTGTGAGGGATAGTTTTTATCATCAACATCGAATCAAGCGACTTACCACTTGCCCTGCAGTTTTTTCTTTCAGGATTTGCCAATGTTCGGGCAATTGCAACGGAGGGTGATTTTTCTCGGTTTCGACATAAATCAGTGCGTTGTCCGCCAGCCAATCATTTTCGGCAAGGCTTGCCAGCACTTGTGGGACAAAGCCTTGATGAAAAGGCGGATCGACAAACACGATATCGAACGGTTCTGCCGTGTTGGGTTGGGCGAGAAATTGCAAGCTGTCGGTGCGGATCACATTGCCGTTGTTGGTCTTTAGGCTGACTAAATTCTTCTTCAGCTGGTT
>JAUMYT010000043.1 GCA_030528525.1 Pasteurellaceae bacterium
CCCCATAAATTGAGATAAGGCGAACGCCCGTAAGCGACCAATTCACGCACTTTGATCCCTTCTGGCACAATGTGTTGCTGTGGCAAAAAGGCGAGCTGTTGCGCGTAGCTTTTCACAGGTAAATCCCAAATATCCTGATTTTCAAACCGCACTTTGCCCGATTTGGGTTTGAGCAAACGGGCAAGGGATTTCAGCAAGGTCGATTTGCCACAGCCGTTCGGACCAAGCAAGGCAATCACTTGGTTTTTCGGCAAGCTCAAACTGAGATTATGGATAATGGTTTTATCTTGATAAGCTAATTGTAAATTCTCGACTGACAAGCTCATTATTTGGTTCTCATCAATAAATAGAAAAAGTAAGGAGCACCTAAAATGGCGGTTAAAACCCCTGCAGGAATTTCCACAGGTGGGGCAATAATTCGGGCTAAAATATCCGAAATCAGTAATAAAATTGCCCCAAGCAGTAAAGTGGCGGGCAATAAACTGCGGTGTCGTCCGCCGACCAAATGGCGAGCCAAATGCGGCGCGACCAAACCCAAAAAGGCGATAGGCCCACAAATTGCCACGGCAGTGGTGGCAAGTGCCACGGCAATCAGCAAGACGATAATTTGAATTTTGTTGATCGGCACGCCGAGCGACGCAGATTTCTGTTCGCCAAGGGAAAGCGTATCCAAATCTCGGCAGAAAAAGAAGGCACAAGGCAATAACAGCAACAGCCACGGCAACACGATATTCACATACGACCAACTTCTGCCCCACAAACTGCCGGTGAGCCACAGCATTGCCGAGTTAATATCCAATGGGTTAGCTAACATCACATAGTGGCTGATCGCCGCCCACAAGGCAGAAAGTGCCACGCCGATAATCGCCATTTTGATCGGGCGGAAATGGAAACCGCACACAATCCACAGCAACACGAACGCCACGATCCCTGCCACAAAGGCAAAAATCGGAATCCAATAGAACGCAATCCCAGGGAAGAAAATCAGGCACAGCACGGCAACTAACCCAGCGGCATTGTTGATCCCCAAAATATCAGGCGATGCCAATGGGTTGCGGACGATACTTTGAATTAATGCCCCGGATAACGCCAAAGCTCCACCGATCAACACCGCTAAAATCGCACGGGGTAAGCGGTATTCGATGAGTGTGAAATAGTGTGGGCTGTTTGGATCTTGGAACACCTGCCAGATTTCCATAGGCGAGAGAAAATAGGTGCCGAGCTGTAAACTCAGGGCAAACAGCACCATCAACATCACGAAAGCGATAGGATAGAATGAAACTATTTTTTGCATTTTTTTCGTCAGATCTGACCCCTTGTATGCTCTCATCAGCGTCTTCTCCGTGCAAAAAGCACAAAAATGGGAGCACCGATCAACGCCAAAATCGCCCCAGCTGGGATTTCGCTTGGGAAGGTCACGGCACGGGCGATAATATCGGCAATTAGCATCAGGCAACCACCGAGCAGCATTGACATCGGCAGGACTTTGCGTAAATCGTAGCCTATCATATAGCGAGCCAAATGGGGAATCAGCAAGCCAATAAACGCCACAGGCCCCGCTACGCTCACACTTGCCCCGATAATCAACAACGTCACAATGTTGGTGATCCAACGAACTTTGAATAAATTGATCCCGAGGGATTGGGCAGCATCATCACTTAAATTGAGCAAATTCAACTGGTTCGCAAAAATGCCACAGAAAATCACATTCAGCACAAAGAACGGTAAAATAACCCACCATTCGACCCAGCGAATATGGGCAATGCCCCCTGCCAGCCAGTTTAAGATATTGATTGCCTGATCTTCGGCAATAATAATGACGAGTTTGGTGACAGCCGCACAGAAAAGCGACACGGCAATCCCAGCTAAAATAATCCGATGATTGTTGTGGCTCGCGCACCAGCCACCGCTGATCAACATCACGAGTAACCAACTCAAGCCACCGCCGATACTGGCAATAAACGCAATGCTATAACCCGAAAAAAATGCTGGGGCAATCGCTGTGGCGGTTACCATTCCCAAACTTGCCCCTGCATTCACGCTCAATAACGAAGGCGATGCAAGCGGATTGCGAGTTAGGGTTTGTAATAATGCCCCCGTTACGGCAAGGTTTGCTCCCATTACCACGGCAACGAGCGAGCGGGGCAATCGCAAATCTAAAATGGTAATTTGCAATAGCTCATCGTCTGTACCGAAAAAAGCGGAAAGGGTATCCGTTGCCGAAATGTCAATCGGATAATAGAGAAATAAACTGACCCACAGTAGCCCAAAAAGCACCACTGTGGGAATAAACCAGTGAAAAAATTTATGCATTATTTCGCAGATTGTTTAACAAAGTGTTGCACTTCTTCTGCCATCAATTCAGCAGCCATCATACCACGTGCTCTTGACCAAACATTGCCGTCCACTTCAAGAATTTGTTGGTTTTTCACAGCAGGGATCAATTTCCATAAGGCTTCGTTTGACCATTTGCGAGCGATACTCTCATCACGATAGTGGGTTAAAATCATCAATTCAGGCTTCACTGCCACCACCTGTTCTAAACCGACCACGCTATTTGGCTTTTTATTTGATCCTGCTTTGGGCATTTCATAGCCTAACACTTCAAGTAAACCACCTGGGTAAGATTCGCTATTAAATAGGGTAAATTCATTTTCACGCGACACGCCAAACAGCACTTTTGCTCCTTTTGGTAGGGAGTTAGCAATGTCCGCAATTTTTTGGTTATGTCCGTCAATTTTGCCTTTCATTTCGTCTGATTTGCCTAACAAATCGCCGATTTTCTGAGCGGTTTCCAAGTTTTCTTTGTAACTTTCGTGACGCGAGTTAAACACCACGGTTGGGGCGATTTTTTTCAATTCTTCATACACTGCAGTATGGCGGTTTTCGTCCGCAATAATCAGATCGGGCTTTAATGCGGCAATAGCTTCAAGGCTTGGCTGTGAACGTGTACCGACTGATTGCCATTCCTGAATTTTCTCACGCACTTGGGGCAAAATACGGCTCTTATCGTTATCGTCCGCCACACCTACAGGGCTCACGCCAACTTGGGCAAGGGCATCGACATAAGAGTATTCCAACGCCACCACACGTTGTGGCACGCTGTCCAAAGTGAAATCGCCTTTTTGATCTTTCACGGTTACGGCAAGAGAGAATTGGCTTGCTGCAAAAAGCGTTGCGGCAATCGCAGTTTTAAGAAGTGCTTTCATTGATTGTTCCTGTATAAGAAAGGGAAAATAGTTGAGTTAGAAACTCGGAAATTAGTATAATTTAACCAAAACTCAAATGAAAGTCATTATTATCTGCATTTTTTGGATTTTGCACTTTTTCCTAAAAATCTCCCCCCTTGCAAGCTCGATTCCGCTATAATCCCCCCCAATTTTTTTGATCAGAAAACAGAATGACTACATTAACCACCTATTTCGCCACCACCGCCCGTGGCTTTGAAGAATTACTCAAAAGCGAGCTGGAGCAGCTCTGCTCTGCACAATGCAAAGTTGCCCAAGGCGGCGTGCATTTCAGCACCACACAAAAAGGCGTGTATCAAGCCTTGTTACACAGCCGTTTGGCGTCTCGGATTTTATTGCCGTTGATTTCCACCAAAATTTTCAGCGACAGCGATTTGTATGCCGCAGTCGTTTCCTTTAATTGGCAAAGCCTTTTCGATGCAAAAGAGACCTTTTTCGTGGATTTTAACGGCACAAACCGTGAAATTCGCCACACGCAATTTGGGGCAATGCGAATAAAAGACGGCATTGTCGATTATTTTGAACGCAAAGGCGAAGCTCGTCCAACGGTGGATAAAATGTCGCCTGATGTGCGGATTCACGCTTATTTGGAGCGAGAAGGCTTGGTAATTTCCCTTGATTTAAGCGGCGATGCGTTGCATCTGCGTGGTTACCGTGAAGAAACGGGCAAAGCCCCGTTGCGTGAAACCTTGGCAGCGGCAATCGTGTTGCGTTCGGGCTGGAAACACGGCACGCCGTTGGTTGATCCGATGTGTGGCTCTGGTACATTATTGATTGAAGCGGCACAAATGCAGCTCGGCATTCCGCCACAGTTGAACCGCAAAAAATGGGGCTTTGATTTCTGGAAAGGACATCAGCCAGCGGTGTGGCA
>JAUMYT010000007.1 GCA_030528525.1 Pasteurellaceae bacterium
GCAAGAATCAGTTCAATGAAGAAGGTTTAGCCGATTTCAAAGTAAAAGCGAAAGCGAATCTTTATGGTTTAAATATCAATTATAAATTCTAAGCTTCACAGGCAGTTCAAAAGGCGTGTACACTTTAGGTTCACGCCTTTTTTATTGGAGATACAATGATTTATTATCATATTTATGCCTCACCTGTTGGAAAATTATGTTTAATAGCTAATGAGGTTGCCTTGATCGGCATTGAATTTGAGCAAGCAGGTATGTTGGATTATTCAAATTGGCAAGAGGTTTGCGATACAAGGGGGGGGAGAAACGGTCACTTTTTGCAAAATTTTTGCAAATACGTGTGATGTGCTCGATCGTTATTTTGATGGTGAGCCAGTGGCGTTTGAACAGCTGGATTTTTTATTGCCACAAGGCACACCTTTTCAGAAGGTGGTATGGCAGGCATTACGGGAAATTTCTTATGGTCAGATGGTCAGTTATGCAGATATTGCCCGCAAGATAGGCAAGCCAAATGCGGTGCGAGCAGTGGCGAATGCGGTGGGGCGAAACCCGATTTCCATTTTGATCCCTTGCCACCGAGTGTTGGGCAAAAATCAAGTGCTGACAGGCTTTGGCGGTGGCTTGCCAATTAAACGATATTTACTGAACCTAGAAAATATTGCTTATAAAGATTTGGGTATTGAGTTTGTTTCGTTGAAACGGAAAAAATGGGTGTAATTTCACAGACAGTGTTGATCGTTTCTTTTTCTCGTGCGTTCGAAATACTTTTTTAGTAAAGTATATTTTTCAAAAATTGTAATTTATTCACGGGACAAAGAGAAAATGTCATGTACACTTCCAGCATTGCCAATCTGATTTTGAATGCAGACAGCTATAAAGCCTCGCATTGGTTGCAGTATCCGCCAGAAACACAAGCCCTTTCTTACTATGTTGAAGCACGTAGTGGAGAGTTCGATGTTGTGATGTTTGGGCTACAAGCCTTTATTAAAGAATACTTGCTCAAGCCCATTACTCAACAAGATATTGATGATGCGGAACAAGTCCTGACCGCTCACGGCTTGCCGTTTCACCGTGAAGGTTGGCAATATATTTTGCAAAAACATAGAGGTTCTCTCCCCCTTGTGATTGAAGCTGTGCCAGAAGGTACGGTACTCCCTGTCGGCAACGTGGTGTGCCAAATTACCAATACCGATCCTGCTTGTTTCTGGTTAGTCGGTTATATTGAAACCGCATTATTGCGTGCGATTTGGTATCCTTCCACCGTAGCAAGCCTTTCTTACGCCTGTAAGCAGAAGCTCCGCAATGCCCTAACCCAATCGGCGGACGACCTTTCCGGCTTAGACTTTCAATTACATGACTTTGGGGCAAGAGGAGCCTCCAGCCTAGAAACTGTCGCCCTTGGCGGCTTGGCGCATTTGGTTAATTTCAATGGCACGGATAGTCTTTCTGCTTTAGTTGCGGCAAGTCGTTGGTATCATGCCAAGGAAATGCCCGCATTTTCAATCCCTGCTGCGGAACACAGCACTATCACGGCTTGGGGCAAAGAGAATGAAATGAGTGCTTATGAGAACCTTATTCACCATTTTGCCGGTGAGAATCAGCTGTATTCGGTGGTGTCAGACAGTTATGATTTATGGCATACCCTCAGTGAAATCTGGGGTGAGGCATTGCATCAAAAAGTAAAACAGCGAGGAGGGCGGTTGGTGATCCGTCTTGATAGCGGCGATCCTGCCAGTGTTATTTGCAAAGTGCTGAATATCTTAGCCGAAAAAGTAGGCTATTCGGTTAATCAAAAAGGCTATAAAGTGTTGCCTGATTATATTCGTTTAATTCAAGGAGATGGTATTACAATTCATTCGCTCACTCCTATTTTACAGGCAATTATGGTGCAGGGTTTTAGTGTGGAAAATGTGAATTTTGGTATGGGGGGAGGGTTACTCCAACAAGTTAATCGAGACACGATGAGTTGGGCGATGAAAGCCAGCTGCATTCAGATTGACGGCAAGTGGCAGGATATTTATAAGGATCCGATTACCAGTCAAGCGAAGCGATCAAAGAGAGGTCGGCTGGCACTAATTTATGAGCATGGGCAGTGGCAAACGATTTGCCGAACCGCACTCGGACTGCGAGTCAATCAATTGCGCCCTGTTTTTCGTGACGGTGTGTTACTGATTGATGAAACCTTAGCGGAGATTCGCACAAGAGTGCAGCTAGGTTAGAACTAAAAATAAACAGGTGAAGCGTTTGTTCCACCTGTTTTTCTTATTGAACTAAAGCTAAATAAGCTAATCAGCTTTTTGTCGCCATACGTCTGCGTCCACACCACGCTTTATCAACTCAGGGTGATCTTCAATGTTGAACACCGGTTCTTTGCCCGCTTTGACTTGTTTTTGGTAGTCTTTCAGCACTAGCCACACGATTGGGGCAAGCAGGACGATAGCGACTAAGTTGATCATCGCCATTGATGCCATTACCGTGTCGGCGAACGCCCAAACGATACCGCCGTCACGCACCGCACCGAAATAGACGAAGAACAGTACCACTAAACGGAATGCCAACACAAAGCCTGGTTTGTTGCGAATGTAGCGAATGTTGCTTTCGGCATAGGCATAGTTGCCGATGATGGAGGTGTAGCAGAACAGCAACAAGATGAATGCTAAGAAATGCAAGCCGAATTCGCCGACGTGGAATTCTAATGCTTTTTGGGTGAGCGATACGCCACGCAGGCTTTCGCTGCCGTAGTCGTTCGACATTAAAATCACAATCGCCGTACAGGTACAGACGATAATGGTATCCACAAACACGCCGAGCATTTGGATCAAGCCTTGTGTCGCAGGGTGTTTGGCATCAGAGGTCGCTGCCGAGTTTGGTGCTGAACCCATACCTGCTTCGTTTGAGAATAAGCCCCGTTTGATGCCCATTAACATCGCTTTTGAGAATAATGCTCCGAACATACCGCCCGCCATTGCCGAGAAATCAAAGGCACTATGCACAATGTTGGCTAATACCGCAGGCACTTTTTCGATGTTCATTCCCAAAATGATCACCGCCATAATCAAATAGAACAACGCCATCATTGGCACGACTTTAGACGACACTTGCCCGATACGGCGAACGCCACCGAAAATGATCGCTGCCGTTAAAATCACCAGTACGATGCCAACATATTGTGCGTCCCACTCCCACGCATTGCGAGTGGCTTCGACAATGGAGTTGGCTTGCACTGCATTGAACGCAAAGCCGAAGGTAAAAATTAAGGTAATTGCAAAGGCAACGGCAAGCCACGGGGCTTTCAAGCCTTTGGAGATGTAGTAGGCAGGGCCGCCACGGAACATTCCGTTTGGATCACGGATTTTATACACCTGAGCGAGTGAAGATTCGGCAAAGGCACTGCTCATTCCGATTAACGCCGTTACCCACATCCAGAACACCGCTCCAGGGCCGCCTAATGCGATGGCTGTTGCCACACCGCCGATATTACCCACGCCCACACGGCTAGCAAGCCCTGTGGTAAAGGCTTGGAATGGCGTGAGAGAGTCGCCACTGGTTGAGCGGCCAAACCACATTTCACGCATACTTTGAGGCAATAAACGCAGTTGCACCAAGCCTGTGGTAATGGTAAAGAAAAGCCCCGTGCCAAGCAGGGTGATAACCGTAATGTCCCAAAGTGGTCCATCGACATTATCAACAATCCACGTTAAGACACTTTCAAAAAACGAAATAATGCTATCCATTCAGAACACCTTATTTGAGAAGTGAAGAAAACGCATTGTAAACTTTTTCAAGACAAGGAAAAAGTTTTTAATTTTCTTTATAAGAAAAAGTAATGGTAAAAAGGATCTTTATTGACTTTGGGACGTATGCAATACGTCCCTACATTTCTATGATGTTTTACAAAATTGTGATCATTCCTCGTCTGTAGGGGCGTATTGCATACGCCCATTGCGGTTTTAAATTTGCAAAAAATTGGTGAGAAATCATCGCTTGTTGAGGGCGTATGCAATGCATTTCTGCATGTTACCGCCCCAATATCCCCGTTGGCGAACTCAAAAACGTGCCGTGCAATAAACTGGTGCCGAATAAAATCAGCACAACGCCGATGAGCAATTTCAAGCCCCAAACTAACCGCTTGCTACTTTGAATCGAGAGATACCAACGGCTGGCTTGCACGGCTTTATTGCGGGCAAACATCACCAAACAGGCGAAAAGGGTCAGCGTCAGCCCTGTGCCGAGTGCCATTACCAAAGCAGAAGCCACGCCCCACAGGTATAAATCTAGCGTGTAGGCAAGAAACAGCACCAAAATTGCCCCCGTGCAAGGGCGTAGCCCAATGCTAAACACCACCAGCCACATTGATTTCCAGTCCTGAATCTGTGCCATTTCCTGTGAGCTTGGCAGATGTTTGTGTCCACAGCCACAATTCTCCGAATGTTGGTGCGGTGCATTTTTTAGGCTGAAATTCGCTGTTTTCGGACGAATTTGGCGGATTACAAGGGGGGGAGAAACGGCGACTTTTTGCAAAGGGCGTTTTGCACTTTTTTGCCAAGATCTCACCCCTTGCACCAGCCAGTAAAGCCCAAAGGCGATCATCAAGGCGAAACTGCCACGTTCGACCCATTTCAGCGTGAGATTGAAATAGTGGCGAGAAAGCGTTAAGCCCACCACCAACACGCTGACCAACGCCACCGCCACCAAACCTTGCACCAATGCCGAGAGCCAAGTGATTTTCAGCGTTTGTGGCAAACGCGTCTGTTCAAGCGAGAGATAGCTGGTCAAAATAAATTTGCCGTGCCCTGGCCCGACGGCGTGAAACACACCATACAAAAAACTGATGAGTAGCAATGTGAGCCCGGCTTGTTGTTGGTGTTGTTGCAGTTCTCGCAGTGCCGATGAGAGCTGGAGATTAAAACTTTTCTGCCATTCCAACACTTGAAACAGCAGAATCGGGTAGAGTTGATAGAGTGCCACCATCGCAATGATCCCAACGGCGATCGCAAGCAGATGTGAACGTTTTATTGGCATTGAATCGTAACCTTTTGTGCAAATTGAGCCCCCAGCGACAGGCTTTTGTCGGACGGCATATCGGGCGTGTCGTCTTTGTCTAATTTAGACGCATACAGGCGTAAACTGTCGTTCACTTTTGGCTCCACGAGCGACACCTTGCACAGATTTTGCGGATCGCGGTGGGTCACATCGCTCGGTTTTTCATAGCCCATATACAGATAATAACTCGGCTCAAAGGTAAACAGGCGGAAAGTTCGCCCTGTCACATCTTGCGGCGTGGCGAGCGTTAATTCAAAACGGTAAATCAGGCGGTTATCTTGAATTTCAATGCTTGGGTTGAATGGTTTGGCTTTGAATTTAATCGGCGTGTCTTTCTCATCGTACAGCTCGCTGAAATAGTGATTTTGCACCGCCGATTGATTGAGTTCTTCAGTAATTTTCTGCTGTGCTAATGCCTTGTTTTTACTGCTATTGATCTCATAAATCAGCTCGGCAGAGGTAATTTCATCAAGTGTCCAACGCATTTCAAAAGCGTGCAGTTTGCCATTTTCAATGAACACCCGATTTTGCATATCGACAAAAGAGTGAGGATGAGCCGTTGCCGTGAGGCTAAATAGCGAAAAGAGTAGGGCAATCAGGTATTTCATATGCTGTGATCTGTTGGGAAAATTGACGGATATAGTGATATACAAAAAAGCGAGCAGAAAGTTCTGCTCGCCCGATAAAAAGATCTGAAAAAGTTGAGTTGGTCGATAAGCCGAGTTCTGTCGCGGACAATCATTCATCTAGACGTACGTTCGCACGCACGTTCAAGCAACCTACCCGAATCCTGAGCGGGCCACCCATTGGATTCCTATTTGGTCTTGCTACGAGTGGAGTTTACCCTGCCGTGAACTGTTGCCAGCCACGCGGTGTGCTCTTACCACACCCTTTCACCCTTACCAGTTTGACACTGGCGGTCTGCTCTCTGTTGCACTGGTCGTAGGCTCACGCCCCCCAGACGTTATCTGGCACTCTGCCCTGTGTAGCTCGGACTTTCCTCTCGTTTACTTGTCCCCTAGTTTACGCTGTGCGAATTTGAGGGCTTCAATAAACCAGCGATTGCCTGACCAACTCAAGGGGCGGAGTATAGCGGAGTTTCAGGGAATTTGCAAAAAACGTTATTTGGTTTCGCTTGCTTGTTGTGCGTCTTGCTCCGCTTTTTCCCGACGCAATTTTTCTTCAACGGCTTTGGCGGAGTAGTAGTAAGCAATACAGCCTAAAAAGGCAAGAATGGCTAAACCAACGGTAATAGACTCCATAATTTACTCCTTCAATTTAAGGGAACGTAAATGGCGTGAAACGCCTAATGAACTAAGAATTGTAATGCATAATAATGCAAAATTGATGAATTTAAATAATAGCCCATATTGTCCATAAATCAAAACAGGCATAGCGACGAGTGCAATTTTCGCAATATCGTCTAGATTTTTAGACCAAGATTCCAAGGTTTCATTATCAAAGGGTTGTTTAAATGGATTGAACAGTTTCATTGCTTTCTCCTTTGGGATAAGCAGTGTAGAGTTCAACCCATTTTGTGCAATCACATAAAACGATTTTTGCGATAACGATCGTAAAAATGATCACTGAGGCTTGCATTTTTATCAAAAGCAAAAAAGACGCCCTTTGGCGTCCTTTTTTGAATAATCCAAGATTATAAATAGAACTTCTCAACAAAATTCAATTTATCATCCAGTTTTAACACTAACGGCTGACCCGTTGGGATTTCAAAATCCATAATGTCTGCATCCGAAATGCCGATGATGTGTTTCGCTAATGCACGAAGTGAGTTACCGTGAGCAGTAACAAGCACTCGTTTGCCTGCTAAAAGGGCTGGTGCGATTTGATCTTCCCAGAATGGCAATACACGCTCAAGGGTAATTTTGAGGTTTTCCGCATCTGGCACCACATCGCTTGGCAAGTGAGCATAACGGCGGTCGTTGTGAGCAGAGTTTGGATCTTTCGGATCAAGATCTGGCGGAGAAATATCGTAAGAACGACGCCAAATATGCACTTGCTCATCGCCATATTTTTCCGCAGTTTCTTTTTTGTCTAAGCCTTGCAATGCACCGTAGTGACGCTCGTTTAAACGCCAGTTTTTCACTTGTGGAATCCAAAGTTGGTTAGACTCTTCTAACACGATGTTACAGGTTTTGATCGCACGAGTTAACACAGAAGTGAAAGCGATGTCGAACTCATAGCCTGCTTCCAACAATTTTTTGCCTGCCGCTTTGGCTTCTTCCACACCACGTTCGGTGAGGTTCACATCACGCCAGCCAGTAAATAAGTTTTTTGCATTCCACTCGCTGAAACCGTGGCGAATAAAAACTAATTCCATAAGTTGCTCCTATTAGAAAGTTGATGATTTGAAAACTCGCCATTTATAGCAAAATTTGCCCAATTTTGAAATAGCCGACCGCTTTTGTTTACAGGAAAGATGATTTTTCGCAAAGAATAGGCTTACAAGAGGGGAAGAAAACTCCATATTTTGCAAAATACAGCACCTCAGCCATTTCGTTGTTCTTTCAAGTACATAATTGAGCTATAATCATGCACTTATTCTGTATAGCACCCCTTTCGCTTGGCATCTGGAGGCTTTTATGGTTGCAATTCGCCACTCTCATTCACTTAACCCTAGCACTTTTGAACTGGCTAGTTGGAGTGCGGGATTACAGATGTCTGCAATGACTTTTGAAGAGTTGCAGATGACGTGGCGATATGTGCAAGAAAAGCTCGACACCGAACAGTTCCACCTGATGTGGTTTGGGATTGAGATGGTCGAAATTCTGCATAGCCTGAATATGGACGATGATAGCCTTATCGCCGCCCTGCTCTTTCCGCTCGTTAAGCAAAACATCATCGATCTCGCCCAAGTCAAAGAAGATTTCAGCGACAGCATCAAAAATCTGGTGAAAGGCGTGGTGGAAATGGATAACGTCCGCCAGCTCAACGCCAGCCACGCTTCCGATGTGCAAGTGGATAACATTCGCCGAATGTTGCTGGCAATGGTCAAAGATTTCCGTTCGGTGGTAATTAAACTTGCCGAGCGGATTGTCTATTTGCGAGATGTCGATAATTTAACCGAAGAAGATTTGGTGCTTGCCGCCAAAGAGTGTTCGCACATCTACGCACCGCTTGCCAACCGCCTTGGGATCGGACAGCTCAAATGGGAGCTGGAAGATTACTGTTTCCGCATTTTACGTCCGCAAGAGTACCGCCAAATTGCCAAATACGACCTCGGCGAACGCCGTGTGGATCGGGAAAATTATATTGCCGATTTTGTGGAAAATCTGACCCGTTGTTTAAAAGAAGAATTAGACGAGGTTCAGGTTTACGGTCGCCCAAAACACATCTACAGTATTTGGAAGAAAATGCAGAAAAAGCATTTAAAATTCAATCAGTTATTTGATGTGCGAGCGGTGCGGATCATCGTACCAACCTTGGAAGATTGCTACACCGCCCTTGGCATTGTGCATACCGAATACCAAGATCTGCCCGAGCATTTTGACGACTATATTTCCAACCCAAAACCGAACGGCTATCAATCGATTCACACGGTGGTGTTAGGCGAAGGCGATAAGCCGGTGGAAATTCAAATTCGCACCCAAAAAATGCACGATGATGCGGAACTTGGGGTCGCTGCCCACTGGAAATATAAAGAAGGGGCGGCGGCTGGGCGTTCGGGCTACGAAGAAAAAATCAGCTGGTTGCGTAAATTGTTGGATTGGCAACAAGATCTTGCCAATTCGGGCGATATTGTCGATGAAATGCGGTCGCAAGTGTTTGATGATCGGGTGTATGTGTTCACGCCACGGGGCGAAGTGGTCGATCTCGCCAAAGGGGCAACGCCGTTGGATTTTGCCTATGCGATCCACAGTGAGATCGGGCATCGTTGCATTGGGGCGAAAGTCGCAGGCAAGATCGTGCCGTTTACTTATCAGCTACAAATGGGCGATCAAATTGAGATCATCACCCAAAAAAATCCCAATCCAAGCCGTGATTGGCTGAATGCAAACCAAGGCTTTATCAACACGCCGAAAGCCCGCTCCAAAGTGGTGGCGTGGTTCAAAAAACTGGATCGCGATAAACACATTCCGCTCGGCAAAGAGATGTTGGAAGCGGAAATGGCGAAACATAATTTCAGCCAAAAGCAGATCGAAGATTACGCCCTGCCACGCTATAACTTAAAGCAACTGGACGACCTGTACGCAGGCATTGGCGGCGGTGATATTCGGCTGAACACGCTGATGCACTATCTGCAAAGCAAACTGGTCAAAACCACCGCCGAACAAGCGGACGAAGTGATTTTAAAACAGGTGGCACACAAAGCCCAAAATGCTCAACCAAAGCAGAAAAAAGGCTTTGTGGTCGTCGAAGGCGTGGGCAATTTAATGCACCACATCGCTCGCTGTTGCCAGCCAATCCCCGGCGATGAAATTGTCGGCTACATCACGCAAGGGCGTGGCATTTCGATTCATCGTGCCGACTGCGAACAACTTTTCGACTTACGTACAGCCAACCCAGAACGGGTGGTCGATGCCGAATGGGGCGAAACCTATTCCACTGGTTTTAGCTTAGTGATCCGTGTTATCGCCAACGACCGCAACGGCTTATTGCGTGATGTCAGCGGCATTATGGCAAACGAAAAAGTCAATGTGAGCGGCGTGTCGAACCGTGTCGATCAAAAACGGGGCATTGCCACAATGGACGTGGAAATTGAGTTAAGCAATATTGAAATGCTCAGCAAATTACTGGCTCGAATTGTGCAGTTAGACGATGTGATCGAAGCGAAACGGTTGTCGAATTAACCTCATTTTCCTCCTGAAAATATATCACTATGCAAAAAAACCAAAAAAATTCACCCGTTGTGAACCTTTCCCCCGAACAAAAATCTCTCCTTGCTCAACTGCAAGACTGCACCTTGCTGGACAGTCGCAGGCTTGCCAGCCGCATTCGTGGCTTGTCGAACGTGAAAAATGAGCAAGCTCGCCAAGCGATTTTTGCAGAAATTGAGCAAGATCTTACCCCTTGCAAAGCCCGTTTTGCTGCTCGTCAAACTCAGCGTGAAAATTTAGTGATTGAATACCCTGATCTGCCCGTTTCGTCTCGCCGTGATGAAATTCTCAAACTGATTGCGGAGAATCAAGTGGTTGTGATTGCTGGCGAAACAGGCTCGGGAAAAACCACCCAGTTGCCGAAAATGTGTTTGGAATTGGGGCGTGGCGTGAAAGGCTTGATTGGGCATACCCAGCCTCGCCGTATTGCCGCACGCTCTGTTGCCACTCGCATTGCGGAAGAGTTGAAATCCGAACTCGGCTCGACCATTGGTTATAAAGTCCGTTTTAACGATCAAATCAGCGATCAAACGCTCGTGAAATTGATGACAGACGGAATTCTGCTCGCCGAAATTCAAAACGACCGCTATCTCAATCAATACGACACGCTGATCATTGACGAAGCCCACGAACGCAGTCTGAACAACGATTTCATACTCGGTTATCTCAAACAGATCCTGCCAAAACGCCCTGATCTGAAAGTGATCATCACTTCTGCAACCATTGATGTGGAACGTTTTTCCAAGCATTTCGACAATGCCCCGATCATTGAAGTCTCAGGCAGAACTTTCCCTGTGGAAGTGCGTTACCGCCCGATTATCGAAGAAGAAGATCAAGACCAACTGCAAGGAATTTTGAATGCGGTGGACGAATTGCAAGCGGAAGGACGTGGCGATATTTTGATTTTTATGAACGGCGAACGAGAAATTCGCGACACCGCCGATGCCTTGCAAAAACAAGATCTCCGCCACACGGAAATTTTGCCGCTCTACGCTCGTTTGTCCGCCGCCGAACAGCAACGAATTTTCAACCCGAGCAGTCTCAACCGCATTATTTTAGCCACCAACGTGGCGGAAACGTCGCTCACGATCCCGAACATCAAATATGTGATCGACACAGGCACGGCTCGCATTTCTCGTTACAGCTACCGCACCAAAGTACAACGCCTGCCGATTGAGCCAATTTCCCAAGCCTCCGCCAACCAACGCAAAGGACGTTGCGGGCGGATTTCCGAAGGCATTTGTATCCGCTTGTATTCCGAAGAGGATTTCAACAGCCGTCCTGAATTTACTGATCCTGAAATTCTACGCACTAATTTGGCGTCCGTTATCTTGCAGATGACCGCTCTTGGTTTGAGCGACATTGCCGCCTTTCCGTTTGTGGATGCCCCTGATCATAAGCATATTCAGGATGGGATAAAATTATTGGAAGAGTTGGGGGCAATCGAAACAATCCCCTCCCCCGTTTACGGGGGAGGGCAAGGGAGGGGGGAAAAATCTCCAAAATCCCCCCCTCCTAACCTCCCCCCGCAAGCAGGGGGAGGGAATAAAGAGCGAAAAAGGCTAACTGAAATCGGCCGCCAACTCGCCCAACTCCCTGTCGATCCACGCTTGGCACGAATGGTGATCGAAGCGGCAAAAAACGGATCCTTGCACGAAGTGATGATGATCGTTTCTGCCCTGTCGATTCAAGATCCGCGTGAACGACCGCAGGAAAAACAGCAATCCGCAGACGACAAACATCGCCGTTTTGCCGATAAAGATTCTGACTTTTTGGCGTTTGTGAATCTGTGGCAATTTATCCAAAGCCAACAAAAAGCACTGAGTAAAAACCAGTTCCGCCGTTTGTGCCAGAAGGATTATTTGAACTATTTGCGAGTGCGTGAATGGCAAGATATTTACCACCAACTGCGTTTAACGGTGCGAGAAATGGGCTTGCGGATCAACACTGAAGACGCCAGTTATCAGCAAATTCACACCGCCTTGCTCACGGGCTTGCTGTCGCATATCGGCTTGAAAGATAACGAAAAAATGTCGTATTTGGGCGCAAGAAATGCCCACTTTGCGATTTTCCCAAATTCTGTCTTGTTCAAAAAGCAACCGAAATGGGTAATGGCGGCAGAGCTGGTCGAAACCAGCAAACTTTGGGGGCGAATGGTGGCAAAAATTGAACCTGAATGGGTCGAACCGCTCGCCACACATCTGACCAAAAGCAGTTACAGCGAACCGCATTGGGCAAAGTCCAAGGGGGCGGTGATGGCGTATGAAAAAGTGTCGCTCTACGGCGTGCCGATTGTCGCCAGCCGTTTGCAAAATTACAGCCGTATTGACCCCCTTGTCTGCCGTGAAATTTTTATCCGCTCGGCGTTGGTCGAAGGCGAATGGTTTGCGAATTACAAATTCTTCAAAGAAAACAACCGCTTGATCAAAGAAGTGGAAGACTTGGAACACAAATCTCGCCGCCGTGACATTTTGGTGGACGAGCAAGTGCTGTTTGAGTTTTACGATCAACGGATCGGCACAGACGTGGTTTCCAGCAAACACTTTGACAGCTGGTGGAAAGTGGCAAGCAAGCAAGATCCTGAGTTGCTGAATTTTGAAAAATCGTTTTTGATCAACGAAAATGCCAATAAAGTCAGTGAGTTAGATTTCCCGAATTTCTGGTATCAAAATGATCTCAAATTGAAATTGAGCTACCAATTTGAAATTGGCAAAGAAGCGGACGGCGTGACGGTGCATATTCCGTTGCCGTTGCTCAACCAAGTCGAGCCAGACGGCTTTGATTGGCAAATCCCAGGGCTTCGCCAAGAGTTGGTGATCAGCCTGATTAAATCCTTGCCGAAATCGCTCCGCCGGAATTTTGTGCCAGCCCCGAACTACGCCGAAGCCTTTTTAGCCAAAGCCGAACCGCTTGCCAAACCGTTGCTGGAGAGTTTGAGCTATGAACTTCGCCGAATGACGGGCGTGTTGGTCGAGTCAGAGCAATGGGATCTTGCCCAACTGCCTGCTCACTTAAAAATGACCTTCCGTGTAATTGGCGAGAAAGGCGAAAAAATCGCCGAAAGTGGCAATTTGGACGAGCTGAAATTCTCACTCAAAGACCAAGTGCAAAGCTCGCTCTCGGCGGTGGCGGACGATGGCATTGAGCAATCAGGCGTGCATTTGTGGAATTTTGCCGAATTGCCACAGGTGTTCGAGCAGAAAAAACGTCATTTCAGCGTCAAAGCCTTCCCTGCGATTGTCGATGAAAAAGATGCCGTAGGCGTGAAGCTGTTTGAAACGGAATTTGAACAAGCCACCGCAATGCGAGCGGGTTTACGCCGGTTGATTTTACTGAATGTGCCCTCGCCAATCAAATATCTGCACGAAAAATTACCAAACAAAGCCAAGCTCGGCTTATATTTCGCTCCATTTGGCAAGGTGTTGGAACTGATTGACGACTGTATCGCCTGTGCGGTGGACGAATTGGTGCAAGAATTCGGCGGTTTTGTGTGGAATGAAGAAAAATTTAACGCCTTGCGAGAATTTGTGCGAGAAAATCTGAACGATAAAACGGTGCAAATTGCCCTGCAAGTCGAGAAAATTTTGACCTTGGCGTTTGAAATCAACAAGCGAATGAAAGGCAAAATGGACTTCACAATGGCGTTTGCGTTGTCTGACATCAAAGCCCAACTCAACGGTTTGATCTACCCTGATTTCGTGGTGCAAACAGGCTCTGCTCGCCTTGGCGACTTGCTCCGCTATTTGACTGCGATTGACAAGCGGTTGGATAAATTGGTGGTGGACACCAACAGCGACCGAGCCAAAATGTTGCGAGTGGAACAGGTGCAACAAGCCTACCAACAACTGCTCGCCAAACTGCCGAAATCCAAACCGATTTCCGATGAGGTAGCGGAAATTCGTTATATGATTGAAGAGCTGCGAGTGAGCCTATTCGCCCAACAGCTCGGCACACGCTACCCGATTTCAGATAAACGAATTTTGAATGCAATTGGAGATGTGAGGTGAGGCAGGGGGAGGTTTTGCAAAAAGTGGTAGGATCTCACCCCCTTGTAATAAGTAGAAATGCTGCTATTTTACAGCGGCAGTGACCACAATTTCGACTTTCCAGTTTGGGTTGGCAAGGCGAGCTTCAATAGCTGCACGTGGCGGTGCATTATCCTTCGCCACCCATTCGTCCCATGCACGATTCATTTCATCAAATTCTAGCATATTGGCAACAAAAACTTGTGCCATTAAAATGCGACTTTTGTCTGAGCCAGCCTGAACTAGCCATTTATCAATTTCAGCTAAAACTTGTTTAGTTTGTCCATACATATCTTGACTATCATCTTCTGGCACCTGCCCTGCAAGGTATGCCACGCCATTATAAATTGCCATCTCGGAGAGTCGATGCCCGACTTGAAAACGTTTTATCATCATTTTTCCTTCTGGATATATGAATATTCATCATTAAAACGAGTATAACATAAAAACCTAAATCATATTTTGGAAAATCTGGCAGATCTTCCATTGTATACCTGCTTATAACATCAGTATTCCTACACAAGCCAAACTGATAAAAGGAATAAAAGGTAACTTTATCAGTTTTTTTCTGTTGATCAGCCAATAGAGACTGCTGAAGCATAATCCGAATAAGCTAGAGAATAATAAAAGGGAGAGCATCTCAGTGAGTGAAAATAAAGGGGAAAGAGCAATAAATAAAATCACATCGCCAGAGCCTAAAGCGTTTTTTTTCATCATCTTTTCGGTAATTGGAATGAATAAGGCAAAAAATAAGGTAATGAATATCAGAGTAGTTAAATGTAACTCAATAAGTAAAGGCTGAAAAAAGAGAAGTTCACACAGGGAAAAGAAAAAGATCATCGCAACATAATAACTATCGGTTAAATAATAGTGATAATCTAATAATGATAAATAAATTAACAGAATAACAATCGCAATAATAAATAAAGAATGGTGATAAAATAAGACTGTGCTTATCGGAAATAGAATAAAAAAAAGAAAAGAATGATCTTTTTGTTTAGATTTTAAAGCAGAGTTTTCCAACAATTGGGAAAAATTAAAAGGGAGCTCAACCAATGAGTGCAGATCTTTAAATATCTGTTGATTAATTTTGTTGGGGAATTGTTTCAATTCTCTTTTAAACCAAAAAGCAATAAAAAAGGATAAAAGAAAAAGCGATAGAAATATCATTGTATCATCGCCCCCATATCAAAAATCGGCAAATATAACCCGACAATAATCGTACCAACAATCACGCCCATAATCAGCATTAACATTGGTTCTAATAATTGGGAAAGTAAATCAATGTGATAATCCAGCCGTTGCTGATGAATCTCACTAATATGCCCTAACATTTCGGCTAATTTGCCACTCTGTTCGCCAATGGCGACCATTTGTACCATTTCATTACCAAAAATCGTTGGGCTTAAGCCCTCATTTAAGCGATAGCCCTGCTGTAATAGTTGTAACATCAATTTAATTTCTTTTTCTAAAATCGGATCTTGCTGTTTCCCTTGTAAAAAGCTTTGCAAAATAACATCTAAACGTAAATGGGCATTCAGCATTAACGAAGTGTGTTGGCAAAAGAAAATAATTCTATTTTGTTTAACAATATTTCGGAAAATCGGTAAATGGATTAATAGATGAAATTTTAATTTTGTGATGATTATGGTTTTTTGGGAAAGGATTGAAATAATCAAACAGCATAAAATCGTTATGCCAATTAATAAATGGTGATTACTTTTTAGAAAATGCGAAATATTGAATAAAACATCGGTAATCAAGGGTAAGGATTTTTCGCCATATAATTCGGCAAATTGTGGTACAACAAAGAGCAGTAATAATAGGGATAAACTCAGTGAAATAATTAACACCACCACAGGATAAAATAAGATTTTCTTGACTTTTTTCTGCAGTTTTTCTGATTTTTGTCGGGCTTCTACCATTTTGCCAAAAATAGTTGCTAACTGACCGCTGGTTTCACCCATTTTAATTAACTGAATTTCTTGAGGGGTGAGATATTTGTCTGATTTGTCTAAACTTGCCGAAAAAGCCAAGCCGCTTTCTAAGCCTTGCTGAATATCGTTTAACCATTGATAAAGCCGTATTTGCTGGCAAGATTGTTGCACCATAGCCAAACTTGTTTTCAACGGAATATGAGCTGTTAATAGCAGGCTAATTTGGTTGAGAAGTTGGGTAATTTCTTCACTTTTTGGCGAAGTGGGCAAGACAAAATTACGGCTGATTTTTATTTGTTCGTAGCCTTTTTGTCGCAGTTGTTTTTCCAACTGTTCACGATTCGCCGCAAGGTTTTTACCTGTTAATTTTTGCCCAAAACGGTTAGTGGCTTTCCAATAAAATTCTGCGATCATTTTTCTCTCTTGTAGCATAGGTAGGATGGGCTTTAGCCCATCACTTTCGTTCTTCGTTTTTATTGATGGGCTGAAGCCCATCCTACAAATTGCCTAGCACTCGCTCAATTTCGGTTAAATCGGTTTTGCCTTCAGCAAGTTTCTGTTTGGCACTGTCGAGTAAGGTCACAAAATCTAAGCAAGCGGTCTGTTTATCAAAGGATTTTCCATTTCGGCTGAAACATTGATAGACCCCAATTCGTCCTTTGTAGCCTTGGTGGCAATGTTCACAGCCTTTTCCACCACATTTTGAGCAACATTTCCGAACGAGCCGTTGAGCAATCACTAACAGCAGAGCGTTGCTGATTTCGTACTCGTGAATGCCAAGTTGTTGCAAGCGTTCAATCGCAGAAGGGGCATCATTGGTGTGCAAGGTCGATAGCACCAAATGTCCTGTTTGAGCGGCTCGTAAGGCGATTTTGGCACTCTCTTCATCACGAATTTCGCCTAGCATTATCACATCAGGATCTTGGCGTAAAAAGGTGCGGAGCAGTTGGCTAAAATCCAGTTGAATGGCTCGATTGACTTGGGTTTGAATCAAGCCTTCAATCTCAATTTCAATCGGATCTTCTGCGGTCAAGATATGTTTATCTATTTGATTTAATTGGCTTAATGCACTGTAAAGGGTAATGCTTTTGCCACTGCCTGTCGGACCTGTCACCAAAATCAGTCCTTGTGGTTGTTTTAAGGCGTGGAGTAAGGTGGCTTTTTGTTCGGAAGTGAAACCGAGTTCTAAAAAATCAAAATCGGTCGGTTTGTTTTTCTGCAATCGCAATACCATTTTTTCGCCGTGATGGGTTGGCAAGGTCGAAACCCGAAAATCCAGCGTTTCCGATAAGGCGGTGGTAAAGCTAAATTGTCCGTCTTGAGGCAGGCGAGATTCACTAATATCCAGTTTTGCCAACAGTTTGAGGCGAGAAATCATACGGCTAGTTAAATGGGAGGCGAGCTGTTTGTAAATATGCAATACGCCGTCAATCCGCAAACGGATCAACAGCCCATTTTTCTGCGGTTCAAGATGAATATCGGACACATTTTGTGCCAAACAGAATTTAAACAGATTGTCTAAAAGCTGAATAATCGGATCAAGCCGATCGATCTCAGGTTGTTCCTGAGTCGGGTAGAGATTCTGCTCATCGTGATAAAACGGCTCAGTTTCGGGCGAAAGGGCATTGAGCAGATATTTCAGCTCATCGGTTTCGACCAGCACGGGTTCAATCCGTTTATTTACTAAAAACGCAAAAATTTCACAGGCGTTGAGATTTTTCTCGTCATCAATGGCGAGCCACAGGCAATCAGCCGTTTCTTGCACGGGCAGGGCGAGATAACGTTGCAGAACCTGCTTTTCCTGACAATTCCATTGCCACAATTGGTCGGAAATCTCGAAAACTTTCTGTGTTGCTCGTTCGCAAATAGCGTATTGAGGCATACACTCTCCTTAAGTAGGTGACAAGGGGGTGAGAAACTCAGCGATTTTGTCAAAAAGTAATGCCCCCTTATATTCACTTATCAGGCTATTCCTGTGGCGATGCACTGACACTGTTGCAAAAATTGGCAGGGAAAACATCGGCGTCACCCACACAAGCGGTTGTCCAAGACATCACATTATTTGTAAAAGTGGGTGTCAGGGTGTAACTCATTTTGTCTAGCGTACTTTTTCCTGTCACCGTAATTGCACCATTACTCACTGTAATGGATTTTACATACTTCGTGTTATTATCCCCTTTTGCGGCTTGAATCCCATTGCTGCCTGCATCGCAACCTTTTGTCTCCCCTTTATTGTAGATACAAATTTCCACATCCGATTTATAAGAGGCGGAGGCTTGCAACAGCTCGGAAATCGCCGCTTTTTTGGTGTAATTACTATAAGTCGGAATCGCAATAGTAGCGAGAATGGCAATGATTGCGACCACAATCATCAATTCAATCAGGGTAAAAGCCCGTTTCAAAGGGCGAATAAATGTTGTCATCATCTGTTCCTTCTGGTTAGGCGTAGAATTTACGCTCAATCAGTTTGCAAGTTTTTAGAAAAAAATCGACCAGCAAAACTGATTTTTACGATCTGTGTCGCAAAAATAGAAAACTTTTCCTGTTTATTTACACAGTATTTTTTGTTACCATTTCGCCAATTTTGAACAGCAAACTAAGGGATAAAAATGGCAAAAGCACCAAAAACCGCCTATGTGTGCAGTGATTGTGGCGAAGAATATGCCAAATGGATGGGGCAATGTCGCTCCTGTATGGCGTGGAACACGATTAGCGAAGTGCGATTGATTTCTGCTAAACAAGAGAGCAAAGGCGACCGTTTTAGTGGTTATGCAGGCGAAACCTCGGGCAAAATTCAAAAATTATCGGAAATTGATCTGCAAGAAGTTCCCCGTTTTTCCAGTGGATTCAATGAGTTAGATAGGGTTCTCGGCGGCGGCATTGTACCGGGCAGTGCGATTTTGATTGGCGGACACCCTGGGGCAGGGAAAAGTACCTTGTTACTGCAAGTGATGTGCGGTTTATCCAGCCAAATTCCGACCTTGTATGTAACGGGCGAGGAATCATTGCAACAAGTGGCAATGCGGGCAAACCGTTTGGGCTTGCCAACGGAGCATCTGAAAATGCTTTCGGAAACGTCCGTAGAGCATATTTGTAACCTTGCTGATCAAGAAAAACCGAAGTTGATTGTGGTCGATTCCATTCAAGTGATGCACCTTGCGGATATTCAATCGTCCCCAGGCAGCGTGGCACAGGTGCGTGAATGTGCGTCTTTCTTAACACGTTATGCCAAAACTCGCCAAGTGGCGATCATTATGGTGGGACACGTCACCAAAGACGGCACGCTGGCAGGGCCGAAAGTGTTAGAGCATTGCATCGACTGTTCTATTTTGCTTGAAGGCGAATCAGATTCTCGCTACCGCACTTTGCGTAGCCATAAAAACCGTTTTGGTGCGGTCAATGAACTGGGCGTATTTGCGATGACCGAGCAAGGTTTGCGAGAAGTGAAAAATCCGTCGGCGATTTTTCTCAGTCGTAGTGAAGAGCTGACTTCAGGCAGTTCGGTGATGGTGCTGTGGGAAGGCACACGTCCGCTGTTAGTGGAAATTCAGGCGTTAGTCGATCACTCAATGCTTGCTAATCCACGTCGTGTGGCGGTGGGCTTAGAACAAAATCGATTGTCGTTGTTGCTTGCTGTGTTGCACCGCCACGGCGGATTGCAAATGTCCGATCAAGATGTGTTTGTGAATGTGGTCGGTGGCGTGAAAGTGACCGAAACCAGTGCCGATTTAGCATTGCTAATGGCGTTGGTCTCCAGTTTTCGCAATCGCCCCTTGCCGCAGGATTTAGTGATTTTTGGTGAAGTCGGTTTAGGTGGCGAAATCCGCCCTGTGCCAAGCGGACAAGAACGCATTGCGGAAGCGGCTAAACACGGTTTTAAACGAGCGATTATCCCAGCAGGTAACGCCCCGAAAAAAGCGATTAAGGATATGCAAGTGTTTACCGTGAAAAAGCTCAGCCAAGCGTTGGAGATTTTGTCGGATTTGTAATGCAAGGGGACAGATCTTGCCCAAAAAGTGCAAAATCTAGTGAATAGATCAGGCTGCGGTTAACAGCCACGTTTTGTAGGGGCGTATTGCATACGCCCATTACATTTTATGTTTTTCACAGCTCATTGAGTATTCACAGTTTTTGGGACGTATGCAATACGTCCCTACATTTATGAAGGATTTAATCAGCCCTTTGTTCGATGATTTTAAATCATTCAATGATGATCTATCAGTCTTTCAAGCTGACAGAATAGAACGGCGTGTAGCCAAACGGATTTTGTACAAAGCCTTCGACACGTTTGCTTAACGGCACATAGTTGATGGCGTGAGCAAGCGGAATAATCGGGCTATGTTTTTGCCAGATGCCAAGGGCTTGTTGGTAAAGCTCCGCACGTTTTTCAGGCTGTTGAATTTGCGAAGCCTGTTGGATCAACTGCTCAAATTCATCGTTTGTCCAGCGAGAGTAGTTCGTACCTGGGATGTTCTCTTTGCTAAACAGTGGGAACAAGAAGTTATCTGGATCGCCATTGCGACTCGTCCAACCGTAAGTCCCAGCGTGGAACTCGCCTTCACGGGTGCGTTTGTTGAAGTCTGCCCACTCGTGGGTGACTAATTTTGCTTTCACGCCGATTTTCGCCCAGTCCGCTTGGATAATTTCTGCGGTACGGCGTGGATTTGGGTTAGATGGTCGCACCACAGGTTGCACCCAAATTTCCGTTTCAAAGCCGTTCGGATAGCCTGCTTCCGCCAATAACGCTTTGGCTTTGTCTAAATCAAACTCGTATTGTGGCAAGTTAGCATCATAGCCTAACACAGACGGTGGGAACGGATTGCGAGCTACCGCACCGCCACCTTGATACACCGCTTCCACAATCGATTTTTTGTCGGTGGCGTAGTGTAACGCTTGGCGGACTTTCTCATTTGCCAATTCAGGTTTGGTGGTATTCAAACCTAGATAGGCTAAATTCAATCCTTCACGTTCCAGCAAGTTCACTTTCGGATCTTGTTTCATCTGCGGAATATCAGAAATATTCGGGAAATCAATCACATCACAGTCGCCTGCTTTAAGTTTAGCGTAACGGGTTGTTGCATCAGGCGTAATGCTGAAAATCAAACGTTCAAACTTCGCTTTGCCTTTCCAATAGTTTGGATTTGCCACATAACGCACGGCGTGATCCGTTTGATACACTTGGAATACAAATGGACCTGTGCCGATTGGCTCTTGATCAAGCACTTCAGGTTTTCCTTCCTTGAGGAGTTGATCCGCATACTCTTTGGAGTAAATCGACAAGAAATCCATCGCCAAAATACTGCTAAACGGCGTGCTTGGCTTGTTCAAATGGATTTTCACGGTGTAATCGTCCACTTTTTCAATGTTTTTGAACAGTTTTGGCAAGTTCATCCAGTTGAAATAGAAATAGGTGCCGCCTGAAACTTGATGGTAAGGGTGATTTTTATCCGCTTGGCGTTCAAATGAAAAAATCACATCGTCCGCATTGAATGGGCGAGTTGGTTTAAAACGCTTGTTGGAATGAAATTCTACCCCTTGGCGTAAATGCAAGGTGTAGGTCAAGCCGTCTTCACTCACTTCCCATTTCTCTGCCAAACTCGGTTCGACTTCAATTTTGCCTGGTTTGAAATCGAGCAAACGGTTGTAAATTTGCTGTGAGCTGGCATTGAAATCATTGGCATCATTGGTAATCGCAGGACTGAGTTTCATCGGTGGAGTTGCCACACAGTTCAGTAGTGTGTTGGCAGGGGCGGCATACGCTGAGACTGCGGTGAAAAGAGATAAAGCTAAAAAAGATTTGGTTAAACGCATTGTTGTTCTCCATAAAAAATTGTGCAAAAAATACCAAAAAAAGCCAAGATTTGAAATAACTAAAAAGACTAAGGTATAACATATTTTTAACATTAGAAGAAATAACAGACAATCAAGAGCTGAAAATTTTACTTAGATCATATTTTATTTTGATCGATGTTGTTGTGTTCAAGCTAATCATTATGATTCCGCTCGTTTTGGAGTATTCCTTTCATTTTTTATTTTGTGTGTGTGGAGTTTAGTTATGGAACAACATTCATCAAAACGTTTTTCATTAACGTGGGTTTTAAATTTATTTGGTACAGCTGTTGGAGCGGGCGTGCTGTTTTTACCGATCAATGCAGGAATGAGTGGCTTTTATCCGCTGGTGATGATGACCTTATTGGTCGGGCCGATGACCTATCTTGCTCATCGAGGCTTGGCACGTTTTGTACTGTCCTCTCAGCAACCAGGTAGCAATATTACCGATGTGGTGCGTGAACATTTTGGCGTTGGAGCAGGAAAATTAATTACCTTGCTCTATTTTTTTGCCATTTTTCCTATTTTGTTAATTTACGGGGTTGGGATTACGAATACCGTTACCTCTTTTATTGAAAACCAACTGCATTTGAGCGCACCGCCGAGAATCGTCTTGTCGTTTGTGCTGATTGCGGTGATGATCAGCATTATGCTGTTAAGTGAAGCGACAATGTTGAAAATTACCACCTATTTGGTTTATCCCTTGGTCGCCATTTTAGTTGGGCTTTCGCTCTATCTGATTCCACATTGGAACGGTGCGGCGTTAAGCCAAATGCCAACGTTCGGTGATTTTAGTTTAACCCTTTGGCTCACTATTCCGGTGTTGGTTTTTGCCTTTAACCACTCGCCAGCTATCTCGTCTTTTGCTCTTTCGCAACAAAAATTCTATCGAGATCCTGAACAAACCGAGAAAGCAGCAAGCAAAGTGCTACGTTCTACGGCAGGTATTTTGGTGTTATTTGTGATGTTCTTTGTCTTTAGTTGTGTATTAACCTTAACGCCAGAAGAGTTATTGCAAGCCAAAGCCCAAAATATTTCGATTTTGTCTTATTTGGCGAATAAATTTGATAACCCCGTGATTTCCTATTTTGGGCCTTTCGTGGCATTTTTAGCGATTGGTAGCTCGTTTTTTGGGCATTATTTAGGAGCAAGAGAAGGCTTAGAAGGGTTGGTGAATCAACTGCGTGATAAACCCATTCAATCTAACATTTTCCGTAAAATCACCGCGGTAGTTTTCTTCATTGTGATTTGGCTTGTCGCCACCTTAAACCCAAGTATTCTTGGCTTTATCGAAAGTTTAGGCGGCCCAATCATCGCAATGATTCTGTTTATTATGCCGATGTATGCGATCCGTAAAATTCCAAGTTTGGCGAAATACCAAGGTCAAATCAGCAATGTGTTTGTGGTAGTGATGGGTTTGGTGGCGATTTCTGCGATAGTGTACGGCTTGTTTTAAACCAAGTAAAATAAGCAAATTTCGGATTATTGATAACATTATGATTAGCGTATTTGATATGTTTAAAGTGGGAATTGGCCCCTCCAGTTCTCACACTGTTGGACCGATGAAAGCGGCAAAAGCGTTTATTGATGAATTAAAAGATAGCAATCTGTTGGCGGAAACAGATCGCTTGCAAGTCGATGTCTATGGTTCGCTCGCCTTAACGGGGCGGGGGCATAGCACCGATATTGCAATCATTATGGGGCTGATGGGCTATCTGCCAGATAATGTTGAGATTGAGCGAATTGAATCGGTGATTGCTGATCTCAAAGAAAATCAGCAACTGGTGGTGGCGGAAGCAGATAGCCAACACGCTAAAACTTTGCGTTTTGATTTCTTTGCCGATATGCCGTTCCATTACGATTTCTTGCCACGCCATGAAAATGGCGTGATTTTCAAGGCATTTTCAGGTGAGAAGGTTTTGCTTGAGAAAACCTATTATTCCATCGGCGGCGGTTTTATCGTCTCGGACGAAAATTTCGACAGCGAAAAACAAGCCAGCGTAGAAGTGCCGTTCCCGTACAAAAATGCGGCGGATTTGCTTAAACATTGCCAAGAGCAAGGCTTGCCGTTAGCCAGTTTAATGTGGCGAAACGAATTGGCATTGCGTTCCAAACAAGAGATCAGCGACTATTTAGCCAACATTTGGCAAGCGATGGATAACTGCATTCAAAATGGCTTGCATAAAGAAGGCTTGCTGCCTGGTCCACTCAAAGTGGTTCGCCGTGCGGCAGCACTTCGCCGCACGTTGGAAGCGACCGATAAACTCAATAACGACCCCATGCAGATTATCGACTGGGTAAATCTGTATGCCTTGGCGGTGAATGAAGAAAATGCGGCGGGCGGTCGGGTGGTCACCGCCCCAACCAACGGAGCCTGCGGTATTGTGCCTGCAGTATTGGCTTACTATCGCCAGTTTGTCGGCGAACTCACGCCTGAAACTATTGAGCGTTACTTCTTGGCGTGTAGTGCGATTGGCTCGCTGTATAAAATGAACGCCTCAATTTCGGGGGCGGAAGTCGGTTGTCAAGGCGAAGTCGGTGTTGCTTGCTCAATGGCAGCAGCGGGCTTGGCGGAAATTATGGGCGGTTCGCCCGATCAAGTCTGCATTGCCGCTGAAATTGCGATGGAGCACAATCTCGGCTTAACCTGCGACCCCGTTGGCGGACAAGTGCAAGTGCCGTGCATTGAACGCAATGCGATTGCTTCAGTGAAAGCGATCAACGCCTGCCGAATGGCGTTACGCCTCACGTCAAAGCCTCGTGTGAGCTTGGATAAAGTGATCGAAACGATGTACGAAACGGGCAAAGATATGAACGCAAAATACCGTGAAACGTCCACGGGCGGCTTGGCAATCAAAATTGTGCCGTGTGATTAATCACCTATCATTTCTCCATTCCCCCTTATTGTCATGGCGTTGAACTTGGCATACAAGGGGGTGAGAAAATAGCAGATTTTGCAAAATTATTGCAGTACCCAAACGCGTCCGTAATGTTTCATCAAACCCGCTTGGTGTCCTGCTGCCTCTCCAATACCTTGGTAAAGGTCAAAATGCTGACCTTTCACTGCACCGCCTCGATCAAGGGCAACCATTAAGCGTAATTGGTGTTGACCTGTCCAGTTGCCTTGTTGATCAATTAATGGCATTTCGACTAACAACACATTGCCACTTGGCACCAATCGTGTATCAGACGCTACAGAAGCCAGTGCAATTAAGGGTACTTGGGCAGAGCCTTTCACATCTGCGGTATGATCATGTCTGAAATAGACAAAGGATTGATTCTGCTCAAGTAACGCCTGCAAGCGGTGTGGGTTTCTCGCTGCCCAAGCCCGAATAGTCTGTTTTGAAACGAGTTCTTTCGGTATTTCGCCTGCCTCAGCCAATAAACGCCCGATACTCGTGTAGGCGTAGCCATTTTTTCCACTATATGCGAGATGACGAAGTTGCCCGTTACCTAAATCAACAAAGCCACTGCCTTGTACTTCAAACAGGAAATTATCTAGCAGAGAGTTGCTGTAAGCTAACTCTAGCCCTTGACCATACAAGGCACCCTGATAAATTTCACGGCGAGTGTATTTTTTCTTGCCTTTCGGCATGGCGTAAATCGGATGGCGGAATTCGCCTTGCGGTGTCAGTCTTGCTTGAATGACTGGGGCGAAATAACCTGTCATTAACACATTTTGAAATCCATCTTCTCCCCGCATCTGATAGCTCACTAAGCCATATTGAGCAAGCTGTTGGATATTCGCTCCATTTTGCACCCAAGCAGTGATTTTGCGATAAGTGTGACCAAAGGTGGCGGAGAGTTTTCCTGAATGACGGTAAATTTGATTGAGTTGGGCAAGAAAATCTTGTGAGTTAGCAATTTTGCCCTGAGCATTTACGTTTGCTGTGGCAAAATGTGGAATATGAGCCGGTACAAAAGCTCTGCCTTGCACAATCGCACCAAATTTGGCGTTACCTTGTGTGGGTGGTGAAGGGCTGTGGCTACAACCTGCTAAAAGTAATGCACCTGCGGTGAGATAAGTGAATGATTTAAACGCTTTCCAAGCCATAACAAGATCCTATTAAGTCAAAAAATTCTCGCTAGGATAGCAAAAAAATGAAGTAGCGGAAATCGTCTTACCACCCCAACGCCTGATGAGTCAATTGATTTCGCAAGAACTGGCAATGGTCAGACAGTGCAAGCCCCGCATTGCGAGCGACTTGGATAGGCAACCATTCGCAACAAAACAGCGAAATCAGACCGCTTGTCAGCCCCATAATGCGTTGTTGATCGGCTTGGCGACGTTGCTCAAATTGGCTGAGTAGTGCATAACTGCCGACATCTTTTTGCTGGTTGAAGGCTTGTGCCACAAGGCTTGCCAGTTCAAACAGATCTCGCATTCCTAAGTTAAAGCCTTGTCCTGCCACAGGGTGCAAAAGCTGAGCTGCATTGCCGACAATCGCCAAGCGATGATGAATATGGCTTTCGGCTTTTTGTGAAGAAAGCGGATACACAAACCGCTTACTGACTCGTTCAAATTTGCCGAGCTTCCAGCCAAACTGCTGTTGCAGAGCCTGCAAAAATTCGCTATCGGACATCTCCATTGGCTCGGTCGGATCTTGTACGCACCAAACCAGCGACATCGTCTTTTCTGTGAGTGGCAACAGTGCAAAAGGGCCTTGGCGAGTGAAACGCTCGAAGGCTTGGTTGCGGTGCGGCTCGCTCAAAGCCACGTTGGCGATAATCGCTGATTGTTGGTAATCCTTCACAAATTGCGTCGCCACGCCACACTGTTTCGCCAGTTGTGATTGAATGCCGTCTGCCGCCACCACTAGCGGTGCGGTCAATTTAATTTGGCTCGTGAGCGTGAGTTGGCACTCATTTTCGGTGCGTTCAATTTTTTCAACGGTATCAGGGCAGAACAGCTGAATGTTCGGCTGTTTTGTCAGCAATTCGCTCAGGATTTTGCCAATTTTTGCCAGTTCGACCACCGCTCCGAGTTGTGATAATTTTAGCTCGCTTGCCGTGAGCGTGGTTTTGCCGAAATGATATTGATCGGAAACGTGAATTTGCTCAATCGGTGTGCAGATTAAGGTGATTTGATCGGCTAAATTCGTGCCGACAAGCGGTGAGATTTTCCCAAGTTTTTGCAAACTGCCGTGGGCAAGGGCGATGGATCGTGCGTCGAAACCGCCTTGCTCCGCATAGTTCGGTACGTTTTTTTCGACGATCGCAACTTGCATTTTGTGAGCAGTCGCTGAGCTTAACGCCAACGCCAGCACAGAGCCAGTAATCGCACCGCCAACAATAATCACATCGAATTTTTGCATTATTAATTCTCTCATAACAGAGGGTAGGGAGGGCTTTAGCCCACCAAACTTTCCATAATGATATGATGGGCTGAAGCCCATCCTACGATTTAACTTCAATCAATCTTTTATTTTCATCTGCCGCCAACAATCTGCCCACAGGGAACAACGGTACACCAGCTGATTTTGCAATTTCTCGAACTTTCTCCCCCCCTTGCGGACGTATGGCAATCAGCAAGCCGCCCGAGGTTTGCGGATCGCACAAAATCGCTTTTTGCTCGTCTGTCATCGGCGAAATCAGATGCCCGTAGCTGTCGAAATTGCGATGCGTACCACCTGGTACCGCTCCTTGGGCAATGTAGGCTTTCACGCCAGCTAAGGTTTGAATTTGATCAAAATCCACTTCGGCACGCAAATTCGAGCCTTGGCACATTTCGCTTAAATGCCCTAGCAAGCCAAAGCCTGTTATGTCGGTCATTGCCGTCACATCAGGCAGTTTGGCAAATTCCGCCCCAATCGAATTCATTTGGCACATCACATCACGTGCTAAATTTTGGTGTTCAGGTTGGAGTTTGCCCTGTTTTTCCGCAGTGGTCAGCACGCCAATGCCTAAAGGCTTGGTTAAAAATAGCTCGCAATCCGCTTCAGCGGTGGCGTTTTTCTTCACTTGTTCGGTCGAAATCGTGCCAGTAACCGCCAAACCGAAAATCGGTTCAGGCGAATCAATCGAATGTCCGCCTGCCAAGGCAATGCCTGCTTGTCGGCAAGCAAAACGACCGCCTTCGACAATTTGTTGTGCCACTTCCGCAGGTAACTTATTGATTGGAAAACCTAAAATCGCAATTGCCATTATTGGCTTACCGCCCATTGCAAAAATGTCACTGATCGCATTGGTCGCCGCAATTCGCCCGAAGTCGAACGGATCGTCCACAATCGGCATAAAAAAATCGGTGGTGCTGATAATGCCCACGCCGTTGCCGATGTCGTATACCGCCGCATCGTCCGCATTTTCATTGCCGACAAGTAAATTCGGATCGGTAAAGGGTTGCAGTTGTGATTGTAAAATTGTCCCTAACACCTTAGGCGAAATTTTACAGCCTCAACCTGCCCCGTGGCTGAATTGTGTTAGGCGGATAGGTTCCTGTTGCATTGCGTGTCCTATGGAATGAATAACGAATAGGCGGAATTTTACTCCGATTTGCAGAAAATCGCTAGGAAATGACCCCTTACTTTATCCAAAAAGAGAGGACCGCAATCACATTGCGAGGCTAATTCTGATAGATTAAAATAGCTTATAGCAACAGGCTATCCTCTGTCTGTACATGATAAGAATTAAGGAAAATCTATGCCCTACATCATTGGCTTAACTGGAGGGATCGGCAGTGGTAAAAGCACCATTGCCGATCTTTTTTCTGCTCACCATGTCCCGATTATTGATGCCGATGTGGTGGCACGCCAAGTGGTCGAAAAAGGCTCGCCATTGTTGGCGGAAATTGCTACGCATTTTGGTTCTCAGATTCTGACCGAACAAGGAGAGTTGGATCGTTCAGCACTGCGTCAAATCGTGTTTGAGTCTGAAAGTGAAAAAACGTGGTTGAATAATCTGCTTCACCCTGCGATTCGCCAAGAAATGTTCCGCCAGCTGCAACAACAAACCGCCCCCTACGTGCTGTGGGTTGTGCCGTTACTCATTGAAAATAAGTTGACTGCGTTTTGCGATCGGGTTTTGGTGGTCGATGTCGATCCTGAAATTCAGCTAGAACGTGCAAGCAAGCGAGATAATAGCCATCAAGATGGAATCAAAAAGATCATTGCCACCCAAGTCGATCGCCCTACTCGCTTGCAACACGCTGATGATGTGATTGAAAATAATCTGCCATTGGCAGACAATCTCAACAATTTAACGCAGCAAGTGGCAAATTTGCACCAACGCTATCTTGCCCTTGCACATCAAAAGGAAACAAAAAATGACTGTAGTGAATTGCCCAACCTGTGAAAAAGAAGTGATTTGGTCGGTCGAAAGTGCCTATCGCCCGTTTTGTAGCAAACGGTGTCAGCTGATCGATCTCGGCGAATGGGCGGACGAAAAGAAAGTAATTGCTAGCTCGGAAGAGGAGTTAGTCTCAATGGAATATCATGACTAAATTTTAGCCGTCACAAGGGGGTGAGAATTTCGCTATTTTTGCAAATATGTCTCGCTAAACTGCCCTACTCTCCCCCTAGGCTTAAAACATTAGACCCCTAATTCTTTAAACAACCGCTTGCAGGCGGTGCCGTCTTCTTTGAATAGGTGACAGCGGTTTGGGTTGAGGCCAATCGACATCGCTTGCCCTTCTTCGACCAGCACGATGTCGTTTTGGCGGTACACCAAGCTCTGTTTGATTGGTGGCATTTCGAGATGAATTTGGGTTTCGTTGCCGAGCTGTTCCACCACTTTAACTGTGCCTTGAATGCACACTTCGCTCTGTTCGCACGGGAGCAGGTGCTCTGGGCGAATGCCGAGCGAAAGATTATCGCCCACTTTCACGCCCTTGCCTTCCACAGGGATCCAGAAGGTGAGATGAGTGGAATCTGGCATTTCGATTTTGACCGCATCTTGTTTTACTTCCACCACTCGCACAGGAATAAAATTCATTTTCGGCGAGCCGATAAAGCCTGCTACAAAGCGGTTGGCTGGGTAGTGGTAAAGTTCAAGCGGTTTGCCGACTTGTGCCACGTTGGTGGTGATATTCGGGTTATTGCCAAGGGCTTGTAGCACCACGATTTTATCCGCTAAAGTCATCGCTTCGACTTGATCGTGGGTGACATAAATCATTGTTCTGCCGAGTTTTTTATGCAGTTTGGAGATTTCCACTCGCATTTGCACCCGAAGGGCAGCATCAAGGTTGGACAGCGGTTCATCTAGCAAAAAGACTTCAGGCTGAGAAACGAGCGTGCGACCAATCGCCACCCGTTGCCGTTGCCCGCCCGACAGCTCTTTCGGCTTGCGTTCGAGCAAGTGGGCAAGCTGTAAAATTTCCGCCACTTGATTGACCCGTTGTTCAATTTCCGCCTTTGGTGTGCCTGCCAATTTCAAGCCGAACGAAATATTTTCTGCCACGTTCAAATGCGGATACAGTGCGTAAGATTGGAACACCATTCCGATATTGCGTTTGGCGGGCGGGACATCATTCATTCGGGTTTCGCCGATAAACAGATCGCCGGTGCTGATGTCTTCCAGCCCTGCAATCATTCGCAACACGGTAGATTTACCGCAACCAGAGGGCCCGACAAACACCACAAATTCGCCTTCGTTGATTTCAAGGTTGATATTTTTGGAAATATGTACATCGCCATAGGATTTGCCGACTTTAATCAATCTTACATCTGCCATTTTCATTCTCCTGCAACATTTTTGGGCGGTAGCTTACGCCTTTTTGCTCCATTTGGCATCATACCCCTGCCGAAAAGACGAAAAAATTTTTGCAGATTTTTACCAAGATCTCACCCCTTGTTTTGTGATCTCGCTCACAAAATCAAGATGTTATTTTGTGATCTGGCTCACAATTCCCGTAAAATAGCCCTAAAAATGCGACAGAGATCACAAAATTTTTGATGGGGGAGGAGAAGGGGGAATGATGCGTTTTGCTCCATCTTCTTCCAAGATCGCACCGTCAAAATCCATTCGATATTTACCCAATATAGGAGAATCCCAATGAAAAAATTAACACAAACCGCCTTAGCGGTATTCGCAGGTTTAATGGTGGCACAAGGCGTGAACGCCAAAATTGTTGAAGGTCAGCTGAATGTGTGGATCAGTGCCGATAAAGGCTACAACGGATTAGCCGAAGTGGGCAAAAAATTTGAAGCGGAAACCGGCGTGAAAGTGTTAGTGGAACACCCTGGTAAATTGGAAGAGCTTTATCCGCAAGTGGCCGCCACAGGCGATGGCCCGGACATCATCATTTTCGCTCACGATCGTTTCGGAGGCTACGCACAAGCAGGTTTATTGGCAGAAGTGCAACCATCTGCGGAGTTTAAAGCGAAATTATCCGACATCGGCTGGGAAGCAACCAAATACAACGGCAAGCAAATTGCGTATCCAATCGCAGTGGAATCCCTTTCATTAATCTATAACAAAGATTTAGTGCCGACCCCGCCAAGCACTTGGGAAGAAGTGGAAAAATTAGACAAAGATCTGCGTGCCAAAGGCAAAAGTGCGATTATGTGGAACTTAGTTGAGCCATACTTCACTTGGCCGTTAATGTCTTCACAGGGGGCTTATGCGTTCAAAGTGACCGCAGACGGCTACGATGTGAAAGACATTGGCGTGAACAACGAAGCCGCCCAAAAAGGCTTGCAGTTTGTGGTGGATCTCGTGAATAAAAAAGTGATCAACGCCGATATGGATTATTCGGTGTCTGAAGCCTCTTTCAACAAAGGCAACACCGCAATGACTATCAACGGGCCTTGGGCGTGGGCGAACATTGAGAAAAGCGGCATTAACTATGGCGTAGCGGTATTACCAACCTTAAACGGCAAAGCCTCTAAACCGTTCGTGGGTGTGTTAAGTGCGGCAATTAACGCAGCCAGCCCGAACCAAGATTTAGCCAAAGAGTTCTTGGAAAATCATCTTTTAACCGATCAAGGTTTGGAAACGGTAAATAACGATGCTCCACTCGGTGCGGTGGCATTAAAGAGCTATCAAGCCAAATTAGCGTCTGATCCACGCATTGCGGCAACGATGAAAAATGCCGAAAACGGCGAAATTATGCCAAATATCCCGCAAATGAGCCGTTTCTGGTATGCAGAAAAAGCAGCAATCAATGCAGCGGTGACAGGTCGTCAATCGGTGAAAGCGGCGTTAGATGAAGCACAGGGGAAGATTGAGAAAGAGTAATTCATTCTTTTGTAGGGTGGGCATTCTTGCCCACCAATTAGTCAGTAGGATGGGCTTTAGCCCATCACTGCGATTTAAGGTTCAATTGATGGGCTAAAGCCCATCCTACTTGCTAGATATTACCCCTTCCTTCCCGCAGTTAAACAAGGAAAATCCTATGTTAGCCACAAATGAAACCACTCTCTCGCCTGCTCAAGTTTGGGGCAAAAGAGCGATGGTGGGCTTACTTTACCTGCTTTCATTCTATCTGGTTTTTACCATCTACCTACAAGGCGAAGTACTATTTGCCTTGCTTGCATTAGTGGTCGTCACATCAGGTATTTACGTTTTCACCAACTCTCGCAGTTATCGCTGGCGGTATGTGTACCCTGGGGCGGCGGCGATTGGGATTTTTATCGTTTTCCCATTGCTCTGCACAGTGGTGATCGCCTTTACCAATTACAGCGGTTCAAACCAGTTGAGCTTTGAACGGGTCGTCAGCCAACTGCAATCGCAACGTTATTTTTCGGGCGAACGCTACAACTTCAAACTGCTCGAACTGGGCGATGAGAAATACCAAATCGCTTTAGAAAACAGCGAGTTGCAAAAAGTCTATGTTTCTCACCCCCTTGCATTGGCAGATTTGCAAGGCGAAATTGCGGTAGCAGAAGTGGCAAGCCTGCCTGATCATAAAGTCGCACCGCTCCGAGCCATTACTCAAAATCGCCAGAAATTACAAGGCGTGAGCCTGATGTTGCCAAGCAACGACAGCTTGACGATGAGTTCGCTTCGCCAATTTTCGCAACAAAGTCAGCGGTATCATTTTGATCCCGACAGCGAGATTTTACTCAATCACGAAACGGGCGAAAAATTCAAACCAAACAACGACATCGGTTTTTTCCAACAGATTGATGAGCAAGGCAATTTTACCGCCAAGCGATTAGAACCAGGCTACACGGTCGTTACAGGCTGGCAAAATTTCGTCAAAATTTTAACCGATGATGGCGTGCAAGAGCCGTTTATCAAAATCTTTATTTGGACGGTGCTATTCGCCTTGCTAACGGTGGTATTCGTGACGTTGCTTGGAATGATTTTTGCTTCACTTGTGCAATGGGAAGCCTTGAAAGGCAAGGCAGTTTACCGCCTGTTGCTGATTTTGCCTTATGCCGTGCCGTCTTTCATTTCGATTTTGATTTTCAAAGGGTTGTTTAACCAAAGTTTCGGTGAAATCAATCTGATTTTGCACAATCTGTTCGGTATTCGCCCTGAATGGTTTAATGATCCGTTTTTGGCGAAAGTGATGATTTTGATCGTCAATACTTGGCTCGGCTATCCGTATATGATGATTTTGTGTATGGGCTTGCTCAAAGCGATTCCGCACGATTTGTATGAAGCCTCTTCGATTGACGGAGCAACGGTGTGGCAGAACTTTACCAAAATCACAATGCCGCTGCTGCTCAAGCCGTTAATGCCGTTGATGATTGCTAACTTCGCCTTTAATTTCAACAACTTCGTGTTGATTCAGTTATTGACCGAAGGTCGCCCAGCGATGATCGGCACCAGCACCCCAGCAGGGCACACCGACTTGCTCGTGAGCTACACCTACCGCATCGCCTTTGAAGGCAGCGGCACGCAAGATTTCGGCTTAGCCGCCGCCATTGCGGTGATCATCTTCTTGCTTGTCAGTGCGTTGGCGTTATTCCAAATTCGCTTGACCAAGATGTCACAGGAGTAAATTAAAGTAGGATGGGCTTTAGCCCATCAATAATCGAAATTATGATGATGGGCTAAAGCCCATCCTACCCGCTACAAGCGGTGATTTCACACCAATTTTTTGCAAATGATAAACGGAAAATCTTATGGCAATCGTCCAACCCAAATCAATGAAAGTGCGGTTATTCGCCACCCACTTTTTTCTCATTAGCTTTTGTGCGTTGATTATGTTCCCCTTGCTGATGATCTTGGGGATCTCACTCCGCCCAGGCAATCTTGCCTTAGGGGAAATCATTCCCAGTGAAATTTCCCTTGAGCATTGGAAATTGGCACTCGGCTTTAGCGTCACCAACGCCGATGGCACGGTTACCCCACCGCCATTTCCAGTGTTGCTGTGGTTGTGGAACTCAGTGAAAGTGGCAGGCATTACCGCCGCCATTACCTTGGTGCTCTCCACTACGTCCGCCTATGCGTTCGCTCGCTTCCGCTTTGCGGGCAAAAAAGTGTTGTTGCAAAGTATGTTGATTTTCCAAATGTTCCCTGCGGTGCTGTCGCTCGTGGCGTTGTACGCCTTGTTTGACCGCTTGAGCGACTACATTCCGTTTTTGGGCTTGAACACCCACGGCGGGGTAATTTTCGCCTACCTTGGTGGCATTGCGATGCACATTTGGACGATCAAAGGCTATTTTGAAACCATCGACAAATCCCTCGAAGAAGCTGCCGCCCTTGACGGAGCAACACCGTGGCAAACTTTCCGCTTGATTTTATTGCCTCTTTCTGTGCCGATTTTAGCCGTGGTGTTTATCCTGTCGTTTATTTCGTCCATTATCGAAGTGCCAGTGGCATCGCTGTTATTGCGTGATGTGGAAAACTACACGCTGGCGGTGGGAATGCAGCAATATCTTCACCCACAAAATTACCTGTGGGGCGACTTCGCCGCCGCCGCTATTCTCTCCGCTATTCCGATTACCATTGTGTTTATCATCGCCCAACGTTGGTTAGTCGGTGGATTAACGTCCGGGGGAGTGAAGGGATAAAACAAATAAATTCCCTCCTCCGCTTGCGGGGGAGGGTTAGGGAGGGGGGGAGAAAATTTTGCAAAAATTTTCCTTTTCTCACCCCATTCTTGCCGAATGGCAATCCCCCCACCCCGTCCCTCCCCCGCAAGCAGGGGAGGGGGATAATCAGTTTAATTAACATCAAAGAGCAGTAAAAATGAACCAACAACACCCATATATCAATCCGTATTTTATTAACGAACACGGCGAGCAAGTTGCCCCTGAAGCGGCGGTTTACGACAAAATCGCCGAGCTACTGAGAGAGCCAAAAGCCACAGCACTTGTGCCTGCGGTGCAGGTGTTTACCCAAGGCAAAAAAGCAGTGATTGAGCTGAACAAAAGCAGCACCGCCAACTGGACGCTGAGCCTTGAAAGGGGTGAGATCTTGTCAGGAAAGTGCAAAAAAGCCCAAATTGAACTGCCTGCGGACTTGCCGTTGGGCTATCACGAATTGAGTGTGGCAAAACACAAATGCCGAGTGATTATCACGCCTGAACGCTGTTTCCAGCCAAGCGAATTGCGTGAAGGCAAAAAATTGTGGGGCTCGATTTTACAGCTTTACACCCTGCGTTCTGAACGCAACTGGGGCGTGGGCGATTTTGGCGATTTGAAGCAATTTTTGGTCAAATTGGCGGAAAAAGGCGGCGATTTTGTCGGTTTAAATCCAATTCATTCGCTATTCCCTGCTAATCCTGAAGGAGCCAGTCCATACAGCCCATCATCACGCCTATGGCAGAATGTGATTTACATTGATGTGGCGGCGGTCGATGCGTTCCAACAAAGCCCAGAAGCCCAAGCGTGGTTCTACTCTGATGAAGTGCAGCACCAACTGACACAAGCTCGCAACACCGATTATGTGGATTATTCAACGGTAATGCAGCTCAAATTGACCGCCCTTCGCCACGCCTTTGTGCAGTTCAACCGTCAAGACCAAACCGCCTTTGAGCAATTTATCGCCGAAAATGGCGACTCGTTGCTTGTTCAAGGCACCTTTGATGCCTTGCACCAATGGCTTTCGGATCAGTTACCAGAGCAATGGGGCTGGAGTTCGTGGGCGGAAAAATATCAAGCCTATCAAAGCCCTGCGGTCAAGCAGTTCCAAAATGAACAATCGGCACTGGTGCGTTTTTATATGTGGTTGCAATTCTTGGCTCAACAACAGCTCAAAGCCTGCAATCAGCTTGCTAAACAGTTGGCAATGCCAATCGGCTTTTACCGTGATTTAGCCGTGGGCGTGGCAGACAACGGGGCAGAGACGTGGGCAGATAAACAGCTTTATGTGTTGGGTGCGTCCGTTGGGGCACCACCTGATATTTTGGCACCGCAAGGGCAGAACTGGGGGCTGTCGCCAATGCACCCTGAAGTGTTGGCGGAGCGTGGCTATCAGCCGTTTATCGATCTGTTGCGAGCCAATATGAAAGATTGCGGGGCATTGCGAATCGACCACATTCTCGGTTTTGCCCGTATGTGGTGGGTGCCGAAGGGCGACAGTGCCAAAAACGGCGTATATGTGAAATATCCGTTGGACGATCTACTGGCGATTTTGGCATTAGAAAGCCAACGCCATCAATGTTTAGTGATTGCCGAAGCCTTAGGCACTGTGCCTGACGGTATGTTGGAATCGCTCGAACAAAAGGGCATTTTAGCCTACAACATCTTCTATTTTGAGTACGAAAATGGCGAAAGCAAACCGCTTGAAAACTACCCATACCAAGCGATGACCACCCTCAGCACCCACGATTTACCCACGGTGCAAGGTTACTGGAAAGCCCACGATTTTGAGCTAGGCAAACAGTTCGGCGTGTATCCAAATCCTGAGATTTTGGAGAACCTGCTCAAAACCCGCCACGACAACAAAACTGCGATTCGTGCTGCGGTGGAAAACGTGCAAGAGCTAGAGCCTGACTATATGGGCATCACTCGCACCTTTAACCACCAGTTGCAAAGCTATGTGGCGGACACCAACAGCGTGCTGTTCGGCACGCAACCTGAAGATTGGCTGCATATGTTAGACCCTGTGAATATCCCAGGCACGAGCAACGAATATCCAAATTGGCGGCGTAAACTCAGCCATAACATCAGCGAAATTTTTGCCGATAGCGAGATTCAGCGGTTGTTACGGACGATTGAGCAGAAGCGTCGAAAATAATCTCAAGTAAAAAGCGTTGTTCTATAGGGAACAACGCTTTTTAGTGTATATCTATTCTTGTGTGATGAATTTGTTCGTTAATTCTGCCTGCATTTGGTTCAATTCATTCGTGGATTGACTGAGTAATTGCATTTGTTCTTGAATGATCGTCTGCAATTCTGGTGCCGGTGAGAGCATTGCATTGACAGACGCGACAATCAGGCCATTTAATAACTCTAAATTTTCTTTTGCTTTGCGTTTTAAATGATCGACCTCGGCAGTTTGGATAGGTAATTTTTCAAATTCCTTAACCATATGTGCTGCTTTCTCTTGGAAAGTCACCACCGCTTGAACCATCTGTATTTTATCATCGGTTGCAATCTGTTGTTTCAATTCATCATAAATGATAGAAAAACTTTTCTCTTGCTCAACCTTCCAATTTAATAATGCTTGAAAATCTTGTTTTCCCTGTGCAATATCTGCTTTTGCCACGATCTGCTGTGCATTATCCTTTTTTTCTGTTGTTGGTTGTGAGGCTTGATCACAGCCTACAAGGAAAAGAGCAAGCAAGGTTGCAGTACTGAGTTTAGTCAATGAGTTCATAAAAATCCTTTATAAAAATGAAAATGATATCGCATTATACTATAAGACGCGACGTGGCTTCAGACAAGTCAGTTAATGATTTGTTCTGTAAAATTTCGTGAAACTAGCCAAACGATTAAAACCCCATTGTTTGTTCGATAAAGAATTTTTTCAACAAGGGATTTTTGTCGGTGGCAGCCAGCCCTACGCCACGCACGAATTTTTTGAGAGGATTGTCGCCGTGGAACAGCTCTTTCAGCCCTTTCATTGCGGCAAGCACTTTGATCGCTTCGGCTTTGCGTTTGCGTTCAAAACGGCGTAAATGGCGATATTCGCCGATGTCGTTGCCTTGTTTAAGCAGATGCTGTAATTCATCTGCCAAGGTGATCACATCGGCAAAACCTAAATTCACGCCTAGCCCTGCCAAAGGGTGAATGGTGTGAGCGGCATCGCCCACTAAGGCAATCCGTGGTTGGGCAAAATCACGGGCGTAGCGAGCTACAAGGGGGTAGATCCCACGCAAATTCTGCAAATCGCATAAGCCGAGCTGGTTATCAAAGGCAATGGTCAAGGCTTGGTTGAAGGTCTTCGCATCGCAACCTTGCAGAAATTCGGCTTGTTCTGGGGGGAGTGACCAGACAATCGAGCAGAGATGCGGATCTGCCAAAGGCAAAAACGCCAAAATGCTGTCTGGGGCAAACATTTGGCGAGCTGTTTGTTGGTGCGGTTCAGCGGTTTTCACATTACACACTAACGCCGTGTGTTGATAATCTTGGCTCACGAGTGGAATGTGGCTCTGATTGCGTACCCACGAATTAGCACCGTCAGCCCCCACCACCAATTTTGCTGAGAGCATTTCGCCATTGTCTAAGGTTAAAAACGCCCCATTTTCACTCACGCCTAAACGCTGTGGCAGAGCGTGCAGGATTTCAACATTCTCTTGCTGGCTGACCTGTTGCCACAATGCCCATTGAATTTGCTGATTTTCAATAATAAAACCGAGCTGTTCTAGCCCCAGTTGTTTAATCAGCGGATCTTGGTTGTCAAAATGAATGTGTGCAAAGCTGTCTTTCTCTTTGACAAACATTTGCGAATACGGCGAAAGGCGATCTGGCGGAATCCGTTGCCACGCCCCGACGTTTTGCAACATTTGCTGACTGGCGAAGTTGATCGCACTCACTCGGTTGCTGATTTCATCGGTCGGTGGCGTAGGTTGTTGTTTCTCAATCAGTTTGATTTGGCAATCGATCTCGGCAAGCAAGGCACTCAATGCCAAGCCCACCATTCCACCGCCGACAATCACAATATCTGCATTTTTCATTTTAGGACTTCTTATGATGTTTTTCTAAACTGCGATGGCGAACCTGCACTTTTTTATCTCGGCTAGCAAAGTATTTCGCCAACTGTTCGGCAATAAACACAGAACGGTGCTTGCCCCCCGTGCAACCAATCGCAATGGTGAGATAACTGCGGTTGTTTTTTTCCAATTCGGGCAGCCATAAATCAAGATAATTGCGAGTGTGGTAAATAAACTGATGCACTTCCGTTTGACGTTCGAGAAAATCGATCACCGGCTGTTCAAGCCCTGTCATTGGGCGAAGTTCAGGGTTCCAATGGGGATTCGGCAGAAAACGCACGTCAAACACATAATCGGCATCGGCAGGCACGCCATATTTGAAGCCAAAAGACTCCACCACAATTTGCAACTCTTTTTCCGCCTTACCGTTGAGCAATTCACGCAATTTTTCGGCAAGTTCGTGGGCGGATAAATAAGTGGTGTCAATGATGTAATTGGCTTCTTGTTGCAAAGGTTGGAGTAATTTATCTTCTAAATCAATGGCACTTTCAAGGGAAAGATCTTGGCTAGACAACGGGTGCAAACGGCGAGAGTCGCTGTAACGGCGAATCAACGTTTTGCGTCCGCAATCAAGGAAAATAATTTTGCGTTCAATGCTCTCGGGCAGTTGTTTTAAGACTTGCTCCAAAATTTCAGGGCTTTCTGGCAAATTACGAATATCCAAGCTGACCACCGCCGAGCGGTCTGATTTGGCTAAAAATTCAGCTAATTGCGGAATTAACAGTAGCGGAATGTTATCCACACAATAATAGCCCACATCTTCCAACGCTCGTAGAGCGACCGATTTGCCCGCCCCCGAACGTCCACTAATGATCACGAATTCCATCTTCTTGCCCTTGTTCTTGCTGTTGTTGGTTGAGTTCGTCAAAATGCTGATCAGCATAGAATAAAATGTGCCAAATGTCGTCGGCAGACGTGGCTGATCGGAGTTGTTTCAACAGATTTTTATCATTCAGCCGTTCTGCTAAGTCTGCCAAACCCGATTTATATGCCGCACAGCTCTGCTCAGGGAAAAGAATGGCATAGATCAAATCCACTTCTTTATGATCTTCAGCATCATAATCAATCGGCATTTCAAGCTGGACAAAGACCACAAAAGGTTTATCTAAGGTGATATGAGCATTATTCGGCAGTTTGGCGTGGGGCAATGCGACCCCGTGATTTAAGGCGGTGGTGCCTAATTTTTCTCGTTTGAACAGTTGCGAAAAACACGCTACGGCACAGAGTTGATCGTCAGTAGGGCATTGATATTGTTGATTGAGCTGTTCTGCCACCAGTTTGCCGATATATTCTAAGGCTCGCTTTTTGCTGGAAAGAAAAACGCCTTGATGGATCTGTTCAGGCTGAAGAAATTCGGTCAGTTTCATAGTTGTTAAGTACAAGGGGGTAGATTTGATGAAAAAAGTGCAAATCGGTTTTGCATTTTATGAGCAAGATCTTACCCCTTGCAGATTAAAGTTTGAATTGGTCGCCGAGATAAACCCGTTTTACATCGGCATTTTCTAAGACTTCGGCAGGCGTGCCGCTGGCAATCATTTGACCGCTGCCAACAATGTAGGCTCGTTCGCACACGTCCAAGGTTTCACGCACATTGTGGTCGGTAATCAACACGCCCAAGCCACGTTCTTTCAGGTTCACGATGATCTTTTTGATGTCAATGACCGAAATCGGATCGACCCCTGCAAATGGCTCGTCTAGCAAAATAAACTGCGGATTAGCCGCTAACGCACGAGCAATCTCCACACGGCGGCGTTCCCCCCCGGAAAGCGACTGCCCAAGGCTGTTGCGAATATGTTCGATATGAAATTCAGAAATCAGCTCATCGGCTCTGGCTTTTCGCTGTTTATCGTTTAAATCTTTGCGAATTTGCAATACCGCCATTAGGTTGTCGTAAACACTTAAACGGCGGAAAATCGAGGCTTCCTGCGGTAAATAGCCAATGCCCTGTTTGGCTCGCTCGTGCATCGGCAGAACGCTGATGTCCCGATCATCAATACGAATTTTACCTTGATCGTGGCGAACAAGACCAACCACCATATAGAATGTCGTGGTTTTCCCTGCCCCATTCGGGCCGAGCAATCCCACAATTTCGCCTGCCTTGACGTTTAAACTCACGTCTTTTACCACTTGGCGGCTTTTGTAACTTTTAGCTAAATGTTCTGCGTACAGCGTTGGCATTCGATACTCTACTATTTTTTCAATGGACTGTTTCGGTTAGATTTTTCTTGCAATTGGGCTGGCATCAGCACAGTTTTTACACGGCGTTTTTGCCCACTACTCGCTTTCAATTGCTGCTTTTTCACATCGTAAGTAATACGTTCAGCTTGAATAAAGCTATCAAGCTGCTTTAATTCAGCATTACCGATTAAGGTCAAAAATTCCGTACCAAGATCGTACTGCACACGGTTGGCTTTACCTTGCACTGGCTTACCGTTATCCATCATTTGTTGAAAATGCACAGGTGAGCCTTGGGCATCAATTTTCTCTTTTTTCCCTTCTTGACGCGTAATGGTGACTTTTGCTGCATTGATTTTAATTGAGCCTTGAGTAATCACCACATTGTCAGTGAGTACTAATACATTTTTTTCCATATCAAGGGATTGACTGCCTGAATCAATGTGAATCGGCTGTTCCGTATCGCCTTTCAAAGCGTAAGCTTGTTGAGTAAATACTAAACAAGCACCAAATAAGAGGGCATTTTTAAGTAGTTTCATAGTCTTCCTTTATTAAGAAGAGGATGGTTAAGGTTTAATCACCGAGGGGGCAATGTGTGTTTTGACATCACGTTTTAAGGTAGCTGTCTGCTTTTTCAAGTTGCCCGACAATCCAGTGCCAGTACTAATAAAGCCCATACCTTCTGATTTCACCACTTGTTCTGTTTCAATATCTTGCGTAGTTAAGTTAATCAAAAGTTGCTGTGTTTCAATGGCACTTAAACGTGTATTCTCTTCCAAATTCTTCAACTTTACATTGCCGGTTAATATCAAAATTTTGTCTTTGTTGATTTCAGCTTTATCTGCACTGATTTGCCACTGCTTAAGTGTCGTCTCAGGATCGAATAAATTTAACAACGGCTGTAAAAATTCGGTACGCTCCGTGCCTTCATAATGCTGGATTTTTCTTGCTTGAGCGAAATACTGTGGTTTCCCACTTAAATCATAAACCATTGTTTGTACTCGTGTACCTTGATATTCAGGCGCACCTTCACGTTTAATTAAATCAGCTAACCCCAAATTATCAGTGTTTTTCTGGCTAAAATACCAACCAATTAAGACCGCAACAATCAGTAATAAAATCAGGTTTAAACGGATATTCATCATCTCTTTTCACCAAGTTAATTAGGGCTGAATTGTAGCATAAGTTTTAAAAGCAATATAGAACTCCCACTCTTTATGAGCTATAAACAACAAAACCCTAAGGATAACTATCCTTAGGGTCTGATATATTAATGCAAGATTATTATTTTGCTGCTTTTAATTGTTGATAGTATTTTTCATAAAGCTCAATCGCATCGCCCACATCATCTTGCCATTGGCTTTGTTGCAATACTTCTGACGTTGGGTAGATGGCTGGATCTTCGGTAATTTCTTTCGGAAGATTTGGCAAGGCTTTCACGTTAGAAGTTGGATAACCGATTTCTAAGGTTAATTTTTCTGCCACTGGTGCACTTAACAAGTAGTTGATTAACTTATGAGCCGCATCAACGTTTTTCGCATTCGATGGAATCGCTAAGTTATCCACCCAAAGCACTGGGCCTTCTTTCGGGAACACCATATCGACAGGGGCTTGCTCTTTCTTCGCAATACGCACAGAGCCGTTCCATAATTGACCCACGCTCACTTCGCCTGAAATGAATGAGTTCGCTGGGTTGTCAGAACTGAATGCCAATACGTTTGGACGTAATTTTAACAACTCTTCGTAAGCGGCTTTGATTTCAGCAGGATCGGTGGTGTTCGGGCTTTTGCCTAATTTTAACAACGCAATGTTGAATACTTCACGTGCATCGTCTAACAGTTGTACTTTACCTTTAAAGTCTGCGTTCCATAAATCCGCCCAAGAGGTGAATTTATCACCTTTGTACTCGTCAGTATTAAACGCAATACCTGGTGCACCTAATAATTGTGGTAAAGAGTATTTATTGCCTTTATCGTAAGGTTTGTCTAACCAGTCTGGGTTTAAGTCTTGAATCACAGGTAATTTACTGTGGTCAAGCTCCATTAACATCCCTTCACGTGCCATTTTTGACACAAAGTAGTTGGTTGGTGCGATCACATCGTAACCACCGTCTTTACCTTGAATCTTTAATTTCGCATACATTGTTTCGTTTGATTCAAGGGTAGAAACTTCAACTTTAATGCCAGTTTCTTTGGTAAATTGATCTAACAAACCTTCAGGCACATATTCAGTCCAAGTGTAAAGGTGAACCGTTTGATTCGCCATTGCATTTGCACCAAACATTACCATACCAGAAGTTAAAGCCACGGCCCATTTTTTCATCTACGTTTTCTCCAAATAATGAGTCAAAAAAAGTGGTTGGATTGCTCCAAAAATTTACACGTCTTGAACCAAGTCAAAGACGGTGGGCATTCTAAGCCCCCCCCTATATTTTGCAAGCTTTTTATTGCCTAAAATGCGTTTTTTTTGTGCAGATTAGCCTAAAAAAAGCACAACTTTTCATACTCTTCCTTTTATATCATAGATGACAAGGGGGTGAGAAAAGCTGAGATTTTGCAAAATCACTGCTTGGAAATTACATCACCACCACATCAAACTGATCTTGGTGGTAATACGGCTCGATTTTAATTTCGACTTTTTTACCTAAGAACACTTCTAATTCAGCAAGTAAGGCGTGGGATTCTTCGTTGATCAAATACTCCCCCACATTGCGTGATGCGTACACCACATAACGCTCCGAACGGTAGAGATGATGCACTCGCACGATTTCTCGCAAAATCTCGTAGCAAATGGTTTCCACGGTTTTGATCGTGCCACGCCCTTTGCACGAAGAGCAATCACAGCACAATACACGCTCTAAACTTTCACGGGTGCGTTTGCGGGTCATTTCCACCAACCCAAGCTGAGTAAAGCCGTTTACATTGGTTTTCACTCGGTCGCCTTTCAATGCCTGTTCAAGCGATTCCAACACTCGCAGGCGATGCTCTTCTTCCTGCATATCAATAAAATCAATGATGATAATGCCGCCAAGATTTCGCAGTTGCAGTTGATGAGCAATGGCTTGGGTCGCTTCAATATTGGTGTTGAAAATGGTGTGAGCCAAATTGCGATGCCCCACAAATGCCCCCGTGTTGATGTCAATGGTTGTCATCGCCTCGGTCTGCTCAATAATCAGATAACCGCCCGATTTCAGTTCCACTCGTTTATCAAGGGCTTTTTGAATGCCATCTTCCACCCGATACACATCAAACAGCGGTTGCGTGCCATTATAAAGGCTGACGTTTTGGGTCAGTTCAGGCATAAATTCGCTCAAAAATTCTTTGACTTGCTCGAAGGTGGTTCTAGAGTCAATTTGAATCGATTTGATCTGCGTGCCAACGAAATCACGCAACACCCGTTGAGCCAATGCCAACTCGCCATAGAGCATTGATTTAGTTGGATATTTTGCTTTACGCTCTAACACTTTTCGCCACAGCCGTTTGAGAAACGCAACATCTTGTTGCAAACTTTCTTCGCTCACTTCTTCCGCCGCCGTTCGCACGATAAAACCGCCTAATTCATCGCAGTACGGCTCGACTAAGGCTTTCAATCGCTCTCGCTCCGCCTCGCTTTCAATCCGTTGCGATACACCCACGTGACTGTTTTCAGGCATAAAAACTAAATAGCGAGAAGGCAAGGTAATGTCGGTCGTGAGCCTTGCCCCTTTGGTACCGAGCGGATCTTTGACCACCTGCACTACAATATCCTGCCCTTCTCGCACCAATTCGCTGATGTTTTTGACCACGAACTGCTTTTTCTCATTTTCATCGACACATTCGGTGTGGGAAACGATGTCAGAGGCGTGCAAAAACGCCGCTTTTTCTAAACCAATATCCACAAATGCCGACTGCATACCTGGCAACACTCTCGTCACCTTGCCCTTATAAATATTGCCGACAATACCCCGCTTAGCTTCTCGCTCAATATGGACTTCCTTTAAAATCCCGTCTTCCAGCAATGCCACCCGTGTTTCGCTCGGTGTCACATTGACCAATAATTCTGCCTGTCGCATATTTTCTTACCTGAATCTAAAAAATTGCCCGATTTTACCCTAAACAAGCGGTGAGTTTGTGAAAATTTTTACAGATTTTGCTGAAGGAAGGATATTACCGTTTAATTTCACAACGAGGGGTGATTTGGGCGAGTTTTTGCAAAATCAAATATCTCTGAATCACCCGCCAAAATGCTAAAAATAGGGGAACGCCTATCAATGAGAATGTCAAGTAGCACAATCGTTTTTTACGATCACGATCGCAAAAATAGAGATTAATTGTACCAGTGAGGGGAAACAAACGATATACTGCGAATAGACAAACTCTAGGGAGTTGCCTAGAATAAAAATAAATAAGAACTATCCTCTAGGAGAAGAAAAATGCTAACTAAAGAGCCAGGCTATGATGAATTTCTAGCAGAAAAAATCCGTAAAGGGAAAGAAGATATCAAAGCAGGCAGAGTGTTGAGCAAAGCTGAATTTCAATATCAAATGAAAGCGTTACTTGCTCGTTTAGAGCAGGAGCAACGGGAACAAGAACAAGCTTCTCAACGAGAAACCATATATGGCTAACCATTGGCGTTTATCCATTGATGCGGCGGAAAATATCCAAGAAATTATGCAATCCGTTGCGAGCTTCACTGGGCATTGGACAAGTGCTGCAGTCTTACTGGAAGATCTCCAAGCCAAGTTTGACTTGATAGCCTTTATGCCCAAGCTAGGTAAACCACGAGAAGATGGCACAAGAGAAACATTTTGCCGTGGTTATCGTATTATTTACCAACAAATTGAAGACGACATTTATATTATTACCATCATTCACAGTCGCAGACTTTATCCTAGAAATTAGCCACCTTTCTTCTCCCTTCTTAACATTCTAGCCACAATAGAATAAAAAAATTTGAAATTTTGCAAAATCTTTGTAAGAAACCGACTTATGCTCCGTCAAAAGCACTCAATTTAAACTTTTTTATTCATTTCCCTTTATTTTATGGAGCTTAAAATGCAAAAACTTTTAGATCAATTCCGTCACTCTAACCTTGATATGGTAGCGTTACGCCTTTCGGTAATCATTATTTTTCTCGTATTTGGTACAATGAAATGGTTTGATTTTGAAGTAGAAATTTTAAAACCAATGATCTCACCAACTTGGCTTAACTTCTTATATGATTTATTTGGCTACCACGGAGCTAGCTATTTCTTAGGTGTCGTTGAAGGTCTTGCATATATCAGTTTAATCCTTGGATTCAGTCGCCCACTTTGGGGGATTTTAGGTGGCGTATTAGTCTTAGGCACTGCGGTTGTTACGCTAAGTATGTTGCCACAACTTGGTTTTGATGCATTCATTTTTAAAGATATTTTATTGATTGGTGCGGCTTTAGTTTTAATTAAAAACGATTTAAATCGTTTCTACGCAACCAAATCAGCCTAATTTGTCCAATCTGATCTCAGGGTCGACAACAAGGGGGGATTTTCTCGCAACTTTTTGCAAATTCTTGCAATTTGTTTGCTAGAATAGCCCCCTTTTTTTGATCCTCAGAGAATAACGAATGAGCCAAACCTTTATCACGGGTAAAGATGCCGCCCTTGAAGATAGCATCAATAATTTCCAAACCAAACTGAAAGCCTTAGGCTTTAACATTGAAGAAGCCTCGTGGCTAAACCCTGTGCCAAATGTCTGGTCGGTGCATATTCGGGATAAAGATTGCCCGCAATGTTTTACCAACGGCAAAGGGGCAACGCAAAAAGCGGCTCTCGCATCGGCTTTGGGCGAATATTTTGAGCGTCTTTCCAGCAACTATTTCTGGGCGGATTTCTATCTTGGCAAAGCGATGTCAGAAGCAGAATTTGTGCATTATCCGTCTGAAAAATGGTTTGCGATTGAAGACGAAGAAACCTTGCCAGACGGCATTTTAGATCCGTTCTTGCGTGATTATTTCGATCCAAACGGCGATCTCACCCCCGATCTGTTGGTCGATCTGCAATCGGGCAATTACGATCGTGGCATTGTCGCTCTGCCGTACACTCGCCAATCAGACAACCAAACCGTCTATATTCCACAAAGCATTATCGCTAACTTGTTCGTGTCAAACGGAATGTCAGCGGGCAACACCAAAAACGAAGCCCGTGTGCAAGGCTTATCGGAAGTGTTCGAGCGTTTTGTGAAAAACCGCATCATCACCGAAGCGATCAGCCTGCCAGAAATTCCGCAAAGCGTGATTGACGGCTATCCAACCATCAAAGCCTCTATTGAAAAATTGGAAGAAGAAGGCTTCCCGATTCTCTGCTACGATGCGTCACTCGGCGGCGAATTCCCTGTAATCTGCGTGATTTTACTCAACCGCAACAACGGGACTTGTTTTGCCTCATTTGGTGCACATCCAAATTTCCAAGTGGCGTTTGAACGTACCGTGACTGAATTGCTACAAGGTCGTGGATTGAAAGATTTAGACGTGTTCGCCCCACCGTCTTTCAATAATGATGATGTTGCCGATCACGCCAACTTAGAAACCCATTTCATCGACTCAAGCGGTCTGATTTCGTGGGATCTGTTCAAATCTAAAGCCGATTACGAGTTCGTCCATTGGGATTTCTCTGGCACGACAGAGCAAGAATTTGCCAACCTGATGGCGATTTTCAACAAATACGAGCAAGAAGTGTACATTATGGATTATGAGCATTTAGGCGTGTACGCTTGCCGAATTTTAGCCCCAGGAATGTCGAACATTTATCCATCAGACGACTTGATTTACGCCAATAACAATATGGGAATGGATTGGCGTGAAATTCTGCTCGATCTGCCGTATTTCCACCACGATCGTGAAACATATCAAGAATTGTTGGACGAATTAGACGAACAAAGCATTGATGATATGACCCGTGTGCGTGAATTTTTAGGCATCGTGGCGGAAAAAGGCTCAGCAATGCAAACCTTGCGAATTGGCGAGCTGAAATCAATGCTCCATTTGGCTCTTGGTAATTTAGAAGAAGCGTTAGATTGGGCGAACTGGACAGCCAATATGAACGCCAGCGTGTTTAGTGCCGAACGCAACAACTATTACCGTTGCTTAATTCAGTCGATCGAATTATTCCTAGACGAAAACCGTGAACCTGAACAATACCGAATGGTGTTTGAGAAAATGTACGGCAGTGAAGCAGTTAATGCGGCGTGGTCTGCCCTACAAGGCGGCAACCCATTCCACGGCTTGCAAGGTGCCGATGAAAGTTTGGAAAGCCTAAAAGCTCACCAAAAACTGCTGGCGGCTTATGAAAAAGTGCAGAGAGCGAAAGTGAACCCAATGGCGAGATAAGATAACATAATATACGGGTTAAAATGGATAATTGATTTTATCTATTTTAACTCGATTTAATTTTCTATAAATGACGTCATACATTCCTAATGAATTGAATATAAACCAATTTCACTCTTCATGTCTTAACTTAAGACAACTTTTACTCTGTCTTTTCCTTATAGATCAAAACTCTCTAACTATTTGTCTTTTAAAATTGCCTTGATTAGAATGCGATTTTAATTACCTAAGGAAACTGTATGTTAGAAAAACTCTTTCAATTGAAACAAAAAGACACGACGGTGAAAACCGAAATTGTGGCGGGGATCACCACCTTTTTCACAATGGTGTACATTGTATTCGTCAATCCGTCCATTCTTGGCGTGGCAGGAATGGATACCCAAGTGGTATTCGTCACCACCTGTTTAATTGCGGCGTTCGGCACGATTGCAATGGGCTTATTCAGTAATTTGCCGATTGCTCTTGCCCCAGCGATGGGATTAAACGCCTTTTTTGCGTTTGTGGTAGTACAAAAACTCGGCTACTCGTGGCAAACAGGAATGGGGGCGATTTTCTGGGGATCGGTCGGGCTGTTTGTGCTGACCGTCTTGCAAGTTCGCTACTGGTTTATGTCTGCCATTCCGCTCGGTTTGCGTGTGGGAATTGGAGCAGGGATCGGCTTGTTTATTGCACTCATCGGCTTTAAAAATATGGGATTAGTGGTGGCAAACCCTGCGACGCTTGTCGCCTTGGGCGAACTGCACGATCCAAAAGTGCTGATGGGCATTTTGGGCTTCTTTATTATCGTGGCTCTTGCTGCACGTGGTATTCATTCGGGCGTGTTGGTTTCGATCGTGGTAGTGACAGGCTTAGCCTTATGGTTCGATCCTGAAGTGAGCTTTAACGGTGTGATTTCAACCCCACCAAGTCTTGAAGCGGTGGTCGGTCAAGTGGATATTGCAGGGGCGTTAGACACCGCCTTGCTTGGCATTATTTTCTCCTTTATGTTAGTCAACTTGTTTGACTCCTCAGGCACCTTGATTGCGGTGACCAACAAAGCAGGCATTGCGGACGAAAAAGGCCGTTTCCCGAAAATGAAACAAGCATTATATGTGGACAGCGTGAGTGCAATGGCAGGTTCCTATATGGGAACGTCTGCCATCAGTACCTACATTGAAAGCGGTTCGGGAGTGTCGGTGGGCGGTCGCACAGGATTGACAGCAGTGGTTGTCGGCGTGTTGTTCTTGCTTACCATTTTCTTCTCGCCATTGGCAGCCGTTGTGCCGCCTTATGCCACCGCAGGTGCATTGGTCTTCGTAGGCATTTTAATGGCATCAAGCCTGATTGAAGTGAAATGGGATGATTTAACCGAAGCCACACCAGCCTTCATCACCACCGCAATGATGCCGTTTACCTATTCGATCACCGAAGGGATCGCCTTCGGCTTTATCAGCTACTGTGTGATGAAATTAGCGACAGGACGAATCAAAGAGATTACCCCTGCGGTGGCAGTAGTTTCCTTACTGTTTATCGCCAAATTTGTGTGGGTAGGTTAACGTCACCTTTTGGGGCAGAAAAAATCTGCCCTGAAATTTGCAAAATCTTACTTTTTCTCACCCCCTTGCAGAGGATATCGTTATGCAAAAATTGCTGTTTATTATCAACGCAGCGCCCTATGGCAATGAAACGTTTTTCAGTGCGTTACGTTTAGCGCTGCAAATTCAAGAGCAACATCAAGCAGAGTTAAAACTGTTTTTGATGTCTGATGCTGTGACAGCAGGACTTGCTAAGCAGAATCCAACAGAAAGTTATCATGCTCAACAAATGCTGGAAATTCTGACAGCTCAAGGAGCAGCGGTCAAACTGTGCAAAACCTGCACCAATGCCCGTGGTATCACGGAATTACCGCTTGCTGACGGAGTGGAAATCGGTACATTGAGCGAACTTGCTGATTGGACGATGTCCGCAGATAAAATTCTCACTTTTTAAGGAACAATAATGACAACAAAGCTTACGCCTGATGAAGCGATTGATATTGCTTACGATATTTTCTTGGAAATGGCAGGTGAACATCTCGATCCTGCTGATATTCTGCTGTTCAATTTGCAATTTGAAGAGCGTGGCGCAGTGGAAATGGTTGAAACTAGCGACAGTTGGGATGATGAAATTGGTACCTTGATTGACCCAGACGCTTTTGCGGAAGTTTGGGTTGGTTTGGTCAATGAACAAGATGAAATGGACGATATTTTCGCTCGTTTTTTAATTTCACATGATGCGGAAAATCGCGAATATCACGTTATTTGGAAAGCCTAAACGCACTTATTCTATTATGCAAAAACGCATTTTCAACGAAGAAGAACCGATCACACACGATACTCATCAAGCCAAACAGGAATTTGATGAAACCACCGTTGAGATCACGCCAGATGCCAACACCGTTGAGCCAGAACTGATTATTGAGCAAAGCCTGAAACCGACTCGCCTTTGGGGGCGGCTATTTTTAGGTGCATTGATTTTGCTTGGTTTGGCGACCTTTGCCCAATCGGTGCAATGGCTGATTGACACCTTCCAAGCTCGCCAATGGATCTATTTTGCCTTTGCGATTGCCTTTTTCGGCGTGAGTGTGGCGGGCGTGGGAGCGATCATCAACGAATGGCGGAAGTTGGTTTGGCTTCGCAAACATCATCAACAGCAACAAGCCAGTCAGCAAATGTGGCTCGATGCCCCAAATGCAAGGGGGGAGATTGCCACAAAAATCTGCAAAAATACCTTGAGCCAATTACGCAAAACACCAGCATTGGAGCAAGCGGAACAGCGTTGGCTTTCGCAGTTAGATGATGCCTACAACAGCCACGAAGTACTGACGTTATTTAGCCATACAGTACTGCAACCGATTGATAAACAAGTGAAAAAACTCATCAGCCAAAGTGCGGCGGAAAATGCGGTGATTGTGGCGGTCAGCCCGTTAGCGTTGGTCGATATGCTACTCGTGGCGTGGCGAAATATTGCCTTAGTCAATAAAATTACCCGTGCGTACGGAATGGAATTGGGCTATTTTAGCCGTTTACGCCTTTTCCGTATGGTGCTAACCAATATGGCATTTGCAGGAGCGACTGAAATTGCGACCGATATGGGCAGCGAATTTTTCTCGCAAAATCTGACAGCGAAAATTTCAATGCGAGCCGCCCAAGGGATTGGCGTTGGCTTGCTGACCGCACGGCTTGGTATCAAGGCAATGGAATTTTGTCGTCCTGTGGCATTTCAGCAAAATGAACGCCCTGCACTTTCTGTGGTCAGACAGGAGTTGCTTGGCGTGTTAAAAGATCGTGTCTTTAGCAAAAGTCGTGAAAACGTCAGCGAAAAGGTCTAATTTGCACAGGTTTCGTGCAATATTCTCCCGCCCATTTTGGGCATAACTTAGAAGGAAAAACCAATGAAAAAGTGGATTGTGATTATTGTGTTGGCTGTGGTGGCGGTGTTTGGTGGCATCACCTTGAGCAACAGTTATAACAGTTTAGTGAAAGCAGAAGAAGACATCAATTCTGTGTGGGCGAACGTGGAATCTGCCTACCAACGCCGTGCGGATTTGATTCCGAATTTGGTCAATACCGTGAAAAGTCAAGCTAATTTCGAGAAAGAAACGCTCACGAATGTGATCGAGGCTCGTGCGAAAGCCACGCAAACGAAAATTGATCCAACCAACGCCACCGAAGAGCAAATGGCACAGTTCCAACAAGCTCAAAACGGCTTAAATTCGGCACTTTCTCGCCTATTGGTGAGCGTGGAAAAATACCCAGAGTTGAAAGCTCACGAAGGTTTCTTAAACCTACAAGCCCAAATTGAAGGCACGGAAAACCGTATCAATGTGGAGCGTAACAACTTCAACGGAGCGGTGAAAGAGTACAACAAGCAAGTGCGTCAAATGCCAACTAAATTGGCGGCAATGATTTTTGGCTTTAAAGCGAAACCACAATTCAAGGCAGATTTAGGTGCGGACAAAGCCCCTGTGGTAAATTTTAACTAGTTTCTGTTATTTATGTAGGATGGGCTTTAGCCCATCACTTTTCATTTTGTCTTTATAGATGGGCTAAAGCCCATCCTACAAAATATGCGATTATTTTCATTTTTATCACGTCCGTTGCCGATTGATACTGCCAAAATTGAACAAGCAATTTCGCAGTTGGAGCAACGAACATCTGCGGAACTGCGAGTGGTGGTTGAGCGGAAACTAGCGAGAAAACACAAGGGATTATCGGCGATTGAACGAGCCGACCAGTTGTTTGACGAGCTAGAAATGCGAGCCACGGCAGAGCGTAATGGCGTGTTGATCTATCTCTGTTTTAAACCGCATTTGGTGGCGGTGGTGGGCGATGAGGGCATTCATCAACAGGTGGGCGATGCCTTCTGGCAAGCCGTTTATCAGGCAATGAAACAAAATTGCCAACAGGGAAATTACACCCAAGCGGTCTGTTTAGCGATTGCGGAAGTGGAAAATGCCTTGGCGGCCCATTTTCCGATTCAGCCCGATGATGTGGACGAATTACCAAATAGCGTGGTGATCAAATGATGAGACGATTTTCTTGGTGTTATGTCGCCATTTTGTGGCTGTTTAGTCTGAATCTGTGGGCAAATTATCCGAATGTGCCGAAGCCTTTTCGCTATGTGTCGGACTACACTCGCACGCTGACCCAAGCCGAGTGGCAAACCTTAGAAAATGCCTTGGCGGATTACGGACGCAAAACCAGCTCGCAAATTGCGGTCGTGATTGTACCGACCACGCACGGCGAAGCGGTGTCTAGTTATAGCCATAATCTGTTCAATCAATGGGGGATTGGGCGAGCGAAAGAGAACAATGGCGTGTTATTGCTTATCGCCAAAGACGATCGCAAATTGTTTATTGCCACAGGGCGTGGGCTAGAAGGGGCACTGCCCGATGCGATCGCTTCGTCTATTATTCGCAACGACATTACGCCGTATTTCAAACAGAATTTGTACGCTCAAGGCATTGCAAAAGGCTTGTCTTCGATTATTGCGGCAACCCAAGGCGAATACGCACCAGCTCCTGAAACAGAGGAGTCCGAATTTGATCCGCAAGAGTTGATGATGTTTCTGTTCTTTGCGTTGATCATCTTCCTGTTTTTCATCAATGCCCAACGGGGAGGCGTTTATATCAGCCCACGCCAAGCGGAACGAATTATTCACACTGCTCGCCGTGGTGGTTTTGGCGGTGGATTCGGTTCTGGTGGTGACGGCTTCGGCGGTGGCTCAAGTGGCGGCTTTGGTGGCGGCAGCACAGGCGGTGGCGGTGCAGGGGGGAGCTGGTAGGAATGATATTTTGCAAAATCACTGAGTTTTTCACCCCCTTGTCATTAAGTTAATGGAAATACGGGTGGCATCTGCCACCCATTTACGTTATTTCGTGCCGAAAATCTTATCGCCAGCATCACCTAAACCAGGAATGATGTAGCCGTGTTCGTTTAAATGGCTATCAATCGCAGCGGTGTAAAGTTCAATATCAGAATGAGCTTTTTCAAGAGCTTTAATCCCTTCTGGGGCAGCAACCAGCACTAAGACTTTAATTTGTTTACAGCCTGCATTTTTGAGCAGATCAATGGTGGCAATCATTGAACCACCTGTGGCAAGCATTGGATCGACAATAATCGCTAAACGCTCTTCCACATCATTGGCTAATTTAGTGAAATAAGGCACAGGCTCAAGGGTTTCTTCGTTGCGGTAAATCCCGACCACGCTAATTCTCGCACTTGGAATATGCTCTAACACGCCATCCATCATTCCCAAACCCGCACGTAAAATAGGCACTACCGTGACTTTTTTACCTTTGATGCGGTCAATTTCTACTGGGCCATTCCAGCCGTCAATCGTTACTTTTTCAGTTTCGAGATCTTTGGTGGCTTCATAAGTGAGTAGGCTACCGACTTCGGTCGCTAATTGGCGGAAATCTTTAGTATTGACCTCAGCAGCACGCATTAACCCAATTTTGTGTTTAATCAATGGGTGTTTAACTTCAACAATTTTCATTTTTTCTCCTAATACAATCGACATTCAGAAAACGAGGTATTTTAACAGAATTTTGAGTGGAGGATTTAATCTAAATCAGATAATAGTTGCCAAAAGGCTTGAATAATCGGCTCTTGTAAGCGTCTTTGTTGTACGCAAATACCCAATTCAAAGGGCTGAATAGGAACAGGCAACGAAAAATAGGATACTTGGTTGCTCACTGGGCTTTGTTGCACCACCACATCAGGCAACAATGCTACGCCACAACCCACGGCAACCATCGGCAGGATCGCTTCGTGCCCTTCAACGGTCGCATATATCTTCGGTTCACGTATTTTTTGTGCTTTGAACCAACTTTCTATCCGCTTGCGAGCAGGGCCTTCAACGGGCAAGATAAACGGAATTTGTTGCCAATCAATCGGCTGTTGCTGGAGTAGCTGGGTCGCTAGACAAGCTACTCGTGGCACAATCATTGAAAGCGAAATGTCATCAATATAGTGAAAAGCAATATTATTCGGTAGCAGTTCTGGTTTGCCAGTTAGGGAGAGATCGGCTTGTAAAGATTGAACGACTTGCAAGGCTTTTGCCGGATCGCCTGTGCTGAGTTTGATCTCAATTTTCGGGTAACGTTGGCGGAATCGCTCCAAAATTTTGGGTAAATGGCTATATGAGGCAGTAACTGAGCAGAATAGACGAAGATCGCCTTCAAGCTCTTGATGATGGGGTGAAAGTTGGCGTTGAATATGCTGCCAATTTGCCCAACTTTGCTCCGCAAACAGCCGAAATTTCTCGCCAGCATCGGTAAGAACAACTTGGCGATTATCTCGCAAAAATAGAGGCTGTCCTAGCTCATCTTCCATTCGTTGAATATGGCGAGAGAGTGTGGAGGCACTCATATGATTTTTCTCGGCTGTGCGAATAAAACTTCCTGATTGAGTGACATCGAGGAAGAGTTTGAGGGAGGAAAAGTTCATGATGATTGATGAGATAAGATGAATTCATAATCTTCGAAAGTATCTAATTCCGTTGCCGTACTTTTTTCTAAAAAAATAGCTTCAATATTAAGTTTATCAATTATTTTTCTTGGAATATCGTCCCAATATAAAGAGGAATTCAAAAATTGATCTTCTGTAATAAGATTAAATTCATCTTTAATTTTATCACAATCCTTTTGACTCCAATAGGATATACCTAATAGTGAGGGTTTATTTTCAGAAGAAATAACTATGTCTGTAATTTGATTAGAGGCGTTAATATTTGGAACCCATTCATTTTTTGTTTTATATCTTTCTATAAGAAAATAATAACTTTTATCGTAGTTGATAGGTTTTTCAAAGACATTTTCGAATAAGACAACATCTGAATCAATCACAAAAGAGTTAGAGAAATAGGAGATTGCTTTTTTAAATGAGTACATATTGTTCTTATTTGAAAAACTCTCATTGTAAATTAGCTTACATCCATATTTATCAGCTAAAAAATCAAACAAATGTGAGAGATAACCCGTGACGATATAGATCTCATTAATATTGGCTTGTTTAAGATATTTTATAGTTCTTTCTAGATTCGGTTCACCCTTAATAGGAAAAAGAGCTTTGTGGTTATTTTTAGTATGCTCTTTAAATCGAGATCCTAAGCCAGCAGCTAAAATGATTGCATTCATACATTGTCCTTTTGTGTTGAGATTAAAAAAATAGAAAGTAAAATGGCTGCTGAACCGAGTATCGAGTATATGGATACGCCTGTTGATAATGCAGTAAATACTATTGTCCAGAAAACATAAGTGATATTTAAATTTAATGCATAAACAGAGCCAATAGTACCTATTGCTCTGTAATAGAATAAGTAAGATAGTAGGCTAATGATAGCTATAAAAAATAGCCATTTATACTCAAAAATAAGTGAAAGATTAATTGATGGATTGTTAAAAAGATAAATAAAGAATATTAAAATTCCAATAATGACAGAAACAATGTATTTTACTGAGAGTAATAAATCAGTATCAATATTTACTTCGGCATAATAGCGACATAATATAGATTCACCAGCCCAACAAAAAGCACATATCAATGAGAATAATACGCCATAAAAATTAACATTGATATCAGTTAATCCATTTAATGAAAATAATAGAATGCCTGAGAATGAAAGCATGGCTAAGAAATAATGGAATAAGGTGATTTTTCTATCTAGGATCAGTCTAGTTAGAAAAACGGCTAATATCGGATAAATAGATGAAACGACAGAAACTGTCACAGAGTCTGCAATAATTATCGCCAAAATATAGAACAACGTACCAATGGGTGAAATAGAGAAAAACCACCATCGTTTCCCAATAGTGTTTCTATGAGGTAATAAACCAGATATATTTTTCCCGCGATAAACTAAAGTGAGCCAAATTAATGCAAAAAACTCATTTAATAAGAATAGTATTAGAGAGGAAAAGAATATGCTATAAACAGTCTCACTGTAGCTTCTATCTAATAGAAATAGATAAATAGCCCATAATAATCCGGATAGTAGTCCTAACGAAATACCAAGTTTATTTTTTTGTATCATGAGTATGCCTTTATATAGTCTGTGTATAACATTTTTGATGATAGTAAACGTTTCTGCTTATAATTACCAAAATCGTCCCCACCTTGTTCTTTAATTAATGTCCATAAATACCAAAGTTGATTCTGTAATATTTTATAAATGTGAATTTGCTGTTTTTTTATCTTTAGTTCTTCCTGTGATAGATCTCTGAAATAGTAGGAAAGAAACAGATCTTCATTTCTAGCAGTGAAATTAGATTCTAGAAATAAAGCAGCGATATCCCACATGGGATCATTCATGCCAGAATATTCCCAATCAATAAAAAATATTTGCTTTTTAGATTGAGTATCATTTGTTTCGTGTTCAACAACTAATATGTTTTCAGCAACAAGATCATTATGACAAGGTGCTAGGCTAATACCATAATCAAGTAATACATTATATAGATTGAGAAATTTCTGTTCTATTTGAAGAAATTCAGTGTCAATTTCAATGTTCCTTTTATTAATAATATTTCTATATTTCAGGTACTCAGCTAGAAAATTGAATTCATTGTTGAATTTTATTTCTGAATTATGTAACTTATTCAAATGCTCAGTAATTTCTGGGATATATCGTGAAATTGAATAAGGAGAAAGCGTTTGAGAAGATTCAATATATTTTGTTATTTTGTGACCATTTTCTACATCATAAAATATGATATCAGGAGAAATGTTAAGAGATAATAAAGATTTTACATTGTCAAATTCATATTGCCGATTTATTAGTAGGTTTGAATTCTGCCCAGATAATCGAAGTACATATTTTTCTTTATTATTGGTTGTAATAAGATAATTATTATTGGTCATGCCACCAATAATTTGAGTGCCTGAGATGTGATGTTCAGGTATATTCAAAATACTGCAAAAAAGCTTAATAATTTTAGTCATTGACATAAACCTTTACTCTGTGCCCAACTCTTTTTTCAGGTGGAGGTGGAGTCATATAATCACCATAATATTTTTCTAAACATTGGTGGTACTCTTTTACTATTGGGAATTGATAGCTCTCAAAAGGGATATAAATAAGATTTTCAAACACTTCTCTACGGTATATTGCCTTATCAATTATTTTTTCTGGTGCCGTACAAGTTGCAACATATTCACTATCTTTATATTGTTGATTTAGATTGTGTATTTTTTTTATGAAGAATGAAGTAGATGGAATAAAACTAAAATACGTTGCTATTTTATTGAATAGTTGCCCGTGACGATGGAAGTGCGTTAATAGTTTTCTATAAAGTTTGTGTTTTCTAAGATGGCGAACTTGTTTTTCTGGCGTGTTTGGAATTCCATCCAAAATAAAAATATCTAAATAGGCACCATAATCAATAGTATGATTAGGAGTTGTCTCGATCAATTTTGTGTCAGTATCAAATACCTTTGCAATATAACTTATAAAGAAATTATCTTCACTCATAATTTCCCAAAGCTTGTATTTTCCGTTCTTATTCCAGCATTGAGCGAGCTTTTCATAATCCTCTCTTAACATGAATAGATCAATATCATCGTCCCAAGGAATGAACCCTTGATGTCGAATAGCGCCTAGCATGGTGCCATAAGCAAGGGAATAACGAATATCATTTTTCTGACAGAATTGGTCAAAAAAAGTTAACATTTTTAATAAAATGTCTTTATGCTCTTGAGGGGTAATTTCTCTTTTCATATTTGAGAGGATATAGAAAAAACCCCACATTTGTGGGGTTTGTTATTATATAAATAATTATTTTTTGCTTGGAATGCTGAAACGTTTGTTGAAACGCTCTACACGACCACCAGTATCAACAACACGTTGTTTACCAGTGTAGAACGGGTGGCAGTTGCCACAGACGTCTAAGTTTAAATCTTTACCCACTGTTGAGCGAGTTTTGATCACATTACCGCAAGAACAAGTTGCCGTAATTTCCACATAATTTGGGTGAATACCTTGTTTCATTATAGAAAACCTCTAAAAGAAGCCATATCGCCATCAGAGCATACAACTCGGCTGTCTGATACCATATGTATTAACATTCGCTGAATAAACTCAGCACCAAAAAAGAGCGTGCATTCTATGCGAATTTCCTGTGGATTTCAACCATTTTCATTATAGGAATTGTCGATAATTTTTTATTATTTGCGAGCTAAAAATAGTGTAAAATCCGAAACGTTTTTTTACTATTTTTAGGAGCAAAAAATGACAGAACGTAGAGTGCTTGCTAATGCGATCCGTGTGTTGAGTATGGACGCTGTGCAAAAAGCCAATTCAGGTCACCCTGGGGCACCAATGGGTATGGCGGACATTGCCGAAGTGTTATGGCGTGACTTCCTTTCACATAACCCAAATAACCCAGCGTGGGCAAACCGCGACCGTTTCGTCCTTTCCAACGGACACGGTTCAATGTTGATTTACAGCTTGTTGCATCTTACAGGCTACGACCTTTCGATTGACGATTTAAAACAATTCCGTCAATTACATTCCAAAACCCCAGGTCACCCAGAATACGGTTATGCACCAGGGGTGGAAACCACCACAGGCCCACTCGGACAAGGCATTACCAATGCGGTTGGTATGGCATTAGCGGAAAAAACCTTAGCGGCTCAATTTAACCGTGAAGGGCACGAAGTCGTTAATCACTACACCTATGCTTTCTTAGGCGATGGCTGTTTAATGGAAGGCATTTCGCACGAAGCTTGTTCATTGGCAGGAACACTAGGCTTAGGCAAATTGATTGCGTTCTATGATGATAACAATATTTCGATTGACGGACACGTAGACGGTTGGTTCACAGACGACACCGCAATGCGTTTTGAATCTTACGGCTGGCACGTTATTCGTGGTGTGGACGGACATAATGCGGACGAAGTGAAATTTGCGATTGAAAACGCTCAAGCCGAAACGGAACGCCCAACTTTAATCATCTGTAAAACCATTATCGGTTATGGTTCGCCGAACAAATCCAACTCTCACGATAGCCACGGGGCACCACTAGGTGATGCGGAAATTGCAGCAAGTCGTGAGTTCCTAAAATGGGAACACGCACCGTTTGAGATCCCAGCAGAGGTGTACGCAAAATGGGATGCCAAAGGCAAAGGCGAAATTGCTGAAAAAGCGTGGAATGCAAAATTTGCGGCGTATGAAACCGCTTACCCAGAACTTGCTAAAGAGTTCAAACGTCGTGTGAATGGCGAACTGCCTGAAAACTGGGCGAAAGATGCACAAGCCTTTATCGAGCAATTACAAGCGAATCCAGCGAACATTGCCAGCCGTAAAGCCTCGCAAAATGCGATTGAAGCCTATGCGAAATTATTGCCAGAGTTCCTTGGCGGTTCAGCAGACTTAGCCAGCTCAAACTTGACTTTATGGTCTGGTTCTAAACCAATTCGTGCGGATTACAACGTGGACGGCAACTATGTAAACTACGGCGTGCGTGAGTTTGGAATGTCAGCAATTATGAATGGTATCGCCCTTCACGGTGGCTTCATTCCGTACGGTGCGACCTTCTTGATATTTATGGAATACGCTCACAATGCAGTGCGTATGGCAGCGTTGATGAAACAGCGTGTTCTCTTTGTTTACACCCACGATTCTATCGGTTTAGGCGAAGACGGCCCAACTCATCAACCTGTTGAGCAAACCGCTGCGTTACGTTTGATTCCAAACTTGGATACGTGGCGACCGTGCGACCAAGTCGAATCTGCGGTGGCGTGGAAAGCGGCGGTCGAGAAGAATACAGGCCCAAGTGCCTTGATTTTCACTCGTCAAAATTTAACCCAAATGAACCGCACCCCTGAACAGTTGGCGAATGTGGCTCGTGGTGGTTATATCTTGCGTGATTGCTGTGGCTGTGGCAACCCTGATCTGATTTTGATTGCGACCGGTTCGGAAGTGGAATTAGCGATGAAAGCGGCAGAGGTGATTGCGGCAGACGGTTACAAAGTGCGTGTGGTATCAATGCCAAGCACCAACGTATTTGACGCTCAAGATGAAGCCTATCGTGAGTCGGTCTTGCCAAGCCACATCACTAAACGTGTCGCCATCGAAGCAGGGATCAGTGATTACTGGTACAAATACGTGGGCTTTGGCGGTCGTATTGTCGGTATGAACAGCTTCGGCGAATCGGCTCCAGCAGGCGAATTGTTCAAACTGTTCGGCTTTACCGTTGAAAACGTGGTAGCAAAAGCGAAAGAAATTCTCTAATTTTAGTGAGAATAAAAATGAATAAAGGCAGGAAAATTTTTCCTGCCTTTATTATTTCAAGGGGGGAGAAAAATAATGTTTTTGCAAAAAAGTGGTTTTTCTCACCCCCTTGTAGAGAGTTGGGGTTATTCGGTATCTTCTGTGAGTTCATCTAGCTCAATATGATTAATCTTAGGGGGATTGTCACATAAATAATTAGCTAAACGAGCGTAATCTGCAATGGATAGATTTTCCGCTCGGGCGTTTAAATCGACCCCAAGTTGTTCCAGTTGCTCCGGACTAAACAGCGTAGAAAGGGCGTTGCGTAAGGTCTTGCGACGTTGGTTAAAGGCTTGGGTCGTGACTCGGTTCAGCCAATACACATCTTTTACAGGGTGTGGCAAGATTTTATGTGGCACAAGGCGAACCACGGCAGAATCCACTTTCGGGGCAGGTTTGAATGCCGTTGGTGGCACTTCCAGCACGGGCATTACTTGGCAATAGTATTGTGCCATAATTGTTAAGCGTCCGTAAGCTTTGCTGTTCGGGGCGGCACATAAACGTTTAACCACTTCTTTTTGCAACATAAAATGCATATCTTGCACCAGATCGTGGAATTTGAATAAATGGAACATCAACGGCGTGGAAATATTGTACGGCAAGTTGCCGAACACTCGCACGCCTTTGCCTTGTAAATCAAGGCTTTCAAAGTATTCACGGAAATTAAAACGTAACGCATCTTGTTCGATGATAGTTAATTTCTGATTGAGAAATGGGTGGTGGCGTAAGCGTTCGGCAAGATCGCGGTCTAGCTCAACCACAGTCAGTTGATCAACTAAATCTGCCACAGGCTCGGTTAATGCCCCCAAACCTGGCCCGATTTCCAGTAAAAATTGATCGTTTTTAGGGTTGATGGCTGCCACGATATTGTGGATCACATTTTGATCGTGCAGAAAGTTTTGCCCGAAGCGTTTACGGGCGGTATGGCCTAAATGTTTTTTGGAATTTGAACTCATTGAATATCCTACAAGGGGTAAGATCTTGCCTAAAAAGTGCAAAATCTATAAAAGTTTGGAAAGCAAAGAACCCCGCAACTGCAGGGTTCTCGCCAAATCGCTTTCATTATTGGAGATATTTAATCTCCGCTCTGTTTTTAAGGGCTTGCACCCAGTTTTGTGATGCCACTTGTGCTTGTTGATTCATTAATTGCTGATAAGCTCTTTGTAAATAAGCATCTTCAGTACGATCCGCTTTGCGTGTGTCGGTGACTTTTAGCACGTGCCACCCAAATTGCGATTTGAATGGGGTAGAAATCACTCCTGTTTTACTCTTTTTCGCCACAGCCGCAAAAGTAGGATCATAAGCTTCTAAGAAATTCCAGCCCAAATCACCACCTTCTGCACCAGATGCGTAATCCACAGAGTGCTTGCTTGCGACCTGTTCAAAACTGATTTTACCCACATTCATCTCTGCAACGAAGTTTGCTAACTTCGCTTTGGCTTGAGCATCATTCAAAATTGGGTTGGTTTTCAGCAAAATATGGCTAATTTTATACTGCGTATCGCTAATAGCATTTAATTTGCCTTTGGCTTTGTCTGTTGTCATCAGCTGTTTTGCTAGGCTTTCTACTTGTTGTGGATCAACCTGTTGTAAGCTTTCTCCAATGGTTTGTTGACGTACTTGATCCATCATAATTTGATGGGCAAGTTGTTGGCGGTATTGGTTTAACGTAATGCCTTGATAATCCAACGCATCTAAGAATTGCCCGTAGGTTAAGCCATTTTGTGCCGCAATATTTTCAATCATTTGATCTACATAGGCATAATTGACTTTCACGCCTGATTGTTGAATGGCACGTTGCACCAAAAAATCGTTAATCACATCTTCCAGTGCAGTTTTGCGGTTGGCTTCACTTTTCGCACGCTTACCTAAAGCACGATCTACTTGACTTTGTAAAATAGGATAACCATCTACCGTTGCAAGTACACGTTCTTCGGCATTGGTAAACCCGACGGATAAAAGGGTAACTAAAGCAATCAATGCAGATTTTACTGAAACTAATTTCATTTTTATTTCCTAATTAAAAGAGAAAACAGAATAGCCGCCTGTTAGAGCGATGTTTGATTAAAAGGTTCAATTTTCCGTTAATAATGCGACCTGATTCACGCCGTCATAATATTGCGTTCTCACCTGAATTTGCTCACTGCGAGCCGTTGGGATATTTTTGCCCACATAATCAGCACGGATTGGCAATTCACGGTGTCCACGGTCGATGAAAATTACCAGTTCAATTTTAGCGGCACGCCCAAAATCTAACAAGGCATCTAGAGCAGCCCGAATGGTTCGACCAGTAAAGAGCACATCATCGACCAAGATCACCTTTTTACCTTCAAGGGAGAGCGTTTGATCGGTGCCAGAATACACAGGATCTGGATTGCTTGGGGCAAGATCATCACGATAAAAGGTAATATCGAGCGACATCAACGGCAATTCTGCCTTGGCTAATTCCGCAATTCGCTGTTGCAACATTTGAGCAATGTCCGCCCCACGGCGTTTGATCCCAACCAGCACCAAATCTTGCAGATTGGCGTGTTTCTCAATAATTTGATGCGAAATACGCGAAATCGTGCGTTGGAATTGCTCCGTATCAATGATGATCTTTTCCACGTTATAACCCTTGAATTTTCTTAATCACGTTGGTGGTTGAGCAACCATTTTCGAAATTCAACACACGCACTTCGCCGCCATTTGCCCAAACTTCTTGGCTACCTGCAATCTCTTCAGGTTTGTAGTCGCCACCTTTGACGAGCAAGTCAGGCAAAATTTCACCGATCAAACGCTGTGGTGTGTCTTCGCTAAATGGCACAACCCAATCCACCGACGCCAAGCCAGCTAATACCGCCATTCGAGCGTCTAACTCGTTGATTGGGCGACTTTCGCCTTTCAAACGTTTGACGGAATCATCGGTATTAACCGCCACAATCAAGCGATCGCCCAATTTACGGGCATTTTCCAAATAAGAAACGTGACCAGGGTGGAGAATATCAAAGCAACCGTTGGTCATCACGATTTTTTCGCCACGGGCTTTGGCTTGTGCCACATAATTTTTGAGAGTCACTTCATCAGTAACGCCAAACCCTGTTTCGGTGCGTTGATGAATCGCTTGTTCTAACTCGACAGGCGTAATGGTGGACGTACCGAGTTTGCCGACCACCACACCAGCTGCCGCATTGGCAAGGTAACAGGCTTCTTCTAAGGCACGCCCGTCTGCAATCGCCGTGGCAAGTACGCTGATTACCGTATCGCCTGCCCCTGTTACGTCATACACTTCTTTAGCTTGGGTTGGCAGATGGAATGCGTCTTGATTTGGGCGAAGTAAAGTCATTCCTTTTTCCGAACGGGTAACAAGCAAGGCGGAAAGCTCAAAATCGGCAATCATTTTTAAGCCTTTGGCAACGATTTCTTCTTCGTTCTGGCATTTGCCGACCACCGCTTCAAACTCAGACATATTTGGCGTGAGCAAAGTTGCCCCACGATAACGCTCAAAATCGGTGCCTTTCGGATCGATCAATACAGGCACATTTGCCTTGCGAGCAATTTGGATCATCTGTTGCACTGAATCCAGCGTCCCTTTGCCGTAATCGGACAAAATCAACGCACCGTAACTTGCCACTTCGTCAGCGAGTTTTGTTAGCAACGGCTTGCTATCCACATTGTGAAAACCTTCTTCAAAATCAAGGCGTAACAACTGCTGATGGCGAGAAAGAATCCGTAATTTGGTGATGGTTGGGTGAGAACTGATCGCCACACAATGATTTTGAATGCGGTGTTCGCCCAGCAATTTATCTAACGCTCGCCCTGCATCATCTTGCCCGATCAAACCGTGCAAAGTCACAGGCACATTCAGGCTGGCAATATTCATCGCCACGTTCGCCGCCCCACCTGCACGCTCTTCATTTTGTTGCACTTTGACCACAGGCACAGGGGCTTCTGGCGAAATTCGCTCCGTAGCCCCGAACCAATAGCGATCTAACATCACATCGCCAAGCACTAACACCTTAGCGTGATTAAATTGGGAAGCGTATTGCATCATCATAGTCATTTCTCTTATCAAATTCTGCCCCCGCTTGCGGGGGAAGTACCCTGCGAAGCAGGGGGTAGGGGGCAACAACGGGGGCTGAATTTACGCCATATTTTGCAAAATTGCCCCCTTCGGTTTCGCTTCGCTCAACCACTTCCCCCGCAAGCGGGGGCAGAATTTGAACGAGCAAGTCTCTAAACTATTTTCCTTTCTTCTTAATAAACTTCATCAAACGCTTGCGTTTACGCAACTGGCTTGGCGTGAGTTTATTTCGTCTGCCAGCAAATGGGTTGTTGCCTTCTTGGAATAGCACCCGAATTGGCGAGCCGATAATCCGCAAACTTTTGCGGAAATAGTTGGATAAATAACGTTTGTAGCTGTCAGGCAATTTCTCAATTTGGTTGCCGTGGATCACAATAATCGGCGGATTATAACCACCTGGGTGAGCGTATTTGAGCTTCACTCGACGACCGTTGACTAACGGCGGTTGGTGCTCGTCCGTCGCCATTTGCAAAATGCGAGTGAGCATTGAGGTAGTCATCTTCTTCGTGGCACATTGGTAGGCTTCTTGGATTGACTCAAACAAATTCCCCACGCCACTGCCGTGCAAGGCAGAAATAAAATGCACACGAGCAAAGTCAATAAAATCAAGGCGGCGATCCAACTCCGATTTTACGCTGTCTTTAATATCTTGCGATAAACCGTCCCATTTATTCACTACGATCACCAGCGATTTGCCTGCGTTCAGAATAAAGCCGAGTAGCGATAAATCTTGGTCAGACACGCCATCACGGGCATCAATCGTCAGCAACACCACGTTCGCATCTTGAATCGCTTGCAACGTTTTGATCACCGAGAATTTTTCCACCGCTAAATGCACCTTGCCACGCTTACGCACGCCTGCGGTGTCGATAATCGTATAATGCTGACCGTCACGCTCCATTGGAATATAAATCGAATCACGGGTCGTGCCAGGCATATCGTACACCACCACTCGATCTTCGCCTAAAATGCGGTTGGTCAGGGTTGATTTGCCTACATTCGGTCTGCCGACAATGGCAATTTTGATATTTTGATGATCAGGCTCTTCGTTCTCGTCTTCCAACGCTTCATCAAGCAAGGCAGTGTCTTCTTCACTGTCGAAATCGAAGTCGTGATCCCACTCGTCTTGTTCGTCAGCATTGGCAAAAACTTGCGGATTCTCCCCCCCTTGTTCGCCCTGTTCGGCTTCAAATTTTTCCGCAAGGGGAGCGAGCACTTGCTCAATCAACTGGGTTACGCCACGTCCTTGAGCGGCGGCAATCGGCTCGACTTCGCCTAAGCCTAATTGATAGAACTCGGCAATGTGGGAATCGGCATCAATGCCGTCTGTTTTATTGGCAACCACCACCGTGGTTTTATCTCGTTGGCGAAGATATTGGGCAATGCCCACGTCCGCAGGTACAAGCCCCGCACGGGCATCAACTAAGAATAGCACCACATCTGCTTCTTCAATCGCCAACAGCGACTGCTCCGCCATTTTTTCTTCCACACCTTCTTCCGTGCCATCAATACCGCCTGTGTCGATCACGATAAAATCGTGCCCTGCGATATTCGCTTGTCCATATTTACGGTCACGAGTCAGCCCTGGGAAATCCGCCACCAAGGCATCACGAGTGCGAGTTAAACGGTTAAACAACGTGGATTTGCCCACGTTCGGTCTGCCCACAAGGGCAACAACTGGAGTCATAACAACCTCAAATTCAATTCGGTTTGCAGTAGTCTGCAAAAAATTGCCACATTATAGCGTAAATTTCGTGAAATCGGGGAGATCGCTAAACAAAGATACCTAAAATCAGTGGAGTTCGACCCAATTTTTGCGAATATTATCCGAACATAAAAAAGAAAACCCCACCTTGCGGTGGGGTTTTGGTTTATAGCAAACACAAAGGTGTGTAAGGAGAAAATATGTCTAAACTATTTCGCAAGTTTTTGACGGATTGCGTTTGCTAATTCGGTGCTCACTTTCTCGAAGTGTGCCATTTGTTTTTCCACGATTTCAGGGAAAGTTACGCCTGATAATGCAGCAGCGAAGTTGCCTGCTAAACGCTCTTTCTCTTCTGCGGTAAACAAATTGTAAAGTGCCGCTGGTTGTGAGTAGTAATCTTCATCGTACTCACGGAAGTTAAAGTGTGCCGCTTCACGCTCAATTTGTAATGGTAATTGGTCGTGAGTTGGAACATAAGTCTCAAAGCGGTTCGGTGCGTAGTTCGGGTTGTTGCCACCGTTGTGATCAACACGCATTGTCCCATCACGGTGAGTGGTGTGGTATGGGCATTTTGGTGCGTTCACAGGGATTTGGTGGTGGTTCACACCTAAACGGTAACGCTGTGCATCTTGGTAAGAGAACAGACGACCTTGTAACATACGGTCTGGTGAGAAACCAATGCCTGGGACGATGTTGCTTGGTGCGAATGCCGCTTGTTCTACTTCAGCGAAGTAGTTCACTGGGTTGCGGTTTAACTCTAAAACACCCACTTCAATGCACGGATAGTCTGCGTGTGGCCATACTTTGGTTAAATCAAACGCATAGTTGTGTTTGTGTGCATCGGCTTCAGGCATAATTTGCACTTGAACTGTCCAACGTGGGAACTCGCCACGTTCAATCGCTTCGTATAAATCTTTTTGGCTTGATTCACGATCTTCGCCCACCACTTTTGCCGCTTCTTCGTTGGTGAAGAATTTGTGGCCTTGCTGTGTTTTGAAGTGGAATTTCACCCAGAAACGCTCGTTTGCTTCGTTTACAAAGCTGTAAGTGTGGCTACCGTAACCGTTCATATGACGTAAAGTCGCTGGAATACCACGGTCTGAGAACAACGTCATAATTTGATGCATTGACTCAGGGTGACGTGACCAGAAATCCCACGCCGCATTTGCATCACGTAAGTTAGTTTGCGGATTACGTTTTTGCGTGTGAATGAAATCTGGGAATTTCAACGGATCACGAATAAAGAATACTGGTGTATTGTTACCTACTAAGTCCCAGTTACCTTGTTCAGTATAGAATTTTAATGAGAAACCACGCACATCACGCTCAGCATCTGCCGCACCACGCTCACCCGCAACGGTTGAGAAACGCAATAACACTTCAGTTTCTGCACCTGGTTTGAATACTGCTGCTTTGGTGTATTTCGTGATGTCTGCAGTCACTTTGAATGTACCGTACGCCGCAGAACCTTTAGCGTGAACCACACGTTCAGGAATACGCTCGCGAGCAAAGTGAGCTAATTTCTCTTGGAACCAAACATCTTGTAAAAGTAATGGGCCACGTGGGCCTGCTGACATAGTGTTGTCATTATCAACAACTGGTGCACCTGCTGCATTTGTTAATGTTTTTGAACTATGGTCAAATGGACATTTAGACATAAAAAATCTCCTCAAAGATATAAATAGGTAATCGATCGGAATAATCGACTCGGGATGGATTATAGATTGTTCATTTTCTCCCCTCAAACTATCAAATCAATAAACCCTTCCTATTAAATAGATGTTATTGATAGTTATTCTCATATTAATTCTTCTGTTTTGCGATCTGTGTCGCAAAAATCCAAAAATCTTTTCTCCCACTTTTTGCTAATCTACTACGAACTTGATTTCAGGTTTTATGCAACTATAATTAGGATCAAAAATGAGTACCGCAGAAAAACTGTTAGCTCGCTTTAAGCAAGCAGAAAACACCTTTCCTTGGCAAAGTTTAGTTACCTTACTAGGGCAACTTGGTTATGAAAAACGGGAAATGGCAGGATCTCGGATTCGATTTTTTCACGCACAACTCAACCACACGATAATGCTACACAAACCTCACCCTGAAAATTACATCAAAGGTGGAGCATTAAAAGCAGTTAAAACATCATTATTACAGGTAGGATTGCTATGAAATTTCTTCACCATAAAGGCTACGTTGGCACTATTGAAGCGGATTTAGCGAACAATATGCTCTTTGGAAAATTGGCCTACATGCGAGATTTAGTCACTTATGAAGCCCCAACTCTCGCCGAACTAAAACACGAATTTGAACAATCCATAGAACTTTATTTACAAGATTGTGCTGAACTGGGAAAAACGCCTGATAAGCCCTTCAAAGGTACGTTCAATGTACGGATTAGCGAAGAGTTACATCGAGAAGCCACATTACTTGCAGGAAATCGTTCTCTCAATACCTTTGTTTACGAAGCTATTCAAGAAAAAGTAGATAAAGAAAGAGTCTCGCTTGCCCCTTGAAATCCCATTTTTCCGCCCCATTTATTGGGGCGTTTTTTTATGTTTGATCGGCTTTGCAAGGGGTAAGATCTTGCCCAAAAAGTGCAAAATTCCTCTGCCGATCATTTCAACATTGACACTTTGAAGGACAACTATGAACAAAAACCAAGAAACCCGTGGCTTTCAATCGGAAGTCAAACAACTGCTTCAATTGATGATCCACTCCCTTTACTCGAACAAAGAGATCTTTCTGCGTGAGCTGATTTCTAATGCCTCTGATGCAGCGGACAAGCTCCGTTTCAACGCCCTTTCAAAACCTGATTTATACGAAAACGATGGCGAATTGCGTGTTCGCATCAGCGTGGACGAAATCCTTGGCACCATTACGATCAGCGATAACGGCATTGGAATGAGCCGTGAACAAGTGATCGACCATCTCGGCACCATTGCCAAATCAGGCACGAAAGAATTTTTGAACGCCCTTGGCAGCGAGCAAGCCAAAGATAGCCAGTTGATCGGGCAATTCGGCGTGGGCTTCTATTCTGCCTTTATCGTGGCGGATAAAGTGACCGTTCGCACCCGTGCCGCAGGGCTTTCGGCAGAGCAAGGCGTGTTGTGGGAATCGGCAGGCGAAGGCGAATATTCCGTTGCCGATATTGAGAAAAACGATCGCGGCACAGACGTGATTTTGCATTTGCGTGACGAAGAAAAAGAGTTCTTGAGCGAATGGAAATTACGGGAAATTATCGGCAAATACTCTGACCACATCGGCTTGCCAGTCGAAATTCAAACCAAAGAGTACGATGATGAAGGCAAAGAAACTGGCACAAAATGGGAAAAAATCAACAAAGCCCAAGCCTTGTGGACACGCTCAAAATCCGACATTTCAGACGACGAATACAAAGAATTTTACAAACACATCAGCCACGATTTTGCCGATCCGCTTATTTGGTCGCACAACAAAGTGGAAGGCAAACAGGAATACACCAGCCTGCTGTATGTGCCGAGCAAAGCCCCGTGGGACTTGTTCCAACGTGAGCAAAAACACGGTTTGAAATTGTACGTTCAACGTGTGTTTATTATGGACGATGCCGAAGTCTTTATGCCAAATTACCTGCGTTTTATGCGTGGATTGTTGGATTCCAATGACTTGCCGCTCAACGTGTCGCGTGAAATTTTGCAAGACAACAAAACCACGTCCGCCCTGCGTTCAGCCTTAACCAAACGGGCGTTGCAAATGCTTGAAAAATTGGCGAAAGACAACCCAGAGCAGTATCAACAGTTCTGGCAAGAATTCGGCTTGGTACTAAAAGAAGGCGTGGGCGAAGATTTTGCTAACAAAAACCAAGTGGCAGGCTTGCTCCGTTTTGCTTCAACTCGCACCGACAGCAGTGAACAAGGGGTCAGTTTAGCGGACTATATTGCAAAAATGAAAGACGGACAAAAAGCGATCTATTTCGTCACCGCCGACAGCTACACCGCCGCAAAAAACAGCCCACACTTAGAGCTGTTCAACAAAAAAGGCATTGAAGTGTTGTTGCTTTCCGACCGCATTGACGAATGGCTGATCAGCCACTTGACCGAATTTGACGGCAAGCCATTGCAAAGCATCACCAAATCTGATTTAGATTTAGGCGACCTTGCCGACAAGCAGGAAGAAGAGAGCCAAAAAGCCCAAGAAGCGGAGTTTGCCAGTTTCATTGAACGAGCATCGGGCTACTTCGGCGATCGTGTCAAAAAAGTGGTGCTCACTCACCGCTTGACCGACACCCCAGCGGTGGTTTCTACTGATAACGATGAAATGAGTACCCAAATGGCAAAACTATTCGCCGCAATGGGACAACAAGCTCCTGAAGTAAAATACACCTTCGAGCTAAACCCTGATCACCCAATGATCAAACGAGTTGCGGGCACAGCAGACGAAGAGCAATTTAACGATTGGTTAGAATTGCTATTCGAGCAAGCATTACTCGCCGAACGTGGCACATTGGAAAATCCAACGGCGTTTATTAAACGAATGAATAAGTTGTTAGGGTAATTGGATAGAATAAAGGCACAGTGCAAACTGTGCCTTTGTATTAATCATTTTGCTTTCTTGTATTTCTGTTTATACTCATTTAATTTAGTGTAAATTTCTGATTCATCATCTGCAATAGATAAGATCTCCGATTTATCAGATACTTTTCTCAAATACCCTGCACCGCATCTTACTCCGTGTCCTTCCGCAATAACTCCATCTCCATATATAATGTCTAAATTAGTAAACTTTTCTTTTAAAAATTTTCCTCTTATATATCCTTCAGTATTAAGTTGATTTATTTGAAGTAAATAATAAATAGCTCTATATTCAATGAGATCTTTTCTAAGTTCATCCAAATTCATAATATTTCTCCTATCAGTAATTTTTTAATTTTAACTGTTCTTTAGATAGCTTCTTGAATACATAAATTCTATAATCAGGATTACTATCTTCAGGGGAATAATAAAAATATCCTTTTATTCTTATACCACAAAATTCTATCTTTTTATCCAGTGACTTTCTTGTTCCACCATATTGATCACAGTAAAAAGATGCGTTATCAGGAAAATGAAATGATGTACTTTCCTCATACACTTCGCCATTGTCTTGAACAATTTGATACCAGAAAACATTTTTTCCGTCTAGATCTGTAGTAATATTATCTGCATCTTTATCTCTAATATGAACTTCTGTATCTAAACCATCAAGGGACTTATTAACAAAAATTCTCTCTGGCTTATCCATATTATCTCTAACATTAGGAACTAAAAGATCTAACTCAAAAAATTTATCATCTTGAACTCTATTACTCAGGAATTTATTTACTTTTTCCACATCTTCTTCCGATATCACATCTAAAACAATGGTTTCTATTCGCTCCTTCTGCAAATTCAACAAATCTGGAAAAAACACTGCAATGATCCCCACAGCGGTTGCAATAAAGCTCATAATTGAGCCAATAATTATTTTCTTTTGAAAGATCATAGAAACTACCTTAGTTAGATTGTGCTGATTCTAATAATTTAGGATTGGGACCGTATTTATTACTCCCCGTTTGGCTATCCAGTTGATTACCTGTTTGACTATCCATACACATAAAGATTATGAATATAATAAAGCCAATGACTGGGAGCAAACAAATTAAAATCCACCAACCACTTCTACCAGTATCATGCAAACGCCGAATGGCAACTGCTAAATTAGGTAAAAATGTAGCTAACATATAAATTAAGCTAATAGCCCCAAAAGTCCCCACTGTATCATCTAAAATAGCAAGTAAAAACACGATAATGGTATTGAATAAAGTGAAAAACCAATACTCCTTACGTCTTGCTCTACCTGTAAAAGTGGCATACTTCTTAAGCACCTCAAAATACCAATTCATAAAATTTCCTTATGGTTAAGATTAAAAAAAGAGACTAGATTATAATTTCTGACCAAGTTGTGCTACAATGTCCGAAATCTATCCTTTACAACCCGAAAAACTTCCTATTAACTTCCCCAAATTGTGGTGCATTATGAAAGTCAATGAAAAACTGCGTTTATTAAGAGAAAGTCATCATTTGTCGCAAGAAGAAATGGCAAATAAATTGAGTATGTCCACAAAAGGTTACGCAAAAATTGAGCGTGGGGAAACGAGATCAAATCTGCCCCGTTTAGAGCAAATTTCAGAAATCTTTAATATGGATATTTGTGAATTATTGGCGTATGGGGAAGAAGAGAAAATTTCAGTTTCTAATTCAGATAATGCATTAGTTTATCATTCTGAAAATTCATCGAATCATTTTATTTCGTTAGGCAATAATGATATTAAAAAAGAATTGGAAAAATTACATTTAATTATTTCCCATAAAGATGAAATTATTGAGAAACAGCAACGAGAAATTGAATTATTGCGTGAAATGAATGCAATGTTAAAAGCACATTAAATACTTTGACAAAAAGTAAGATTTTCTCCCCCCCTTGTATAAAATAAATAGGGCAGATCATCACACTACTCTGCCCTATTTCTATGCCTTAAAACTGTTTGCTGAAATCAACAAACACACGATGCTTATCATATGTAGTGAATATGTGATTGCTTTTCACCTTGGTAAAGGTATAAGTCATACGAGGTGTAATCCCCCAAAGATGTACAGCCCGATGCCAAACTGACAACTGCGTCGTTAGCTCTCTGTTCTTTTGTAGACCGAAAATAGGGGTAATGCCTTTATAACGCTTTTGAGCAATGCCCAGTGATAATCGAGTAGATAACCCCTTCCCCCACTCTTGTCCCCAACCGACTGTTAGCCCACGTCTAAAGAAGCTGTCTGATTTATCTTTAGTAGAAGTACGATTATAATTCATACTTGAAAACCAATATTGGCCGGCACTAGCCAAATAATTCGCACCAATAGAAACAAAATGGTAATTGCCATTTAGGTGTTTACGTGTTCTATAACGTTGTTCTCCATATTCATAGTTGCCGTTAAGTTGCCATTTTGGTGAAAGCCAATACCCGAGCTCCAAACTGCCTCCGCCACTTTTAGAAAAACGCTTCAAAGTATTGTTACCACTTGATCCACCAGCGTAAAGCATGTGCTCCATAAATGGCAATAAGGTTAGGTTAAACTTAGAATTTTGAAACCCTGTACCTAATTGTACTCTTAAGGTTAAATCATTATACTTTTTATTATTCCAATAATATTTGCCATAAGAATTGAGCCGTAATTCATTGAAAAATCCATTTCCCCAAGACCACTTTTTACCAACATTAAAATTGAAACTAAATCCTTCACCTTTTTCAGGTGATGAGCCTTTTAAGCTTTCTTTCCTTTCATTACCTGATGCATCTCTTGTTGTCCACTCAATTAAGTTTCGTTTAGGGGCGTTATTGATATTCGGATCATTAAGATAAGTCACCCCACCACCAAATGTCCAACGGTCTCGGCGTTCAATTGCTGCCAAATATTGACCAATCATTGCTTGAACATCAGGGATTAATTGCTCTGCACGTAATCTTTTAAATTGATCTTCCGCAGCGTCTAACTCATTGTTTTCAAATAGACTTACTGCAAGTTGCAAACGGGCGGGCAAAATATCCGATTGAGCAGAAAGAATTTCACGATATAAACGAATCGCTTTACGGTAATTATGCTGTTTTTTCGCCAAAATCGCTTTTGCCCATTGGGTAAGAATCGGGTCTTGGAACTGGCTTGGAATTTGTTGATAAATCGGGAAAAGCAATGCCACATTCTCTAAATTACCTTGCATCACGGCTGGAAGCAATGCACGAATCACCAAATCAGGGTGCTGAACTAACTCTTCTTTAGAGATAGACAATGTTTTACCTTCTGTTTGGTTTGGTTTTGCTTGAGATTGTGGTAAGGCATTGATTTTCGGTGTGGTGACTATGGTTTCGGTTTGAATCCGTTGATCATGGAGGTGTTCATTAATGTATCGCTGTTCATTGGCTTGCAACGAAGCTGAAAGAGTAAGAGCTAAAGCGGAAAGAAGATATTTATTCATAGATTTTCCATTAAAAATGGGCGAAGGTTCGCCCAACCTGTTCTAGATGAGAATAGTTTACATTTAAATGATAGCGTAATCAAATCACACCAAGGGTTTCTAGAGCGTGTAAAATGCCATCTTGCTCAATCGGCAAGGTCACGAAATCCGCTAGGGCTTTGAGTTCTGGCTCGCCATTGCCCATTGAAACGCCATAGCCGACCATTTTAATCATCTCTAAATCGTTCAAGCCATCGCCAAATGCCATCGCATTTTCAACAGGAATCCCGAAATGTGTCAACACATCTTGAATCCCACGGGCTTTGGAATTCTCTTTTTTCAGCAGATCGACCGAGTATTTATGCCAACGCACTTCCTTAAAATCGTCTTCCAAAATACCAGAACGGATCACTTCTTCGGTGCGTTCCTGTGGGAAAAACGCCAACAATTGCAACACGGTGTGATTTAAATAGTGATGCGGATCGACAATATAATCGGCTTTGATCGGGCGGAGCGATTTTTCCACTTCGGCGGTATTTTTCGACACGGCAATTTCCGTTGGCGTAACAAACCCATACTCAATTTGCAGTTCATTCAATTTCGTCAAGGCACGTTCAATACGTTCAGTTGACAGTGGATATTGGCTAATTACTTGATTTTTATCGCAATTATATTGTCCGTTGGTCGTTACAAACAGCTCGAAGCCGTTTTCATTCATCAAGGGCTGAATTGCCACTGGAAAAGCCCCGAGCGTTCGCCCTGTGGCAATCGCAGGGATGATACCTTTGGCACGCAAACGAGGAATCACTTTTTCCGCAATGGAATCGGGGATTCGACACTCTTTTTTATAGTAAAGGGTTTCATCAATGTCAAAAAAGACGATTTTCACTGGATTTTGCAACGGTTTCATAGCTTCTCCTTCTAAATTGTGGCGAAGATTTTACTCTTTTTTCGATCTGTGTCGCAAAAATAGATCAAATTTCGGTCAGAAATTTGATTAAGATGTCGGGGCGTATTGCATACGCCCATTCAAATTTTGAATTTTTCAGTTTTTAGGGGAAATCTGCCCCCTTGTAAATCCTTTTGGGACGTATGCAATACGTCCCTACATTCAGACACAATCAAAAATGATGAACTTCTTCAACTTCCGCTGTTTCCATTGCGAACGCCCATTAGCATTGAGCCACCACGGCATTTGTAGCCGTTGTGTGACGCAGTTACCACGCACGCCTTATTGTGGTTGTTGTGGCTCGCCCTTGTTGGAATATCAAAATCATTGCGGTAACTGTCTGCGTGATGAACCAAAATGGCATCGGCTGGTACAAATTGGGGCGTACAAGCCACCGCTTGCCGAGTGGGTGCATCGTTTTAAATTCCAAGACGGACATTATTGGGACAAGGCATTGGCTCGCTTGCTGTTACTCGCCATTCTTGATGCCAAACGCAACCACGGCTTGCGATTACCTGAGGTGATTTTACCTGTGCCGCTGTTTTGGCAACGGCAATGGAAGCGGGGCTATAATCAGGCGGAACTGCTCGCCAAACCGCTCGCCAAATGGCTCCACATTCCGCTGGATACTCAAAGTTTACGCCGTGTGCGAGCGACTCAACCACAACGGGAACTCACCGCCCAACAACGGCGGCGAAATTTACGCAACGCCTTTGTTTATCAGCCACTCAAGCCCTATCAGCGGGTGGCGATTGTGGATGATGTCGTTACCACAGGATCAACAATGAACAGTATCTGTACCGAACTGCTTAAACAAGGCGTGCAAGAGATTCAGGTGTGGACATTGGCAAGAGCTTAGTTTTCGCTCAACCAAAATAGCTTCTCGCTCGTCTGCCAAATGGTATCCGCAATTTGCTCTGGGCTTTCGGAGCGAAGTTGGCAGAGCGAATCGAAGGTTTGGCGTAACCGTTCGGGGCGGTTAGGTTGCCCTTGGTAGCCGAACACAGGCATATCGGGGCTGTCGGTTTCAAGCAACAGAGCGTCTAACGGCAAACGGCGGATTGCTTGGCGAGTTTTGTTCGCCCGTTCGTAAGTGATGGTGCCACCGACACCGATTTTATAACCGAGATCGACAAAGCGTTTGGCTTGGTCGTAACTGCCCGCAAAGCCGTGCACGACGCCTGTTTTGGGCAAATCGGCTTTTTTCAGAAAGACGGAAAGTTGGTCGTGGCTTTTGCGTGAGTGCAAATTGACGGGCAGATCGTACTTTTTCGCCAGAGCAAGCTGATGCTCCAAAAATTCGCACTGTTTTTGCCACAGGGCTGGGGTGCAAATCGGCTCAATGGCTCGGTCTAGCCCAATTTCCGCCACAGCAACGCAACGGGGGCTGTTTTCAGCCAGTTTTTGCTCAAGTAAATCCAAATCTTGGAGTTGGTGTCGCTCAATATACAGAGGATGCAAGCCCAAACCATAGACTACATTTTCAGTGCAAAGGTCGCTACAAGGGGTCACTTTATCGAAATTTTCTGCAAAAACGGCAACCACTAATATTCGTTCAACGCCGGCTTGTTTGGCATTGGTAACCAGTTCAGGAATGGAAAGATTGAGATCATCGGCAAGATAATCTAAATGGGTGTGAGTGTCGAAAAATCGGAACATAAAAATGTAGGGACGTATTGCATACGTCCCATTTTAGATCATTTGGCAAATGCCTTAAATAGATTACACTTTCGCTGTGTCGTCTACTGTCGCATCTGGGTCAGTTTTGCCTAACGGTTTAAGCATTGTGAAGAACAAGACTAAACAGAAAGCGGTTAAACCTAAGCCAATGTACACAGAAAGTTGGTAATCTAAACCGAAGCCAAACTTGTTGTAGGCTAAGTAAGTGAATGAAACTGCACTGATAAAGAGTGCTGGGATTGTACATACCCAGTGGAATTTATTGTAGCGGTAGAGATAAGCCGCCGCTGTCCATAACATTACCATTGCAGTCGTTTGGTTTGCCCAGCTGAAGTAACGCCATAAGATACTGAAGTCGATTTTTGATACGATAAAGCCAAGTACGAACAGTGGAATCGCAATCACTAAACGTTTCACAAGGCTACGTTGTTCAAATTTGAAGAACTCGGCAATAATTAAACGTGCGGCACGGAATGCGGTATCGCCTGATGTGATTGGTAAAATTACCACACCTAAAATCGCAAACACCCCACCAATTGCCCCTAAGAAGTAGATCGCAGAATCATACACCACTTTAGACGGTGAACCTGCCGCAACAGCTGCTTGTAATTCGTTTGGATCTTGGTAGAAGCTTAAACCAACCGCACACCATACTAATGCAATCACCCCTTCAGCAATCATCGCACCGTAGAAAATGAAGCGACCTTCTTTTTCATTTTGAGCACAACGTGCCATCAATGGGGTTTGGGTAGCGTGGAAGCCTGATAATGCACCACAAGAAATCGTTAAGAATAACAATGGCCAAATTGGCACATCGCCTTTCGGTTGGAAGTTTTGGAAGAATTTGTCGAAGTCTAAACCGCCCACAGAACGGAAAAATTCGATTGGATCATTCGCATTTAAGTGGCTTGATACCAAACCGTACATCATACCGAAGGTCATAAACAGCAATAATGCCCCGAACAACGGGTAAATTCTGCCGATAATTTTGTCGATTGGGAGTAAGGTGGCGATGATGTAGTAAACGAAGATGATGGTTGTCCAAATCACTAATACGGTTGCTGCATCAAAACCAAATACAGTTGCCGCCGCACCTGCACTTTCAACAACACCTAAATTTTCAACGGTTAAGTTGCTTAATAATTTTGCAGGGCTTGCCACGAAAACCACACCCACTAATAACAACAGCACAACCGCCAAGACGTTAATGAAGGCTTTAACTGGTGCACCTAAATATTTGCCTGCAAGGCTTGGCATTGACGCACCGCCGTTACGCACACTTAACATTCCACAGAAGTAATCGTGTACTGCACCAGCAAAAATACAGCCAAGTACAATCCAAAGCATTGCCACAGGGCCGTATAATGCCCCAAGAATTGGACCAAAGATGGGACCTGTACCTGCGATATTTAATAATTGAATCAACCAAATTTTCTTTTTAGACATTGGCATATAATCTACGCCATCTTTCATTGTAAATGCAGGCGTTGATTTTTTTGGGTTGATCACGAAGATCTTTTCAATGATTTTGCCGTACACGAAGTAACCCGTTAAGAGTACAGCAACACAGAAGAAAAACCACAACATTTTGAGAGTCCTTTAAATAAAATGTAAACGATTGCCCATTAAGTCATTCCTAAGGGGTGGTGTATTGTAAAGAGTTGCTTGATTAAAGTAAATTGCTTGTGTAAATAACAAGCAGTTTTCCCCTTAAAATGTGATCTTGCTCACATTTCTAATGATTGACCTGTGCGTAAATCTATGTTGTGTTTTCGTAAAAATCCGCATTTTTGCTGAACCTTCAAAAATTTGGTCTGTCATATTCGGCGAAAATTGATTGCACTATTAAGCAATTTTGATGAGTCAACCATCTTTGATTAAATAAGGAAAGTAAATGAAGACATTAATGAAGAAATCCGTATTAAGCACTTTAATCTTAGGGTTAAGCGTTCTTTCTGTGCCAATGGTAAGCCAAGCGACATTGCCAACTGCGGTTGATGGTCAAGCCCTGCCAAGCCTTGCCCCAATGTTAGAAAAAGTTCGCCCTGCGGTAGTGAGCATTGCGGTGGAAGGCAAAACGCAAAGTAAAAGTCGTAGCCGTAGTAACGTGCCAGAAGAATTTGAGTTTTTCTTTGGCCCTGATATGTTTGGCGATCGTTTCGGCAACAGCGGCCCACGCCAATTTCGTGGCGAAGGCTCGGGTGTGATTATTGATGCGAAAAAAGGACACGTGGTTACCAACAATCACGTGATCAACAACGCTGAAAAAATTACCGTCAAACTGGAAGACGGACGTGAATTTAAAGCCAAATTGGTTGGTGCAGATCCGCTTTCTGATGTGGCATTACTACAAATCGAAGATCCAAAAGATTTAACTGAAATTAAAATCGCTGACTCCGACAAATTGCGTGTGGGCGATTTCACAGTGGCAATCGGTAATCCATTCGGCTTAGGGCAAACCGTCACATCAGGTATTGTCTCCGCATTAGGACGCTCCACAGGCAACAGCGATGAAGGCTATGAAAGCTACATTCAAACCGATGCGGCGGTAAACCGTGGTAACTCCGGTGGCCCACTCATCAACTTAAACGGCGAATTGATCGGCATTAACACCGCGATTATTTCTCCAAGCGGCGGTAACGCAGGGATTGCCTTTGCGATTCCAAGTAATATGGCAAACAATCTGGTGCAACAGATTTTAGAATTTGGCGAAGTGAAACGTGGCTTACTGGGCATTAAAGGCGGGGAGTTAAATGCCGATTTAGCCAAAGAATTTAACGTGAATGCTCAACAAGGGGCATTTATCAGCGAGGTAATGGCAGATTCTGCCGCATCTAAAGCCGGCTTAAAAGCAGGCGATGTCATTGTTGGCTTAAACGGTCAAAAAATCCGCAGTTTTGCCGAATTACGTGCCAAAGTGGCAACCACAGGGGCAGGCAAGCAGATCGAACTAACTTACTTGCGTGACGGCAAAGAAGCGACCACTAAAGTGACATTACAATCCGATGAGCAAACCAAAACCACGGCAAGTAGCTTACTCCCTGCCTTAAAAGGAGCCGAATTTAGCAACTACGATGAAAAAGGCATAAAAGGCGTTGAAATTACCAAAGTCGAAAAAGGTTCAGCCGCCGAAGCACGTGGTTTCCGCAAAGGCGATATTATCGTTGGGGTAAACCGCCGTGAAATTGACAATATCGCGGATTTACGCAAAGTGTTAGACTCCAAACCATCTGCAGTGGCTCTCAACATCTTGCGTGATGGCTCTAATTTCTTTGTGATTGTTCAATAGCACGGTTTCAATTATGCTTAGGCTGAATACTACTGTATTCAGCCTATTTTTTGCAGTATTAATAAAAACAGCTTGTTTCTCTCCCCCTTGTAAACCAAGTTGATGTTTAAGATTTTTTATTCGCCATCAACATCGCCCTTAAATTTGCCACATTACTTGCTGTTTTCTGCTGTTTTTGTGCTTCAGTGAGCGGTGGTTTATCTCTCTCCCATTGCAGATCATCTTGAGGCAATTCAAGCAGGAATCGACTGACTTCAGGTTTGATGATTTCGCCATATTGTCGGCGTTCTTTGCATAGCGAAAACGTGAGCGTTTGTTGGGCTCTCGTGATGCCAACGTACGCCAAACGGCGTTCTTCTGCCACGTTGTCTTCGTCAATGCTGGTTTGATGTGGCAAAATGCCTTCTTCCATACCAATCAAGAAAACGTGCGGAAATTCCAAGCCTTTGGAGGCGTGCAAGGTCATCAGCTGGACTTGGTCGCTCTCATCATCGTTTTCGCCCCGTTCCATCATATCTCGCAGGGTCAAATTGGTGACGACTTGGTTGAGAGTCATCGGCTCATTGATCTCATCGCCTTCGAGCATTTTTTCCACCCACTCAAACAAAGTCTGCACGTTGCGGCTTTGCATTTCAGCGGCTTTCGGCGTGGTGGCGGTTTCGTACAAATAGGCTTCGTATTGGATCTTGGCAAGCAGATCCTGAATGGCAGATTTTGGCTCAGATCTCACCCCTTGATCGGAGAGTTCCACAATCCACCGAGCGAAGTCCTGCAACGCTTGATACGGCTTTGGTGTGAGCCGTTGAATCAGCTCAAAATCAAAAATCGCTTCAAACAGGCTGACGTGTTTTTCATTCGCCAGTTGCCCCAATTTTTCTAAGGTCGCCGCCCCAATTTCTCGTCGTGGCGTGTTCACAATGCGTAAAAATGCGGCATCATCGTCTTGATTTACTAGCAACCGCAAATACGCCAACATATCTTTGATTTCCGCCTTGGCGAAGAAAGACGTGCCGCCCGAAATTTTGTACGGAATGCGGTTTTGCATTAGCAATTTTTCCAATAAGCGAGATTGGTGGTTGCCCCTATACAAAATCGCATAATCTTTATATTTGGTTTTGCGGGAATAGCGGTGAGCAATCAGCTCGCCCACAATTCGCTCGGCTTCGTGCTCTTCGTTTTTGGCTTCGATCACATTCAGCTTTTCGCCTTCGCCAAGGTTGGAAAACAGCCGTTTGGCGAACAGGTGATCGTTGTTATCAATCAAAATATTGGCACAATGCAAAATGCGTTGGCTCGAGCGGTAATTTTGCTCCAGTTTAATCACCTTGAGCTGTGGAAAATCGTCTTGCAGGCGTGCGATATTTTCGGGCTTCGCCCCCCGCCACGAGTAGATCGACTGATCATCATCGCCCACCACGGTAAAATTGCCGTGACTGCCAACCAGCAATTTAATCAGCTCATATTGGCTGGTGTTGGTGTCTTGATATTCGTCCACCAACAGATAACGAATTTTGTTCTGCCAACGTGCTTTCGCTTCAGGAAATTGGCGGAACAAAAGCGTCGGCAACATAATCAGATCGTCAAAATCCAAGGCATTATAGGCTTTGAGCTGGTTTTGGTATTGAGCGTAAAAATGCGAAAAAATCCGATCTCGATCGGTTTTGCAATGGGCGATAACTTGCTCAGGCGAAAGCAGATCGTTTTTCCAGTTAGAAATGGTGGACACCAAGGCTTTGAGCAACTCTTTATCTTCCGTCACATTTTCAGGCAACAGATGTTTGAGTAGAGCGAGTTGGTCGTGTTCATCAAACAAGGTCATTCCCGATTTGTAGCCGAGCAATTTATGTTCTCGCTTTAAAATCTCAAAGCCCAAGGTGTGGAAAGTGGAAATGGTCAGCCCACGGCTATTTTCTTTGCCGATGGAGTGAGCAACACGCTCCCGCATTTCACGGGCGGCTTTGTTGGTGAAGGTCACGGCGGCGATCTGCTTCGGTGAATAGCCACAATGGGCGATCAAATGGGCGATTTTGTTGATGATCACCCGTGTTTTGCCCGAGCCTGCCCCCGCAAGCACTAAACAAGCCCCTGTGGCATATTCCACCGCTTGTTGCTGTTGTTGGTTAAGTTTCATTCCGCTCTCCCCCTAATAACAAGGGGTAAGATTTTAGCCATTTTCTGCAAAATGTCGAATTAAAACAGCCCCCGTTGCAACATCAATGGTAAAATGCAACATCTTTTCATTTTTGGAACACCGCAATGCAAACGCTCGATCCCATTTCCATTCCGCTCAACCAAGCCAGTCTGATTGAAGCTTCCGCTGGCACGGGTAAAACCTACACGATGGCAAATCTCTATTTACGCTTGATTTTGGGCGTGGGCTGTGAGCCGTTAATGGTGGAGCAAATTTTGGTGGTGACTTTCACCAAAGCGGCGACCCAAGAGCTGCGAGATAGGATTCGAGCCAAATTGAAAGACGTGGCGAACTGGTTTGCCGAGCCTGAAAGCGAAGCCGCTCAACAGGCTTTCCGTGAGCCGTTTATGGCTGAACTGTACCAAGCGGTGCAGCCGAAATTGGCGGAAGCCTTGCTCCGTTTACGCATTGCCGAGCGAGAAATGGATTTGGCGACTATTTTTACCATCGACAGTTTCTGCCAAAAAATGCTGTTTCAATATGCGTTTGATTCGGGCGTGCGATTGGATATTGAACTGACTGCCGATGAAAGCGAGTTATTGCAACAATTAAGCGAACAAACTTGGCGGGAGTTGTTTTACCCTGCGGATTTGGCGGTCGCCAAACTGGCGGTGAAGCATTTGAAAAGCCCTGCCGATGCACTCGCCAAAGCCAAGCCGTATTTGTCGGGCATTTTGCCACCGTTTAGCCCTGAACAACAGGCGTGGCTAACCGAAGATCTGCAGTCACAAGGGGTGAGATTTGAGCAATTTTCTGCAAAATGCAAGCAATATTGGCAAATGCACCGAGAAGCGACCATTGAGCCGATTCGCACCGCCCTTGAACAGCAACAGCAAGACAAAAAAATCAAAATCTTAAATGCCACCAGCTACAAGCTCTCCAGCCTGAATGAGAAGTGGCTACCTGTGATCGATCAATGGGCAACGGGGGGTGATTTGAGCCTACCTGTTGCAGAGTTGAGCTACTTCCGCCAATCCAAATTAGCCGAAAAAGCCAGCAAAGGGGCAACGGTGGTGCTAACCAGCCCGCATTTTGAGCAGTGGGATCAGTTTATTTCGCAATACGAAAACGAATTTAGCGATCTGAGTCACCGCTTGTCGTTGCAACTGTTCTACCGCTTTTTCAGCCACTTGCGTGCCAAACTTGCCGACTACAAAAACCGCCATTTAGACAAAAACTTTACCGATATGTTGGTCTATTTTCATCAGGCGTTGCACGGCGAAAATGGTGAGTCGTTGTCACAAAAAATCCGCCAGCAATTCCGTTTTGCGATGATTGATGAATCCCAAGACACCGATCAACTGCAATACCAAATCTTCAAAAAGATCTTTCTGGATAGCCCCGAACCACAAGGTTTTATTCTGATCGGCGATCCTAAGCAGTCGATCTACAAATTCCGTGGGGCGGACATTTTCTCGTACCTTGATGCGAAAAAAAATGTGGCGGAAACATTTACGTTGTCGAAAAACTGGCGGTCGTTGCCAAAGGTGGTGCAAGCGGTGAATAACCTGTTCGATTTTACCAATCCCGATGCTCCGCCGTTTTTGTATTCAGGCATTCCGTTCCACCCCGTGCAAGCCAAGCAAACGGACGAAAGATTGCTCAATGGCGAGCAAGAAACCCACATTTATTTGTGGCAAGATGCCTACAACAAAGGGCATTTCCGCACCGAAGCCGCCGCCGAACATTGTGCCGAGCAAATTCAACAAAAACTTAGCCAAGCCCAGCAAGGCAAAGCCTTTATTTGGAAGAAAGACAACGAAAACGGCTGGGCGGAACAACCGTTACAACCGCAAGATATTGCCATTTTGGTGCGTTCGCACAGCGAAGCCGAGCTCATCAAAAATGCTCTCGCCAAACGCCAGTTGCAGTCCGTTTATTTGTCGGAACGCAACAGCGTGTATCGCTCGGACGAAGCCAAAGAATTGCACCTCATTTTGCAGGCGTGTTTGAATCCGTATCACGCCAAATCGTTGCTCGCCGTCTTGGGTTCAAGTTTGTGGGGCTGGAGTGCCGCCCAAATTCTCACGCTCAAACAAGATGAAAATGCGTGGGAAAGCCAAGTGGAAAAAATGCTGGATTATCAACGCATTTGGCAACAACAGGGCGTGCTGCCGATGTTGCACAAACTGTTTATCCAAGAAGGGATTGTCGAACGGCTGAACGCTCAAGCGAATGCCGACCGCCGTTTAACCAACATTCTGCACCTTGCCGAATTGCTCCAGCAAAAAGCCGACACCGCCGAAAATGAAAATGCGTTGGTGCGGTGGTTCGGTCAGCAAATTGACCACCCGAAAGACGATGATGAGCAGATTTTACGCCTTGAGAGCGAAGAAAATTTAATCAAAATTGTCACCATTCATAAGTCCAAAGGCTTGCAATATCCCGTGGTGTGGCTGCCGTTTGTGGCGAAACGCTCGCAAGGAGCAGACAGCGAAATGATGTCGCTCTATCGTGATGAAGAGCAGAACCTGCATTGGGATTTCAACAGTGGCGATGAGAACGTGAAAAAGTGGCGTAACCAAGCGGAATACGCCGAAGATTTACGCCTGCTGTATGTGGCATTGACCCGTGCCGAATACCAACTGCACCTGATTTTGCCTGAAAAATGGTCGTCGAGCTGGAATGCAATGCACTATTTGCTGACCAACGGCAACATCGCCAAAGACAGCGATACTGTTCACTGTTTAGCCGAAAAAGGGATTGAATATCAATCAGTTAGATTACCTGATGAACCTACACAAACGCTGTTTATCGCTCAAACGTCCACGCAAGCGGTGATTTCCGCTCGCCTTTTTACGAGCAAAATTCGAGAAACAGGGCTGATTACCAGTTTCACCGCCTTACAGCGACAGCACGATTATTTGCAGGATTTGGTTAAGATCTCCCCCCTTGCAACGCTCAACGACCAAGCACAGGACTACGACAGCCAGTTCTCGACAATGCCGAATCCGTTAGAGCAGGCGGAGCTTAGTCCGTACAGCTTCCCCCACAGCACCAAAGTCGGCAATCTGTTGCACCGTTTTTTAGAACAACTGGATTTCACCCAACCACTTACTGCTGAACAATTTCAGTCCGTTTGCGAACCGTTGCAACTGGACGATGCGTGGCTAGAGCCGTTGAAAAACTGGTTTGAGCAGGTGCTGAATACACCGTTTGGCGAGCAAATGATCCGTTTGGCGGACATTGCCCCCGCTCAACGGCTGAACGAATGGCAGTTCTACCTTCGCCTGAAAAATCGCAATGCCTTGCCACAGCTCAACCGCTTACTCAAACAATACTGCCCACTGGCAAACAGCTTGCCCGATTTACGTCTATCGGAGCTAGACGGCTTTGTGAAAGGCTATGTGGATTGCATCGTGCAAGCTAGCGGTCAGTTCTATGTGATTGATTACAAATCGAATTTTCTCGGATCATTAGCACAGGATTACGACCAAACCGCCCTTGCTCAAACTATCGGGCAATACCGCTACGACTTGCAATATTTGCTGTATAGCCTTGCGTTGCACCGCTATTTACGCACCCGACTGGGCGAAGGCTACGACTATCAGAGAGATTTCGGCGGCGTGGCGTATCTGTTCTTGCGTGGAATGAACGGCACTCCGCACAGCGGCGTGTTTTTCGACAAACCAAGTGCGGAGTTGATGGACGAATTGGATAGATTGTTTGGCTAAATTTAGTCAGTGTAACCTAAAGTGAGCTGGCGTTCTGCTTTGGCGGTTAAGTTCTCTACACCATTGGCACGTATAACGATGTTATCTTCAGAACGAATGCCGCCAAATTTCTTAAATTCCGCTAATTTTTGCCAATTAAAGTGGCGTGCAAGGGGGTGAGAACGCCACAGATTTTGCAACATTTCAATGAAATAGAAGCCAGGTTCAATGGTTAGCACCATGCCTTCGGCGAGATCACGGGTGCAACGCAAACTTGGATAAACCTCTGGAGCGGCTTTGTGTGTGCCACGAGTATTTTGTTGGAAACCCGCCACATCGTGCACTTGTAAACCCAGCTGATGCCCTAAGCCGTGCGGGAAAAAGGCGCGGCTAATGCCTTCTTCAAAAATTTGCTCGGTAGGCAGTTTGACAAAGTCAAAATCGTGCAAGAGCTGGGCGATCCATTGGTGCATTTGCGTGTGATAATGCAGATAGTTGTAGCCAATTTGCAGACTGTCGATCACCTTTAATTTCAGGTTATCCATTGCCTTGACTAGATCGGCAAATTCGCTACTTGGATCAAAGGCATAAGTACGAGTGAGATCGGACGCATACCCCAAATAGGTTGTGCCAGCGTCTAGCAAAAAGCTGTGGCGTTCTTTAGGCTGATTGGTGTCGAGCGTGGTGTAATGCAAAATCGCACTGTTTTGGTTGATTGCCACGATGTTGCCGTACGGCACGTTATTGTCCGATTGTTTAGTCGCTTGCAAATAGGCTAAGTTGATTTCAAATTCGCTTTTGCCAGCAAAAAAGGCTTCTTTGGCGGCTTGATGCCCTTTCAAGGCAGAAAATTGGGCTTGGTAAAGGCACTCAATTTCAAATTCCGTTTTGAATGAACGGGCAAAATGCAGTACATTAAGCACCTTTTTCGGATTGATTTCCGTAAAGCCTAAACTTTTCGCCAAGGCTTCATCTTCGCCAATAAAGGCACAATGTTGTGGCTGAATGAATTGGGCAATCTGTTGGCTGTCGGTAAAAATTTGCCACTCAAATTGCTCGGCAAAAAAGGCATCCGTCGGCGGATTTGGCACGGCGTGCCAGTAATCTTGCGGGGCGTAAAAATAGACTTTCGGCTTGTTTTTGCCATCGACAAACAGCCAGCTTTTTTCAGCGGTTGGGTGCGGGAAAAAGTAGTTGAAGTGCGGATTGATTTTAAACGGCGAATGTTGGTCGTCTAAAAAATGGGCTTTGGCTGCCCCTGCGTAAATCCATAAACCGTCCAAACGAGCCTGCTCTAACGCTTGCTGTGCCGTTTGTTGAAGTTGTGCTAAATGTTGTGCGAAACGTGCTTGCATAAATTTCCTGCCCTATTACGAATAAATGAGAGATAAGATAAATGACTGAATTGACTGTTAATCAAACATTAGACACCCTTGGGCTACGTTGCCCCGAGCCTGTAATGCTCACTCGCAAAACCATTCGCCATATGCAAGACGGCGAAGTGCTATTGATTATTGCCGATGATCCAGCCACCACCCGTGATATTCCGATCTTTTGCCAATTTATGGATCATCAATTGTTGAAAAGCCAAACAGCAGAAAAGCCTTATCACTATTGGGTAAAAAAAGGATTATAATGGCAATTGTATTTTTATTCACCTAAAACAAGCAATAAATTAAGGGAATAAAAGTAAATAATTATTGGATAAAAATGCATATTTATGCAATAATTCCGCGATTCAAAGCGGGCAACCGCTTTTTTAGTTTTTGAAAAGAAAGGAACAGCTATGGCACTTTGGGGTGGGCGTTTTACACAAGCCGCAGATCAACAATTTAAATATTTTAACGATTCTCTCCGCTTTGACTATCGTCTTGCTCTGCAAGACATTGACGGCTCTATCGGCTGGGCGAAAGCGATTCATTCGGTGGGCATTATTGATGCTGACGAGTTAGCACGTTTAGTTGCGGCGTTGGTGGAACTGCGTGCCGAAGTCGCCCCCAATTTAGCGATTGTATTGCAAGAAGATGCGGAAGATATTCACAGCTGGGTGGAGTTGCAGCTGATCAAAAAAGTGGGCGATCTCGGTAAAAAACTACACACGGGGCGGAGCCGTAACGACCAAGTTGCGGTGGATATGAAACTCTGGTGCAAAGCTCAAGTGCTGTCGATTCAAGAGTCTATCCGTGCTTTGCAAGAAAAATTGGTCGAAACGGCAGAAGCCAATCAGCTCTCCATTATGCCTGGTTACACCCATTTGCAACGTGCCCAGCCGATCACTTTTGCTCACTGGTGTTTAGCCTATTACGAAATGTTGGAGCGAGATTTCACTCGTTTAACCGATGCTTATCGCCGAATGAATACCTGTCCGCTCGGCTCTGGTGCCTTGGCAGGGACGGCGTATGCGATTGATCGTGATTTACTTGCTCAAAATTTAGGCTTTGAAACCGCGACTCGCAACAGTTTGGATAGCGTGTCTGACCGTGATCACGTGCTTGAACTGTTGGCGGCAGCGTCGATCAGTATGATGCACCTTTCTCGTTTTGCAGAAGATTTAATCATTTTCAACAGCGGCGAATCACATTTCGTCGAGCTGTCTGACCGTGTTACCTCAGGTTCATCGCTGATGCCACAGAAGAAAAACCCCGATGCGTGCGAATTGGTTCGCGGTAAAACAGGGCGTGTGTTCGGGGCATTGACAGGCCTGCTGACCACGCTCAAAGGCTTACCGCTTGCTTACAATAAAGATATGCAAGAAGACAAAGAAGGCATTTTTGATGCGTTAGAAACGTGGCAGGCGTGCGTGAATATTTCTACGCTTGTGTTGGAAGACATCAAAGTGGATACCGAACGCACCAAAGAAGCCGCACAGCAAGGCTATGCGAATGCAACCGAATTGGCGGATTATTTGGTGGCGAAAGGCATTCCATTCCGTGAGGCTCACCATATTGTCGGCGAAGCGGTGGTCTATGCCATCAGCCAGAAAAAAGCCTTGGAGGAACTCTCCCTTGCGGAATTCCAACAATTCCACGCCACGATTGCTGATGATGTTTACCCAATTCTCTCTCTCGATTCCTGCTTGGCAAAACGATGTGCCAAAGGGGGTGTGAGTTTAGAACGAGTGGCAGAAGCGATCACTGCGGCGAAACAAAATTTACAATAAACGAATTGAAATTGAGGGCGAATCATTCGCCCTTTTCACCTTTACAACGGGGGCTGTTTTGGGTTCTCGTTTTGCAAATGTTAGAATGAGTAGGATGGGCTTTAGCCCATCAATGTATCACCAATTTTGCGATGGGCTAAAGCCCATCCTACTTTTCTTATCAGGAGTTACTGATGAAATTACCCGCAGAAATCCAACTTGTAAAATACAACCAACTCGATGTGCTTGAAATTCATCACCCAAAATGCACGGCAAAAGTCGCATTGCAAGGGGCACATCTGTTGAGTTGGCAACCTGCTCACGCCAAGCAAGATGTGCTGTGGTTAAGCGAAGTCGAGCCTTTTGAAACAGGTGTGGCCATTCGAGGCGGTGTGCCTATTTGTTATCCGTGGTTTGGCGGCGTGAAACAGCCTGCTCACGGCACGGCTCGAATAAATCTGTGGCAACTGCTGGAAACGGAAGTCTCCGCAGAGCAAGTTAATCTTACCTTTGCCTTTGGCGATCAGGCTAAAATTCGAATGGCATTGGGCGAAACCTGCTTGCTCACTTTTACCCATCTAGGTTCAGAACCCGCTCAACTGGCGTTACACAGCTATTTCAATGTGGCAAATATTGAGCAAGTGGCGTTAGGCAATCTGCCGACAAGCTGTTTTAACTCTCTTACGCAGCAGCAACATACTGTGAGTTCGCCACGTTTGATCGATCAAAATGTGGATGAAATTTATAAAGCGGAGCTAAGCCCGACTCTCATTCAAGACCAAGGCAATCAACGTGAAATTCAGGTGGAACATCTCAATGCGTCTGACATTGTGGTGTGGAATCCTTGGCATCGAGAAATGAGTGGTATGAGAAAAACAGGCTATCACACCATGATTTGCGTTGAAACCGCCCGAATTCATCGCTTACTGCAGCAAGGAGAAAGTATTTCCGTAAGATTACATGTCAACCACTAACCCTGACTAGGGGGTTAGAAAGCTGAAGAAAATGTAAAATTGCTATGGCCTAAAAACGCATTGTGAATAGCACTCACTTTTATCATTATCAGGGCAAATTCCCAGCCGGCAAAATCTGCGGTCTTTCTTCTTTGGCGATGACCATTTGGTCGCTGAGTTTCTGGCGAAGTTCTATGCGAACGGCTTCGTAGTTTGGATCTTCAACGAGGTTGGTCAATTCATACGGATCTTTTTCCAAGTCGTATAAGAAATCTTCCACATAGACATCACTGCCAGCGTGTTCGCCACCGTGTTTGTTTGGGGCGGTTACGGCATAAAGATATTTTTCGGTGCGGATTGCCCGTCCGACTCGGCTTTCGCTAATTTGAGCGAAAACTTCATTTTTGCGGTTCGGATCTTTTTTGCTCACGACATCGAATAAATCTTCGCCGATCATTTTATCGCCCACATCAATACCCGCCATTGCTAAGAAGGTTTTTGGCAGGCTGGCGGTGCTGACTAACTCTTTGATCCGTTTACCGCCGACATATTTACCCCCTGCGATTACAAGTGGCACGTGCAAGGCAGAAGAATGGCAAGAACGTTTGTAGTCGTCATAGCCGTTTAAGTTTTTGTCTTTGTTACGGGTCATAAAGTGTGAGCCGTGGTCGGAAGCAAACACGATGATAGTGTTGTCGTACACGCCTTTTTCTTTCAATTTGTCGATTAAACGAGCTAAGTTGTCATCAAGGCTACGGCAACAGCCTAAATAGTCAGGATACATTTCGTCCGCATTGCCTTTGAGTACGGCTAAATCGTGTGGCAAGACGTAATTCGCAAAGCGAGTTTTTGAGCCGTCTGGGCCTTCATAGCAATGGCGGTCGTTTTGGTGATGTGGTTCGATATGCGAAATGGTCATAAAGAACGGTTTTTCGCCATTGTATTGATCGAGATATTCCAACGCATAATCGGTAATACGATCGACCCGATAGCCTTTAAATTCGCATTTGTTCATATTTTCATCAAACACGAAACCATCATAGCCGTGGGAAGTAAATTCCAACACGTCTGCCACACGCCAGAAACCTTTGTATCCGCCACGGCGTTCAGGAGGAATGGCAGTCACGGTGTAGTCAATGGTCGGTTCTTCTTCCAATTCGCCGTCACTGGCTAAGTGCCATTTGCCGATGTAGGCAGTGTCGTAGCCACCTTCGGTGAAGTAGTCCGCCAAGGTTTTGATATGTTGTGGCAATGCCACATTATTGCGGAAACAACCTGTTTCCGTTGGGTATAAACCGCTTTGGAAAATCGAGCGACAAGGACCGCACACTGGCTGTGAAGAAAACGCTTCTTCAAACAGCACGCCTTCTTCGGCAAGTTTATCTAAGGTTGGCGTGATATTGAGTGGCTGACCGTAAGCCCCTACGGTGTCCCAGCGTTGTTGATCGGTAAAATAGAAAACGATATTGGGTCTGTTCATACTTTGTTCCTTAATTTTTCATTTTTTTGTAATTGTTGTACACAATGCTGGCAATCACTAATGCAATCAAAATAGTGAATACCAATGAGAATGGGCGGTCGATAAAAATGTTCCATTCACCGTCCGAAATCATCAATGAACGGCGGAGATTTTTCTCAGTTAATGCCCCGAGTACCAAGCCGAGCAAAGTTGGCACGGCAGAGAAACCGAGTTTATCCATAATGTAAGCAATGCCCCCGAATACGATTGCCGTGCCGACATCAAACATCGATTCTTTGAGGGAATACGCCCCTGCGAAGCAGAAGATCGCAATGATTGGGATCAGAATCTCTTGTGGGATTTTCACGACCTTGGCAAACATTCGGAGTAAGTATTTGCCTTGAATCAGCATAAAGATGTTCACGAAGATCAGCCCGATCATAATCGCATAAACGGACGTACTGTGTGCGGTAAACAAGTTCGGGCCTGGGGTTAATCCATTAACCATTAACGCCCCAAGCATCAATGCTACGGCGGCATCGCCAGGAATTCCCAATGTGAGCAATGGAATAAGTGCCGTACCTGTAATTGCATTGTTGGCACATTCCGTTGCGGCAATGCCTTCCACCGAGCCTTTGCCAAATTCTTCAGGTTTTTTAGAGACTTTGCGTGAGAAATCGTAGCTTAAAAATGAGGCGATAGATGCCCCTGTACCAGGGATAATGCCGACTAAAATACCCGATAATGAACCGATTGTGAGTGGTTTCGGCAAACGTAGCCATTCGCTTTTAGAAACCGTGCCTTTATCCAATTTGACTTCTGTTTCTTGTTGTTTATTTTGCTTGGATTTTAATTCAACACTTTTGTGAATAATTTCAATCAAGGCAAATAATCCGATGAGTACCACCACTAAATCAAAACCGCTGTACAAATGCAGATTGTCAAAGGTAAACCGCATTGTGTCGCCGCTCATTAAATCCATTCCGACGAACGATAAAAACAAGCCGAAACAGCCAGAGATAATCCCTTTCAGCAGACTCTCGCCACTTACCCCTGCAATAATGGTTAAGCCAAAGGCACAGATTAAAAAGTATTCAGGCGATCCCATTTTGAGTGCCACTTTGGCAACTTCGGGAGCAAGGAATAACAACACAATCGCACTCACAATGCCACCGACAAAAGACGCATAGAGTGCCACATTCAGGGCTTTTTGTGCTTGCCCTTTGAGGGCTAATGGGTGTCCGTCTAACATTGTGGCAGCAGCGTGGGGCGTACCTGGTGTTTTGATTAGAATGGCAGAAATCGAACCTCCATAGCTACCTGCACAATAGATGCCGAGCAAAAACATAAAGGAGTGAATGGCATTTAATGAATAGGTAATCGGTAAGAAAAGCACTAAACAGAGCATTACCGTCAGCCCTGGAACAGAGCCAAAAATAATGCCAAGAAATAAGCCTAAATTGATGTAGAAAAAACTGCCCCAGTTGAAAAATGCGTTAAATCCATCAAGTATTTGATCAAACATAACTTCCTCACTTTATGGTAATGACACATTCAATAAATTTTGGAAAAAGAGCGAAACAGCCACTATCACGGTGGTGACAATCGCATAGTATTTCCAGTTTTTACACTGAAAGAAAATGAGTAATAGATAGGAAAAAATAATCGAAGAAACAATAAACGGCAGCCAATGCAACAAGCCCCAGTACAGCACTAATAATAAAATCACGATCAATGAACGGCTTTCTCGGGTGAGATCAAATTCCGCCATTTTGGTCGGCTGCTTGCGAACCAGTTTAATCAGCTCTTTAACCAATAAAATCACACAGCAAACGATCATCAAGCCAATCACAAGGCGTGGGAAAGTTTGTGCGGTAATCAACTCATCATCTTCGGTCACTTTGATTTGATAAGGCATCAAAAACCATAATACCAATGAAACAATCAGAAATATGAGCGAACCGACTAAGTCTTGTCTAAATCTTATTTTCATCGCAATGTCCTTATAACTGAAATGAGTTGATGATGAGAAAAAAGGTGGGCGAACACCCACCTTTTAAGAGAGATTATTTCACTAATTTAGAGTATTTTTGAGCTTTATCCATTGTAGAATCAATGTAGGCTTTAACAGATTGACCATCACGAATATCTAAACGTAAGCCAATGTTTTTCGCCGTTTGTTGCAATTTTGGATTTTCTAAAATCGCTTTTAACGCATTGTAGTTTTTATCTACGATCGCTTGGTCTGTTCCCGCACGAATGAATACCGCACAAGTGTTAGTCATCCAAGTATCTAAACCGTAATCGCCAACGCTTTCTAAGTTATACACTTCATCCACCAATTTTTTCTCGTCAAAGGCGATAACAGGTTTAACACTGTTGGCTTTCACAAATTCTCTCGCTAAGGAAGCGTGGGTGGTTGCAAAGGTGACTTCGCCAGACACCACAGCGGTTAAGGCTTCGTTTGCTCCTTCATACGGGATCAATTTGAATTTTGCACCAAGCTCCGTTAAGAATGCGGCAGTTTGTAACGCTTCTGATGAGTTCGTGCCGTTTACACCTACTTTCACGGTTTTGCCTGCTTTGATGAACTCTTTCAAGGTCGCCATACTATCTACTTTGGTTTTCGGGTTAGATAAGAACACGAAAGTGGATGAGTAGATGTTGATCACAGGAATGAAATCATCAAATTTGTAATTCACTTTCATTGTTAAAGGGGCAATCGCAAAGCTACCTTCGCCACCTAAAATCAATTTGTGCGTATTCGGTTGCTCTTTCACATATTCAGTTAATGCCACCGCACCGCCAGAGCCTAAAATATTATCGGCTAACAACGGCTGACCATACTGCTCTTTGCCGTATTCTGACATTGCACGGTTGATTTGGTCAGCCAAACCGCCCACTGCCCAAGGGGTAATAATTGTAACAGGTGCGGTTGGCCAGTTTGGCTCTGCATTTGCAGTTGCATTCAGACTAAATAAACCCAGCAAGCCCACAAGCGTTGCTTTTAAGGTTGATTTTAAGTTTTTCATAATAGATTCTCCTATTGAGTAAGAAATTCGCCAGTAGGATACAAATAAACCGATCCACTTTCCTATGACATTCATCATATAGGTGATGTGAGCTACTTCACACTTTTACAATTTTCTTTGTTTTAACTGCCAAGCGAACTGTTTTAAGAAAGGTTCCATATGCGAAAGTGCCGAATAATAGGCTTCACACAACACATTGTGCGGTTCGCCAAAACCTTGGACTTTTCGATGCTTCGGACAGCCCCCGTTGCAGGCAAAACGAAAACGACATTGCTGGCAACGATCCGACACTTTAGCTTTATTGATGCCAAATTGTTGCTGTTTGGCGGAATAGGTAATATCCAGCAACGGCGTTTCAATCAAATTGCCAATTTTATATTCAGGGTAAACATAGTGATCGCAACTATAAATATCGCCATTTTGCTCAATAATCATCTGATCGCCACAAGTTTTGCGGAAAATACACAAACTCGGCTGAAAACCCAAATATGCCATTAGCCATTGCTCAATAAACTGCACGCCAATCCGCCCAATATCCTCCTGTCGCCACTCATCAAAAATCTCGATCATCATCTTCCCGTAATCTTTAGCGGCGGCTTCTTGCTCGAAATTACCCATTAACGGAATGAACTGCATATAGGTTGAACCAATGCTTTTCAGGAACTGATAAATCTCTTTGCCGTGTCGCACATTGGCTTTATGCACCACTGTCAGCGTATTAAATTGCACTTGATGGGCGAGCAGGTTCTCAATCGCCTGCATCACTTGCGAAAACGTGCCTTTTTGGCTTTTGGTAACCCGATAGGCATCGTGCAGATGTTGTGGGCCATCAATCGACACGCCTACCAAAAACTGCTCTGCTTTCAGAAAACGGCACCATTTTTCGTCCAACAACAGCCCATTAGTTTGCAACGCATTATAAATCCGCTTGCCGTTGGCATATTTTCGTTGTAATTCCACCGCTTGCTGATAAAAATCCAGCCCAGCCAAAGTCGGCTCGCCCCCTTGCCACAGAAACGTCAGCTCTTTTTGCGGAGCAAGTTGAATATAATTTTTGATGTAGCTTTCTAGAATATCATCGTCCATTCGGCGTTGATTGAGATGGGGCTTTTCCAAATAGAAACAGTATTTGCAATCAATATTGCAAATGGATCCCGTTGGTTTTGCCATCAGTTGAAATGCCGTGTTCATTCGCTTAAAACTCCATTTTTTGCCACATCATACCTGTTTTTTTCAAGTATCTTTATGATAATGATCAGCAAACAGAGCATAACAAGGGGGTGAGATCTTAAGAGAAAATGCAAAATATATTTAAACAATCCCATAGACTTGATCAAATCTTCCTCCATAGTGTACTCTTACATACCAACCTCCTCGGCAAAATTTATTCGTTCTACAAACTGCTGGTAAAACCGGCATTTAAAATGCCTTCCGCATTTTGTTTCCGAGATCTTCTCCTTTGTACTTCAACAATCGCCCTTTCCTGTGTAAAATACCTATAATTTTTTACAGTATTTTTTCCCCTATGAACATTGACAATATTTGGCTTTATATCGCATTGGCGGTGCTAGTTTGCCTCGCCATTTTTCTGTTTTTTCTCCAATCTCGCACTAATGCAAAACTGCTAGACACTCAACAGCAATTTGCCCAGCTTTCTGCCGAAAAAAATCAAGTGGAACAATATGCGATTCAGCAGCAAACACGAGCGGAAACTACGCTAGAACGCTTGGCAGAAAAAGATGTTTCCATCGCACAGCTCCAACAAAAATTATCGCTGGCAGAAGATCAGGAAAATCAGCTGGAACGCTATATCAACGAATTAAAAGAGCGAGTCGGTTCGGCACAAGCCAAAGCGGAAGGTTTAGATGAGCAGTTGCTAACTAGCCATAACCAGTTGAATTATAAAGAAAAAGAGCATCAGCAACTGTATCAGCAATTTTTGCAGGTGCAACGTGAGCTAACCGAATTACGCACCACCTTGCACGAAAAGCAAGCCAATTTTGAGCAGCAACAACAAAATTTTGTAGCGGTTCGTCAGCAGTTAAATGCCGAATTTCAGCATTTAGCCCAACAAATTTTAGACGAAAAAAGCAAATCCTTTGCCGAAACCAATCAATCGGCGTTAGATTTATTGCTCAAACCGTTCAAAGAACAGATTGAAGGCTTTCAAAAACGGGTCAATGAAGTCCATACCGAAGCCGTCAAAGGCAATGCCAATTTAGAAGCCGAAATCAAACGCGTGTTAGATATTGGTTTAACGATGTCTAAAGACGCTCAAAATCTCACTACCGCACTCAAAGGCAATAACAAAATTGCGGGAAACTGGGGCGAAATTCAGCTGGAAAGTGCGTTGCAAATGGCAGGATTGTTGGCAGGCGAACATTATGAAGCACAAGCAAATTGTCGAAATGAGCAGAGAGATAAGTTGCTTCCTGATTTTTTGGTTAAACTGCCTGACAATAAACACTTGATTTTGGACAGCAAAGTGTCGCTAGTCGATTATGATAAAGCGGTGCGATCAGAGGATAAATTAGCAATTCAGCAATCTCTTAATGAGCATTGTAAGTCTTTACGAAAACACATTAAGGATCTTTCCAAGAAAAATTACAGCCATCTGCTCGGCATTTCGAGCCCTGATTTTGTGCTGATGTTTGTGCCGATTGAGCCTGCTTACATTGAGGCGATGAAGCACGATCCGCAACTATTCAACTACGGCTACGAAAAAAATGTGATTTTGGTCTCGCACACTACGCTAATGCCGATTTTACGCACGGTGGCGAACTTATGGCGAATTGAACGGGGCAATGCGGAAGCCCGAGAAATCAGCGAAAAAGCAGGCGAAATTTACAACCAAGTCTGTGCCATTGCCGAGCGTTTAGCGAAATTGGGCGGTACGCTGAATACCGCAAGTAATCAATATAATCAAACAGTTACCGCATTAGTCGGCAGACAAGGCTTGCTTGGGAAGGTGGAGCGTTTCCAACAGCTTTCGAGCAAAGCCAGCCAAACGGTGCCACAGGTCGAATTGTTAGAAAATGATTGGGACACGGCTCGTTTAGGCGTGGTGGTCGAAAAACTCGACGAAAAAACAGACAGTCCAACAGCATAAAATGGAATAAAAGATGTTATTACTGATTGATAATCACGACTCATTTACTTTCAACCTAGTCGATTTACTGCGAAAAATTGGCGTGGAAACCAAAGTAGTGTCAGTGGAAAATGTAGATTTGGATGAAGTGGAAAACTTCAGCCACATTATGATTTCGCCTGGCCCTGACGTGCCGAGAGCCTATCCACAACTGTTTGCAATGCTCGAACGCTATCACAAAACCAAATCCATTTTGGGCGTTTGTTTGGGGCATCAAACCCTGTGTGAATTTTTCGGCGGTGAGCTGTATAACTTAAACAACGTCCGCCACGGTCAGCAACGTCCGCTGACACAAATTGCCTCGAATCCGATTTTTGACGGCTTGCCACAGACGTTCAACATCGGCTTGTATCATTCGTGGGCAATTTTGCAAAATTCTTTGTTTAACACACCGCTTGTTACCACAGCGGTGTGTGATCAAAATGTACTAATGGCAGTGAAACACAAGGCATTCCGTGTGTACGGTGTGCAGTTTCACCCTGAATCATTCATCACAGAATTTGGCGAGCAGATGTTGCGAAATTGGTTGAAGACATAATAAATAAGGTAAAAGCTTAGTTCTGCTGGCTCAACATTGCCTTTACCCTTTGCTTTTCAATTTTACCGCGTGGTTACAGTGCACCTTAATTTGACAATGTATTTTGCAGATGATGTTGTCGTTGCTCCGCCATTTTAATACTGCGGATAATCTCTCGCCGATCAACCGCTTGATTTTCGCTGTCTAGCACCTGTTGCCAATAGCTAATCGCCGTTTTCGGATCGTTATGCAAAAACGCATCCGATGCCAATAACAGCAAACTGGCACTCTCTTTCGGATCGGCTTTTAACGCTTCATCCATCCACGCTTTAGCTTGTGGCGTGAGTTTTTGGCTGTGCTGATAATAGTCCGCCGTTGCCATTGCCCCTAAAATCGCAGGCTTTCTGCCCAATACCGTGATCGCATTTTGGTAGCAAATCCTTGCTGAGCTGAAATCATTATTTAGCGAATACGCCTGCCCCAATTCAAACCACAGATCGCCGTTATTCGGATTTTGCCGAAGTTGGTTCTGCAAATTAACGATGTAGCGATCGTTGCGTTCGGTTGGATTTTCGTCTGCCGTTTGTCCCACAAATTGCGACAAAGCCTGCTGCCCTTGTTGGACTTGGCTGTAACGCCCCGTTTGCCAATAAAATAGCCCACTACTTACAATTACCACAACCACCATAAGTAGCATTGCAAGGGGGGGAGAACGCCGACGATTTTGCAAATTTTGCGTAGACAACAAACGCTGTTCAAACTGCTGACGATCCGCCATTTCCGCTAGCCATTCGGCTTTCTCGGTGGCGTTAAACTGCTCGGCAAATGTTGCCATTTTCTCGAAATGTTGGGTGTTTAACTCGGCTCTTGCTGAATGCTGTTTCATCGTTTTTTCCTTGCCACTCGCCAACCAATCGCCCCGAATAACACCACCAACAAGCCAAACGGCAAGCCCCACAACAGCCACGTTTGCGAATTCATTGGCGGTTGATAATTGACGAAATCGCCGAAACGATCGACCATTATCTGCACAATTTCTTTGTTACTTTTGCCTTGATTGACCATTTCATACACTTCCAAGCGTAATTTGTAGGCTTGTGTGGCGTTTGATTCGACCAAATTCTGATTTTGACATTGTGGGCAACGTAAGGATTTCGCCAACGCCACCGCCCGAATGCGTTCCGCATCAGAATGAAATTGAAAGGTATCGACCATTTCCGCCCGTATGAAACCGGTGATCAGAAGCCATATCATCAGCCACTTTTTCATTGCATTTCCTTGCGTAAATCCTGCCAGCGAGAAAGAAAATCTTCCGCAAATTTGGGGTTATAGCCTTTTTGCTGATAGCGAATAACGCCTTTATGATCAACAAGATAGCTCACAGGAGCAGAATTAACGTACAACGTTTGAGCTAAAAAACCTTGTTGAGCATCATCAATCACCCAAATAAACGGATTGCCCCATTGGTTCAACGCATTGCGAGCATCATCAGGGCGATCGGCGTATGTCAGCCCAACGATCGGCACGCCTTTGGCTTGTAAATCAAGCATCTGCGGAAATTCCTTAATACACCAAGTACACCAACTCGCCCAGACATTCACAATAAACGGCTCATTCGAAAAACTCGCCTTGCTCAACACTGTATTAGTGTCGGTCAAACTCGGCAGACGAAATTCGGGAAATGGCTTGCCTCGCCAATCTTCGCTCGGCGATACATTATCAGGATTTTTCAACTGCATCACCAAAAACAGTACCACGGCTAACAGCAACACAAGGGGTAAAAAAAGTAAGGTTTTTTTCATTTTTATGCCTTATTCAAAATATTTTTGCCAATCGGAATAAAATGGCAAAACGTCAATCACTTTATTTTCGGCTAGAATTTTATCGGTTTGATCTAAGGTAATAATATAGCCTTTGTCTAAATTAAAATGATTCATTGCATCCAATAAACCTTCTTGTTCCCGATGTAAATTCTCAGCATTTAAATTTAAACAAACTTGAACTAATGCAAAAGGTTGATTTTTTTTATAGAAAACAAAATCGCATTCTTTATTATTTTCATTGTAATAATAAATTTTTTGGCTTTTTTGTCGCAATGCCCAAAATACCGCATTTTCTAGTTTTCTTCCCCAATCTTGCGTAAAGCTCGGTTTAATCACTTGCTGCAAGCCATTATCAATAAAATACACCTTGCGTGGATTTACTAATTGCGATTTATAGGAATAGCTAAATTTAGGCACTAATGAAATTAAATAACTTTGTTCTAAATAAGAAAGGTATTCCTGCACTGTCGCCGTGCTTTTTACATTGATACTTTGTTTTAATTTACTGGCGGTGATTAAATTACCGATATTACTTGCTAAGAATAAACTGAGCTGTTCAATGCCTTGTTTATCACGAATACCATAACGCACCACAATATCTCGATATAAAATATCATTAAATAAAGCGGTTAAAATATCTTCTTCTTGTAGAGTTAAATATTGTGGAAAGCCACCTTGTGTTAAATAACTTTTTACCGACTCAGCATCAAAAGGTTTATTTAAAAATTCGCAAAACTCAATATAGGAAAATGGGAAAAGTTCTTTGGTAAGATGTCTTCCCGTCAGCTTAGTGCCAAGCTCACGACTGAGTAAAGACGAATTAGAGCCTGTAACGACCACCTGATAGCCCTCATCCAGTTTACCACGCACATAAATTTCCCAATGTTCAACCACCTGAATTTCGTCAAAAAACAGAATTTTTGCCTGTTTTTCTTGAATGATTTCATCAAGTATGGGGAAATTATCAAATTTAAAATTTTTTAAAGAAGGGGCATCAAAATTGATGAATAACACATCCTCGCTCTGCTTTGCTAAAAGTTGGGCAAGTAGCGTGCTTTTTCCACAACGGCGAATGCCAGACACGATTAAGGCAAAATCGGGCAATAATCGTAGGCTAGATAATGCTTTACGAGGGTAGCTTGCTTGCTGTGTGAGCTTGCTTTGCTGCTGCTCAATAGTTGCCGTGAGATCCGATTTTCTTAACATTTTTACCTTAATGTGTTTATTTGTATTAAATGGATTTGTTCAATACTAACAAACGATAGTGTTTAATGCAAATGAACAGTATTGTTCATTTTTGTTGAATAGATTTAACTTTTCGTAGCCCAACTACCGCCAACAACGCCGCCAGCACCATTAAAACACCGCCCAACCATAAGGCTCTGACATAAGGTTTGTAGTGCAGGCGGAAGGCGTATTCTTGGCTGCCGAGTTTGTCGCCCATCACGATATAAATGTCGTCCAAACCCTTGTGTGCCAAGCCGACTTCCGCCATTGTCATTGTGCGAACATCGTAGTAACGGCGTTCTGGATAAAGGGTGGCAAGTGGGCGATCATCGCTGTCGTACAGCCGAAAAGTGGCTCGCTCAGCGGTGTAATTTTGCCCGATTTCGTGGCTGAAATGGGCATATTCAAACCAAAATCCTGCCAGTTCGGCTCGTTCTGTCGGCTTCATTCTCACGCCCAATTCATCACCGTAATAGCTGTTCATCATCGCCCCCACCACACAAATGGCAAAACCGATATGGGCGAGCCGCATTGCAAGCGGTCGGATTCGCCACATAAATTGCCGATAGGGTAAATGGGTCAGCATTATCCAAATCGCAAGGCTGACAAACATAGTCGGTAGCCATTGCAACTCAAAGGCGGTACTGCGTTGCAAGGTGTGGAAAGTGAGAGCCACGCTCAAACCGAACGCCACAGGCAAGAGTGCCAGTTGAATAAACACGGCTTTTGGCAGTAACGATTTCCAACGCAAAATAGTCGCCAAGCCCATCACACTCAGCAGAATCAAGCTAATCGGCGTGAAAATGCTGTTGAAGTAAGGGGCACCGACCGAAATCGATCCCCAATTCATCGCACTGAAAATCATCGGGTAAAAGGTGCCAAGCACCACCACGCAACACGCCAGCACGAACAAGCCGTTGAGCAACAACAAGGCGGTTTCTTTGGAAAGCAATCGGAAACGTACTTCGCCCTCCCACAAATTCACTCGCAGGGCGAACAGGGCAAGAGCCACGAAGCTCAAACTGAAAAATAAGATAAGCAAAGCAATGCCACGGTCAGCATCGACGGCGAAAGCGTGAACGGACGTCAGCACGCCCGAACGGACAATGAAGGTGCCGAGCAAGCTCAAGGCAAAGGCGAAAATGGCGAGCAAAATCGTCCAATAGCTAAAAATGCCACGCTGTTCGCTCACGATCAGGCTGTGAATGAGTGCCGTGCCAAGCAGCCACGGCATCAGGGACACATTTTCCACGGGATCCCAAAACCACCAACCGCCCCAGCCGAGTTCGTAATACGCCCACCACGCCCCCAGTACGATGCCTGCGGTCAGAAACGCCCAGGCAATCAGTGTCCACGGGCGAATCCAACGAGCCACGGCAAAATCAAACACACCACCGATCAGCATTGCGACTGTCATCGCAAAGCTGACTGCAAAGCCAACATAGCCCAAATAGAGCAACGGCGGGTGGAAAATCAGCCCAATATCCTGCAACATTGGATTGAGATCTCGCCCTTCGGGTGGGGCAGGGAATTGTCGTTCAAAGGGGTTCGACACCCACAGAATAAACAGGGCAAAGCTGAAGATGATCAATGCCAATACAACAAGGGTGCGATCACGGAACAAGGGGTCAGATCTTGGCGAAAAAGTGCAAAAGATGCCAGACCAAAACGTCAGAGCGGCGAGCCAAAACAGCATTGAGCCTTCGTGTCCGCCCCAAGTGGCGGCAAATTTGAAGAAACTCGGCAACTGGCTGTTAGAGTGAGCAGCCACGTAGCTGAGTGTGAAATCATCGACCAAAAAAGCGTGAGCCAAGATACCAAAAGCAGTCAGCCCCAGCAGAGTTTGAGCCAAGGTAAAATGGCAGTTAAAGGCTAACCAATGCGGTTTTCTTGCCAGTTCGGCCCACAGCGAAAACAGCACCTGCACCGCAGACAATCCCACCAATAAAATCAAACAAAAATAGCCAAACTCGGCAATCATAGGTTTTCCAACATTTTGCAGAAAATGGGCGTATTCTACCCCCTTGCAAGGCATAAAAAAAGGATAGTGCGGAGTAAATCCGCTCTATCCTTATTTCATTTAATCTATCTCAATTAAAACGGCATTTTCATACCTGGTGGCAGCTGAATGCCTGCGGTCACGCTTGCCATTTTCTCTTTTTGCATCTCTTCGGCACGACGAACGGCATCGTTGAATGCGGCAGCAATCAGATCTTCCAACATCTCTTTATCGTCTTCCATTAATGATGGATCGATTTCAAGACGACGGCAGTTGTGGGCACCGTTGATCGTGACTTTCACCAAGCCCGCACCCGATTCGCCCGTTACTTCCAGTTGTGCGATCTCTTCTTGCATTTTTTGCATACGCTCTTGCATTTGTTGGGCTTGTTTCATCAAACCGCCCAATCCACCTTTTCCAAACATTGAATGCTCCTCAATAAAATTAAAAAAACGCCTGCATTCTACTGATGCAGGCGGGGTTGTGCAAGGGGGTGAGAAAAATGGACTTTTTGCAAAATTCCCCACCAACGAGCATTAAATCTTAGTTTTATCGCGAACCGCCCCTTTATCCGCCGAAGTCGCAAAATGTCCGTATACTTTCAAGGCAAACGACACTTCACGTTGGCGGTTTGTCGGTTTCCAGCCGAGTTTGTCTTGCTCGGCTCGGCGAGTGGCTAATTCTTCATCCGAAACGACTAATTGAATAGAACGATTTGGAATGTCGATTTCAATGCGATCGCCATCTCTTACTAAGCCGATGGTGCCACCTGCTGCGGCTTCTGGCGAGCAATGCCCGATAGACAGCCCTGATGTACCGCCAGAGAAGCGTCCGTCTGTGAGTAACGCACAGGCTTTGCCTAAACCCATTGATTTCAAATAGCTGGTTGGGTAAAGCATTTCTTGCATACCCGGCCCACCTTTTGGCCCTTCGTAGCGAATCACGACAACGTGTCCTGCCTGCACTTTGCCACCCAAAATGCCGTTTACGGCATCTTCTTGGCTCTCGAACACAATCGCATTACCCGTGAATTTCAAAATGCTTTCGTCTACCCCTGCGGTTTTGACGATACAGCCGTCCACCGCCAAGTTGCCTGAGAGCATTGCCAAACCGCCGTCTTGGCTATAGGCAAACTGTTTACTACGGATACAGCCATTTTCACGATCATCGTCCACCGTATCCCAACGGCAATCTTGCGAGAAGGCTTGCGTGGTGCGAATGCCAGCTGGGCCTGCACGGAAGAATTTGTGTACCGCTTCATCTTTGGTCAGCACGATGTCGTATTTGGCGATCTGCTCGCCAATGCTCATTCCAAGCACGGTGCGAGTGTCGTTGTGCAGAAGATTAGCACGGTCTAATTCGCCCAAAATCGCCATAATCCCACCTGCACGGTGGACATCTTCCATATGGTATTTTTGCGTGTTCGGGGCGACTTTGCTCAAGCACGGCACCACACGAGAAAGGCGGTCGATGTCTGCCATCGTGAAATCCACTTCCGCTTCTTGGGCGGCGGCGAGTAAATGCAGCACGGTGTTGGTTGAACCGCCCATTGCGATGTCTAAGCTCATCGCATTTTCAAAGGCTTTTTTGCTGGCAATGGAACGTGGCAACACGCTCGCATCATCTTGTTCGTAGTAACGTTTGCACAGCTCCACAATTTGCGAACCTGCGTCTAAAAATAACCGCTTGCGATCAGCGTGGGTCGCCAAACACGAGCCATTGCCTGGCAAGCTCAAGCCCAAGGCTTCGGTTAAACAGTTCATTGAGTTGGCGGTGAACATTCCTGAACAGGAACCGCACGTCGGGCAAGCGGAGCGTTCAATGCGGTCGCTGTCTTCGTCCGATACATTCGGGTTCGCCCCTTGGATCATTGCATCGACTAAGTCTAATTTGATGATTTTGTCAGACAGCTTGGTTTTGCCAGCTTCCATCGGGCCGCCAGAGACAAACACACACGGAATATTCAGACGTAACGCCGCCATTAACATTCCGGGGGTGATTTTGTCGCAGTTGGAAATGCACACCATCGCATCGGCACAGTGAGCATTAACCATATATTCTACGCTGTCGGCAATCAAATCACGGCTTGGCAAGGAATAAAGCATACCGCCGTGCCCCATTGCAATGCCATCGTCCACCGCAATGGTGTTGAACTCTTTCGCCACGCCGCCCGCTTTTTCGATCTGCTCGGCAACCAACTGCCCCATATCTTTCAAATGCACGTGCCCCGGCACGAACTGGGTAAAGGAATTGACCACCGCAATAATCGGCTTGCCGAAGTCGTTGTCTTTCATTCCTGTGGCACGCCATAAGGCACGTGCCCCTGCCATATTGCGACCTTGCGTACTGGTCGCTGAACGTAATTTTGGCATAATCTCTCCAAGTGTTGTGTTTGCAAGGGGGGAGATTTTACAGAAAAATGGCAAAATCGCTACACCCTAAACTCATCCACATATTGAACCACACTTTGTATAAAATACTTGTAAAGCTCACTCAAAATTTAAACTATATAAATAGATTATAAAAAATAAGAAAATTTTTATTGATACAAAAAATAAATTTTCCTATACTTTAGACACTAAATGGATCGGGGGTGCTCGGTCGGCGTCATAGTCTCGGTGGGGTTCATCGAGACTTTTCGCTTTTTGGGCTAAGGAAAATGCTTTAGCCCTTTTTGATCAAAGTTCTTTCCAACCGAACATCGACCACCTTCGCAATAAAATTTACTTTTCAGTATTTCAAAGGCTCTGTTTTCTTGTGAACCATCTAGTGCATATCGCCCAATCGGTCTAGCGACTAAATCCGCCACTTGTAACCCAACAGAATTAATCTGCTTTGGCACAACTTTTACACGAAACGGCAATTCTTTCTTAAAGCGATTATCGCCGCTACAAATCCGTAAAAATTCAAGTTCCAGTTCCTTATCTTCTTTTTTGCCACGACTTTCCACCGCCACAAAAGTAATTTTATCCTGTTGATTTTTCTCACACACAAAATCGTACAATGTTTCAAGGCAATGCTTCAAAGAAAAATGATAAGGGTGAGCAATATCTTTATGGTTATTCAATTTATTTTTTTCTATCACACAAGCAGCTAAGACAAAATTAATTTGTTCCATAATTTCAGAAAGTTTACTTATAAATATCTGCCTGTCTTCAAGAGAAGTGAAAATATTAAACGCCCCTTTTTCTTTACGGATTTCGTGTTCGTGCAATACAACCATATCGTGACCAAAATAATCAAATTTTAATTGTTGAACTTTCGGAACGACCTGTGCAAGATAATGCTGTTTATAAAAAATACAAAATGCCAACACAAAAATGGGATAGTTCGGATCAATCGATTGCAAACTATGATCACCACTTTCATCAACATAAACCATAAAATCACTATATTTACTCATCGCTATCTCTTTTTTTAGTTGTAAGTTATATTATGAGCTAAAGCCCATCCTACATTTTATTTTTATTGAAATTCAATAGTTTGTCTCGATAATACTGATACTGTTTTTCTCTTAATTCGATTTCTTTAGGCAAACCTTCGGTGATGGAGTGAGTCAACCGTTCGAATTTATCCAATATTGCTACGATTTTTTGTTGGCTTTCTAAAGGTGGAAAAGGAAGTAATAAATTATCAAACGTTGCAAGATTTATATTTTCTTGTGCACTTCCTGTGCTTTGAGATTGCAATTTAGTTTTAAATGATGATAAAAGGTACTCAACATATGCTTCACTTGTTTGCTTTGGATCTGCTACAAAACCAATAATGCTATCAGGAAAGCAGGCATCAAAATTTAAGATACCAGTTTCTGCTATATTTGCGGCAATAGTGATACATAACGTGCCTTTTTTCCATAATTTACTTTGTTGCAGACCAAAATCACTATATGTTTGGCTATAATCTTCAATTAAATGAGATGAATTTCTTATATCTCCAGTTTGAATAAATGGAATATCTCCGCCATACAATCTCACATCATTTCTAGGTCTATGCTTAGATTTTCCTCTTCCAAAGTCCAAAGCCACATCTTTCAATGTTTTCCACTCCACATCATCACCAAACGTCAGCAAATAATCCCGATAATACTGATATTGTTTTTCACGCAGGGATAATTCGGCTTTCAGCGTGGCTTTCAGCTCTGTCAATTTGTCAAGTATATTTACAATTTCTTTTTGAAGTGAAATTGGAGGGATTGGGATTTGGATTTTCTTGAACTGCTCTTTTGAAATGTTAAAACGTGTTACACCGCTCGCAGTTTTAATAATTTGCTTTCTCATAAAATTAGAACGAAATAAAAATTTCGCAAATTCTGGTGCAATATCTATATCTTCATTAAAACGAATACCAAAAGAAAAACTATTTAAATAAATAGGCTCATCAAAATGAGTGGTAACAGCTGCTGACATTCCTGCTTCTTCTGAGATTTCAGAAGAACCTGTAAATAAAACATCGCCATATTGAACGCAATGCTGTTTTTCATTTTCTGAAATTTTTACACTTTCTAAAGTAGTGCAATCAATTTCTAAATTGCCAAAAATGTTTTTATATGTGATGTATTTTGCGTTACCGCTTTCAAAATCATTTTTACTTTTTCCTGTTAATCCGCCATATAAAGTAGCTACTTCCCCCAAAGGCTTCCACTCCACTTCGGCTTGTTCAATGATTTGAAAAATATTATTTAATTTCATTATCTACTCGTCATATCTCGTTCTATCTCGTAGGATGGGCTTTAGCCCATCATTTCAAGCTATATGTTTTTTGATGGGCTAAAGCCCATCCTACTATTCAATATAAAGATTTTTAATGTTAGGGAGAATATTACTTCCCCAATCTTTAGGATAAATTCCTTTTTCCACATCACGATGAAAAGAGGAATATATCCAATCTTGAACACTATTCACATAATTATGTTTAACAGGGTTATAGTAAATATAATCCATATGATTTTCTAAATCTTTATTATCACGAATTAAATGCTCCCAAAATCTGCGTTGCCAAATTCCAGCTTCTCTAGATTTCACTTGGCTTTCATTCGGTTTTCTACATTCTTTCGGCAAACTTTTAGAAAAAAGAGACTTGAGAAAACTGATGCGAATTGAGTAGTTATGATCATTTTCTGGTAATTGCATAATCAAATGAAAATGGTCGGGCAATATACAAATTGCTAACGTTTCAAAAGGGTAACGCTCTACTGTTTTCTTATATACCAAACGAAAAATATCAATATAGCGAACTAAATAATCTTTTGTTCGATCTTGGAGAACGATAGTAAAGAAATAAATGCCACCTTTCGTAAAATCCCGCCGATAATTTGCCATTATATTCTCCATAATTAATGTAGGATGGGCTTTAGCCCATCAAAAAAATTTTTTATTGAAATTGATGGGCTAAAGCCTATCCTACACTATCAAAAAATTATTTATCGAAATTGATGGGCTAAAGCCCATCCTACATTATCCACTCTTACTTAAACAACCCACCAATCCCTTTAAATTTCTCGACAAACCCGCTGAATTTATCGAATACACGTTGTTTTAAGCCTAAATATTTCGGATTTAACGGGCTGATTTTCGGCAGGACTTCATTTAATTCTGTGCCGTTTTCGCTGGCATATTCGCGTTTTAGGGAGATGGCGAGATAACGCTTGGCGGCTTCGGTGTTGAGATTTTCCTCGCTGATTAAGGTTTCGGCTTCTTTTTGCAATTCCGTTTGAGCAAATTGGAAAAAGGCATCGATCACATCAGCTTTGTGTTCAAACTGGGTTAAATCCGTTTGCTGAATAAAATCCACAATCAAACTTTCTTTGGCTCGATTGCCTAAACTTGCTCGAATAGTCGCTCGAATATCCTCAATCAAGGCTTGTTTGTTGTCCGCTTTTTTATGTTGCTCAAAAATCAGTTCTAAAATGTAGTCTAAATTGATTTCCTGCGATTTGAGCAAGTCCACTTCAAACACCACATCGTTCCAGTCGATGGTTAGCTGGCTTTCCTTTTCTGCTTTTCGCTGGCGATACAACCAATCTCGAATATCGTGATAGGTAGAGCGGTAATCCTGCTCTTGATGAACAGAAAGCGGAGATGATGGCGTTAAATAACTGCCTTCAGGCTCTTTGACGACATTGCTGTCAGGCTGATGCGGCTGTTTAAATTCAACATATTCATCATAATTTTGCAGCACATTATCCAAGCGTAAATATTCGCCGAACAGCTTCACAAAGGCTTTTTTATCGCTTTCGGTGCTGATAGTAGCAGGATCGGAGAAACGCGTTTGCAGCTCTTGCACCACTTGCAAATAACCGCGATGAATTTGTCCATTATCGTCTGTGTAGCCGTGCATATAGTCTTTATAACTGCGTTCCAGCACGATGGTATGCGTATCACTCTCGCCTTTTGCGTTGGTTTTGCCAAACAGGGTAATCGCATCAATGGTCGCTTGTTCTAAATCACGGAAAGTAACGATGTTGCCGAAAGTTTTGGTGGCATCAAAAATGCGGTTGGTTCTGGAATAGGCTTGAATCAAACCGTGATAACGCAAGTTTTTATCCACAAACAGCGTATTGAGTTTCGGTGCATCAAACCCCGTTAAGAACATTCCCACCACGATAAGCAAATCAATTTCCTGATTTTTAACACGCTGGGACAAATCTCGGTAATAGTTCTGAAAACCTTGGCTGTCTAGGCGGTGATTGGTTTTGAAATAGGCGTTGTAATCGTCCATTGCCGTCTGTAAAAAGGCTTTTGACGAGCTGTCCATTGCCGCCGTTTCAAAACTTTCATCGCCAAGCTCGCCCACCGCATTTTGTTCTTCGTTCGCCGCAAAGGAGAAAATCGTAGCAATTTTCAGCGGATTTTCCACCGCACTTTGCAGTGCTTTAAAGGTTTGATAATACAACTTCGCCGCCTCGATACTGCTCACCGCAAACATTGCATTAAAACCTTGATTGCCAGCATTCAAGCGGTGTGTTTTTTGCTTAAAATTACCAAGAATATACTGTGCAATTTCACGCAAACGCTCTGGGTGCAACAAGGCTTGATTGGTTTCAAGTGCGGTCAGTTTTTCCAGATTTTGTTCCGTTTCAAACTGCTTAAATTGCGGACGCACATCGTTGTAATCCACTTTAAATTTCAGCACTTTTTCATCACGAATGGCATCGGTAATCACATAAGAATGCAGCAAATCGCCAAAGACTTCGGCGGTGGTGTTACCGTCTACCGAGTTGTCTTCAAAAATCGGCGTGCCGGTAAAACCGAACTGGCAGAATTTTTTAAATTTCTTTTTCAGATTTTTCTGGGCTTCGCCAAATTGGGAGCGATGACATTCATCAAAAATAAACACCACATTTTTTTGATAAATCGGCAAATTGTCTTCGGATTTCATCAAATTATTGAGTTTTTGAATGGTGGTAACGATGATTTTATTGTCATCTTTTTCGATGTTGCGTTTTAGCCCTGCCGTACTTTCCGAACCATTGACGCTATCAGGCGAAAAACGCTGATATTCTTTCATTGTTTGATAGTCGAGATCTTTTCTGTCCACCACAAAAAAGACTTTTTCAATAAACGGCAAAGCCGTTGCTAGCCGTGCGGCTTTAAAACTGCTTAAAGTTTTGCCCGACCCTGTGGTATGCCAAATATAACCACCGCTTTCCAAACTGCTCCATTTTTTATTGAGATAGGCAATATTAATCCGCCATAAAATGCGTTCTGTTGCGGCAATTTGATACGGACGCATAATCAGTAAATTCTGGCTGACATCAAACACCGAATATTTGAGCAATACATCGAGAAGCGTGCGTTTTTGGAAAAAAGTGGCGGTGAAGTCTTTGAGATCTTTAATCAGGCTGTTATCCGATTTCGCCCAATTCATCGTGAAATCAAAGCTGTTTTTATCTCGCTTGGTGGTGTTGGCAAAATAGCGGGTATCCGTGCCGTTTGAAATCACAAAAACTTGCAAGTATTTAAATAGCGAGTGTTCAGAATTAAAACTTTCTTTGCTGTAACGATGCACCTGATTAAAGGCTTCACGAATGGCAACACCGCGTTTTTTCAGCTCGATTTGCACCAGTGGTAAACCATTAACCAACACGGTTACATCATAGCGGTTGGCATAAGAGCCTGTTTGCTCAAACTGATTGATTACCTGTAATTTATTACGAAGGGGATTTTTCTTATCCAACAAATAAATATTCTGAATGCGACCGTTATCAAACACGAAATCATAAATATAGTCATCGTGAATTTTTCGGGTTTTATCGATGAGATTTTCAGACGGCTTATCCAAATATTCCGCCACAAAACGATACCACTCCGCATCACTAAACTGCGTATTATTCAACGCCTGCAACTGCTCACGCACATTGGCAAGCAAGGCTTCCGAGCTGTTTAAATCCTGACGATATTCATAACCTTGATGACACAGATCCGCAATAAACTCCCGCTCCAAATCAGCTTCAGTTTGGTAATTCCTAACCTGCTCGATTGGGGTGTATTTATCAAGAATGATAAAGTTATTGGTTTCGGTGATGGGGGTGGTTTCGATTTTATTCATTTTCGATTATTTCCTCTTGCCAAAAACTATATGTATCAATTAAGTGTTTTAGCAAATAACTCAAAATATTTCTCTCAGGCTCTGTTAAATCCGCAGTAGTTTCATAAGATAATGTGGAATGACTAGTAAAATTTATTATACGAGCATAATAACTTTCTCTGCTATCTTCTGGTAATAACTCAGACCATTTTGAATACCCTAAGAAATTTGCTGTTTTTTCATAAAGGTTACGTAAAAGCATAAAATGATATTTTTCGACTCTATTTTCTGATATAGCAACCTCTAACGTTTGCTTCAAATGTAAATGGTAAGAAAAACTCTTATTTGAGTCTCCATCTTTCTTATCCAAAATAAAAGAGTTATCTTCATTACGACTTAATAAATAACTCCCTTTTTTCTTTTTTAAATTAAGCTCATTGTATAACACATTATAAAATAACGTATTGTGAGTAGTGATAATAAATTTTAAACTATCACTTCTATTAACTAAATCAGCCAAATTTACCGCCAACTCAATCAAATGGTTTTCATCTAAAGAACTCACTGGATCATCAATAAAAACATACTCTAAATCATCAAACTGATTAGTAGATCTCTCACTTTTCTCTACTATATTTAATTCAGAGACAATAAGTTGAAGTAATGCATAAAATAAACTCCAAACAAAATTACTCTCTTCACCTTTTGAGATTTTTATATCCTCATCAGAAGTATCATCACCTCTCATAAAAGAAAAAGACACTTCTGTAAAATTTTCATTAAATCTTGGTGTTAATTTATCATTTGTATAATATTGAAAATAAGAAATAATATTTTGCTCTTGCCCCTGCTCCCTTAAAACCCAATCAGTAAAAGAGTTAGACTGTATTTTTAAAGTATATTTAATATCATTTTCTAAATCATTATCCCAATAAAACAAATCTTCAGTAAACGCATTATAGTAAACATATTTCTTACGAGTTAACTCCTTATTTTCTGAGTCAGGAGAAATTAACTTCTGAAATTCCTTAGATAAACGAGTTTTACCCGTACCATTAAATGCATAAATCAGCTGAACTTTTTTAGGTGAGCCTTTTAGTTCTTGTGCAATTTCTGATAATGTTTTACCCATATTCCTGTCCAGTTCATAATTTAACACTTGTAGGATGGGCTTTAGCCCATCATTTCAATTTCAATATTTTGATGGGCTAAAGCCCATCCTACGCCTTACATTTTGGGAAAATCCAACAACTTCTCCCGATAATATTCATACTGCTTGCGTCTTAAACTGATTTCTTTTGGCAAGCCTTCGTTGATGGATTGAGTTAAGGTCTCAAATTTATCTAAGATTTCTACGATTTTTTGTTGCGTTGCAAGGGGTGGGATCGGAACTAAATATTGCAAAATCGCTTGTTTATTTCCCCTTGGCATTTTTGCCCCTTTAGCGTGTTTCATATTGTATTCAAAGAATTTATCATCGGATAAAACTTGATACAAATAACGTGGATTTATATTTGTATCTTTAATTCTAATCACTAATACATCGCCATTCGTTCCGCCTTCACAATCCGCCTGCCAAATTTTTTTCAAATACGGGCGAATATTACCAATCAAAATATCACCTGAAATAAATCGGGTTAAATTACCTGATGTCGGCACATAATTTGAAATGGTTTTACCTGCCCTATTTTGTAATAAATTATCCACTCCTACATAATTATTTTCATTTAACACATCAAATTTAATGCGAGTTGATGAATACTCAACCACCTCACCCAACGTTTTCCATACAACTACTGCTGCCCTCTGCTGTCGCTCGCTGTCGCCAGAGAGGCTAATTCGCCTGTTTCAAATGTCAAGAGCAAATCTCGATAATATTGATATTGTTTTCTACGCATTATAAGTTCAGCTTCCAGCGTAGCTTCCAGCTCTGTCAATTTGTCAAGTATTTTTACAATTTCTTTTTGTGTTTCGAGTGGGGGAATTGGGATTTCAAATTTTCTGAAACCAACCATATCAACTGATGCAAAGCTGGACATCGTTGTATTTTTCTTGCACCAATCAGCCAATAGAAAACAGTAATAAAACAGAAATTTGATTTCAAATCTTTCTTGAAATTTTGGCTTTAAGGATAAATTTGTAAATCTTTGATTTGCTAAATAAGGAACGGTAATTAGAGCGTGCTCCCCTATTGTGGCTGACGTTGCCATAATAATAGAGTTCGCAGGAAAAAGTTTGCCGCCTTTAACCGCACTTTCTGAAATTTTCTGTAATGCAAAATCTAGAATTTGACCATTTTCTCTAATATCTTCCATTCTAAACCAAGGAATTGTGCCATTTTCCCAATATTCTTTATTGGATTTGGAAGGTGTATAACCATTTTTTAAATCAAATATTTCTGCAACGGTCTTCCAATCCACCTGACTTTGCCTAATCATCTGCATAATTTTATTTGCTTTCATTTTCTTACTATCCGCCATTATCCGTAGGATGGGCTTTAGCCCATCATTTCAATTTTTGTGCTGTTTTTGATGGGCTGAAGCCCATCCTACATTATCTACAACTTGCAAAAAATCAGTGTTATCTTACCGCTTGTTTTGATAAGCCAAAGCCCAGCCTACAAATTGATTTTTGAATGGTTTATTTTCATTGTCTCCAATATTTTTCTTCCTTTTTCTGTAATCCTATATTGCTGATTAGGACTCGTCGGCTTATCTGGTAATGTCATTTCAATCCATTCATTCTGCATAGCGGGTAAAAGATACGCTGTTCTAAAATGGCGTTTATGCTGAATATTAAGTGATTTCATTAACTGAGCAATCCCTTTTTCATACTCTACTAATAACATCAATAGACGAAAAACTAAATTATCAACTTGGTCGGTAGCTAGGTCGGTAGCTAGGTCGGTAGCTGGATCCGTGCCAGCCATTTCAGGGTGAATAGGTAAACGAATCAGAAAATAGCTTCGTTCTTCATCGCTTTCAAAAATTGCAGAAGGCGAGCCATTTTCAGCCATCACTTTTATAATAGTTGGAATACCCGTTGAACGTCCCTCCGTCAATTCTAAGTCCTTCAAAAATTCCCCAACACGGCGATTACGATAACGACGACTCACCGCACGTCCTGCTTGTAATTCATTAAGCTTAATAGAACGGTCTGGACCAGGATAGCTAAGAATATCAATGAATTTATTATCTATTCTCACTTCAATCGGTTCGCGGATTTCATAAGAGCGGTGATAAACCGCATTCACCAAGGCTTCTTCAATAGCTAAAAACGGGTAATTCCAAAAGCGTTTTGCTTTTGCTTGGTTGGGAATTTTGATCACTTTTTCCTGTAAATAATGGCTTTTAATATACTGCAAGGCATCTTGCGTAATTCTGCCTAAAGGTCCTTTGAAGATTTTTTCTTCAATTTCTCCGCCACCAGCCCCTTTCGGGAAATAAACCACATCAATTTGTGTTGCTGGAAAAAAACGTTCTGGTTGCTCATTAAAGAACAATAACCCGACATTTTTCGGGAATAATGCTTCTGATGCTCCGCCAACAATATTCATTCGCTGTGCGAGTTCTTCAAGAGATAATTTTGCGGCAAGTGGAGCTAAGTCGCTTTTAATTTCTTTTAAAAATCCCTGGATTAAGTAGGACTCCAAATCATCTAATTTGGCGGATAAACACAGGCGATCGTCAAAAGGAATTTTGTTTGCTAAGGATAAAAGTTCTTGCTCTATCTCCCCTTTTGCCTCAATCGTGCTAGCGTGTTGGCGAATATAGTAAGCCCAATTTTCACTATTTTTTTCTGATAAAGATTTTTTCGCTTTATAAGGACGCATTTCGCCCCCAACAGCCCAAAGCACTAGAATTATCTTTCCTTGCACTTCATAGGTGGCTGTCAACGTATGAAATGCAGGTACAATTGCACTTTTTTCTAGCTGTAATAATTCTTTACGGATTTTATCAATTTGTTCTATTTCTAGCCCTTTTGGGGGTAATTGAGGAACACCATTTATTTCTTCAATGCCAACGATTAAATAGCCACCACCAAGGTTATGAAAGTCATTAGCAAATGCACAAAGCGTGTGAATAATCGCTTCAGGGTTCCAACTTGCCTTAAATTCGATCCGTTCATCTTCAATCACACGTTTTTTAATCAAATCATTGATATTTACAGGTAACTTATCATTCACTTTTAATCCCCTTCAATCTCCGCCACAATCTCATCAATTTCAGCACGCAAGCGGTCGATTTTGGCGACAGTTTCACGAATATCCTGATTTAAGACGGCAATATCAATCACTTCGCGCGTGTCTTTGGCTTCCACATAAGAGCTGACGGCAAGGTTGTAATCGTTATCGGCAATGGCTTGATAATCCACGGATTTTGCAATGTGAGCCACATCGGCTTTATTAGCAAATAGTTTGAGAATTTCAGCGATATGCTCATCAGCTAGCACGTTATTATTGGTTTCTTTCTTAAATAGACTGCTTGCATCAATAAATTGGGTTTTGGTGTCGGTTTTGTGTTTGGCAAGCACCAAAATATTGACCGCAATGCTGGTGCCAAAAAACAAGTTAGGAGCAAGCGCTATCACCGTTTCCACATAGTTGTTATCCACCAGATATTGACGGATTTTTTGCTCGGCACCGCCACGATAGAAAATCCCAGGGAAAGTGACAATCGCCGCTCGCCCTTTGGCGGAAAGATAATTCAAGGCGTGCAGAATAAAGGCAAAATCTGCTTTGGATTTCGGGGCAAGCACGCCAGCAGGTGCAAAACGGTCATCATTGATCAGCGTTGGATCGTCAGAGCCAATCCATTTGATCGAATAAGGCGGGTTAGACACAATGGCATCAAACGGTTTATCATCTTTGAGCTTCGGATCAATTAAGGTATCGCCCAGCTCAATATGAAATTTGTCGTAATTGATGTTGTGCAAAAACATATTCATACGAGCGAGGTTATAGGTGGTGTGATTAATTTCCTGACCGAAAAAGCCTTCTTCAATGATATGTTCATCAAACTGCTTTTTCGCTTGCAATAAAAGCGATCCTGAACCACAAGCAGGATCGTAGATTTTATTGACCGCACTTTGCCCGTGCAAAGCCAATTTCGCAATCAATTTGGAGACATTTTGCGGTGTGAAAAATTCGCCGCCCGATTTGCCGGCATTTGCCGCATAGTTAGAAATAAGATATTCGTAGGCATCGCCGAAAAGATCAATTTCGTTATCCGAAAAATCGCCGAAATCCAAATCAGCAACGCCTTTTAATACCGCTGCTAAACGGCGGTTTTTATCGGCAACCGTATTACCCAAGCGGTTAGATGTGGTATCAAAATCTGCAAACAAGCCTTTGATATCGTGTTCAGAAGGGTAACCTTGAGCAGAGTTTTCGATGGCTTGGAAAATTTTGGCTAAATCGGTGTTTAAGCTTTCATTGTTGTGAACCGTTTTCACTACATTTTCAAACAGTTGGCTCGGGTAGATAAAATAGCCTTTGGTTTTGATTAAATCCGCTTTAATTTCATCGGCGATGTCGCTGTCTGCCATTTCCGCATAACGGAAACTGCCATCTTCCACAAAGTTAGCAAAATGCTCGCTGATAAAGCGATAAAACAGCGTCCCCAGTACATATTGTTTGAAATCCCAACCATCAACCGAACCTCGCACATCATTTGCGATTTGCCAAATACGGCGGTGAAGTTCGGCTCGTTGTTGTTGGCTTGTCATATTATTTCTCCTTCATTAAGTATTCATTTCTTCGGCTTGATTGATCCCAAATAGATCGCCAGCATTGTCAAGATCGCTCC
>JAUMYT010000044.1 GCA_030528525.1 Pasteurellaceae bacterium
TTGAACATTTCCCAAAGTGGCGAAAGTTCACGCAATTTCACAACCGCTTTTTTCACGATTTCGATCGTGTGGTCGATCTCTTCTTCCGTTGTCCAACGACCGATAGAGAAACGAATTGAGCTATGAGCTAATTCATCATCACGACCGATAGCACGTAACACGTAAGACGGCTCTAAACTCGCAGAGGTACAAGCTGAACCTGAAGATACTGCGATATCACGTAAAGACATCATCATTGATTCGCCTTCAACGAAGTTGAAGCTGATGTTCAAGTTGCTGTCCACACGTTTGCCAGCTTCCATTGTGCCGTTGACATAAACTTCTTCCATATCTTTGAAGCCGTTGAATAAACGATCACGCAAGGCTTTGATGCGTGGCATTTCGCTTGCCATTTCTTCTTTCGCAATACGATAGGCTTCGCCCATACCAACGATTTGATGAACAGGCAAGGTACCTGAACGCATACCACGCTCGTGACCGCCACCGTGAATAATCGCTTCTAAACGCACACGTGGTTTACGACAAACGTATAAACCGCCGATCCCTTTTGGCCCATAAAGTTTGTGGCTTGAGAAAGACATTAAATCCACGTTCAATTCTTGCACATTCACTGGAATTTTACCGACAGATTGAGTTGCATCCACGTGGAAAATAATTTTCTTAGCACGGCAGATTTTACCGATTTCGGCGATTGGTTGAATCACACCGATTTCGTTGTTGACGTGCATTACAGAAACCAAAATGGTATCTGGACGAATTGCCGCTTCTAATTTCGCAATATCTAATAAACCGTCTGTTTCTGGCTCTAAGTAGGTCACTTCAAAGCCTTCACGCTCTAATTGACGGCAAGTATCTAACACCGCTTTGTGTTCGGTTTTTACGGTAATAATGTGTTTACCTTTGGTTTGGTAGAAGTGTGCAGCCCCTTTAATGGCAAGGTTGTCAGACTCGGTTGCACCTGATGTGAATACGATTTCACGCGAATCGGCACCGATTAAATCGGCGATTTGGTTACGTGCCACATCTACCGCTTCTTCCGCTTCCCAACCGAATTTGTGTGAGCGAGAAGCAGGGTTACCAAAGACACCTTCTTTGGTCATATAGTCCATCATTTTTTTGGCAACACGCTCATCAACTGGGCAGGTTGCTGCATAATCCAAATAAATTGGTAATTTCATTGTTACTCCTAGATAAAGGCAAATTGTAAAGCGTTCGCTTTAATTCGTTAGTGACGGTGATCGTGGCAATGCGATATTTCACAATCGTGATCACGATGCTCCTCGACCAGCTCCGCCAAGGTAATTTGATGCAAAAATTGTTCGATTTGAATTTCTAATCGTTCCCACAACGAATGGGTTAAACATTGGCTATTGTTACTGCAATTCCCACTGCCTTTGCATTTAGATAAATCAACATTCTCATTCACCGCAGAAATAATCATCCCCACATTAATGTCTTCAGGGGCTTTACCCAGTTGATAACCACCACCAGGCCCCCGTACACTTTGTACAATCCCTTCACGGCGAAGTTGAGCAAAAAGCTGTTCTAAATAAGACAAGGAAATCGCTTGGCGTTCTGAAATGTCCATTAAACTGACGGGCAACGATTTGCCGTGCAAGGCAATATCTAAAATTGCGGTCACAGCATAGCGTCCTCTTGACGTTAATTTCATAATGCAACTCTTTAACATTAACAACGACCAAACAATGAGGCAAATTCTATATACCCCACTATTTTAGTCAAGTATTTTGACAGGTTATTTAAAAGGTTTTACATATTTATTAAATAGTTTTCATTGTTAAAAACTTTTAATCAGCGTGTAGAAAGTTGAAAAATCAAGCTTTCAGCTTGGCAACAAAAATCAAACGTTGCCTTTAATTCATAACCATTTTCAACGGCGTTAATTTCGCTGGTAATTTGACAAGGGTCGGACTCTGCCACTCTGGCTTTGCTGGTTAAATAAGCTAACGCATCTTTCGCTTCAATTTCCGTTGGGTAAACTTGAGAAAAATCCACCGCACATTCGCTGTTATCAATAATGGTTCCCACATCCACACAACAGCACATTGGGCTTTCGCTTGCTTTACACTCTGACATTTTCATACCCTTAAATTTCATAAAAATAATTTGGCGATATTTTACTCCCCTTATACAGGAACATCAAACCTAATTCAAAAATGGATGAAAAGTTCCCACTCAACTGGTCGGAACACTTAGCACAAAGCGGAAATTTAATTGCTTGCCCCCTGTTCTATCCGTAGAATCCGACCGCTTTTGTCAATTTTTTATGGGTCGGTCAATTTTGCAGTTTTTGCCAATGATCTGACCCCTTGTTAAAAAGGAAAACCTATGACTACATTTACTAAAACGGTGCTTGCATCACTTCTTACTTTCTCGGCAGCCGGTGCTTCCGCTGCTGCATTCCAATTAGCCGAAGGTTCAACATCTGGCTTAGGTATGGCATTTTCTGGGAATGCTGCCGTTGCCGATGATGCCACCGTGGTTTCAAGCAACCCTGCGTTAATGACCAAATTCAAACAGGTTGAACTGTCCGCAGGCGGTATTTTAGTGGATAGTAAAATTGATGTGGAAGGGCGTTTATTAACTGGTCAGGATGCCAGCCAAAAAAGTATTGTACCAAGAGCAGTTGTTCCGAATGCCTATTTAATTGCTCCAGTTAATGACCGCTTCTCGCTTGGTGGCGGAGTGAATGTCAATTACGGCTTAAAATCAGAATTTAAACCTGAATACAGTGCAGGCTTTTTTGGTGGTAGCACCTCATTAGAAGCAGTGAATGTTAACTTAAGTGGTGCTTATAAATTAAACGAATATTTTAGCTTTGGTGTAGGCCTAAATGCGGTGCATGCTAAGGCGAGTTTAGAACGTTATTTAGGCAATGCTGTGGAGTTAGCCGAAGCAAAACTTAGACGAGGGATTGCTGAAGTAACACAGAAATTGGCATTCTTGAATCAGCAGCAGAGTACGCCTGAAAATCAAGCTGCAATTACAGCGTTAACAGCAAAACAAGTTGAGTTGACAAGACAATTAACGGGTACTCAGCAAATTAATGCATTGACTAAAGAAACCGATACCATTCATAAACTCAAAGGCGATAAATGGGGCTTTGGTTGGAATGTAGGGTTATTGTATGAGATCAATAAAAACCACCGCATTGGTGTGGCGTATCATTCTGCAGTGAAATTGAATTTCAAAGGCAAATACTCTAATAATGTGCATATGGCGGCAGAATCGCTGCCTGTGGTTGAGAAAGCAACAGGCGGTGCTCAAATCGGCGGTAGTTTAGCCTTAACCTTACCCGCATTCTGGGAAGTATCTGGCTATCATAAATTCACCGATAAATTTGCGATGAATTATAGCTACAAACGCACGGATTGGAGCACATTCAAGAGCTTAGATGCTTATACCAATGACGGTGTACGCCTATTCCACAAAACGGAGAATTTCAATGATTCTTCACGCATTGCGGTGGGCTTCTCTTATGATGTGAATGAGAAATTGACGCTTCGTTCGGGTGTCGCATTTGATGAAAGTGCGAGTGTAACCAACCCTTCCGTGTCTATTCCTGATACGGATCGCACTTGGTACTCCGCCGGTTTCACTTATCGTTTCACCCCAAACCTATCAACTGACTTCGGTTACTCTCACATTCGTGGCAGCAAGAATCAGTTCAATGAAGAAGGTTTAGCCGATTTCAAAGTAAAAGCGAAAGC
>JAUMYT010000020.1 GCA_030528525.1 Pasteurellaceae bacterium
CCGATTGTACCCACGTTTACGTGCGGTTTTGTACGTTCAAATTTTTCTTTAGACATTGAGAGTCCCTCTAAACAAACACGGTTATGGATGGTTCAATATACCACATTAACCAAAATTCAAATTTGCTGTTAATTAAGGACAGGACAGGAAGGAAATACTAGGACTGGTGCTGATAGGCGGATTTGAACCGCCGACCTCACCCTTACCAAGGGTGCGCTCTACCAACTGAGCTATATCAGCGCTTGGAGCGGGCAGCGGGAATCGAACCCGCATCATTAGCTTGGAAGGCTAAGGTAATAGCCATTATACGATGCCCGCTGTTCTAAATTCGTCTGTCCCAGAGAATTCAATTAAAGAAATGGTGGAGGGAGAAGGATTCGAACCTTCGAAGGCTGAGCCAACAGATTTACAGTCTGCCCCCTTTGGCCACTCGGGAATCCCTCCACGTTAATTGAATGCTTGATTACTTTGCAAGAATGGTGCCGACTACCGGAATCGAACTGGTGACCTACTGATTACAAGTCAGTTGCTCTACCTACTGAGCTAAGTCGGCATTGCGTTGTCGTAAGCAAGTGGCGTGCATTATAGGGCTTTCCGAAATCCTTGCAAGTATTTTTTTTCAAAAAAATTAAAAAAAACGTTTTTTCGCTTGTAAAATACTCAAACTGATGATTTTTTAGATGTTTTACTCGCTTTTTCGGCAATAAACAGGCTTTATGCTATACTATGCTTTTCATCCATACTGGCTTTTTATTGTCGAGATTTGGCGATGTTGCTACCTGAAACCCACAAAATCACCCCATTTTTGACTTTTGACCGTCAACAATGGGCTTCTTTACGAAAATCCGTTCCTTTAACACTCACTGAAAAAGATCTCAAACCGCTTCTTGGTTTTAATGAAGATCTTTCGTTAGATGAAGTTAGCACTATTTATCTGCCTTTGGCACGTTTAATCAATTATTACATTGATGAAAACCTCAAACGTCAGCAGGTGTTGCACCGTTTTTTAGATGTCAAACCGCCAAAAGTGCCGTACATCATTAGTATTGCAGGGAGCGTATCGGTGGGCAAAAGCACCTCCGCCCGTATTTTGCAAGCCTTGCTCTCGAGCTGGCCGAAAGAGCGAAAAGTGTCGCTGATTACCACAGACGGCTTTTTGTACCCCCTTGCGGTATTGCAAGAAAAAAATCTACTGCACCGCAAAGGTTTCCCTGAATCTTACGATATTCATCGCCTGATTGAATTTGTGTCCGATTTGAAATCAGGCAAACCGCTAGTGAAAGCCCCAATTTACTCACATTTAACCTACGACATCATTCCCGATCAATTTACCGAAGTGGCAGAACCCGATATTGTGATTTTGGAAGGGTTGAACGTGCTACAAACAGGAATGAATTATCCGGCCAGTCCGCACAATGTGTTTGTGTCGGATTTCGTGGATTTTTCGATCTATGTGGATGCGGAAGAAGAGCTACTATTGCAGTGGTATATCAACCGTTTCTTAAAATTCCGCCGCAGTGCGTTTTCTGACCCCAATTCTTATTTCCACCACTATTCTAAATTATCAGAACAGGAAGCCATCGAAACAGCGACCAAAATTTGGAATGAGATCAACGGGTTAAATTTACGCAAAAATATCCTACCCAGCCGTGAGCGGGCCAACTTGATCTTAACCAAAGGCGATGATCACGCCATTCAAACGGTCAAACTGCGGAAATAAATGGCAAGTACAGGGTTTCAATTCAAGCAATTTTTTGTCGCCCACGATCAATGTGCGATGAAAGTGAACACGGACGGCATTTTGCTCGGGGCGATTGCCGACACTCACAACGCCAAACAGATCTTGGACATTGGCACGGGAACGGGGTTGGTGGCATTGATGTTGGCTCAACGGACGGCAAATGATGTACAGATTACGGGGCTTGAAATTGAGCCGTCCGCTTTTCAGCAAGCGACACAAAATGTGGCAAACAGCCCGTGGGCGGGGCGGATCACCATCTTACAAGGGGGGCTGTTTGAGCAAGATTTTGTAAAATCCTTTGAACTTATCGTTTCAAATCCCCCTTATTTTACGCATAGCCTACCAAGCCGTAATGCCCAACGAGATCTCGCTCGCTTTTTAAATCAAAGCCATTTTCAGTGGCTTAAACAGGCAAAAAATTGGCTCTCCCTACAAGGAAAAATCTATTTCATTTTGCCTACTAAATGTGCAGAATCGCTCATCATACAAGCAGAGTCTATTGGGCTATATTGTCATGAAAAATGGCAAATTTGTACTAAAAAAGGAAAAAACCCCAAACGACAAATTATCGGTTGGGGATTAATACCTACAGCAAAACCACATACACACATATTAACGATTTATGAGGCTGATAATCAATATAGCGAGTCGTTTAAAGTGCTCACACAAGCATTCTACTTGAATTTTTAATCAGCGAATACGCCTTATTAACAAACAGGAACTACGTTTCTTTCACAATAGGTCTCAGCTTAAACACCCGTTGTTCATCAATGACTTTAAACAAGAGGTCGATATTCGGGTGTTTACCTGGATTTTGCTTAGCATCAACAACATGTTCGGCAAACCAAATCAAACCCTGTTGAGCCGCTTCTGGCGTCAGTCTTGTAAAACGTTCAGCCAAAGTATAGTAGAGTTTTAACGAGCCTAATTTTCCCTCAATGGCCGGAATTATGTGAATAATCTCTTCATCCTCATTCACAATTTCTAACTTCATCACATGATCAACACACGCAAATGTGGCTAAATAATCTTTAAATTGCATCTTCTCTCTCCTCTACATGCTAATAATCACGCATTCAGCCACATTGCGTGCGTTTGATTGAGCAACAGAAGTCGCAGCACGATCACCAATAGGCCCAACCACAACACGATTCCACTCCCCACTACTATTAATTCGGGCATTATAGCCTGACATAGCTAAACGAGCCTGCATATTTTCGGCTTGAGCTTTGTTTTTAAAAGCCCCACACTGCAAACCAAATCGACCTGCACTCTTTGGTGCATCTGCTGGGGCTCTTACAACCATTTTAGCTGATGGCTTATCTTGTATCTGCTTAAGTGCCTCTAGACGTTCTTTTTCTGCTCTTTTTGCTAACTCTTGCTTCTGTTTTTCCTCTGCCAAACGCTGTTCTTGGATGGCTTGTTCAGTAAGTTGAGGCTCATTAACCAACGGAAAGCCTTGCCCAGCGTTTCCTTGCTGCTCCAAGCGACGTCTTTCCTCCGCTTTTTGCCTTAAAAGTTGTTGCTCTTTTGTCAGCCGAGCTAATTTTGAATTTGGATCAACGGGGATTTCACGCGTTTCTAAATCACGAATATAACTGTAAATCTCTTCAGGAGGGCTAGGTAATGCAGTTTTCGTTTTCTGCTTCTGCTGAATTTGAGTAGCTGGTTGCTGATTAGTATTAACCTGCATATTATTAAGCACCCACAAACCTAACATACTGAGTAACAGCAATAAAAAAATAATGATAATAATCAGGAATTTATTTCCACTTTTTTTTGGCTTAGTACGCACTGCATAATCACGGTTTGGCACAATAACCTCTTCTTTCAAAAATCTAACTTGAATAAGTAAGATAGTACTAAAAAAATCTGCACTTGACTAGAAAACCGATCGACTCTACGGCTCACTTATCTCATATTTTTTCCACTTTTAAACTCCCCGCCTCCACACACAGCACACGATGAAACAACGCTCGCATCTCATCCAATTGATGTGTGACCATCAACAAGGTCAAATGGCGTTGTTGGCAGAGCTGTTCCACTAACTGTTGCAACTCGATTCGCCGTTGTGGGTCAAGGGCGGAGAAGGGTTCATCAAGCAGCAAGATGGGCTTCTCTCGTAATAAGGTGCGTGCCAATGCCACTCGCTGTTTTTGCCCTCCTGAAAGCAGTTCAGCCTTGCGGTGTAGCAACTCGCCAATGCCCATTTGTTCAGCAATTTCGGTAATTTTTTGCATTTGCTCAGTGTTGAGTGAAAGGCTCGGCACCAAGGCTAAACCTATATTTTGTGCCACCGTTAAATGGGGAAATAGATTATTATCTTGAAAGAGCATCGAAACAGGGCGTTCGGCAGGCGATGTGGCAAGATGATCTTCGCCATTTAGCCACAGTTTGCCACGTTCAGCTTGTTCAAAACCGGCAATCAAATTGAGCAAGGTGCTTTTTCCCGATCCACTTTCGCCGATAATCGCCACTCGTTCGCCTTTGGCAACATTGAGCTGAAAGTGCATTGGCAGTTCTGGATAATCAAATGACAGGTCTAATGCAATCATTTTGAGTTCTCATTTTGTTCAATCAATAGGAAAGGTAAAAAAGCCAATATCATCAACACCAATGCGGTAACAGCGGCATCTTCCATTCTGTAACTGCCGAGCTGTTGATAGAGCAGATAAGGCAAGGTGCTGAAATCAGGGCTGCCGAAGAAGGCAATCACCGCAAAACTGCCTAAACTGGACGACATTGCTAACGCAAAAGCACTGAGTAACGGTTTCCACAAATAGGCTTTTTCGACAATCCACCAACGGAGGAAGCCAGTTAAACCAAGGCTTTGGGCGAGTTTATCGTGGCTGACTAGCGTTTTCCACATCGCAGAAAACAGCATTCGGTAAATATAAGGCAATAAAATCAAACCGTTACAAACGCCGACTAACAACATCAGTTGCCAAGTCGAAAGTTCAATTTGCATCAGAAGCAAAAACAGCCCAACGGCTAACATAAATACTGGCATTATGAGCGGATAAGTCGTTACACCCGCCAAGATGCTTTGGCGAATTTTATGGTGATGATAGGCAAGTTGGCGGGCTTCCAAGGCAATTACATAGGCAATTGAAATTACGGTTACGGAAGCGATTAAACTGAGCAACAACGAATAAAAACTCGCTTGCCAAAGCAAGGGATTGGCGAGTCGTGTGAAAAAATTGGAGACACTCACGCCCGACCAAATCACGCTTAACAAGGGGGTGAGTATTGCAAAAAAATGCCCAAAAAGTACCCCTTGTAGTCCCCATTTTCGCCAACCGTAAGGCTTGGCTCGCCAAATTTGTTCGGCAGGTGGGGGCGAATAGTGGCTACGCTGAAAGGCATATTTGCTGACAACATCCATTATCAGCTGTAAGCCAATGCCCACCACCATTTGGGTCATAATCAACATTACCGCTTTGGCGAAATCAAACTCAAAGGTCACCGCCTGATAAATCGCCACTTCCAAGGTGCTGTATTTCGGCCCACCACCGAGCATTAACACAATCGGAAAACTGGTAAAACAGATCAGAAAAATGGTGGTAAACGCATACGGCAAAATGCCTTTGAGAATAGGCAACTCCACAATACGGAAGTAATTCAGCCCCGTTAAATTGAGCTGTGCCGCTAATTTGTGCTGAGAGGTGGGAATAAGCCGCAACCCTTGCAAGCAGTATTTGGTCGCCAACGGAATATTGAAAAACAAGTGGGCGAGTAAAATCCCTTGCAAACCATATAATTGGAACTGCCATTCCAACCCAAACCGCTGAAACAGTTGAGCCAGCCAGCCTGAGTTTCCCCATACGCCAATAATGGCAAAAATCACCACCAACGACGGCAACGCCCAGGCAAAGGTAATCAATTTATACAAAATGGCTTTGCCGTTAAAATCCAAATAGAAAAAACTGCGAGCCAATAAAATGCCGAAAAAGGTGGCTAACATCGCCGAAAGTGTCGCTTGAAGCAGACTATATTGCAAAATGTGCCAAACTTCGCTGAAGGTCCAAAATGTTTCATCGGTGCGATGATCAAACAACGCCCACAAACTAAAGGCGTATAGGGCAACGATCACGACATAGAGCGTCCAAGCGGTGGATTGAGTAAAACGGCGTAGCATTGGCAATGTTCTCACTATTTTTCAGCTAATTTACCCTATTTTCGGGATAAAGTTAAATATTGTTCTATTTCAAAGAACAAAGCCAAAAATTCCGCTATGATCTTTTTATTTCAATCTAGGAAAAGACAATGACTAAAACCCTGAGCGATAAAGTGGAAAGTTGCAAAAACGGTTGCAAACCGAGCGACACCCGAATGTTTGACAACAGTGAAAACAGCTTACAATTTGAGTTAAGTTATGCCACCGAAGCAGAAGCCCAAACGGCTTTAGATTATTTGCTCAGCAAGGCACGAGAAGTGGAAACCGAGCCATGCCAGATTCAAAGTGAGATACGCCACGTTGAAAACGGCGTACAGCTCAACGCCCAATTTACGTTCAGTTGCCAAGCAGAAGTGGTGATTTTTCAGATGAAATTACGCTAATCACCCTATTTTAGCTGAAGTTTGATCGGATTGGGAATATGGCTAAGCCGGCGAAAAGATACAACGATTAACGTTGCCTTTTTATGGTTTGGTGCTACGGTAATCATCGACGGATTATTTGCCTTAATTGGACAAATTTATCAAACTGGGGTAGCTCCTAGGCAGCTGTTTGCACTTTGGACATTGCTCCAACTACCGTTATGCTTTGCCTTGCGCAATGTTGCTAACCTACTGCTGCTTTGTGTAACCACTAATCTTGCCTTTTTCATCTATTTCAATGCTGATTTTCGCTCTTATCAAGCCACACAGTTTACGTTTTTTCTTAACGTCTTATTGTTTACTTTGACCTGCCGCTTTTCTTCTCGATTTTACGATCCTTGGCAAATCGTCTGCCGAACCATCGCCATTATCGGCATACTCTGTGGTTTATATAGTGGACTACTGAAACACTATAATTGGCTTCCCGTACTCTGCATATTGGCGGCTGGCTTTTGGTTTTTTTCCTCTCACAGAGAATTCAAACTCCCAAGTCATGAATTCTTCTTTTCGGAAGGGAAAGGCGAACATTATGCTCAAGCAGAATACGGAGAATACCGATTTAAGCAGGGTAAATTATTGCTGAGTCGCTTGCTTGATGCGAAGCATCAGCTATTATGAGGCTGCAATACAAGGGGGTGAGAAACCCCAAGTTTTTGCAAAATTGAAGTGTAGAGGGCGAAGCATACGCTTCGCCCTTTTGCTTAAGGTTTGTAGATAAACTCCACACCTTCGTCATCTTCTTCTGTCCAGCCATCATCGTCCAAGTCGTCCCAATCGTCTTCGGTGATTGGATTTTGCATCGCTTGTTGATGATAATCGTCCCACTTGAATGCCACTTCTTCGGCAGGTTTTTCCTCCGTTTCGATGCGTGGGTTGGCTTCGATAAAGTCCATAATATCACGGGTGAGATCCGACACATTTTGCCCCGTTGCTGCAGAGATCAAGTAATAATCGCCTTCCCAGCCGATCTCTTCCACAATTTGCTCGGCACGTTCACGAGCTTCGTCTTCACCAATCGTATCAATTTTGTTAAACACGAGCCATTGCGGTTTATCCGCCAATTTTTCGCTGTATTGGTAGAGCTCTGACTCAATAATTGAGATATTTTGAGCAGGATCGCTTTCGTCAATCGGCAAAATATCGACCAAGTGAATCAACACACGGCAACGCTCTAAGTGTTTCAAGAAGCGAATACCCAAACCCGCCCCTTCGGCAGCCCCTTCGATCAGCCCTGGAATATCTGCCACCACGAAACTGCGATCCGCCCCAACACGAGCCACGCCCAAACTTGGCACAAGGGTGGTAAACGGATAATCCGCCACTTTTGGCTTCGCCGCAGACACGGCACGAATGAAGGTCGATTTGCCCGCATTCGGCAAACCCAACATTCCCACATCGGCAAGTAACATCAGCTCTAACATTAGATCGCGTTTTTCGCCTGGTGTGCCGTTGGTTTTTTGGCGTGGGGCACGGTTTACCGACGATTTAAAGCGAGTGTTGCCCAAGCCGTGATAACCGCCTTTCGCCACCAACATTTTCATACCGTGTTTGGTTAAATCGCCGATCACTTCTTGGGTGTCGTTGTCGATGGCACGCGTTCCCACAGGCACACGCAAGGTGATGTCTTTACCACGATGCCCCGTACAGCCTGCACTGCGACCATTCTCGCCACGCCCTGCAGCGAAGCGTTTTTCAAAACGATAGTCGATGAGGGTATTTAAGTTTTCATCGGCGATTAAATAAACATCGCCACCATCACCACCATCGCCACCGTCTGGTCCCCCTTTCGGAATAAATTTTTCACGGCGGAAGCTTACACAGCCATTTCCGCCATCGCCTGCTTCCACACGGATCAGGGCTTCATCAATAAATTTCATTTTTTTCTCCTATGGCGATTGCAAAATATGATCAGAATCTGATCGCTTGCATCGCTACTTCTTACACAATTTATCGCCTAATGTGGATAAAATTGTGCCAATAATCACTATCAATGCTCCGAAATAACTCAGTAAATTCATTGTTAATGGAGCGATTTCATTGGGTAAAATTAAATGTCCAATAGCTTGAAATGCCATTGTAAAAATCGGTAATAAAATGGTAATCACACTGACCTTTGAAGCATCCCAATAGTTCAAGGCTTCTGCATAAGCACCGTAACCAATTAGGGTATTTAAGCAACAGAAAATAAAACAGCCTAATACCAAACCACTCAACGCTTGAGTTTGATGGATGTGCATAAATGGCAGAAACACCAAGGTACAGCCACAATAAATAAGTAATAGCACTTGCTGAGCCGTGTATTGTGCTAGTAATAATTTTTGAGCCACACCATAAATTACCCAAATGATGGCTGCACTTGCTCCAATTACCACGCCTAAACCGTATTGATTTAAAGCAATGAGATCGACCAAGCGTTGATTAAAAAAGGCGATTAAACCGAATACCAACAACACTAACCCAATCTTCTGATAGCGACCAAATTTCTCTTTAAAAATCAGAAAGCTACAGAACATCATCGTAAAAGGAGATAATTGCCATAGCACCTGATTGGTTGTCGGTTCAATAAAATTTAGGGCATAACTTGAAGCGAAAAAATAATAACTTAAGCCAATTACCCCGAAAATCAGCAATTTCCAACGCTGCTTATCTGTCAAATTCGGCAGTTTTGGGAGTTTTTACTCATTCCTAAAATGAAGAATAACCCAAGACCTGCCACCAAAAAGCGGAACCAAACTAAGGTTTGAGCATCCATTACCGACAGCACTTTTTGTGCAGCAATCGGCATTGCTCCCCACATTGCTGTTGCCAGTAATGCTAAAGAAATCCCTTTGACTGGATTATAACTCATTGATTTTCCTTAACTGCCTGCGATAGAGCCACTTATGCCCAATTACGGAAAATACCGCACCAGACACCACAATTACTGCCCCAATATAGCTCATTAAATTCAATTCTAATGCCATAAAAATATGCGGTGCCACAAAGAAAAAAATGTGGCTGAAAATGATCGTGAGTACGGGGATTTGGGTCATCATTAGGCTGACATTTGACACCGTCCAACGGCGGAGAGCTTCCGCATAACAGCCATAAGCCACAATAGTATTCAAACAACAATAAATTAAGCAAGTAAGCTGTTCTTTTGAGAGATTTTCTATTGAAGTGATCTCGGCATAAGGCATAAAAAAGACGGCACACAGAATATAAATCGGCAACAAAATTTGCAACGATTGAAAACGATCCGACAGCATTTTTTGTGCTACGCCATAACAGAGCCAAATCAGGCTGGCGAAAATACCAATCACTAACCCTAGTGTAAATTGGTTAAACTCCGCAAAATCATCAAAGCGATCATTAAAGAATAGGGAAAAGCCAACCAAAATAATCACAAAACCGAGTTTTTGGTGTAAACCAATTCGCTCTTTAAAAATCAATACGCCACACATCAACATCGCAAAAGAGGCTAATGGACTGAGAATTTGGCTAACCGCTGCGGGGATATAGCGTAACGACATATTAAACAGCAGGAAATTCCCTGCTAACCCAATACCACCTAACAACAATAGCCATCGTTCTTTTGGGCTGAACGCTGAAATTTTTGGTAATCGCTTAGTCAATAATAAGATGAAAAACGTACCAATCGCTGCTGCACAAAAGCGATACCAAACGATCGTGGTAGGATCCATCACTTGTAGTACAGGTTGCAATGCCAACGGCAAACTCGCCCATAATAAGATAGCAGTGAGTGCAAATAGAAAGCCAATAACGGATTGATTTTTCATCTTGGATATAGAAATGAGCTAAAAAAAACCCCGCAAATTAAGCGGGGCATTTAATTCTTTAATTTGAAGATATTCAGCTAAATTATTCAGCGATGATGCTGACATATTTACGGCTTTTATCGCCTTTTACTTCAAATTTTACTTTACCGTCAGCTGTTGCGAATAAAGTGTGGTCTTTACCCATACCAACGTTTGTGCCAGCGTGGAATTTAGTACCACGTTGACGAACGATAATGCTACCTGCTAAAACAGACTCGCCACCGAAACGTTTAACACCAAGGCGTTTAGCTTCAGAATCACGACCGTTACGAGTTGAACCACCAGCTTTTTTAGTTGCCATCTACTTGATCTCCTCTGAAATTATGCTTGAATCCCAGTGATTTTCACTTCGGTGAACCACTGACGATGACCTTGTTGTTTACGGCTGTGTTTACGACGACGGAATTTAACGATTTTAACTTTATCGCCACGACCGTGTGAAACCACTTCTGCCACTACTTTACCGCCAGCAACTACTGGGGTACCGATTTTAACATCTTCACCATTAACGACCATTAACACTGAGTCGAACTCAACTTTCTCACCAGTTGCCACTTCAAGTTTCTCTAAACGAACCACTTGACCTTCGCTTACTCGGTGTTGTTTGCCGCCACTTTGGAAAACTGCGTACATATTTACTCCGCTAATTCATGCCTTTCGCTCTGCGTTTGGCACGTTCAAATTCATATAAAATAGGGTCGCAATTCTACGCAAAAACGATCCTAAGAGCAAGGGAATTTTAATAAAATTTCGACTATCTCCATATTTTCACGAGAAATCAAAATTTAATCAGATAATACACAAGAAAAAACAACCCTCATTGTCACTATTCAGGGTTGTTTTTAATATGCTTTTTGCAAAATTATTGTGCCTTCCAAACACCATTAACTGCGGTGCCTAGCACCTTAAATTGGTGATCAAATACGGTGATATTCGCAATTTTACCGACTTCGATTGAACCTAATTTATCATCCACGTGAATCGCACGAGCAGGATATAAATTACACATTCTCAATACTTCATCAAGCGGAATGTCGGTGTGCTGAACCATATTGCGGATCGATTCCGTCATGGTGACATTTGCCCCGCCGAGACTGCCGAATTCATCAAGGCATTTGCCATCTTTCACATAAACCGTTTTTCCAACAAAAATGAACTGATCGATATCTGCTCCAGCAGGTGCCACGGCATCTGTCACAATAACGAGCTTGTCGCCTTTTACTTTTTTAGCAATACGCACATTGCTCCAGTCCACATGCAAACCGTCTACAATAATACCTGCGTAAATATCGCTATCTAGCACTGCACCAACCACACCGCCATCACGACCTGAACTCACTGGCGACATGGCGTTGTGTAAGTGCGTGGCAAAGCCTATGCCTTCGGCAATACGCTGTTTCGCTTGCTCAAAGGTGGCATTCGAATGCCCAATAGAAACAATAATGCCCGCCTCAACAAACTTGCCGATGTGCTCTGCCGTTGGGTTTTCCGCCGCCAAGGTGAGCTTGGTGATCACATCGCCATTTTGGCATAGAAAATCTACCATCTCATCGCTGGCTTCACGAATATATTCAGGACGATGCACGCCTTTTTTCGCTACACTCAAATAAGGGCCTTCAAAATGCAAGCCCAATGCTTGGTTTTGGTGTTTTGCTAAATAATCACGCATGACTTGCACCGCCACTTTCATACCGTCATCTGGAGAAGTAATGAAGGTTGGCAAATAACTTGTCGTCCCTGATTTAAGATTGGTTTCCTGCATCAGCTCAAGCGTATCCACGGTAATCTCTTCATTGAAATTCACACCGCCGCAGCCATTCAATTGAAGATCGATAAACCCAGCGGTGAGATTCGCCCCGTTTAAATCGACTTTAACAAGATCCTCTGCCAGATCGTTTTGGTGCACAATCGCCTCAATGCGATCGCCTTTGACGATCACCGCATGTTGATAAATCACTTTGGATCCCGTATAAATCACACAGTTGGTGAGTGCATAATGATTCATTCTCTCCTCCTAGCTCGCAATATTAGCTTCTAACTGTTTGAAATACTTGACTGTTTTGACTTTCAATTCTTGAGTTGCAGGCTCATCACACACCACAATAGAACGGCGATGTAATTGCAACGCACTGATTGTCCAGAAGTGATTCACAGGTCCTTCCACACAGGCTTGTAACGCCAAGGCTTTGTTATAACCTGTAACCAAAATCAACACTTCTTCGGCGTCTAATAACGTCCCCACACCTACGGTCAACGCAAATTTTGGCACTTGATTGACATCATTATTAAAGAAACGAGAGTTTGCAATCAAGGTATCTTCCGTTAAGGTTTTGATCCGCGTGCGAGAACCTAACGAAGAAGCTGGCTCATTGAATGCGATATGCCCATCAACACCTACCCCCCCCATAAAGAGATGAATTTTGCCGTAAGATTTGATTTTAGCTTCATAACGTTCACATTCTGCGTCCACATCGTCTGCCATTCCATTTAACAAATTGATGTTTTGCGGTTGAATATCAATATGATCGAAGAAATTGCGGTGCATAAAGGCGTGATAGCTTTCAGGGTGTTCTGGTGGCAAGCCCAAGTATTCGTCCATATTGAAAGTCACGACATGTTTAAAACTTACTTCGCCTGCTTGGTACAATTTAATCAATTCTTGATAGGTTTTTTGCGGTGTGCCGCCCGTTGGTAAACCCAACACGAACGGTTTTTCTGCGGTAGGTTGGAAGGCATTGATTTTATCAGCGATATAACGAGCCGACCATTTGCTCACTTGATCAGCATTATCTAAAGGAACTAAACGCATCATTCTCTCCTATGATTTCATTAGACGAGTCAATTTGAAATAAAACTTCAGTCTTCTGATTATAGACGAAAATTCACTTCATTTATAATCCTATTTGTCTAAAATTTGAATCAGATCACATTTTATTTTCTGACACGATTGCACTCGTGTTAAGCCTCTTACTTTTCCTGTATTCTAGAAGAAATCGCCCAAGCAAGGGGGTGAGAAAATCAGACTTTTTGCAAAATAAAAAATAAGGGCGTGCTAGCACGAGCAGCACACCCTCTATGTGTAGCTTATCGAGAAATTATTTCAAACTGCCCACCATATCTTCAGGGCGAACCCATTGGTCGAACTGTTCGGCGGTCACTAACCCTAAGTTGATCGCTTCTTCTTTTAAGGTTGTGCCGTTTTTGTGTGCAGTTTTGGCAATTTTCGCTGCATTTTCGTAGCCGATGTGCGTATTTAATGCGGTGACTAACATCAATGACTGATCTAATTGCTGTTTAATGCGTGGGTGGTTTGGCTCGATACCAATCGCACAGTGTTCATCGAACGACACGCACGCATCGCCTAAAAGTTGTGCAGATTGTAAGAAGTTGTATGCCATCACCGGTTTGTACACATTCAACTGGAAGTGACCTTGTGTGCCCGCAAATGAAATCGTCACATCGTTACCTAACACTTGGGCACAGACCATTGTCATCGCTTCACATTGGGTTGGGTTCACTTTGCCTGGCATAATAGACGAACCCGGCTCATTTTCAGGGATTAAAATTTCGCCAATGCCTGAACGTGGACCTGATGCCAATAAACGCACGTCGTTAGCGATTTTGTAGAGCGACACCGCCAACTGTTTTAACGCCCCGTGGGTTTCTACGATCGCATCGTGTGTGGCAAGGGCTTCAAATTTGTTTTGGGCGGTCACGAACGGCAAGCCTGTGAATTGAGCAATGTATTCCGCCACTTTCACATCATAGCCTTTCGGGGTGTTCAACCCTGTACCCACCGCCGTGCCACCAAGTGCAAGCTCACGCAAGTGTGGCAAGGTGTTTTCTAATGCTTTAATGCCAAAAGCAAGCTGTGCAGCGTAAGCAGAGAACTCTTGACCGAGCGTTAATGGTGTGGCGTCCATTAAATGGGTACGACCAATTTTCACCACATCTTTAAAGGCTTCGGCTTTGTCTGCTAAGGTTTTTTGTAAACGTTTTACACAAGGCAGGGTGTGTTCTACGACTTTTTTGTAGGCTGCGATATGCATTGCGGTTGGGTAGGTGTCGTTTGACGATTGGGATTTATTCACATCATCATTTGGGTGAATGATCGATTTTTCGCCCAATTTTCCACCATTAAGCACGTGAGCACGGTTTGCCACCACTTCATTTACGTTCATATTAGACTGCGTGCCAGAACCCGTTTGCCAAATCACCAGAGGGAATTCGCCATCTAATTGGTTAGCCAAAATTTCATCACAAGCTTTGGCGATCAAATCACGTTTTTCCACAGGCAGAACGCCTAAATCGTGGTTGGCAAAGGCTGCCGCTTTTTTCAAATAACCGAAAGCTTCAATAATTTCTGCTGGCATTGAGCCTTCAGGTCCGATTTTGAAGTTATTGCGAGAACGCTCGGTTTGAGCCGCCCAATAACGATCCGCTGGCACTTTCACTTCGCCCATTGTGTCTTTTTCAATACGAAATTCCATCGTGTTTCTCCTAAGAAATAGTCATCAAAAATAACTTGAAAATAGTACCACTCTCGCGTTAATAAAGGAAATTTCACCCGTGACTTTTTGTTGGTTTTGTGAGGTAGATCATAATTTACAAAAAGATTTCAAACTCCAACCAACAATCCCCACAACAACTCCCCCAATTACAATCGGAGCAAGTGTCACACTTTTCACTGACCAATAATAATGCACAAAGGCAGTAACAATCGCCACATACGCCCATTGATGAATGCTGAACCAGTGTTTGCCTAGTTTCTGCTTTAACGCTGGCAGGGAGGTGATTGCCATTACAAACAGAATCAAAAACGCAATTGCCCCGAAAATCAGGTACGGGCGAATGGTTAATTCGCTGAAAAACAGATTGAAATCAAACCCCAATTCTAAAAACAGAAAACTGGCAATGTGTAAACTCGCCCACGCAAATGCCCAGAGTCCAAGGGGGCGGCGTAAAATCTGATATTGGTTTTTGTTGAGCAGCTGTAACACAATGCCCAGCAAAAACATCAAGCAGAAAATGATGATAGCGGTATAGCCGAGAAAGTGTTCGAGTTCTTTGATGGGATCGGCACCGAATGCGGTTTCATCGCCGATCGCCAGCACGTAGCCCAGCCAAACCAATGGCAAGGCACAACCGAAGTGAATGAGAAAACGTAATCGCCCTAACATCAGTAATTCACTCGCAAATCTAAGTCTTTGTACAGGTGGGCGACTTCCTGCTCATAGCCGTTAAACATCAACGTTGGCTGGCGTTTGACGTTGAGCAAACCGCCTGCCCCGATCACGCGTTCAGAGGCTTGAGACCAACGTGGGTGATCGACATTCGGATTTACGTTGGCATAAAACCCGTACTCTTGTGGAGCAAGGCTCTCCCAGGTGGTGCGTGGGCGAGTTTCAGACAAGGTAATTTTGACAATGGATTTAATGCTCTTAAAGCCATATTTCCACGGCACCACAAGGCGAATCGGTGCCCCGTTTTGTGGTGGTAACGCTTTGCCGTACAAACCGACGGACATCAGCGTTAAAGGGTGCATCGCTTCGGCAATGGTTAGCCCTTCGGTGTAAGGGTAGTTGATTCCGCCACCAAAAAAGCGGTTTTTCTGCCCTGGCATCTGTTCGGGATCGTATAAGGTGTGGAACACCACATATTTCGCTTTGCTAGTTGGTTTCGCTTTGGCAAGCAATTTGTTCAACTCAAAGCCAATCCACGGCACCACCATTGACCACGCCTCAACGCAGCGGAAGCGGTAAATTCGTTCTTCAAGGGGAAATTGGCTGAACAGTTGGTCGTAATCCAAGGTAAATGGATTTTCCACTTCACCACCAATTTCGACCTGCCACGGATTGACCTTAAAATTTTTAGCATATTGAGCAGGTGATCCTTTATCCACGCCAAATTCGTAGAAATTGTTATAGCCTGTCACTTTGTTTTCAGGGGTTAAAATCAGATCGGACGGTTCGGCTTGTGTAAAATTGAGCTTAGCAAGCGGTGAGTTTGGCTCGGCAAAACCCAAATTTGGCAAACTGGCTGCCGCTGCCCCTAAACCCATTGCTTGAATAATTTTCCGCCGTTGATAGAAAATCTCTTCAGGTGTCACATCATTTTCGGTGAATTTTCTCATCGCTTTTTTCCTTTTAAACGCAGTATAATTTTGCTATTCGACAGTTTTCTGCTCGACATATTACAACTTTTTATTTATTGACGGGAGCTTTATGTCTAACCCACCCGATGTTGCATTGGCTCATATTTCACCACAACAAATTGACGAGATCCGCACGCAAATGCTCAAATTTGCGATGCTCCAATTAAAAGATCCCGATCTTGCTGAAGATGTGGTGCAAGATGCACTGCTCAATGCCTATAAACACGCCCACTCATTCAAGGGAAAATCGGCACTGAAAACCTGGATTTTTGCGATTTTAAAGAACAAAATCATCGACTTAATTCATTATCGCAACCGCACCGTGACGGTATCCGAAATCTATGAAGAAGACAGCCCAAACGCCTTTTTCAACGAACGTAACCATTGGGATCTGAATTATTTCACGCCAAACGAATGGACGAGTGTGCAAAGTAGCACCTACAAACAGGAGTTTTGGACTATTTTTGAGAGCTGCCTAGAGCATCTGCCCGCCCAACAAGCACGCGTATTTATGATGCGAGAATTTTTAGAATTGAGCAGTGACGAAATTTGCCAAGAGTGCCAAATTTCCAGTTCAAATTTACACGTAATCCTTTATCGAGCAAGGCTTCAACTGCAAGCCTGTTTATCAAAAAATTGGTTTGGAGCGAAAAAATGAAACGAAGAATGAGCAAATGTAAAGAAATCACCGAGCTGATTTCATACAGCAACGAATATAAATTGAACTTCCGTCAAGATTGTGCCGTCAAAATGCACCTGCTCATTTGCCCTTACTGCCGAGCCTTTAAGCAGAATAATGCACAACTTCGTTCACTCATCAATCAATTTAAACAGAAAGACTAAGCTGAAACGGGCATTTTTATATGCCCGTTTTTTACAAAAAACTGGCTAACCTCCCCCCCCTTGTAATTCAAGTGTCTCTGCTATTTCATTCCTTTTTTGAAAAAATTTTGTTTTTTTGTAATAAAGATGTAACATTTCCGTCTAATTAACCATCAAAAAAATCAAAGGAGAAAAAATGGCGTGTTGTTCAATGGAGCGGAGTTCGCTTCGTCAGATTACGATGGAAGGCTTGGGATTACTCGCATTACGTCTATTTATTGCGTATGAGTTTTTTGAAGCAGGTGTGGAGAAATTGCGGGGGGAAAATTGGTTTGGCAGCATTGCAGAAAGCTTTCCATTTCCCTTTAATCAATTGCCTGCCGATCTCAACTGGATACTTGCAATGGGTGCTGAGTTAATTTTACCTGTCTTATTGGTCTTGGGGTTGTTAACGCGTTTTAGCGTATTGGCGTTGATGATCTTAACCGCCGTAGCTTGGTATGCGGTGCACAGCGGAGCAGGTTATAACGTATGTAGTAATGGCTATAAAATGGCTCTGATTTATTTGATTGCGATGTTCCCATTGCTGATGCAAGGTGCAGGGCTATTTTCTCTCGATTTTCTGTTAAAGAAAAAAGGCACGACCAGACGATGGTCAAAATTTTTGTAATGTTCAATCTGTAAGGAGATTTCTATGAAAAAATCAACATTAACAGCATTAGCTGGTGCATTAGCAATGGCAACAGCGGTTCAAGCACATACTGAAGTGAAGCCAAAAAAAGGCGAAGTGTGTGTTGAAATGAAGGAAGGAAAATGCGTTAAAGTTAAAGCCAAAACCGCAGAAGGCAAATGTGGTGAAGGTAAGTGTGGTGGCAATGATGCTAAAATGAAAGGGGCTGAAGGCAAATGCGGTGAAGGGAAATGTGGCGGTCACGACACAAAAATGAAAGGCTCAGAAGGCAAATGCGGTGAAGGCAAGTGCGGTGGCTCTAAATAATTTTGCAGTTTTTATGCAAAAAGTCACCCCTTGATTCATCATAATACTGGATGCCCTCAAGGGCATCCCCATTTCTTTTGTGAAGGAGTCCGCTATGAGTACGCTATTTGGTGCAGGTTTAGGCTATCGACGTGATTTAGCACAAGGTTTTTTATCTCTTCCCACCGACAAAGACAGCATCAAATTTATTGAAGTCGCCCCAGAAAATTGGCTAAAAATGGGCGGACTGGCTCGTTATCAGTTCGATCAGGCGGCTGAACGTTTTCCGCTTGCGGTTCACGGTTTATCTCTTTCGTTGGGTGGACAAGCTCCCCTTGATCGAGAACTGCTCAAGGGCATCAAAACCTTGATGCAACAATATGGTTCGACTTTCTTTTCAGAACATTTGAGCTATTGTGAATGCGATGGGCATCTGTATGATTTACTGCCGATGCCGTTTACCGATGAAGCCGTGATGCACACCGCACAACGTATTCGTGAAGTGCAAGATTTCTTAGGTATACGGATTTCATTGGAAAATACGTCCTACTATTTGCATTCTGACACCAGCACAATGAACGAAGTGGAATTCCTCAACGCTATCGCAAAAGAAGCGGATTGTGGCATTCATTTAGATGTGAACAATATTTATGTTAACGGAGTGAACCACGGACTGCTTGATCCTTATGTGTTTATCGATAACGTGGATTTAGCAAGGGTCAATTACATTCACATTGCAGGGCACGATGAAGATCACCCAAGCGTAGAAACCGAACAGCTGTCTGCAAGCGAAGAGGTATTTAACAAAGTCAAAGGTGAATTCCGCCACTTGCCACAATTATTGGTCGATACGCACGGCGAAACGGTAAAAGGGTCGGTCTGGGATCTGCTTGAATACACCTATAATAAAATGCCGCATATTCCGCCAACGTTGCTTGAGCGTGATTTTAACTTCCCACCGTTTATGGAGCTTTACGCCGAAGTGGAGCATATCGCCCATCTTCAGCAAAAATATGGCAAGCCAACGCAGGAGTTGCCGAATGTCGCCTAAAACGCCTTTGCGAAAATTGGACGGAAAACCCAAACCAACCCTTGCTGAAACGCAACAAGCCTTGGTGCAAGCGGTGAGATTTGAGAAAAACGCTGCAAATTTTTCTGCACAACGCTTGGGGATTTACCGCCGTTTAGTGCGAAACAACACCTTCGGCTTTATCGATCGTTGCTTTACCGAAGCGGTCAATCACATTGATCCAGCACAATGGCTTGCAGAAAAAGAAGCCTTTGTGCAACATGGCAACGCCCATTCGCCTTATTTCCAAGAGATTGCGGGCGAATTTCTTGCATTTTGCCAACAACGCCAAATCTTTTCCACAAATGTGCTGGCGTTAATGGATTTTGAACAGACGCAACTGCTAGCGGAAGTGGCAATGGCAGATGTGCCTGCCAGTTTTGAATGGGACAATCACACGGTAATGCAATGCTCACCTGCTGCCTTTTTGCGTGAATATGAGGTGAACTTTATTCAAAGCGATTTCCAACAATTTGAACCAGAGTCAACGCAAGTGCTGGTGTGGCGAAATAGCGATTTTGCGGTTTATTACCATATTTTGAACGAGTTGGATTACTGGCTACTCGCCTTTTTACAAGAACAGCCCCGAGCGTTTGAGGATGTCGTTTCTGCCCTTCGCCAAGAAATTGGGCAAAATGCTGAAATGGAAGCCGTGTTATATCAATGCTGGGAAAAATGGATCAACAATGATGCTATTTACCCTGCCAACCGATAATTATCGTTAAAGGCAAAAAACGCCTAGACTTTATGCGATTGATTGCTAAAATCCGCCAATCAATCGCATTTTTTATAGGATTTTAAATGAAAAAATTACTTTTTATCGTTTTAACGGCAGCTTTAGCTCTTTCAGCCTGCGGCGTGAAAGGGCCGCTGTATTTTCCAGAGAAAACAGAGCAACAAACCTCAAAATAATAAAACAAACACAACACTATGGATCATTTCAATTATAAAAACCAACGACTTTTCGCTGAAGATGTGGCGGTGAGCGACATCATCAACCAACACGGCAGCCCTTGTTATATCTACTCCCGTGCGACACTCGAACGCCACTGGCACGCTTTCAACAACGCTTTTGGTGACCATCCACATTTGATCTGCTTTGCGGTGAAGTCCAATTCCAATATTGCCTTGTTAAACCTAATGGCAAGGCTCGGTTCGGGCTTTGACATCGTTTCCCAAGGCGAATTAGAACGGGTACTTGTCGCAGGTGGCGATCCTGCCAAAGTGGTTTTTTCGGGAGTGGCGAAGTCGTACCAAGAAATTGCTCGGGCGTTGGAAGTGGGGATTCGTTGCTTCAATGTAGAGTCGTTGCCCGAATTAACACGCATTGATGAAGTGGCTGGAAAAATGGGCAAAATTGCCCCTATTTCATTGCGAGTGAACCCCGATGTGGACGCTAAAACGCACCCGTACATTTCCACGGGGCTGAAAGAGAACAAATTCGGGATTAGCGTGAATCAAGCACGGGACGTTTACCGTTTCGCCAAAACCTTGCCAAACGTGAAGATTGTCGGAATGGATTGTCACATCGGTTCTCAACTCACTGAATTACAACCGTTTTTAGATGCGACCGATCGCTTGATTGTGCTAATGGAACAGCTCAAACAAGATGGCATTGAGTTGGAGCATCTTGATCTTGGTGGCGGTTTGGGTGTGCCATACACCGATGAAACGCCCCCACACCCAACGGAATATACCGCAGCGTTGCTCGACAAATTAAAAGCCTATCCACAGCTAGAAATCATTCTCGAACCAGGGCGAGCGATCACCGCCAATGCAGGGATCTTGGTGACTAAAGTCGAATATCTCAAACAAAATGAAGATCGCCAGTTTGCCATTGTCGATACAGGAATGAACGATATGATCCGCCCTGCGTTGTACGAAGCCTATATGCAAATTATTGAAGTGGATCGTTCATTGCAACGTGAAAAAGCCATCTATGATGTGGTCGGCCCGATTTGCGAAACCGCAGATTTCTTAGGCAAACAACGAGAGTTAGCCATTGCCGAAGGCGATTTGATTGCCGTGCGTTCGGCTGGGGCATATGGAGCAACAATGTCTTCCACCTACAACTCTCGTCCGCAAGCCGCTGAAGTGATGGTGGACGGCAACCGAGTGCATCTCATCAAACAGCGTGCAGATTTTGCGGATTTGTGGCGGTTGGAACGCTTATTACCCTAATCTCTCACTAACCTCAATGAAGGAGAAACCGATGAAATTATATTATCTACCTGGTGCCTGTTCTTTTGTGCCGCATGTTGCCTTGCAATGGTGTGGTGAGACATATGAAGCGGAAGCGGTGACACGTGAGAAAATCAAATCCCCTGAGTATTTGGCACTGAATCCGCAAGGTGCTGTGCCATTGTTGGTTGAAGGCGATTTTGTCTTATCGCAAAATATTGCGATTGTCAGTTATTTAGATCAGCGTTATCCCGATGCAAAACTGTTCGGCAGCCACACGCCACAAGATAAAGCAAAGGCGATGCGTTGGCTGACGTTCTTCAACGCCGATGTGCATAAAACCTTCACGCCATTTTTCCGCCCATTGCCCTATGCTCAAGATAATGATGCATTATTAACCGAGATTCGCCAGCACGCCCAGCAAACATTGCTTGGCTATCTTGCCATTGCAAACCGCCATTTAGAACAGCACGCCTTTTTCGGTGAGACGCTTTGCGTTGCCGATGTGTATCTCTATATTATGCTCTGCTGGTGCCAAAAAATTGGGGTGGATTTCAGCCATTTAAGTCGCCTTACTCCCTTTATGCAGCGAGTGGAAGCCAATGCGGGTGTCGATGCGGTGCGTGAACAGGAAGGGTTGAAAGGCGTGTCGGCTTAAATTTTGCAAAATCTCGACGGTTCTCACCCCCTTGTTAACCCTTTCGCAAGCCGAAACGAAAAAAGCCTGATCGGTGATCAGGCTTTGTTGTCATGATTATTCAAACGAAATACGTTGCATATCGGTCATATACCCCCGCAACTCTTGTCCGATGTGTTCGATTGGGTGGTTGCGAATCGCCTCATTGACATCACGCAAGGTAATGTTGTCGATTTCCGTTGCTGGCGTTGGTTCGCCCAAATCGCCTGCTTGTAAAGTTGGGATCACTTTTTCACGCAGAATTGGCGTTGCGACATTAGCAAATAAGTAGTTGCCGTATTCTGCGGTATCAGAAATTACCACGTTCATTTCGTATAAACGCTTACGGGCAATGGTGTTTGCAATTAACGGCAACTCGTGCAGTGATTCATAGTAAGCCGATTCTTCAAAGATACCGCTTGCGACCATCGTATCAAAGGCTAATTCCACGCCTGCCTTAACCATTGCCACCATTAACACACCGTTGTCGAAATATTCTTGCTCGCTGATGCGAATGTTGTCGCCTTTTGGTGCATTTTCGAAGGCAGTTTTGCCCGTTTCTTCACGCCATTTGAGCAAGTTCGCATCGCCGTTCGCCCAGTCTGCCATCATTGTGGCAGAGAATTCACCGCTTAAAATGTCGTCCATATGTTTTTGGAATAACGGAGTAAGCTCTGCTTTGATTTGCTCAGAAAGCACAAACGCACGCAATTTGGCTGAGTTCGACAAGCGATCCATCATTAGCGTGATACCGCCTTGTTTGAGGGCTTCGGTGATCACTTCCCAGCCGTATTGAATCAATTTGCCGGCGTAGGCAGGGTCTTTGCCATCGGCGATGAGTTTGTCGTAGCACACAATCGAACCTGCTTGCAACATACCGCACAAAATAGTTTGTTCGCCCATCAGGTCAGACTTCACTTCTGCCACGAATGAAGACTCCAACACGCCTGCACGGTGACCGCCCGTCGCCGCTGCCCAGGCTTTGGCAATCGCCAAGCCTTCGCCTTTCGGGTCATTTTCTGGGTGAACCGCAATCAAGGTTGGTACACCAAAGCCACGTTTATACTCTTCACGCACTTCCGTACCTGGGCATTTTGGTGCCACCATTACGACAGTAATGTCTTGGCGAATTTGCTCGCCCACTTCCACAATGTTCAAGCCGTGGGAATAACCTAACGCCGCCCCTTGCTTCATCAAGGGCATCACATCCGCGACCACTTTTGAGTGCTGTTTGTCTGGGGTTAAGTTCACCACCAAATCTGCGGTTGGAATTAACTCTTGGTAGGTGCCGACGTTAAAGCCGTTTTCGCTGGCACGTTGGAATGACGCCCGTTTTTCCGCAATCGCCTCAGCACGCAAGGCATAGGCAATATCTAAGCCTGAATCACGCATATTTAAGCCTTGGTTCAAGCCTTGAGCCCCGCAGCCGACGATCACGATTTTTTTGCCTTTCAAATAATTCGCTTCATCAGCAAATTCACTGCGATCCATAAAACGACAGCGACCTAACTGATCTAATTGTTGGCGTAAATTTAAGGTATTGAAATAGTTAGCCATAATGTTGTGTTCCTTCTCATTGGGTAAGATTTAGGCAAAGTATAACAAATTTCAACATTGCATAAAGTGATATTATTGAGATTTATGATTGCATATATTGCAATAAATTTTGCAGAAAAATCGCAAAAAGTTACCCCTTGTTGCGATGGGATACCTATTTTTTCTTTACATCATTTTGAACACGATCAATAATTATAATGATTCTCATTTATTATCTGGTTTTTTTATGCGTTGGTTGAAAAAATTTAACTCTGCCTTTTTATGTTTAATGGTCGCCCTACTCTCTGCTTGCCAATCACTCGATCTTTCCCAAAAAAATATTTATCACACGCAAACAGGGCAATATTTCACGCTCTCTCAATTGGTGCAAAAAATTCAGTCTGAGCCGATGATTTTAGTTGGCGAGAAGCACGATAACGCCTTACATCATCAGGCGGAAGTGGCACTCTTTCAAGCGTTAAACCAAACCGGCAATTTGCAAGCGGTGGCATTGGAAATGTTGCCGAGTTCGCAACAGTCGCAAATTGATCACGCCCTTCAGCACATTCGCCAACATAAACGGATTGACAACGCCACGGTAAAACAACATTTGCCGTGGACAGAAGGTTGGCAGTGGTCGCAATACGGCGATTTAATGGTGGCGTTAAGCCAAAGCCAAGTGCGAATTTTAGGTGGCAATTTAGATCGTAGCGAAATCGCCACACTCTTTAACGGGGCTTATCCGTTAAATGGCAATCGTTCCACGGCACAAGCCGTCAAACAGCGAATTGCACAGACGATCGCTCAACATCATCAGCTGTCTGCCAAAGAGGATCACATTCAAACAATGGTGTCGATTCAGCAGTTTAAAGATCGCCGAATGGCTGAGGCTTTGATTAACGGCGGCAAAAGCACCTTGCTGATTGCGGGCAATTTCCACGTGAATAAAGCCGTCGGCGTGCCGTTACATTTAGCCGATTTAGGCCATAAAAAGGGCGTGGTGATTAGCTTGGCGAAAAGCATTCACGACATCGCTCCAGAAGAAACCGATTACATTTGGGTTTTACCATAATTGATTGATAATAAAGGAAAAAGAATGAAATTAAATCCAGTAACTCAAGGTATTTTATTCGCCTGTGTGGGGTTAGCAAGTGCATCGTTAATGGCTCAAACACAAGCCGAATCATCGGAATTGCAATTTGATGAATTAACCATTTCTGCCGAAAAAGTCACGCCAAAACAGAAAACCTTTGGCACACCAGGAGCGGTGAGTATGATCGGGCAAGATAAACAGATGCGTAGCCTAGATAGCGTGATTCGGGCATTACCTGGCACTTACACCAACATCAACCCAACCCAAGGCACGGTGAGCGTGAATATTCGTGGGCTGAGTGGCTTTGGTCGTGTCAATAGTATGATTGATGGCGTGCCACAAACCTTTTACGGTACGTCTGCCAATTCGGCAAGCCGTTACCACGCACAAGAGAAAAATGGCTATGGCCCAAGCAGTAGCTTTGGAGCAATGATTGATGCCAATTTCTTGGCAGGAATGGAAGTCAAACGTGGAGCAAACCACGGGGCAAGTGGTGTGAATGCGTTAAGTGGCAGCTCCAATATCCGCACGATTGGCGTGGATGATGTGGTGTTTGAAGGCAATAAAGTCGGTGTGTTATCTAAATTCTCATACGGCACAAACGGTATCGGCAAAAGCGGAATGCTTGCCTTGGGTGGAAAACACCATTTTTCCGATGATAACAGTCTTGGAGCATTTTTTGCTTATAGTGGTAGCAAAATGAAAGCCAACTATAAACGAGGCGATGGAGCTTATTCGCAAGAGAAAGGCTTTGTTCGCCGTTTAGATCAAGAGCCAAGATCGTGGTTGAGCAAAATTGAATGGAAAAATGAAGATCACAATTTATTGCTGACAGGTCGTGGGTATCAGAATAATGTTGGTGGTCGCCAAGCCAAAAACAAGAGCTATGCGTTGGATTATCAATACAATCCTGCTTCTAAATGGGTCAATGTGAAGTTATTGGCAGCAACCAACCAAAGCGATCAAAACTATCACGATGATGCGAATATTTGGTTACTCACTAAAGCGAAAACGAAAAATAAAGCCGACTATTTGGATCTGAATAACACCTCATCGTTGCAATTTGGCGACGTGGATGTCTCGCTGAATTATGGGATCAATTTACTCAAAAATAGTTATATCAAACAAGCAACAGGCATTAACGAAGATAACGAAACCTATACGCCATTTGCCCCACAAGGAAAGCAGTCATTACGCAGTGGCTATATTAGTGGAGCCTTGGACTACCGCCATTGGAATCTAGAGGTTGGAACAAGCTACACTCACAGCCAAATGCAAGGCTACAAGCCTCCTTGCGATATTGTGAAGCAAGGTTCCACTATCATACCATCGCACTGCTTCCCAACCTACGCTGCACAGGTCAAAACCATCTCTCGTTTAACAAATAGCTCCATTGGGTTATCCTATAACGCCAGTGATTGGTTCTCACCGTTTATTCGCTATGCTCAATCAAGCCGTGTACCTAATCTACAGGAAGTCTTCTTCAGTAATGAAGGTTCTGGTTCAATGAACCCATACTTAAAACCTGAGTATGCGAAAACGCTTGAGATCGGTTTTAATACACACAAACATTATGTATTTACTGAGAACGATACATTAGGCATAAAGTTCGTCGGCTACCAACGTCAATTAAAAGATTACATTTACAGCCAATCTTTCTATATGGGACCAAATGGGCTGACTCATCATCTTACTGGGGATGTCTCTGCCGACTTCCACGCACAAATCTACACCAATGCAGTGGATAAATTGCCTCATAAAGGTATTGAGTTAGATATTGATTATGATGCGGGTACCGTTTTTGCTTCTTTGGCCTATTCCTACCAAAAAACCACATTACCACCTGATGTCACCGCAACAACCAGCACCGGTTTTGGCACCACATCCGTCACTACCACCCCGAAACATGTGGCCACCCTCACTTTAGGTGGACGTTTGCTTAATCAGGCGTTAACCCTAGGAACGACCTTTAAATATACAGGTAAATCAAAACGTTATTTGCCAAATGGATTAGAAGTTGACAATAAGGAATTACTCCAAGATTTACCACAAATGCCGATTATCATTGATTTATTTGGGCATTATCAAATCAACAAACATGTCCTACTCAAAATGTCGATACAAAATCTCACAAATCGTAATTACGTTGATGCGTTAAATTCCCTTAATTCCACTGCATCGCAACATGATGTGGACAATAGTGGTAATAACTACACGTATTCGTTTAGCAATGCTGCTCGAGGTCGTACTTACCTATTCGGTGCAGAAATTCGTTTTTAATCCCCAAAAGGAATCATTATGAAAACATCTACATTTAGCTCAAGCCTACTTGCCGCCACGCTTGCCTGTGTACTTACAGCCTGCTCTGGCGGTAACTCAGTACAATATACGCCTATTCAAGGATCTATTATTGCTCCAGATGCTTCATCATCTGATGAAAATCGCTTCAAAGAGAGCGAGTTTAAAGAGGTGAAAATAGAACCATCTCAATTTACGGGCAATAGCCATACTCCTATGATGAACGACAAAAAAGATGCCGTTTTCTATGGTGAAGGGCCACTTGAGGTGAAAAAAGGCGATCAAGTTATTTCACTCGCCGATGTCAACTTTAATAAAAACTTCTTACGCACTGCAACACCCGATGCCAATAGGGTCGACACCTTAACGATCACTGACGGAGGGGAAACCCTTGGTGAATTCCAATTTGTTAATCAACACTATTCGTCGTTCTTCACTTTTATGACGGATAAACCTGCAAACAAATACGACCCTAATTACGATCGCTACGTACCATTGGCCTATTACACCGCTAAACATTCGACAGCAGATCAACTTGATGCTCAAAAAGGTAGCTTTGTCTATCGAGGTAAAGCCATCGGTTACCAAGGTGGAGTACATGGTAGCACACCGAAACAGCAAGCCAGTACAGATATTGAGTTTAACGTGAACTTTGATACAAAACGCATCAGCGGCAAAATTGCACAACGTTTTGATGACATCGGTAGCAAGAGCCTACGCTGGATCGCACGTTATGATGAAGATGAGCACGGTGAAGAAGTGATTGTATACCGCCCTGAATACCACACTCGCCACAATATGTCATGGATTTTACAAGAAACCCCAATTGAAGTGAGCGAAAACGGCGTAGTCAATTTTGGATCTAATGGTGTTTCAGATCGTAATGCTGGCGTTCAGCTCAAAGACGGTAGCTACCTTGGCATCAGCTCCTACTCTGGCGTATTTGCTGGCCCTGAACTAAACGAGGTTGTTGGCCAAATTGGTTATAACGAAGAAAAAGTGATGTTCGGTGCAACCAAAGAAAATAAATAGCACACAAACGATTGTGCAACAAGGGGGTGAGAAAATGCAAGATATTGCAAAATCTCCCCTTTTCTTATTGTTTTTTTATGAATAGGGGAATCCATGTCTAGTTGGAGAAAATCATGTTTTTTGTTAGCACTATTAGGACTAAGTACACCGCTCCTTGCCTCCATACCTAATCAGGAGGCTGTAGAGACCTTACATGACATGTCTATACTCGGCATGTACCACGCTGCTCACCCTGTGGTAAAAGGCGTGATGTTGCTTTTAGTGGCTGCTTCTATTCTGACTTGGGCGATTTTCTTGATGAAATGGGTGCAGTTCCGTATGGCGATTGTCAAACTCGGCAAAGAGCAAAAACGCCTGAAAAAACAGCCCTCGTTGCAAGCCACCGCCACCAAGATCCACAAATTTGGCGAGAAAAGCGTGACCGCTAAATTATTCAAAGAGATTGCCGATGAATTAAAACGCTCCGAAGGACAAAGCGATCACGCCTTTGTCGAACGGGTTGATTACCGTCTTGAACGCCAAATTCAGCATTGGACGTACCGTTCTCGCTATGGCATCGGAATGCTTGCCACCATTGGCTCGGTCGCCCCTTTTATCGGCTTATTCGGCACAGTGTGGGGCATTATGAATAGCTTTATCGGCATTGTGAATGCCAAAACCACCAACCTTGCGGTCGTTGCCCCAGGGATTGCTGAAGCCCTGTTCGCCACCGCTCTCGGCTTGGTGGCAGCGATTCCTGCGGTAATGATGTACAACTACTTTACTCGCCTTGTTGCACACTATTCCACCTTAGTCGGCAATTTAGTGGCGATTTTACGTTTAATGGTTAAACGGGATATTTCGCTCAATCGGTTAAGTACGGAGGCAGAATGAAAAATCTGCCGAGCGAACAAGATCAAGAACTGAGCGAAATCAACGTCACGCCCTTCATTGATGTGATGTTGGTGTTGCTGATTATTTTTATGGTCACGGTGCCGATTGCGACGGTGACCGTGCCGTTAGATCTGCCTGTGGCACAAGAAAAACCGAACCCGCCGACTGAAAAGCCGTTAGTGCTGTCGTTAAACAAAGAAAAACAGCTATTTTTAGATGAAGAGCAAATTGCCGATGAGCAATTACTCCCAGCACTGAACGACAAAACGAACGGCAACACCCAAACGGTCGTATTTTTCCAAGTGGATAAAGAGGTCAATTACGACAATTTGTTGCAAGTGATTAACCGCTTGCGTCAAGGTGGTTATCTGAAAATCGGCTTGGTCGGCTTAGAAGACAGCAGTCAGGGGACGCAATGATCATCACGCCCCCTTCTTTCTGGCACGGTAGAGAGTCTCTGAAATGGCTGGCGGCAATGATCGTTGCCTTTCTTGGGCATTGGGGATTTGTGTTAGCGTTTGGCGATAAACAAAACCCAGCGCCCGAGCCTATGGCAATGCCTGCAGTAATGTTGGAGTTTGCTGATTTCCCCCAATCTGCGACTCAAGTGGAATCATTTTCAATAGGTGTGCCGCAGCAGATCACACAAAATAGCATTGCAACGCCTGCCGAAATGTTACCGACCAATATGCCTAAAGTCAGCGTAGAAGATACCCCTGAAATCGCTCACGCTGAGATTGTTGTAGAGAAAAAACCAGAAACGCCAACTAAAAAACGCCCTCAGCACACCCATCCCCCAAAACAAGGGGGAGAGAAAAAGACAAAATCTGCCAAAAAGCGTCAAGCTAAACCAAATGATGTCGATTCCCAGTCTTCTGCTCAAGCGAACTCGGCACCTCCTAAAGGCGAGGACAGTTCTACTGCGGCACCGATTGACAGCAATGGAAGCAACCAACAGCTTGCCCAAAATTGGCAATCTCGTGTACTTGGTAAGCTCCGTCGCCACCAATCTTACCCTGCATTTGCCTTAGAAAACCGGGTTGAAGGTACCGTCGCAATCACTATTCACATTAATGCTCAGGGGAAATTGTTCTCTGCCAATATACGTAAAAGTAGCGGACATCACATATTAGACAGTGAAGCAATTAAAATCGCTCATAGGGCCTCTCCCCTTCCTCCCCCTCCGGCTCACTTGCTCAAACAAGGCGAGCTACATTTTACCGTACCGATTCGCTTTAATATTAAGGAATATCGAAAACAACATAGATAAAGACAGATTGATATGAGTTTTTCTCAAACTATTTTTATCCATTAGGATGGGTAAACGAAAGAGCGAACCGCTGAGCGAGCGAACAGATAAAGATTATTCCCATCGCTGTATGATGTGCCTTTTAGTTTGCTATTTTTGATTTGGGTTTCCGAAAGAGGTTTTACAAAGTTAGCCATATTGGGCATATAGGACAAAAAAGTGGGCAATAATTGTTTCCAATAATACTTACCCGCTTTCTCTATTTAAAAAGTCCTGTATAAACAATATATTATGCTTTCTTGTTAGCCTACTATGTGGGCGTAATTTATCTTCCAGTTCTTTAAATACCCCTTCAATCCCATTCGTTGTCTTTTCAATATTAAGCTCAGGATATTTTTCGTAAGTAAATACTCAAAATAGCGTTGAATGCTTGCTAAAGCACCTCTTACATTTCGATCTTTATAAGGGAAATGCCTTTTTATGTAACCTATGCACCCCATAGGGATTAATTAGCAAATAAAGCCCCTTGCCGTCCGATAGGGTATAATCCTTATCCTTTGGCTTTGCTTTATCTACTTCGGTGTTTGTGAGCTGTTTAGTTATACGGGGTAGTAGAAATAATGAAAGTCCGCCAAACCTGATTTACAAGGATTCTGGCTGGTTTTAGTTATACGGCTTTTGACTATATGTGAGCAATATAACTAAAATCATCAGTTTTCATTAGTTTATATCAGTCAGGATTAGGCAATAAAAAAGCCTTGAAACGTTGATTTTCAAGGCTTTATCGGTCTATTTTGGGGGGGGGATTTGAATTGACACCTCTCAAGTATTGATAAATAAGGGAAGTTATCAATTCAGTTTTTGATTTAGGTACTTATTTAGGTACTTAATTCAAAAGTCATCGCCTTTCTGTCTGTTTTTTATCCATCTTATACGCCATTATACAAGCCTAATATATTTATATTTTCTGAACTGTTTGGCGGTGGTTCTTTTTTGCGGTTTGATCACCCTCTCAAGCCTTGTTATATCTCACTTTTAAGGGTGTTCTATAGGGGATTTGATCAAAGGTAAAATTAAGGGCGATTTTCTCGCCCCCTGTGTGTTTAATTATGGCGATTTCGCCTGTTTTAAATGCTTGCTGTCTGTGTTGCAATAGGCTTTAAACTAAATGATAGCTCATAGCCTAACGCTGTCGCTAATCGCTGCATTGTGCTTAGTTTTGGCTCTGTTTTGCCTGATAGCGTTCTATAAAGGTTTTCCCGTGCCATTCCTGCTTTTTCTGCGGTCTGTGTCATTCCTTTAGCTCTTGCCACGGTTTTAAACGCTCGCAAAATTTCGGCTTGGTCTGCAGTTTCTAGGGCATTTTCCAAATAAAGCTCTGTCAATGCTTCATCATCGGCTAGATATTCAGCCACATCAAAACGGCTAATCTGTAAATCATCTTCATCTAATTCAATGCCGTTTACTATGATTGTTTTTCCCATTGTTAGCCCCTTTGAGTGTCCTGTTTTAGTGTTGGTTTGAGTAATTGCCATATTGCTTTCGCTTTTGCTATATCCGCTTGCTGGGTTGATTTATCGCCACCACATAAAAGCCAATAAGTGATGCCGTCCTGTTGAGTAAAATAGGCTCGATAGCCTTTTCCTGTAAATACTCGCATTTCATAAACGCCACCGCCTACGCTTTTATAATCGCCTAAATTGCCATTGGTTTCTGCTCGTGCTATCCGTGCCAAAAAAACTGCCGAAAACCGCGATGCCGCCACCCCGTGGAAAGCCCCCCCGTCGGGAGTACCTTTTGCCTTGTTGGTGTAGTTGGATTTCTTCAAAGCCTTGTTTTAGTTCTTCAAATAAATTTCGCTTGCTCATTTTATTGCTCCCTCGTAATGATTAGGCAAGCTCTGCAATCAATTCAGGCTTTTTAGTGATAAGTTTCATCAAGGCTAAAGCTGAACCGCTGGGCTGTCTCTTGCCTTGTTCCCACGATTTCAACGTATTGACTGAAATGCCTAAACGCTCTGCAAATAGCCGTTGAGATAGTCCGCTTTTGCTTCTGATTTCTGCAATAGGCGATAAGGGAATTTTATTGACTCGTGCATAGCTTCCCTGTTTCATCTCGCTTAATGCTTGCTTTAACTCGCTTTCTATGACTTTTGCGGTTGGATCGTCTGAAATAACCGCTTGTGCCATTTGCTCGATATTCCAATCTTTCGCCACTCGTTGCAATGCTTGGCTAATTACATCATTTTTCATCTTTCTGCCCCTTTAACTGTTTTAGTTCTTGGCTTGATAGGTTTTCTTTTTCGTTCTTGGTGTAGATATTCAGCAACACAATCAATCCATCATCTAGCAAATTAAAATAGATAATCCTTGCTCCGCCACGTTTACCCCGTCCGCTTGCTTGCCATCTTATTTTGCGTAAGCCGTTAGACTTTGGGATAACATCGCCAACAAGTGGATTTTGAGCAAGAAAGCTGATAAAGGCTAATCTGTCGCCCTCATTCCATATTTGATCCACTTGGTTTTTAAATTGTGTAGTTTCTACAACGGTGTACATTATGCTTTTCCTATCTTGTGATACTTTGCATTATAGTGACACTTTGTATTTCTTTCAACAAAAAGAGAAATGTAGCATAACTTCGCCACTTTACACTTTTCTGCCACTCTGTCATTTTTGATTTTTTCACACACTTTTTTTATATATAGCAAAAAACTATAGGACAATTAGGACAATAGGACAATTCTAGGAT
>JAUMYT010000021.1 GCA_030528525.1 Pasteurellaceae bacterium
TAATTTTAACTGCTTCACAACAGTGCGTCGTTGTGTGCCGTGCATTATAGGGAAATTTTAAACCCACGCAAGCACTTTTTGAAAAAAAATTGAAAAAAATGATCTTTTGATGAAAAAAGATCCAAACCGAACAAATTCACGACAACAAGGGGGTAAGTTCTGAGTAAAAAATGCAAAAGTACTTCCCATATTCATTTTGCAATCAATTCGAAGAACGAATAAATTTAAGCAATTTATCAAAAAATATTAATAAATCCCCCCTTGCTTCCACTCATTTAGATGTAACGTTAAGTCCTTAGCAAATAACGCACTGCCTGAAACAATCCAATCAATATCCGATTGGGTAGAAAAATCCTGCGCAAGGGCTAAGGTCATTGAGCCATCGACATTGATGAGTTTATCTTTCTTTTGAAGGTGTAAAACACGGCAAAGTTGATCTATTCGTTGTTTGATCCATTCTGGCGGAAATTTTTCTCCAGTTCTAGGATCAAGTGTTAAAAATTGGAAAACATCAACTTTATTAACATAGGGATACAACTGCTCGATCTGGGTATTCGGGCAAATGCTTAGCCCTGCCAAAACAGGATAAAGGCTGTCTTGAAACGGATTAGCTTGCTCTGCTAGCCAATCCAACGTGTCGTTTACATCGGTTTGTTCCACCTGTAACGTGACCAAATTGGCACCATTCGCCACCGCACTTTTTGCCACATTGCGTTGATCTTTTACCATTAGATGAACATCTTTGAAAAAAGACGTTGGGAAAGATTTGACGGCTCCTGCTCCGACCGTAAACATAGGGCAAAACTGCCCATCTGCTACGTCAAAATGCAGTACCTTGATCTGATGTCGTTCTAAGGTCGCTAACGCATCTGATAAAGCCAACCAATTGGCTGATAAAATCCCGACACTTAATTTTTGCTGTTTAAGCTGTTGGATAAGTTGTGCTTTGCTGTTTAAATTATTCATACTCTTTCGGTAAAATCCATTCAAAGATTTTCTTACTTCTTTCCCCTGTCATTACGCTTTCTAGCTCTTTCACACAGCAGTGGTAGTGGGGAGTTTGGCGATGCTGTTCAAGTGCGGCTTCATTTTCATACACTTCATAAGCATAAAAACGGGTGCGAACGTCAGGATCACGTAACACATCAAAGCGTAAATTTCCCGGCTCTTGACGTGTGCCAATGTGATTACGTTCGAAAATTTCTAAAAATTCCTGCTCTTTGCCTTCTTGAATATTAATTTCTACCAACATTGCAAACATAATAATCTCCTTGCTCAAAAATAAGGTTGGTGATGCTCACCAACCTTGATTGTGATTAACGGGCTTTTTCGTCTAAAAAGAGCTGATAGGCTTTTTCTGCATTTTCGCCACCGTGAACGACCGCTTGCACCGCTTTGATCATTGCAACGGGGGATTCCGATTGGAAAATATTACGCCCCATATCCACCCCTGAAGCACCTTGGTCTAAGGCTTGATAGCACATTTCTAGGGCTTCTTTTTCAGGCAATTTTTTACCGCCTGCGATAACAATCGGTACTGGGCAACCTGCCGTTACACGTTCAAACCCTTTTTCAACATAGTAGGTTTTGATCACGTGAGCCCCCATTTCTGCCGCAATGCGAGTAGATAATGAGAAATAGCGTTGATCACGAGCCATATCTTTCCCAACGCCCGTTACCGCCATCACAGGCATACCATAACGGTTACCTTGATCTACCAATTGAATAATGTTTTTGATCGATTGATGCTCATATTCAGAACCGATATAGACCTGAGCCGCCATACAAGAGACATTCAGTCTTAACGCATCTTCAATGCTCACTGCCACCGCTTCGTTGGAAAGCTCTGTCAGAATTGAATTTGCACCTGATGCCCGCAACGCCACGGGTTTGCGAGTTTCTGGCGGCACAACGCTGCGTAAAATACCGCGAGTACACATCAATACATCGGTATATTCAAATAACGGGGCGATATTGAGATCAATTCGCTCTAATCCCGTTGTTGGCCCTTGGAAGTAACCGTGGTCAAATGCCAACATAATGGTTCTGCCTGTTTTTGGGTTAAACATATTAGCAAGGCGAGATTGCATTCCCCAATCTAATGCCCCTGACCCTTTGAGATAAAAGGCTTTGTTGGTTTGGGGAATCCCCAAACCAAAGTCTTTACCATCTTTAATATCATCTAAATCTGCCATTTTTACTCCCTGTTAGAAATCATAGTTATCAATATTGTCTTTGGTGAATACCACACGCTCTGGCAATAGTACAATGCCGTTATCTTTCGCTTCGTATTCATAACCTTGTACTTTGTTTGGTGAAATTTCCACTTCCCCCACGCCTTCTACCTGCAATTTATCGCCGATATTGAAGGATTTGCCTTTTAATAATTCATTTGCCACCGCAACAGATAATTTGCCCTGTTTCACCACGTCCCATAACCCAAATTGGTTGACCGTGCCACGTTTAACGTATGGACGCATCACGTTTGGTGTACTAAAACCGACCACGACAGTGCCTTGACGTTTGAGATTTTCCACCGCTTGTGCTGCCGCAGGTAACGCATTCGCATCAGGGGCGATAATCGCATCAAGATCAGGGTAGGCTTTCAAAATCCCTTCTGCGGTTTGTAACGATTTAATGGCATCGTTGTAACCGAATTGCGTAGTCACAATCTCCCACTCTGGGTGTTCTTTCGCAATTTTTGCTTTGGCTTCTTTAACCCATTGGTTTTGGTCGGTCACCGTTGGGCTAGAATAGAAGAACGCCACTTTCGCTTTTGGTTTGCTGATTTGGCTTGATGCCATTTCTACTAGCATTGAACCCAATTGCCCTGGCGTGCCTTGGTTAATGTAGTAACTACGGCATTCTGGCTGGGTATCAGAATCCCAAGTCAGTACTTTCACGCCTTTTTTCATTGCACGTTTTAAGGTTGAGCATAAACCATCTGGCGAAACAGCAGACACCACAATGGCGTTATAACCTTGGTTGACAAAGTTATTGATCATTTGCACTTGGTTCGACACACTTGGCTCTGCTGGGCCATCGTAGGTAACATCAACGCCTAAGGTTTTCCCCATTTCGACCGCACCTTGACCGCCGCTGGTAAAGAAGCCCACACCGACTAATTTTGGAATAAAGGCAACCTTATCCGCTGCGTGAGCCGCGGTGAATGCAGATAACCCCAAAGCAACCGCAAGTGCGGTGGTTTTTAATGAACGTTTCATAAAACATCTCCTTCTTGTTGAGTGTTGATAAAACATACCAAAACGGCAAGTATGTTCAGAATGATCAAGCGGTGAGTTCAAGGGAAAAATTTGCAAATTTTTGCCAATATCTCCCCCCTTGTAACATCACGCCTTGGTTTTATTTAATCGCACTCGATGCCACCACGCGATGATCGTAGCTCGATGGCTATTAAATGATTTGCCAATCAGCACAATGATCAGTAATGCCCCTGATAACGCACTTGACGTTTCATTGGAAATACCCACCATTTGTAAACCTTGTTGTAAATAACCGATCAGAAGTGACGCAATCGCCGTGCCGATTACCGAACCTGATCCACCATAAATATTTGCCCCACCTAGCACCACAGCGGTTAAGGCTGGCATCAATAATGAACTGCCTAAATCAGAACGTGCTGAACCAAAATAGGAGACGAGCAGCACCGCAACAAAGGCAGCTACAAAGCCGATTAAGCCGTAAATAATGAATAACGTTTGATTGATTGGCACCGCACTATAACGTGACACTCGCTGGCTTTGCCCAATCAAAAACGTGCTACGCCCAATACGGGTTTTGTGCATTAACAGCCAAAACATCAACGTAATAAATAAGAAGTACAAAATCGGCGTAGGAACAATGCCAATACTGTGGTTGGCAAAATCTAATAACACATCAGGAAATCCGCCAATGCCTTCATAGCCTGTTGCTCCTGCAAAACCAGAGAGCAATAACGCTCCGCCACCGAACAGGTACATTGTGCCGAGCGTAATCACTAACGGATTGACTTGGGTGTAAATAATCAACGCTGCATTGATCACGCCACAGCCAACACCAACCATAAAAGTCGCTGTAATCGCAAGGCTTAACGGCACATCTAATTTAAACAGCACGCCAAGGGTAATCGCACATAGCCCAACGACCGAGCCAAAGGAAATATCCATTCCACCGCTGACAATAATCAGCGTAAGTGGCAACGCCAACATACCGATATAAATAAAATCACTGGTACTGTTTAGTAGCACATTGATGTCTAATAAACGGGGATTAAATAGTCCAAAACCTAGAATTTCGATAACAAGCAAGCAAAATAACGCGATTTCCCAACTGTATTTTTTCGTGATCTGCATTTTCTTCTCCACTTATTCATCTTTTAAGAAACGGGCGTAACGTTGCTGTTTAATGTTATTGGCAATCATCACTCGGATTCTGCCATCAAAAACTAACACCAAGAGCAATACCACCCCCGCAACAAAGTTATTCCAATAGGCTGGGACTTTCATTAACACCAAAATCGTATCAATCTGAATTAAGAAATACGCCCCTAGCACCGCCCCAACCACATTGCCTGCCCCACCAAGCAAACTGATGCCACCCAGCACACAAGCGGCAATCGCTTTCATTTCTAGCCCACTGCCCGTAGAGTTCGGCACAAAGCCAATTTGAGAGGCAAAAATAATGCCTGCGAGTGATGCCATTAAGCCATTGATAGCAAAGGCACTAATGCGAATGGCATTGACGTTCACCCCCAGTTGTAATGCTCCTTGCAAGTTATCGCCCACCGCATAAAAACGGCGACCAAGCTGAGTGTAGGTGAGAAAAAGATAGGCAAGCACCACAAATACCATCACAAACAAGCCGATAGGGGAAAGATTAAAGAAAAGTGGTTCGGATAAACTTTTTAGGGATTGTGGCAACCCTTCAATCCATTTACCGCCCGTTAGCACTAACATAATGCCTTTGTATAATCCCAATGTGCCTAATGTGGCAACAATCGCTGGAATTTTTAATATCGCGACTAACACGCCATTCACGCTGCCAACACACAAGCCGCAAAGCATCGTCAGCACGCAGACAAGGGGGAGAGAAAATCCAAGATTGAGCAAACTCCCTGCCACCACGGCACATAGCCCCATTGTTGAGCCAACGGAAACGTCAATGTTGCGAGTTAAAATCACAAAGGTGGCACCGATTGCCAGCAATGCCAAAATTTGTGCTGAATTAAAAATCATCGTCAGCGTTTGCAAACTGAACTCGCTCACACCAGCCTGCAAGCCAAACAGCAGTAGAATGGCAGCTAAAATCGTCAGTTCACGGTTATTTTGAATAAACTTCCACATAGTTTCTCCCTAAATAGGCTCTGCAACGGGGGCTGTTTTGGGTGCAGTTTTTGCAAACTACCCACTAAATGCCATTCGCATAATGTTGTCGGTGTTGATTTCATCGCCTGTGAGCGGACGGCTTAAACTGCCATCGTGCATCACTAACACACGTTGCGACATTTGCTCAATTTCTTCTAAATCCGATGAGATAAACAGCACCGCCACATTTTGTTTCGCAATACTTTTGATTAACTGATAAATATCCGCTCTTGCACCAATATCGACCCCACGAGTGGGTTCATCGACAATCAGTAGTTTCGGATTGGCTTCCAAGCATTTCGCCACTAAAATTTTTTGCTGATTACCGCCCGATAAAGTGCGAATGGCTTGCTGTGAATGGTTGAATTTGATCCCAATCGCACGCTGATAACGCTCTAAAATGGCGTTTTCTTTATCTTCATTGATCCAAAAGCCCATATCGTGATAAGTCAGCCCACAGTTATTCCAACTGAGCGGAGCATCAAGATATAAACCCGACGCTTGTCGGTCTTCAGGTAAATAGACTAATCCTGCCTCTAAACGCTGCTTTACCGAAAAATGTTGAATCTCTTCATCACAAAAACGCACAGTGCCACGTTTTGCCTGACGTAAGCCATAGAGCGTTTCGGCTAATTCCGTACGTCCCGAACCAACCACACCTGCCAAGCCAAGAATTTCGCCCGGATAAATTTCAAAGGAAATATCCTTAAAGCCTTCCCCCGTTAGGTTCTGTACCGATAAAATCGGTTTATCGGTAAATTTCACCCGTTTATGTCCGGGTAATTCCAACCAAAGCTGTTGGCTTTCTGTTAAAGGTGTATTTTTCGCCCTTGGGGTAATGGCACTGATTACTTCATCGTGATCTAAGGTATCTGTCGCCCCACTTAACGCAATGTAGCCATCACGCATCACACTTACCCAGTCAGAAATCTGCCAAACTTCAGGCAACTTATGTGAAATAAACACAATCCCCACGCCTTTTTGTAACAACGAATCCATTTGCTTAAATAAATTGTCCGTTTCGGCTGGGGTGAGTGATGCTGTCGGTTCATCAAGGATCAAAATGGACGCATCTCGCATCAACCCACGCATAATTTCCACTAACTGCTGATCCGCCACATCAAGCAACCCTGCAGCCATCTCTAAATTTAAGTGGCAATTCAGTTCAGCTAAAAGTGCGGTGAGTTTTGGCAAAAGATGGGCAGAAGGTGGCAGCCCAAACAGAATATTTTCTTTCACCGTTAAATTTGGAAAGAGCAACGGCTCTTGTGGTACAAGATAAATCCCTAACTGATGGGCTTTGCTTGGGGTTAGTCCTTGCTGTACTTCACCTTTGATTTTTAAGGTGCCCGTATCTTGTGGCTGAATCCCTGCAATGATCTTCATCAATGTCGATTTCCCTGCCCCATTTCCACCCAATAATGCGTGAACTTGCCCCGGGAAAAGGGAGAAGTTGATCTCTTTTAACACCACCACGCCTGAAAATGCCTTGCTGACATTGATGGCTTCCAGCAATGGTTGTTGTTCGATTGCAGTTTTCATCATCTTTTCTCTCCACAAGATTGAACAAATGATTAAATAAAATTACATTTGCTCAAAATCATAGAGCAAAAATCGTTTTTAATATGTGATCTAGTTCACACTTTTAAAAAATCACATTCATTTTTCGCCATCAAAAGGGTAAAATGTGAACTAAATCACATTTCTAACAAATTATTGAAATGAACATTTGATTTATAAAAATTACAAATGAATAATAAAAAGAGTGAGAAGATGACAAATTTAGATGAACACGATCTCGGCATTAACGAAGAAGAGTTATTGGCTCGCATTGCCTGGTTTTACTACCACGACAATCTGACCCAAAGTGAAATTGGCGAAAAACTCAAACTGCCCCGTTTAAAAGTCTCTCGCCTACTGGAAAAAGGCAGACAAATTGGGCTGATTAAAGTCCAAATTAACTCGCGTTACAAAGGCTGTTTAGAACTGGAAGAAGCCTTAAAACAACGTTTCCAGCTAGACTACATTCGCGTCTTACCTGAGTTAGAAAATTATGAAATCAATGCCCGATTAGGCGTGGGTGCGGCACAAATGTTGATGACATTACTCAAACCAAAGCAAGTGCTGTCTTTTGGTTTTGGTGATACCGTGATGCACACGATTAAATACAGCAATGATTTCATCAAGCAAAACCAAATTAAGTTAATTACGCTCACAGGTGGCGTTGGGCCTTATATGCAAAGCATCGGGCAGCTAGATGGCAGTTGTTCCATCAGCATTATTCCCGCTCCATTGCGAGCATCGTCTGCTGAAGCGGCTCAACTGTTCCAAAAAGAGAGCTATGTGAGAGATATTATGTTAGCGGCAAGTATGGCGGACGTGGCCGTGGTTGGCATTGGTTCGACAACACAAAAAACCGCATCAACCTTGGTCAAAGCAGGCTATTTACTCAATACTGAGCAGCTCGATCAATTCCGACAATTAGGTGCTGTGGGCGATATTTTAGGCTATTTCTTCCAACAAGACGGTACGCTAAAAAGCGAAATGCCGATTCATCAAGAATTGATCAGCGTGTCGTTAGATAACTTAAAACGGATCCCTAAAGTGGTGGGCGTAGCGGGCGGAGAAGATAAAGTCGATGCCATTCTCGCTGCCCTTCACGGCAAATACATCAATTCACTGGTGACTGAAGAAAAAACGGCTCGAACCATTTTAGCTAAATTCGTTTGATGCCGCTTTTTCTCACCTTTTAAGGAGAGAATATGCGTAATCAAACTTATTTAATGGCACTTGATGCTGGCACAGGCAGTATTCGTGCGGTAATTTTTGATCTAGACGGAAATCAAATTGGGACAGCTCAACAAGAGTGGACACATTTGAGTAACCCTGAAATTCCTGGCTCAATGGAATTTGATCTTGCCAATAACTGGCAATTGGCTTGCCGTTGTATTCAAGATGTATTACATCAATGCCAACTTTCGCCACAACAGATTGCAGCGGTGTCCACCTGCTCAATGCGAGAAGGGATTGTGTTATACGATGAACATAAGCACCCCATTTGGGCTTGTGGCAATGTCGATGCTCGTGCTGTCAATGAAGTGATTGAACTCAAATCACTCTACAACCACTCTTTTGAACAACAGGTTTATCAACGCTCAGGGCAAACGCTCGCCTTAAGTGCCTTACCACGCCTGCTTTGGCTGGCACACCATCAAAGCGATCTCTATCGTCAAGTCAAATACATCACAATGATCAGCGACTGGCTCGGTTTTATGCTCAGTGGGGAACTAGCTGTTGAACCCTCCAATGCAGGCACAACAGGAATGCTGAATCTGCAAACTCGTCAATGGGATACCGACTTGCTTGAAATGGCAGGGCTACATACCGATATTTTGCCTGAAGTGAAAGAAACGGGCGAAATGTTAGGTAAACTCACCGCACTTGCTGCCCAACAAACGGGGTTACAGGAAGGCACCCCGATTATTGTGGGTGGTGGCGATGTTCAGCTAGGTTGCGTTGGCTTAGGCATCACCGAACCCGAACAAGCCGCCATTATTGGTGGCACCTTCTGGCAACAAGTGGTGAACTTGCCAACAGCGATTACCGATCCTGAAATGAATGTGCGAATCAATCCGCACGTTGTCCAACCGCTCTCTCAAGCGGAATCCATCAGTTTCTTCACAGGGCTTACAATGCGTTGGTTCCGAGACGCATTCTGCGAAGAAGAAAAAAATGTCGCCCAGAAATTGAGGATTGATGCTTACACCTTACTAGAACAAATGGCAGAAAAAGTGCCTGTTGGGGCAAACGATGTGATCCCCGTTTTCTCCGATGCAATGCACTTTAAATCGTGGTATCACGCAGCCCCTTCCTTTATCAACCTGTCTATTGATCCTCAAAAATGTAACAAAGCCGTGCTATTTAGAGCCTTACAGGAAAATGCGGCTATCGTATCTTCCTGCAATCTTGATCAAGTGCAACAATTCAGTGGAGTTAATTTAAAATCCATTGTTTTTGCCGGCGGTGGCTCAAAAGGAAAACTTTGGAGCCAAATTTTGGCTGATGTGACAGGGCTTACGATTCATATTCCCGTGGTTAAAGAAGCCACTGCTCTGGGCTGTGCGATTGCCGCCGGCGTGGGCGTTGGCATTTATCCGTCCTTGTCTGAAGCAGGCAAGCAATTAGTCAAATTTGAACGCCAACACACGCCAAATATGGAAAATCACCAGCGTTATCAACAACATAAAGCCAAATGGTTAGAAGTCTATCGCAAACAACTACAGCTAGTCGATCAAGGCATCACCACCTCTTTATGGAAAGCACCTGGGTTGTAATGATGAAAAAATTGCCCTAAATATGAGGGCAATGGCTTATGCAACGGGGGCTGTTTTTGGCTGCGTTTTTGCAAATCACAGCCCTTTCAAGCGTTGATACAACTGTGCAAACCGTTGGCGTTTGACGAGATAGCGTTTGTGTTGGGCAAGATCTGGGGTGTACACCTGCTCCAACGGCAATGGCTGGCAAATGTCAGAGATGGCTATCTGTGGGTGGATTGCCATTTGTGCCAATTTTGCCGCCCCTAATGCAGGGCCTACATCTCCACCTGTACGATATTCCAAGGTTTTACCGCTAATATCGGCTAATAGCTGTCGCCAATAATGGCTTTTGGCACCGCCACCAATTAAGGTGATCGTTTCTGGCTCAATGCCTGTTTGATTCAGCACATCAATACCTTGTGATAAAGCAAAACTCACGCCTTCTACCACCGCTTTTGCCATTGTGGCTGGTGTATCGTTATGGGTGAGCCCGAAAAAGCCGCCCGTGGCAGTCGGATCATTATGCGGCGTGCGTTCGCCCGATAAATAGGGCAAGAAGATGGCATTGGACGGCGTGTTATCCTGTTCAACCGCTTGAAACAAACTCGCCACATTCGCAAAACCTAACGCCTGCACAGCCCAGTCCACCGCCGATGCAGCACTCAATATCACCGACATCAAATGCCAACGATCTGGCAAGGCGTGGCAGAAACTATGCACTGCTTGCGTTGGATTGGCGAGAAATTGGTCAGTCACCACAAAATACACGCCCGATGTACCAAGGGAAAGCATCGCTTGCCCTGTTTGGTATAGCCCAATGCCGACAGCCCCTGCAGCATTATCGCCCCCACCTGCCACCACAGGCACCACGGGCATTTGCCAGCGTTGAGCCAATGTAGCACGTAGTGTGCCAGTGATTTGGTTGCCTTCATAAAGTTGGGGCATCTGTTCGGTGGATAAGCCACAACTGTTGAGCATCACATCACTCCATTGCCGATGTGCCACATCTAGCCACATTGTGCCTGAGGCATCGGACATCTCGCTGGCGTAATCGCCCGTGAGCCGTAAACGCAAATAATCCTTCGGCAACAACACTTTGTGAATGCGTTCAAACACCTGTGGCTCGTGCGTTGCCAACCATTTTAATTTCGGGGCAGTGAAGCCTGGCATCATCAAGTTGCCTGTCATTTCTCGGCTGGAACTCACCGCTTGCTCTAACTCGGCACACTCTGCCCCGCTACGCCCATCATTCCATAAGATCGCAGGGCGTAATACCTGATCTTGCCTGTCGAGCAAGGTTGCCCCGTGCATTTGCCCTGTTAAGCCTATCGCTTTGACCTTGTTCAACGACGTATGCGAAGCCAGTTCCAACATCGCTTCGTCTGTGGCTTGCCACCAATCCTGCGGATCTTGCTCCGACCAAAGTGGATACGGGCGAGAAATCCCAAGACGGCGATGGGTGCTGGCGATAATCTGTTGTTGCTCATTGAGCAACACAACTTTGACCCCTGATGTGCCTAAATCAATGCCGATATACATTATTTCCCCCTAAGATTGTGTGATGTTTTCTAACATTTCAAACAGTCGTTGCTGTTTAAACGGTTTGTTGAGAATCGGAAATTGTGGCGTATTGTCGGCAATTTCCGTCTGATTGCCCGTCATCAGCAAAATATGAATATGCGGATAGTGCTGGCGGACATAACGAGCCAGTTCAATCCCGCTCATTCCCGTTAAGGCGATGTCCGACAGCAAATAATCCACTTTTGCACTTTTTTCCAATAATCTCACCCCTTGTTCAGCACTCTCCACCGCCACGGTGTCAAACCCTGCATCATTGAGCTGTTCGGTTAAGGTGTGGCGTAAGGCTGCCTGATCTTCCACCAGCAAAATTCGCCCTTTATGCAGTAACCGTTGTGGTGCGGAAATCGCTTCGGTGGCAACGCCGCCCTGAGCAATCGGCAGCTGCAGTAACATCGTAGTGCCTTGCCCCACGGCAGATTCAATCTGAATCCGCCCTTTCGATTGGCGAATAAAGCCATACACCATCGACAGCCCAAGCCCACTGCCTTTGTGCTGTTTCTTAGTGGTAAAGAACGGCTCAAACACCCGTTTTTGGGTCGCATCGCTCATTCCACAGCCCGTATCGCTTACGCTAATTTGCACCATTTGCTCAAGGCGATCAGTACGTTGCACCTGTTTTTGTTGGGTAGCAATACGAATTTCCCCTTCGCCTGTGATCGCATCTTTAGCATTGACAATTAAATTGACCAACGCCGTTTCGAGCTGGTTTTTATCAATATACACTGGCGGTAAATGCTCAGCTAAATCCAGCTGTAACTTAATATTCGCTGGCAAGGTGTGTTTGATTAAATCGGCAAATTCCATCAATAACTGATTGATATTTAACGCTGTTGGGTGCAGGGGTTGCTTGCGAGCATAGGCTAACAGGCGTTGAGTGAGTGTCGCACTATTTTCCGCCGCCTTCATCGCACGATTGAGCCGATTGGCTTGTTTTTCCGATAAGCTACTCGGATCGATCAAATCTAAATTGCCAATAATCACCGCCAGGAAATTGTTGAAATCGTGCGCAATACCGCCTGTCAAATGCCCAATGCTTCGCATTTTTTGGCTATGGGCAAGATCGGTTTCAAGCTTCTTACGTTGCGTTCGGTCGATCAAAAACGCCACCAAACCGCCATCTTGTCGGCGGCTGATCCGCCATTCCAGCACTTGTTGGTTATAATCCAATTCTAACGGCTCTTGCTCGGCTCGCACTTCTTGTAACAATGCAGGCGTAATACCTTGCTCCGTGCCATAAATTTTTGCCTGTTGTTGCGATAAAAACAGGGCTAAGGAGTCAATCGTCCAGTTCGGCACGTCTGACGGCATGCCTTGTAACAAGGTGGAAAATTGGGCATTACACGAAATCAGCCGCAGTTGCGGATCAAAAATCGCCAAGCCATCACGCATTGCTAAATAAGTTTGTTCTAATAGCTCACTTTTCTCTTTCAATAACGCATCGGTTCTGTCCAATGTCAGCACCTGCTGATAAAACAGATGAAACGCTCGGGCTAAATCACCAATCTCATCTTGCGTTTGTTGCTGCGGCACTCGCACACTTTTATCGCCCACCGAAAGCTGGGTCAATGCGTGAGTAATGGAAGACAACCGTTTGCCGATCAGCTGATAGAGATAAATCCCCAGCACAATCACCAACACAATAATAAATAAGGCAAACAGCACAATAGCATTTTGATAGCTCTGCAATGCCTGCTGAGTTTGGTGAGAACTGCGGTTCACATCATCAATTTTATCTTGTGCCAACTGGGTATAATGGCGGTCAATGTGTTTGACCAACGCATCAATACGATAGGTCAGATATTGAATGCGTAAATTGATTTGGCTTAATTGCTTGGCATTCTCAATTAACTGATGAAAAAGCTGTTCCACCTTCTGCCATTCCGTTGCCATTGCAGGATACGCCGCCAAACTCGGCAAAAAATGGAACATCGCTTGAATGCTGGCAAAGCCATTCGGCGAAAAATTGCTCTGCACCGCTTCGTCAATCAAGGTTTCAATCCGTTCCAGTTGTGCTAAATAATCCCTTGGTAAATTTTGCCGTTTTTCTAACCGCTTGAGATGGCGAATATGCAGTACCGATTGGTTGAGCTGGCTGATAATGGTGGTGGTGAGAATATGGCGTTGATGGGCTTGCAACAGCAAATCCTTCACGGTTTGCTCCAAAGCTTCTATGGCATTGACCACATCGCTCAACAGCTGATTCTCATCGGCATCATTTTGCTGTTTCACATCACGCAACAGATAATGCACCTGTTCAAGGTGCCGTTCTAATTGATTGGACGCTTCTTGATACTCCAACGCACGAATCGTCTGACTTAAGCGAATCGCATAGGTAGAAATTTGGGTGGTTTTCACCCCTAAGGTCATCGACATTAACATCTGATTTTGTGATCTATCTCTCAAATTTGATAATCCGTGATAGGTATTATTCAGCCCAATCACCGCACTCAAACTGATAAACAGCACCAATGCAACCGCCGTGATCACAAATAGAATCAACCGCAGCTTTACGCTATAACCTTTTGAAAAAACAAGATCTTTCAGCTTCATTGGCAAAAACGCTCCATTTCTCACCCCCTTGTAAGGGCTATTCTAAAAACAATTTATTGCAGAATTATGACAAATATGAATGAAAGCGAAACATATTCCATTCACATTCCTATGCTTTAATGTTTATAAGTTAATGATAAAGGGTAACGATGATGAATGAGAGCACAATCCACACCGCCACGCCGTTACTGAAAATGCGGGCGATAGCCAAACGCTTTGGCGATTTTTATGCGTTAAAAGATGTCGATTTAGATATTTATCGGGGCGAAATCCACGCCTTAATGGGCGAAAATGGGGCGGGCAAAAGCACCCTAATGAAAATTCTCGCAGGTGCCTATATTGCGACTTCGGGCGAGATTGAAATCGAAGGGAAAAATTTCCCCATTTCTTCGCCAAAAGATGCGATCCGTGCGGGGATCACCTTGATTTATCAAGAGATCCATCTCTCCCCGAACTTAACCGTTGCCGAAAATATTTTCCTTGGGCGAGAAATCAAAACCCTGTTCGGGCTAAACCGTAAACAGATGGCAGAAAAAGCTCAAAAAGTGTTAGATCGCTTAGGGGCTCAATTCTTAGCCACACAAAAAGTCTCTTCGCTCACCATTGCCGAACAGCAACAAGTGGAAATTGCTCGTGCCTTGCACCGCAATAGCCGTATTTTAGTAATGGATGAGCCTACCGCTGCACTCTCTTCACGTGAAACCGAACGCCTATTTGCCTTGATCAAAAAATTGCGTGATGAAGGCTTGGCGATTATCTACATCAGCCACCGAATGGCGGAAATTTATGAATTAGCGGATCGCGTGAGCGTGTTGCGTGACGGCAAATATGTCGGTTCGCTGGTCAAAAATGAAATCAATGCCGACACCTTAGTGCAAATGATGGTTGGCAGACCACTGACCGATTTGTTCAATAAAGAAAAAATTGCCATTGGCGAAGAAGTGATCCGCATTGAGAATCTCTCCGACGGCAACAAAGTCGAAAACGCATCACTGGTCGTGAGAGCGGGCGAAATTGTCGGGTTGTCGGGGCTGGTTGGAGCTGGGCGTTCTGAATTGGCTCATTTGCTATTTGGTGTACGCAAGCAAACACAGGGCAAAATTTATCTCAACGGGGCTGAAATCAGTTTTAGTTCGCCACGTGATGCGATTGTACATCGAGTTGCCTTACTGCCCGAAAACCGCAAAGAAGAAGGCTTATTTTTAGATTTAAACGTCTTCAAAAATATCACGATGGCAACCTTAGAACGTGATGCGACAATGATGATCATCAACCAAGCTAAGGGAAAACAAGAAACCGATCAGGCAATTCAAGGTTTAAAAATCCGTGTGCCGAATGCCAACGTCAATGTCAGCGGTTTATCGGGCGGAAACCAACAAAAAGTGCTGCTTTCTCGTTGGATGGCAATTCACCCTAAGCTGTTTATTTTAGATGAGCCAACCCGAGGGGTTGATGTCGGGGCAAAAAGCGAAATCTACAAAATGATCACTGAAATGGCAAAACAAGGGGTGGCGATTTTGATGATTTCGAGCGAATTGCCTGAAATTGTCGGAATGAGCGATCGGGTGTATGTGATGCGAGAAGGCAATATTGTCGGTGAAATCACCGAAAACATTACCCAAGAAAACATTATGACCCTTGCCTGTGGTGCAGTTTAAAAAATTAAACATTGGAGTATAAAAATGGAAACGACAAAACCAACTTTCAAAAAACTTGCCATTGCAGATACGATGCAAGCAATGGGCATTCTCCCCGTGTTAATTCTGATCATTGCGGTGTTCTCATTTATCGCCCCAAACTTTATGACTGAAGCGAATATGATGAATATCACTCGCCAAGCTTCGATCAACATCGTGCTAGCAGCAGGAATGACTTTCGTGATTTTAACTGGCGGTATCGATCTCTCCGTCGGGTCGATTCTGGGCGTAACTGCCGTGATGGCATTGGTGACGTCACTTAACCCTGCCTTTGCCGATTTAGCCGTGCCGATTGCATTAATGGCGGGGCTTGGAATGGGGATTTTCAACGGCTTATTAGTCGCTTATGCAGGCTTGCCACCCTTTATCGTTACACTCGGCACTTACACCGCATTGCGTGGTGCAGCCTATTTAGTCGCTGACGGTACCACGGTGATCAACTCCGATATTTCCTTTGACTGGATCGGTAATGGCTATCTTGGCTCAGTGCCGTGGCTGGTGATTATTGCCTTTGCTGTGATTGCCGTGTGTTGGTTTATCTTACGCCGCACCACCCTTGGCACCCATATTTATGCGGTGGGCGGTAACTTACAAGCCGCTCGTTTAACAGGGATTAAAGTCTCACTCGTGCTGATTTTCGTCTATGCGATGAGCGGTTTGCTGTCGGGCTTAGGGGGCGTGATGAGTGCCTCTCGCCTATACAGTGCCAACGGTAACTTAGGGATGGGTTATGAGCTTGATGCGATTGCTGCGGTAATCTTAGGAGGTACTAGCTTTGTCGGCGGCATCGGTACTATCACAGGCACCTTGATTGGGGCATTAATCATCGCCACACTCAATAATGGAATGACTTTAATGGGGGTGTCATATTTCTGGCAACTCGTTATCAAAGGTGGGGTAATTATCGTCGCTGTACTGATTGATAAATACCGTACTAGCAAATCTTAACCACTCTTTTTCACAACAGGAGAACATTATGAAATTAAAAACACTCGCCCTTGCATTGATGGTTGCAGCCGCACCACTGGCTAATGCAAAAGAATTAAAATCGATCGGCATCACCGTAGGTGACTTATCTAACCCATTCTTTGTGCAAATTGCCAAAGGGGCAGAATTAAAAGCAAAAGAGTTAGGTGGCGACAAAGTCAACGTGACGTCCGTTTCTAGCGGTTACGATTTAGGTCAACAAGTAGCTCAAATTGATAACTTTATTGCTGCCAAAACTGATATGATCATCTTAAATGCCGCAGACTCTAAAGGCATCGGCCCTGCGGTGAAACGTGCTCGTGATGCAGGCATTATCGTAGTGGCAGTGGACGTTGCTGCAGACGGAGCAAACGCAACGGTAACATCAAACAACTACCAAGCAGGGGAAATTGCCTGCCAGACAATTGCTGATCGCTTAAATAACAAAGGCGATGTGGTGATCATCAACGGCCCACCTGTTTCTGCCGTACAAGACCGTGTACAAGGCTGTATGGATGTCTTCGCAAAACACAAAGAGATCAAAGTCTTATCTCATAACCAAAATGCGAAAGGCAGCCGTGAAGGTGGCTTAGAAGTGATGACATCATTACTTACCGCTCACCCGAAAATTGATGCCGTATTCGCCATCAACGATCCATCAGCCATCGGTGCGGACTTAGCGGCAAAACAAGCACAACGCAGTGAATTCTTCATTATGGGCGTGGACGGCTCACCAGACGGCGAAGAAGCCTTAAAACGTAAAGGTAGCTTATTTGCTGGCACACCAGCTCAAGATCCGCAAGTGATGGCATCTGAAGCCGTGAAAATCGGTTACGATATTTTACAAGGCAAAGATGCACCAAAAGAAGCGGTACTCATTCCTGTGAATCTCATTGATCGCGATAACATCAAAGATTATAAAGGTTGGACAGTGAAATAATGGCGAGCATCATCAGGGCAGAATTTTTCTGCCCTGAATGATCAAGGGCAAATCGCCTTTGCCCCAACAAGGGGGGAGATCTTAGGCATTTTCTGCAAATTAGCCCACCTGTTCAACCGCACAGGCAAACATATACCCCACGCTTCGGATGGTTTGAATAAAGGTTGGTGATTTTGGGTTTGGCTCCATTTTCTTGCGTAACCGCATAATCAGCACATCAATGGTGCGATCAAAAATTTCTAAAGTTTCGCTGTGAGTCAGTTCTAATAATTTCTGACGAGACAACACTTTTTGTGGGTGAGAAGCCAACGCATATAACAACACATATTCGCCTTGAGTCAGCTCCACGTTTTGTTGCTGTGCGTTAAACAAGCGGTGATTTTCGGTATCTAAAAACCAAGACTCAAATCTCAATCCCGAACGAGCGGGCATCATTACCGCAGGCGGGGCTAAACGGCGTAAAGCGGCTTTCACACGGGCAACCACCACTCGTGGATAAAACGGTTTGGCAATGTAATCATCGGCTCCCATTTCAAGCCCAACGACTACATCAGATTCCGAACCCAAACCACTTAATAATAGAATCGGTACGGGTGTCATCTGCTTTAACTGTTGCAGTAACAACAGCCCGTTGGTATCAGGTAAAATCAGATCAAGTAAAATGAGATCGACCACATTAGGCGTTGCAAGCAGTGCGAGAGCATCTCGCCCGCAATGCACTGAAAGCACATTATATTGATGTTCTTCAAAAATATCGGACAACAAGGTACAAATTTGCACATCATCATCGACAATCAAGATCGTTTTTTTCATTAGCAACACCCAACTGGTTGAATCATCAAAGTATATAAAATTTAACGTTAAAACAAAATAAGGAGTTTCTATGCGTATTGGCATTGACTTAGGCGGCACCAAAATTGAAGTCATCGCCCTTTCAGATCACGGGGACGAGCTCTTTCGCAAACGCATTCCCACCCCACGAGGTTCTTACCCAGACACCTTACACGCCATCAAAAGTTTAGTGGACGATGCCGAAGCCGCCACTCAACAAACAGGCACGGTCGGCATCGGCATTCCAGGTACGATTTCGCCGTTTACGAGCAAGGTGAAAAACGCCAACTCCGTGTGGCTCAATGGACAACCGCTAGATCGTGATCTCGCCGACCTTTTGCAACGCCCTGTCCGCATTGCCAACGACGCAAACTGTATGGCAGTCTCTGAAGCCACCGATGGGGCAGGCAAAGGTAAAAATGTCGTGCTCGCCTTAATTCTCGGCACGGGTTGCGGTTCAGGCATCGTAATCAACGGCAAACCCCATAACGGTGCAAACGGCATCGGTGGCGAATGGGGACACAATCCGCTACCGTGGCAAGATGATGAAGAACACGCCATCACACAATCCACGCCGTGTTATTGCGGGCGTGCTGGTTGCATCGAACAATTCGTTTCTGGCACAGGGCTATGCGATGATTACGAACGCCGAGCAGGCCAACGTCTCAAAGGCAACGAAATTGTTGAACTTGCCGAACAAGGCGACCCTATCGCCGAACAAACACTCCAAGCCTACGAAAGACGGCTCGCCAAATCCTTAGCCAGTTATGTCAATACGCTCGACCCTGATGTGATCGTCTTCGCCGGTGGCGTTTGCAATATCGACCGACTCTATACCAACGTCCCGCCACTGGTTAAAGAGTACATTTTTGGCAAAGAATTTTTCACTGAGATCAAAAAAGCCGAACACGGCGACTCCAGCGGTGTACGTGGGGCAGCGTGGTTGTGGGGTGTGGGTGAAAGCAAGTAACTTTCCCGTTACAAGGGGGTGAGAAATCAAAAGTTTTTGCAAAATCAAGACGAGATGCAAATTCTGACTATTGTCATTGCACAGTTGCTGTTATGATACGCAAAATTTTTGATTCAACCGTTAAGAGGAATTTTTATGAACCAACTTGATGCATTACGCGAAATGACTGTGGTGGTTGCCGATACGGGCGATATTGATGCAATTAAAACGTATCAGCCAGAAGATGCAACCACGAATCCTTCTCTGATTTTAAGTGCGTCGGCACTGCCACAATATGCACCGTTAATTGATGAAGCGGTGGCATATGCGAAAGCACAAAGCAACGATAAAGCTCAACAGCTGATTGATGCGGAAGATAAATTAGCGGTAAACATCGGTTTAGAAATTTTGAAAGTCGTGAAAGGTCGCATTTCAACAGAAGTGGATGCTCGCTACTCGTACGATACCGAAAAAACTATCGCTAAAGCACGCAAATTGATGGCGTTATACAATGCAGCTGGCATTAGCAACGACCGTATTTTGATCAAAATTGCGTCCACTTGGCAAGGGATCAAAGCCGCAGAACAGCTTGAAAAAGAAGGGATTAACTGTAACTTGACCTTGTTATTCTCTCAAGCCCAAGCCCGTGCCTGTGCCGAAGCGGGTGTTTATCTGATTTCACCATTCGTTGGTCGTATTTTAGACTGGTACAAAGCCAACGGCGAGAAAAAAGAGTTTTCACCAGCAGAAGATCCAGGTGTGATTTCGGTCACGTCAATCTACAACTACTACAAACAGCACGGCTACAACACCGTAGTAATGGGTGCCAGTTTCCGCAACGTGGGCGAAATTACCGAATTAGCGGGTTGCGACCGTTTGACTATCGCCCCTGCATTATTAAAAGCGTTGCAAGAAAGCAACCAACCGCTTGAGCGTAAATTGAGCTTCAACGGCGAAATCAAAGCTCGCCCAGCCCCGATGACCGAAGCGGAATTCTATTGGGAACACAATTCAGACCCAATGGCAGTGGAAAAATTAGCCGAAGGCATTCGCAAATTTGCTATCGACCAAGAAAAATTAGAAGCGATGCTCGCAGAGAAATTATAATCCTCTTGCAGGACGCCACTTGGCGTCCTGTCTTTACGATTAACGCAATGCAGTTCGCACCTTATGAGTACCAAATTCAACCCTCTTTCTGACGAAGATCACGCCATTCTCGCCTCTTATTTTCCTGTGGTGGACGGCATTGCCGCCTTGCTCGGCGAACATTGCGAGATCGTGTTGCACTCGTTGGAATTTCTAGAACATTCCGCGATTTACATCGTCAATGGACACAATACCGATCGTAAAATCGGATCACCGATTACCGATCGTGCCTTGTGGTCGTTGCATCATATGCAAACTGACAGTGTGTCTAAACCGTATTTCACACGTGTGAAAGGTGGTGTCTTGATGAAATCGATCACCATTGCGATCCGTAATGGCAAACAGCACGTGATTGGGCTGATCTGTATTAACATCAACCTTGATGTGCCCGTATCGCAATTTCTCAACAGTTTTATTGCCCCGCAAGAAACGGACAACAACGTCAATTTTGCCAGCTCGGTGGAAGACTTGGTGGCACAAACTATCGAAAGCACCATCGAAGACATTCAGGCAGATCGCAACGTGGCGAACAACAATAAAAACCGCCAAATCGTGTTGAGCTTGTTTGAAAAAGGGATCTTCGACATCAAAGATGCGATCAACCAAGTGGCAGAACGGCTCGACATCTCCCGCCATACTGTCTATCTCTACATTCGTCAAATCAAGCAGGACGGCAACTGATGGACTATGTGATCGCCGTCAAATCGCCTGTCTATGGCTCACAAGGGGCATTTTTAGCCTTTCAAGTGGCGGAAACGCTACTCCGCCAAGGCCATAGCATTCGGCAAATTTTCTTTATGCAAAATGGTGTGAGCAACGCCAATCGTTTGGTCGATGCTGCCAGTGACGAACTGAATTTAGTTGAAAAATGGCAACAATTATCCACAGCTCACAGCGTGCCACTTCACCTTTGCATTTCTGCCGCACAACGACGTGGCGTGGTGGAACACAATCTTGCCGAAGGCTTTGTATTGGCGGGTTTGGGCGAATTTAGCCAAGCGGTGCTGACTGCCGATCGACTTTTAACCTTTTGACAACGCACAAGACGCACAACTTATGCAAAAAAAATACGATCTCGCCATTTTGTTTACCCAGCCCCCCTTTGGATCAGCAATCAGCCGAGAAGGACTGGATGCCCTGCTCGCAGCCAGTGCGTTTTGTGAGGAAGATAGGCTAGCGATCTGCTTTGTGCATGACGGGGTGTACAACCTCTGCAAGGGGGGGAGAACCGAGCAGATTTTGCAAAAAGATCATTTAGCTGCCTTCAAATTGATCGAACTTTACGATCTGAGCGAATGTTTCATCTGCCAGCAAAGCGTAGAAAAACGCCAGCTGAATAATGCTGAATGGCTGTTCGATAGCCTACGATTTGTGTCGAACAGCGAGATTTTTGCCATTCTCAACCAAGCCGAAAAAGTGCTGACTTTCTAAGGCTCATTTTCTAAGGAACGCCATGCTCTACACCTTTTCTTCAGCCCACTACGACTGCGAAGAATTTGAGGCACTGCTAGCTCAGCTCACCACCGACGACGCGTTGATTTTTTGGCAAGACGGCGTGTTGCAAGCGGTGCGATCGGAAGCAAAACTTGCCACGATACAAAACGTTTTTGTGTTGCAAAACGACCTGATTGCCCGAGGATTAACGCTCAAGCTGTCCACCATTTCCCTTGAGCAGTTTGTGCAGCTTAGCGAGCATTATTTTCCGCAGGTCGCATTATAAGTTATTCAATGTCAGCAAAATGTCTGCCAGCAGACTAAAACGCAAACGTTTACCTTGATCTGCTTCACATTTTTGTCATGCCGTTTGCAAAATCTGTAGGGTAATTTCCCCTTGTTAGCTAAAATGGCTCATGATTTACCAAAGGCATATTATATACGCCTAAGAAAATAGGAGAACAAACGATGTCAGAAGTCTTTCATTTAGGTTTAACCAAAGCCATGTTAAAAGGGGCAAAAGTGGCGATTGTACCTGGGGATCCTGCCCGTAGCGAGCGTATCGCTGCCAAAATGGAAAACCCACAATTTTTAGCCTCCACCCGCGAATTTACCTCGTGGTTAGGTTATGTAAATGGTCAGCCAATCGTGGTTTGCTCAACGGGAATCGGCGGTCCATCGGTGTCGATTTGCGTTGAAGAATTGGCACAACTTGGTGTACGGACGTTCTTGCGTATTGGTACCACAGGGGCCATTCAGCCACACATCAACGTGGGCGATGTGTTAGTCACCACAGGAGCAGTGCGTTTAGATGGCGCAAGCCATCACTTTGCCCCGCTAGAATACCCAGCGGTGGCAGATTTCACCTCAACCAACGCCCTTTATAATGCCGCTTGCAATCAAGGCATCACCCCATATGTTGGTATCACAGCATCGTCGGATACTTTCTACCCTGGTCAAGAACGTTACGACACCTATTCAGGTAAGGTGTGGAAAGGCTATCAAGGCTCACTCAAACAGTGGCAAGAGTTGAACGTGATGAACTTCGAAATGGAATCGGGCACATTGTTTACCATGTGCTCCGCACTCGGTTTGCGGGCAGGAATGGTTTCAGGCGTCATCGTAAACCGTACCCAGCAAGAAATTCCAAACGAAGAAACTATTAAAGGCACCGAAAACCGTGCCATTGAGGTGGTTGTGGAAGCCGCTGGCAAACTCGCTTTAGACTATTAATCCACAAAAAACAGCCCCACTTGTCACCAACCTACAAGTGGGGTTGTGCTATTTACAATATCTTCGGTTTTCTCACCCCCTTGTCTCTCGCCATGAAATAAGACAAAATGGTACGCACTGACCTTGTCGAAGGTTTTCACAAAACATAAGGAATACACAATGATTATCGTAACAGGTGGCGCAGGTTTTATTGGTAGTAATATCGTTAAAGCCTTGAATGAATTGGGTCGCACAGACATTTTAGTGGTGGACAACCTTAAAAATGGTGAGAAGTTTATCAATTTAGTCGATTTAGATATTGACGATTATTGCGACAAAGACGATTTTATTGCCTCCATTATTGCAGGCGATGATTTCGGCAAGATCGATGCCATATTCCACGAAGGGGCGTGCTCGGCAACCACCGAATGGGACGGCAAATATATGATGCAAAATAACTACGAATATTCTAAAGAGTTGTTGCACTATTGTGTGGATCGTCAAATTCCGTTTTTCTACGCTTCCAGTGCGGCGACTTACGGTGGGCGTACTGATAATTTCATTGAAGCACGCCAATTTGAACAGCCGTTGAATGTGTACGGCTATTCCAAATTCTTATTTGATGAGTATGTTCGCAAAATCTTGCCTGAAGCCGATTCGCCGATTTGTGGTTTCAAATATTTCAACGTGTATGGCCCGAGAGAGCAGCACAAAGGTTCAATGGCGAGTGTGGCGTTTCATTTGAATAATCAAATTTTAAAAGGCGAAAACCCGAAACTGTTTGCAGGCAGTGAAACTTTCTTACGGGATTTTGTCTATGTAGAAGATGTGGCCAAAGTGAACATTTGGGCGTGGCAAAATGGCGTATCGGGCATTTTCAATTTAGGCACAGGCAATGCGGAATCCTTCCGAGCAGTGGCAGAAGCGGTGATTGATTTCCACCAAAAAGGTGAAATTGAAACGATTCCATTCCCAGAACATTTGAAATCTCGCTACCAAGCCTTCACCCAAGCAGACTTAACCAAATTGCGTGAAGCGGGTTATTGCGAACCATTTAAAACAGTGGCGGAAGGAACCAAGGCTTATATGCAGTGGTTGAATAAATAGGGGTAATGTGCCATCATCAGCCATATCAAAAGCCAGCTCATTGAGCTGGCTTTTGGCTTTGTTGAAAGGATAAGGAGAATTAGAACTCGTAGTTCACACCCACGTTATACGAAAAGCTGCCGCCTCTCGTACTCACCGCTAAACCAGCCTTCGCTGCCACTTTCTGGTTGAAGCGATAACCAGCACCAACCGCCAACGAGGTGTGAGATTTATAACCGCCCAGTGCCGCGGTTACGTTCACTTTACCCACATTGTATGGTTGGAATAGCCCCGCTAATGCGGCTTGAGAAGCGAAGCCACGTCTCATTTCTTTTTGAACACCAGTGATCCGGCCATCTAATTGAGCTAATCGAGCGGTATTCGCATCCACTCCCTTGCTTAATTCACCCACTTTGGTACGCAATTGGCTGAAGTCAGTATTGAGTGAGGTAAACGCTGATTTATCTAACTTGTTTGTCTCTAACTCAGCAATCTTGCTCGTATTTTTCGTTACATCAGCAGTCAAATTCTCTACAACAGATTTATCTGCTTTCGCATTTAGTTCAGTTTTGTCTGCTTTTTTATCCAACTCTGTTTTGTCGGCTTTGTTTTGAGACAAGTCGATAATGGTATCTGCATGGCTGGCAAGAGCTTCCGCATTGCCTGCAACCGTTTCTTGTGTCTGCTGGATATCGCGATCCAAGCGGTAGGTTGCAACGGCAACACTAGCCACTTGTTTCTTCACGGCATCCACGGAAACTTTATCAGCTTTGTCATCCAAAGCAGTTTTGTCGGCTTTTTCTTTATCCAGAGTGTCTAGGGTTTTAGCGACTTTGTCGAAGCCGTTGTTTACATGCTCGACGAATTGGTGGATATATTGGCCGGCAGCATCGTGTTTTTCAATCAGGTTGTCGACAACGGCTTTGTCTGCTTTGTTGTCCAAGTCGGCCTTATCGGCTTTGGTTTCCAGATCGTCAGCTACAGCTTTGGTCATTTCTTGGAATGCCTGCAGGGTTTTTTCTTGCAGCTTGGTAACATCGGTTTTGTCGGCTTTTTCTTCGGCCAGAGTGTTCAGGTTTTCACCGACTGTCTGGAAGCCGTTGTTTACATGCTCGACGAATTGGTGGATATATTGGCCGGCAGCATCGTGTTTTTCAATCAGGTTGTCGACAACGGCTTTGTCTGCTTTGTTGTCCAAGTCTGTTTTGTCGGCTTTTAAGTTGATTGCTTCAGTCATCGCGCCGAGTTGGCCTGATTCATCGGTACCTTCTTTGCCGTAGAGAGTATCAAGCAAATCATTGACTGCCGCTTCCGCGCCCAAAGCAATCGTACCTACGTTTTCCACGTTGGTCATAGTTTCTTCTTTGAAATTGTCAAATTCTGTTTGGGTTACTGCTTGTGATTGTGCTAGTGCAACACCAGAGGTTAAAGACAATAACAGTAAATAAGCAACGCTTGTTGATTTAAGTTCCATAAAGACTCCTTATTACATTAATTTAGTGTAGATAAATAAACTTTCTGATTCTAAAAAAAAAAAAAAAAATGCAACAAGTATTTGCAAAAAATTAGCCTTCATTAAACGTCATCAACAAACATCTCTGCCTAAACTAGCACTCACTCAAGATTTGGGTGCTTTTTCTCAATATCGGCGGATTGTTCGAGGGGAACCATGATATTTATCGGTTAATTGCTACTGGGTCTGTTTTCCTATTGAATAATCAAGCCAAATCTGGCGAGCATTTAATTGACGAGTGAGGGTAAAGGTTTTAAGGTCGGGCATTTATAACGCTGAAGGGTATTTTGAGTACCATATTTGTGGACTAGGGAATACTCACAATGCGGACAGTTTTTTTGTTCATTTTTCAAAAAGATGGCTTAAATCCTTGTACTATAAGGCGTCAAACCATCTTTTGCCAACTATTGTTCCTATATGCCTAAATGTGACAAATAAATATCAAACCGATGATTTTTGGTGGTTTGACTAAAGTCAGGTTTTTGGTTGGCAAGAAAATCGGCGTAATCAGGGCGTTTCACCACCACACGCTTGCGAGCCAAGGCTTTGGCGGGCAACCAAAACGCATCGGCATCTAAATCTGCTCCGACCAAATGCTGGAATACTCGCATCTCTTTTTTAACTAAGGCACTTTTTTGTTTGTGTGGATACATTGGATCGAGATAGACCACGTTGGCAACATCGGTTTCAGGCGAAAGTTCTGCGATGGATCGCACAGGAAGTAGTTGCATTCGGGTTCGCATAAAGTCGCCAATTTCAGGATCTTGATAGGCTCGCTGTAAACCGTCTTCCAGCAAGGCAGCTACCACAGGATTTCGCTCGACCAATTTTACTTGGCAGCCCACGCACGCCAGCACGAACGCATCTCGCCCAAGCCCTGCGGTAGCATCAATCACACTAGGCAAATAATCGCCTTTAATGCCCACCGCTTTTGCTACCGCCTCTCCCCGACCGCCACCGAATTTGCGACGATGAGCCATTGTGCCATCGACAAAATTGACCGCAATCGCCCCTAATTTTGGCTCATCTAATTTGCGAAGCTCCAACCGTTCGTTAGTTTGCACCAAAGCTAGGATTGATGAATTGTCGTGAACTAGCTGCCATTTGTCGCAAAGGGCTTGGAAATGGTCGAGATAATCGCTTTGGTTAATCAGTTGAATGCTCATAAAATATAGTCTTGAAAAATCTCATCGAAATGGTCGAGTAACGTCGTTTTGCCCAAAATCTCTTCGCCGTGCCACGCCTGTTGCAAAATGTCGGGCGTAAATAACCGCTCGTAGTTATCAGCAATCGGAAAATAGCTCAAATGCCACGGCTCTTGCCCGATTTTTTTGTCTTCGCATTCCATAAATGGAAAGTAAAAGCCAAATTGTTCGGCATTGACCAGTAGCCAATTTGTCAGTTGTTGGAAATAGCCGCCCGTTTGGTATTCCCACGGCTCCAGCTGTAACGACTTGCCTTCAGGCAACAAATCAGGGGCGAAAATGTCCACTTCTGTGCCCCAATGATGGCGGCTCGCCCCGGGCATTGCAGACCAACGCAACATCGCTTGGCATTTTTGCCATTCATCAAGGCAAGTCAGATCAATCGCCTTGCCGTGATCATCGTGCACTTTTCGCTCGCCACAAAATTTGTCGTTCCAAATCCGCTTTTGTCGCTCAAAATCACGGAAAGTGCTAGCAGGTTGCAAATTAAACCCTGCGTTTTTTGCTGCTTGTTGCATTGCTAAAAAGGCTTGCACGGCTTCCGCTTGCAGAAAATGGTTCGGCGAAAGGGCATTTGGCAATGCGACCAAATGCTCACGGCTTTTGCCGGTGAGAATAGCAGGGAAATTTGCAGATTCTTCCAAATACTCACCCCCTTGTATCAAGCAGTTTCTCAAGCACTTGATAATACACTTCGCCACATTGGGCTAAATCGTTCACATTCACGCACTCATTGACCTTGTGAATGGTTTTGTTCAGCGGCCCGAACTCCACGACTTCGGTACCCATTAGGGCGATAAAACGGGCATCGGAGGTTCCGCCACCTGTGTCTAAACGTGGGGTAACGCCTGTGATGTTTTGCACGGTTTGAACGAGCGTTTCAACTAATTTGCCTTTGGCAGTTAAAAACGGTTTTCCCGATAAATTCCACTCAATTCGGTAATTTAAGCGGTGTTTTTGCAACATTTCAGCGACTTTTTCTTTGATCTGCTCGTCTGTGACTTCGGTGCAATAACGTAAATTGAACTGCACAAATAGCTCGCCTGGGATCACGTTATTACTGCCTGTACCTGCGTGAATATTGGCAATTTGTAGGCTTGTCGGTGGGAAAAAGGTGTTGCCGTTGTCCCATTGGTAGGTAGTGAGCTCTTGCAAGAAATTTACCGCTTTATGCACAGGATTTTCGGCTAAATGTGGATAGGCAACGTGTCCTTGCACGCCTTGAATGTAGAGATTGGCGGTGAGCGAGCCACGTCTGCCGTTTTTGATCACATCGCCCAATTTTTCTGAGCTGGACGGCTCGCCCACAATGCAGTAATCGACTTTCTCGCCACGAGCCATCAAGGTTTCGACCACTTTGACTGTGCCGTCTTTGGCGGCAGCTTCTTCATCAGAGGTAATCAATAACGCAATTTTGCCCTTGTGATTCGGATGATTCTTCACGAAAGTTTCTGCTGCAACCACTAACGCTGCCAACGGACCTTTCATATCCGCCGATCCACGTCCATAAAGCGTATCGCCTACAATGTCTGCGGAAAACGGTGGCACTTGCCACAGACGTTCATCGCCAGCTGGCACCACGTCCGTATGCCCTGCGAACGCAATACAAGGCTCTCCGCTGCCGTGCGTTGCCCATAAATTGAGCGTGTCGCCAAAGGGCAACCATTCCAGTTTGAACCCCACCGCCTGCAACCGCTCAGCAATAAGTTGTTGGCAACCCTGATCGTCTGGGCTGATTGATGGACGCTGAATAAGCCCTTGAGCGAGAGCAATGATGTTCGCTTTCATTATTTCAACTTCGCTTGGTATTCGGTTGCATCAAAGCCGATCAGAGCGACATTGTTGTGTAGCACAATCGGGCGTTTGATCAGCGTTGGTTGTTCGGCAAGCACTTGCAATGCGGTTTCACGATTGAGATTGTTTTTAATTTCATCACTCAAACCACGCCACGTGGTGCTGCGTTTATTGACTAGATTTTCCCAGCCGAATGTCGCTTCCATCTCCGCTAACCAGTTTGGATCTAAGCCGTCTACACGGTAATCGTGTAGCTCAGGCTGAAAGCCGTTGTCCGTCAGCCATTTGATCGCTTTTTTGACCGTATCGCAATTTTTAATGCCGTAAATTTTCATTCTTTTCCTTAAATGTTGAAGAGGGTTTTAATAATTTTGCAAATTTTTGCTCCAACGCCCCCCCTTGTTGTGCTAACTCTTCCACCTGATCGCAAAAATGGGCGACTTCTAAACGGTGAACGAACACGGGGCGTTCGGTGGTGAGATTGTCCACAAGGTTTCGGCTGTTTTGCTCAAATTGGCTTTTGAGTTTGCCGAAAATGCCTTTGGCAAAGTCGGTGGAGACTTGAGCAGGCACATCGCCAATAAAGTGCGAAAGCCATTCGGCAGGATCTTTTTCCAGTTGGTCGAGCAAGTCGCTGAATTGTTGTAGCACTTGCAAATCACCATTTAGCACCAGTTTTTGTTGATTGATTAGCTGGCTCAGTTGGCTTTTGTCAGCGAGTTTTGGCAAAGTAGTGGCTTCAAGGGACACGGAACAGTCAGCATTACCTTCGTAGGTGGAAAGCCAGTCGGTACGATTTTCGCTAAACAGAATAAAAAACGCCAGATCGGGATTTTTCAGTTGAATATGTAGGATTTTCCCTGCCATTTTGCGTAAGATCGGCGATAAATGTGGCGAACGAATCAGCAGGCCATTAAATAGGGTTTCGATTCCGCCGACGGCAAATTGGCGGAGCATCAGTTGGTCAAGAAAGGCTTTCATTAGAATTTATACCCACGGTGCAATGCCACAATCCCCGCATTTAAATTGTAGTAGCTGACGTTTTCAAAGCCTGCTTGCTCCATCATTGCCTTGAGTTCGTCTTGTTTTGGATGCATTCGGATTGATTCGGCAAGGTAGCGGTAGCTGTCGCCATCATTGACCACAAGTTCGCCCACTTTGGGCAAAATATTGAAAGAGTAGAAGTTATAAATTTGGCTGATCGGGTCGATGATCGGTTTGGAAAATTCCAACACCAACAAACGCCCACCGGGTTTTAACACCTTGTACATTGAGCGTAACGCTTTGTCTTTGTCGGTCACGTTGCGTAGCCCGAAGCTGATCACAATGCAGTCGAAAGTGTTTTCTTCAAACGGCAGCTCTTCGGCGTTGGCTTGCACATAACGCACGTTGCCGACAATGCCGAGATTGCGTAATTTTTCTTTGCCGACTTCCAACATTGAGCTGTTGATGTCAGATAGCACCACTTCGCCCGTTTCGCCCACAATGCGAGAAAATTTAGCGGTAAAATCGCCCGTGCCGCCCGCTAAATCCAACACTTTCTGCCCTTTTCGCACGCCACTGCAATCAATCGCAAAGCGTTTCCACACCCGATGAATGCCGAAAGAGAGCAAATCGTTCATCAAATCATATTTGCCTGCCACGCTGTGAAACACGTTGGCGACCAGCTTTTCTTTCTCTTCTTTGGCAACGGTTTTAAAGCCGAAGTGGGTAGTTTCTGCGGAAGATGTTGGCGTTTGTTCGATCTCGTTCATTGGCAAATTCTCAATTAGAAAAAATTGCACATACCATAGCAAAAAAGCGGTGGGATTTCTACAACATCTGAAGAGCAATCTAATTCATATTCTGACGTAACTCAAACGCCTTAATAGTACTCATTTTATTGCTTCTCTCTTTTCTTAAATTGTGTTATTCCGCCTTCTTCCTTTCCCTGTTAATATTTTCCCCATAGCAAAAACCCCCAGTCACTGCATTACTGCATTCGACTGGGGGTTCCTATAAAACCCTGATGGT
>JAUMYT010000022.1 GCA_030528525.1 Pasteurellaceae bacterium
TGGCTGTTGGCTGTTGGCATTATAATGTTTCCTTGTGCTTTTGTGAATTTTTTATTTGTAAATCAATGAATTGTGGTTATTTTGGCTTTTGGGACGTATGTAATACGTCCATTAATTTTTCTGATATCCAGAATAGCTTGCAAATTGTAAACCGAACAGGTTGGCTGTGCAAATGGACGTCAATAAAATCAAAAAACAAAGGGCGAAACACGATGTTCGCCCCTGATGATGTGAAATAAATTATGCTTTGTTACTGCCTTTTACCGCGTGGTTAATTGCCAATAAAATACCAACAGCTAATAAGGCAAAAATGCCTAATCCTAATGTATATTCCATACTAATCCTCCCTTGCAAGATAATCTCGATGTTTACGCAATTGCTTCCCACCTAACATTAAACTATAAGTGCCTATGATGAGCAACAGTGAATTAATTAACTTAAATGCTAAACTATATTGACCGAATACTACCACAGGCAAAGCTACAACTGCAACTTTAAGCCATTTTGCCCAAGAATCAAGTGTGTCGGTTTCTATTGGGCGTTTAAATAAATTGAAAATCGGTTACCCCTGAGCCATTATCGCTTCAATCTCAGCGATCTCTTTCGGTGCAGCACTGGTGAGGTTTTTGTTGCCGTAGTCGGTGATCAGAATATTATCTTCAATCCGAATGCCGATCCCTTTGTACTGTTCTGGCACCTTGGCATCTTTGGGAATATATAACCCTGGCTCAATGGTCAGCACCATTCCTTCTTTTAATGGGCGATCTCGCTCGTTGCCGTAATCGCCCACGTCGTGCACGTCTAAGCCAAGCCAATGCCCTAAGCCGTGCATATAGTACGGCTTGTAGGCTTGTTCTTTGATGAGCGTTGCCACATCGCCTTGCAAAACGCCAAGTCGCACCAAGCCAGACACCATAATTTCAAGCACTTTGTCGTTGGCGGCTTTGATGGAGCTATTCGGCACGAGTAATTTTGTCCCTTCTTTGATCGCTTCAAGCACTATTTCATACGCGTCACGTTGGGCTTGGCTGAATTTGCCGTTGATAGGGAAAGTGCGAGTGATGTCACCTGCGTACATTGCAAATTCTGCCCCAGCGTCAATCAGCAATAATTCGCCGTCTTTCAGCACTTGATCGTTTTCGTTGTAGTGCAAAATACAGGCGTTGTCTCCACCAGCGACAATTTGATTGTAAGAGGCAAAACGGGAGCCAAAACGGGAAAATTCGTGCTGAATTTCGCCTTCAATTTCCATTTCATAACGGTTCGAGCGAGTTTGTTTCATCGCACGAATATGAGCTAATGCTGAAATTTGGCAGGCTTGTTGCAGTAAAGCGATTTCATTTTCGGATTTGATCAGCCGCATTTCAGATAGCATTGGCTGCCAGTCAATCAATGTAGTCGGGGCGTTTTTACGGCGAGCCGCCACCAAATCAAACGTGCCAAAGACGATTTTATCACCCCATTCCTGCACGCCACGGGCGTAGTAGCAAGCGGTGAGATTTTCGCAGTAATTTGCCAGTTCGGTTTGAATGTTTTCGATATCGTGAGCGTGCTGAACCCCTAAGGTTTCTGGTGCGGCATCAATGCCCAAACGGCGACCATTCCAAGTTTCCATTAACGGATCTTTTTTGCGTAAAAAAAGTATGCTCTCGCCTTTGCCTGCTTTTTTGACGAGAAGTAACGCAGCCTGTGGTTCAGCAAAGCCCGTGAGATACCAGAAATAGCTATCAGGACGGAAAAGGTAATCGCAATCGCTATTACGGCGTTTTTCCGTTTCAGTAAAGACGATCAACGCAGAATTATCCGCCATTTGTTGAAAAACTCGCTCACGGCGTTGGTGAAATTCGCTTTGTGGCATTTTTTGTAGGTAGGTTAAGTCCATAATATTTAAATCCTGTTACATAAAAAAATGGCGAAATTGTAGCATAAGGCATTACCTTAACAAGCAGCTATTTTTTAAGCGATGAATGTAATTTCATTCTGACAAAATCGCATCAATTCTCAGCAATACATCTTCTAAAATAAAATCGGGGACTTTTTCTTTGCGTTTAGCTTGACGAGCCTTCCAATCCAACGATTTTAGTTGATGGCAATGCACTGCTCCTTGAGTGTGTAACCCCGTTCCCATTAAGGTTACCACCGTACCAAATGAACGAGAATGCACACCTTGTGAAATCGGGCAAACAAAGGCTAAACCACGCTCATTAAATAACTTGCTGCTTACCACTAAGGCGAAATGCTCTCCTTTCATTTCCTGACCACTGGCTGGATCAAACTGTAAATGGATAATATCGCCACGAGCTGGAATATACATTATGCTTTCTCCAATCCCACATCTGATAATTCATCCCAACCTTCCACCCTTGGTAATTCTTCGGGCATTTCTGCCAGTAACGATTTTAAATCGTACTGTTTTTTCGGTTTGGCAGGGCTAAGCACTAAGCTATTATCTCGCACTTCCACCAAGCAGAGATCATCTTCTTTTAACTGGAGTTGAGCTAAAATCGCTTGGGGAATACGTACGGCGGCACTGTTTCCCCATTTTTTTATTTGGAGTTGCATTGGATTAGTCTCTTTGTTGTATTTTGTAGATACATAATATAAACAAAAAGCAAAAAATGCAATGACATCTTCTCCCTTTACATTTTTACGGACAAACACCACAATATTTCAACATTCTTTTAAACAGATTATGGAAATCTTTATGGCAAATATCGAACAGTTATTACAGGTTGTCGCTCGTCTGCGTGATCCGCAAACAGGTTGTCCTTGGGATATTAAACAGACCTTTGACTCAATGCTACCTTGCTTGTTGGAAGAGACCTACGAAGTGGCAGAAGCCTTGCACACTCAAGATCGCACCGCCTTGAGGGAAGAGTTGGGCGATTTATTGTTGCAAGTCGTATTTCTTAGCCAGTTAGCTCAGGAAGAAGGCAGTTTTAGTTTTGCGGATGTGCTAACGGATTTACACGATAAATTGATCTTCCGTCACCCACACGTTTTTGGCGATAAATCCGCTCAAAATAGCGAAGAAGCCTTGCAAAATTGGGAAGCCCAAAAAGCCGCGGAGAAAGCGAAAAAAGGACAGACTTCGATCCTTGATGATCTGCCTTATGCTCTACCCGCCTTGACCCGTGCGAATAAATTACAAAAACGCTGTGCCAAAGTCGGTTTTGATTGGGATAATCCACAAGATGTGCGAGCGAAAGTGGCAGAAGAGTGGCAAGAAGTCTGCGAAGAGTTAGATCGAGAGCCGTTCGAGCCAGAGAAATTGGAAGAAGAATTAGGCGATTTGTTGCTTGCGAGTGTCAATCTATGCCGCCACTATAAAATTGATGCCGAAGATTGCCTTCGCAAAGCGAATCTAAAATTTGAACGCCGTTTTAAACAGATTGAGCAATATGCCACAACACAAGGCAAAACCATTACCGATTGCACAGCAAGCGAATTGGACTTCATGTGGAATGAAATAAAAAGAGTGGAAAAACTCCGCAAAGTTTTGTAAAGTATGCAAGCTTAATGCAAGAAAGGTCAAGATGAACGCTGTAGCTGTAATAGTGCAATGAATAAAAGGATAGGAAAACACTATGCCAAGAATTTTACTGGTCGATGATGATGTTGATTTAACTGAACTGCTTGCCGAATTATTATCGCTTGAAGGGTTTAATATTCAAGTTGTCCATAATGGGCAGGAAGCGTTGGCTAAACTTGAAACAGGAACCTACGATTTGATGCTACTAGATGTCATGATGCCTGTATTAAATGGGATTGAGACATTAAAGCAAGTGCGTCAAAAATATGAATTGCCTATATTAATGCTAAGTGCTCGTGATGATGAGATTGATCGTGTACTGGGATTAGAACTTGGTGCTGATGATTATCTGCCCAAACCATTCAATGATCGTGAATTAGTTGCTCGTATTAAAGCAATTTTACGTCGTACCGTAGGTGGTAATAAAGAATCTATTGTTGAAGTCATGCCTAGTGCAACCGAAATGCCTGAAGAACGTAAATTCTTGCAATTTGGTGGTGTAGAACTTCACCCAGGTCGCCAACAGGCGATTTTTGATGGCCAAGACTTAGATTTGACGGGGACTGAATTTGCTTTATTAGAAATGTTAGTCAAACATCCAGGGCAAATTCTTTCTCGTGAATTATTGAGTCTTGAAATTCTAGGTAAACGGTTAACGCCGTATGATCGTGCTATTGATATGCATATCTCTAACTTACGTAAAAAATTACCAGAGCGTAATGATAATTTACCTTGGTTCAAAACCTTACGTGGTCGTGGCTATTTACTCGTTACTGAAAAATAGTGCTTAAATTTGGCGCATCCCCCGATTATCGGGGGATTTTTCGTTTTCTATGACAAGATGAGTGGTTATGTTTAATTTATGGCATAAATTTAATGTGTTACGCAATTACCTTGTGTACCAAATTTTTTCTTCTTTTCTCCTGATTTTTGCCATTATATTGAGTATTGTATTAGCACTCCCCTATTTTGATGCTCGGGCATTTAATCATATTGAAGATAATGATTTTATGTTTTTTCGCAATGAAACGATCAATACTCAGTTAGAATACAATTTAGATGAAGTATTCCGACGCAACTTAATGGTTTCAACGCCAAATGGCTTTGATGTGATTTTGCTTGAACCTAATAGCAATATGTTTAGTGGTGTAAACAAAGCACATTTTAATGCTATCCATGCGTTTATTTTCAAAGCCAATAATCCTATGGAGCCTTGGAAACGCCGTTTCGGGGATATTGAATTATATGGCCCCTTTATTACCTCTTCAAATCAACAGACCTACTATCAATACTTTATTGCAAAGGTGGATCCACAAAGAGAGATCATTAATACACTCTTTGACGATCCCATTTTGATGATTTTATTATTATTAACGATTTGCACGCCTCTTCTTCTTTGGCTTTCTTGGCGAATTGCAAAACCGGTTAAAGCATTGCGTTTATCGGCTGATGCCGTAGCAACGGGTAACTTGATGGTTAATCCACAACTAGAGACACAAGGAATTAATGAGCTGCGTAGAGTTGGAAAAAGTTTTAACCGCATGATTACGTCACTGCAAAAGCTCACAAGTTACCAACAGCGTTTACTGTCTGATATTTCCCACGAGCTAAAGACACCACTCACTCGTATACAACTTGCTGTATCTTTGATTCGTCGACGTAATGGCGAATCCAATGAACTAACAAGGATTGAAAATGAAATTCAGAAGTTAGATACCATGATCCATGATTTACTTTCTCTTTCTCGTCAACAAGTTAATCACCACCTTCGTCGAGAAATTTTTTCAGTAAATAAAATTTGGGAAGATGTATTTATTGACGCTAAATTTGAAGTGGAACAGAATCAGTTAAAATTACATATTGACCAACGTATTGCAACGCCAGAAATGTATCGCATCAATGGGAGTGTCGCTCTACTCTCCAGTGCGATTGAAAACGTCATTCGTAATGCGAAAAAATATGCAAAATCTGAAATTCATGTCATGATCGATTTGGTTGAAGGTAATCTGATTATCATTGTTGATGATGATGGAAAAGGCATTCCTGAAAACCAATATGAAGAGATCTTCCGACCATTCTATCGAGTAGAAGAAGACCGTGCTCGTCAAACAGGTGGAACCGGATTAGGGCTTGCTATTGTGTATAATGCCATTCAGCAACATAAAGGCACCGTCATTGCAGAAAAAAGCCCAACTGGTGGGCTTCGGATTAATATTCAATTACCAATATGGAAGGACTAATTCACAAAAAGTACCTCTTTCTCACCCCCTTGTATTCCATATGTTATGGGTAGATTGTCTATCTACCCGTATCATCTTCCGTTAAATCGTATTGACTTGTGATAAAAAGGATAAATGATGCTTACTAATATTGAACTTGAACAGATTTTAGATGAAAAACTTAATAGCAAAGCCATCAGTGATTATGCTCCCAATGGGCTGCAAGTAGAGGGCAAACGTGAGATTCGTAAAATCATTACGGGTGTCACAGCGAGCTTACCTTTGATTGAACAAGCGGTTAAACATCATGCAGATGCCATCTTAGTTCACCATGGCTATTTTTGGAAAAGTGAGTCCCCTTGTATTCGAGGAATGAAAGGCAAGCGAATCAAACAGCTACTTACGCATGACATCAACTTATTTGGTTATCACCTGCCACTTGATATGCACCCTGAACTGGGAAACAATGCACAACTTGCCCAGCAACTGGGAATACAAAATCTGACCAATTTAGAAGATAGCCCAAATTCAGTTGCCATATATGGAGAATTAGCCGAACCGATTTCCGCTGCCGCACTTGCCCAAAAATTGGAAGCATTGCTCAATCATCAAGTTATTTTATGTGATGAGTTTGTAGCAGAATTTCCGCAAAAACCCATCAAGACTATCGGAATTTGTTCTGGTGGTGGTCAAGGTTACATTGATCTAGCGGCAACCAAAGGATTAGATGCCTTCATTAGTGGCGAAATCTCAGAGCAAACCACCCATTCAGCTCGAGAGCAAGGAATTTATTATTTTGGCTGTGGCCATCATGCGACAGAACGCGGTGGAGTGAAAGCATTAGGAGAATGGCTTGCCTCACAGTATGGGTTGAATGTGGAATTTATTGACATCGACAACCCCGCTTAAATTTTATACAGATTGTAAAAGAATTTTGTGATCTAGATCGATTTTTTAACATTTGCTCATTGAGAATATTCTATTTTTAATTAATATGATTGCCAATTAACTTAATAAATTGGAGACTTATCATGGAAATTGGTATCGTAAAATGGTTTAACAATGCAAAAGGATTTGGCTTTATTACTTCCGAGGGATTTGAGGGGGATATTTTCGCCCATTTCTCAGTGATTGAAAGTGAAGGGTATCGCTCATTAAAAGCGGGACAGAAAGTACAATTTGAATTCGCCAATGGCGATAAAGGTGCTTCTGCCTCAAAAATTATCCCCATTGTGGAATAAAAAATAACCATGCTCAGCATTGGCGGTTGGATTTGCACTGGCAGATCTGACCGCTTTTTTGTCCCTTGCGTTTTTATGCTAGAATTCAAACTTTTATATTCCTAGGAAAGCAGATGAAAAAGATTGAACGATTATTTGCCAATAATCACGCTTGGGCAACCCAAATGAAGGATGAGCAATCAGACTACTTCAAGCAATTAGCGGGGCATCAAAAACCAAGTTACTTGTGGATTGGCTGCTCTGATAGCAGAGTCCCAGCAGAGAAACTCACAGGTCTTGAACCGGGGGAACTTTTTGTACATCGCAACGTGGCAAATTTAGTGATCCATACCGACTTGAATTGCCTTTCGGTGGTGCAATATGCTGTTGATGTGCTTGATATTGAGCATATTATTATTTGTGGTCATACCAATTGTGGGGGTATTAAAGCTGCGATTGGCACCGAAGATTTTGGTTTAATTAACAATTGGCTATTACATATCAAAGATTTATGGTTTAAACATAGCCACTTGCTGGGGAAACTGACCTCAGAACAGCGAGCAGACATGCTTGCTAGAATTAACGTTGCCGAGCAAGTGTACAATCTTGGGCGATCATCTATTGTTGATGCCGCATGGAAACGAGGCAAATCTCTTTCATTACACGGCTGGGTGTATGATGTCAATGACGGATTCTTAAATGATCAAGGCGTCATTGCAACTAGCCGAGAAAGTTTGGAAATCACCTATCGCAGTGCCATTGCTAAGTTATTGACTGAAGCCGATGAGCTTACCGCTCAAAATAATGAGGCAAATATATCAAGATGATCCCACAAGGGGGTGAGTTTTTGACACTTTTTGCAAATTGTTGGCATTAACGGAATCAGGAATGGGGCGGATATTATCGCCCTATCGCCCCATTTAGTTTTTACAGATCACCCAACGTCGCCACCATTACCGCTTTAATGGTGTGCATTCGGTTTTCTGCTTCGTCAAATACGATAGAGGCTGGCGATTCAAAGACTTCATCGGTCACTTCTAAACCATTCATTCCAAATTTTTCCGCAATCGCTTTGCCGACAGTGGTTTTATCATCGTGGAATGCAGGCAAACAGTGCATAAATTTAGTGTTTGGATTGCCTGTGGCTTGCATCAAGGCGGCATTGACTTGGTACGGTTTCATCAGGTTAATCCGTGCTTCCCACGCTGATTCAGGTTCGCCCATTGAGACCCAAACATCGGTATAAATGAAATCGACATCTTTCACACCTTCGGCTACATCTTCAGTGCAGGTGATTTTTGCCCCTGTTTTGGCTGCCATTTCAGCGACTTCATCAAGTAGTTGCTGCTCTGGGAAAAACTGTTTTGGTGCGACCAAACGTAAATCCACACCCATTAACGCTGCTCCCTCGACAAACGAATTGCCCATATTATTGCGAGCATCGCCCAAATACGCCAATTTGATTTGATTCAGCGGTTTGTTTGAATGTTCGATCATCGTTAAGAAATCCGCCAAAATTTGCGTAGGGTGAAATTCGTTGGTTAAACCGTTCCACACAGGTACGCCCGAATAGTCGGCTAAAATCTGCACAAGCTCTTGCCCAAAACCACGGTATTGAATGCCGTCATACATTCTGCCCAGCACACGAGCCGTATCTTTCATCGATTCTTTATGCCCAATTTGCGAACCACTTGACCCAAGATAGCTCACTCTCGCCCCTTGGTCGAACGCGGCCACTTCAAAAGCACAGCGTGTACGAGTGGAATCTTTTTCAAAAATCAGGGCAATATTTTTGCCCTGCATTGTGGGTTTCTCCACGCCTGCTTTTTTATCGGCTTTGAGTTTTGCCGACAGCTCAAGCAAGTATTGTAATTCAGCAGGAGTGAAATCCATTAACCGCAGAAAATGGCGATTTTTGAGAGAAATTGATGGCGTTGTCATAGCAAGTCCTTAATCAAGTGAGTGGAAAAATGCATAGAATTCTACTCAAAAATAGGATTTTGTGGTATCTTTTTTGCCACTTTTTGAATCAGAAAAGTGGGCAAGGGAAAATGGTATTTTGCATTTTTTCTCAAAGATCTTACCCCTTGCACGCCTAGGAGATTACGATGTCCAAACATCTCACCGAACAACGCTTTATGGATTTCCCAATCAGCGAGCAAGTCTTGAACGCTTTAGACAGTAAAGGCTTTGAGTTCTGCACGCCAATCCAAGCCAAAACCTTGCCATTTACCCTTGCAGGGCAAGACATTGCAGGGCAAGCCCAAACAGGCACAGGCAAAACCTTGGCATTTTTAGTGGCGACCTTCCATCATCTTTATAAAAATTTCATTCCCACCGCACCGAATCAGCCTAGAGCCTTAATTCTTGCCCCAACCCGTGAATTGGCGGTGCAGATTGCCTCTGATGCGGAGATCTTCTTGGATCATACTGAATTCAAACTTGCCTTGGCTTACGGTGGCGATGGTTACGACAAGCAGTTACAAGCCATTGAAAAAGGCGTGGACGTGTTGGTTGGCACCACAGGGCGTGTGATTGATTACGTCAAGCAAGGCATTATCAATTTGGATAAAATTCAAGTGATTGTGCTAGACGAAGCGGATCGTATGTTTGATCTGGGCTTTATCAAAGACATTCGCTATTTAATGCGAAAATCGCCGAAGCCTGAACAGCGTTTGACAATGCTCTTCTCTGCCACCCTTTCGCACCGTGTGCGTGAATTGGCGTTTGAAGATATGCACAATGCGGAATATGTGGAAATTGAGCCGTTGCAACGCACAGGGCATCGCATTAAAGAAGAGCTGTTCTATCCGTCTAACGATGAAAAAATGGCACTACTGCTGACTTTAATGGAAGAAGAGTGGCCAGATCGTTGCATTGTGTTTGCCAACACCAAACACAAATGCGAAGAAATTTGGAGCTATTTGAATGCAGACGGACACCGTGTCGGCTTGCTCACAGGCGATATTCCTCAGAAAAAACGCTTGGCATTGCTCGACAGCTTCACGCAAGGCAATTTAGATATTTTAGTCGCCACCGATGTTGCCGCTCGTGGTTTGCATATTGCCGATGTTACCCACGTATTCAATTATGATTTACCAGATGATCGTGAAGACTACGTTCACCGTATTGGGCGAACAGGACGAGCGGGCGAAAGCGGTTCGTCCATCAGCTTTGCTTGCGAACGCTACGCAATGAACTTGCCGGCGATTGAAGAATATATCGGACACCGCATTCCTGTGAGCCAATACGACAGCGACTCCTTGTTGCCATTGCCAAAACAAACCCGAACAGGTAGCAAAACGCGTTCGCCATATAACGCACGCAAACGCCGAGCGTGATAATTGGATTTTTTAGTTATTTTCAATGTAGAGGCTGGTCGGCGTGCCCGCCTCATTTTTATGTGAGTTCAAAAGGAGATTGAATGAAATTTATTCAAATGTTAAGCATTACCAGTGTGATATTAATCAGCACTGCTTGTAGCAACGATTTTCACATCAACCAACTCGAAGAACTGTTTACTCCGACAACACAAGGTAAACCCGTGAAAGTCGTTTATGATGCCCCAAATCGCTATGAAAATCAGAAACCAGTTGTAGCAAAAACCGCCCATAAGACGACCACAACGGTTACCAATAAACGGATCAACACCACACAATGTACAGATTTAGATGATTGGTATTTAGACGGCTACCGTGTCGGACGGTCATTTTCCGCACAGAAAGCCCAAATGTTGCAACAACGAATGAGCTACTGTCAGCTCACTCAATTACCCACCCATTTTAAAAACAACTGGGAGCGAGGCTATACGATTGGTTATCGTGAAGCCACGCCGTCCCGCAAAAGAAAATAATGCCGAATCGCTATTCGGCAAGGAGATACAATGAATTACGCAATCGCACAATCGAAAGACGGCAACGAATTGTCGCTCGTGGCTCGAATGTCCAACCGCCACGGTTTGATCGCTGGGGCAACGGGAACGGGTAAAACCGTAACCTTACGCAAACTCGCCGAAGCCTTCAGTCAAGACGGCGTGCCAGTATTCCTCGTGGACGTGAAAGGCGACCTTTCAGGCTTAGTGCAAGGGGGGACTTTTCAGGGAAAAATTGCAGAACGGATTGAGCAGTTCCAACTGGGCGGCGAAGATTACTTAGAAGGCTTCCCTGTGTCATTTTGGGACGTGTTCGGCGAAACAGGCATTCCTCTTCGCACCACCATTTCCGAAATGGGGCCGATGCTCTTGGCTCGTTTGCTCAATTTGAACGACACCCAAGAAGGCTTGCTCAATTTAGTTTTCCGTGTGGCGGACGACCGTGGCTTATTGCTGATCGACTTAAAAGATCTGCGTGCAATGCTCAAATTCGTGGCCGATAACGCCAAAACCTTCCAAGTGGAATACGGCAATGTGTCCGCCGCCAGCGTGGGGGCGATTCAGCGTGCCTTGCTGACTTTAGAAAACGAAGGAGCAACGCACTTATTCGGCGAGCCTGCGTTAGACTTGCACGACTGGATGCAAACTCGCAACGGACGTGGCGTGATTAACGTGTTGAACTCCGAACGCCTAATCAACTCGCCAAGAATGTACGGTGCGTTTTTGCTTTGGTTTATGGCGGAACTGTTCGAGCAGTTACCTGAAGTCGGCGACCCCGACAAGCCAAAATTTGTGCTGTTCTTTGACGAAGCCCATTTAATGTTTGATGGTGCCCCAAAAGTGTTGGTGGATAAAATCGAGCAAGTGGTACGGTTAATTCGTTCTAAAGGCGTGGGGGTCTATTTCGTCACGCAAAATCCACTCGATTTGCCCGAATCAGTGCTGGGTCAGCTCGGTAACCGTGTGCAACACGCCTTGCGTGCGTTCACGCCAAAAGATCAAAAAGCGGTGAAATCGGCAGCCGAAACCTTCCGAGCCAACCCGAAAGTGAATGTGGTGGAAGCCATTACTCAACTGGGCGTGGGCGAAGCCTTAGTGTCCGTGTTAGATGAAAAAGGGATGCCAACGCCAGTGGAGATCGCCTACATTTACCCACCAAAAAGCCAGCTCAAACCGATTTCAGCACAAGAGCGTTTAGCCTTAGTAAAACAAGACGATCTCTATCATCATTACAGCCAATTTGTTGATAACGAGTCGGCATTTGAAGTGCTCAATGGCGAAATGCAAGCTAAACAACAAGCAGAACAAGTGGCAAAAGAGGAAGAAGAGAGTTTCCTAAGTGGAATGTTAGGCAGTATTTTTGGCACGAAAAAGAAGAAAGATCAGTCGGTTGCAGAACAACTGGTGGGTAGCGTGGCGAAATCCGTCGGGCGTAATCTCCGCAACCAAGTGACCAAGCAGATTATGCGGGGCATTTTAGGAGCAATGAAAAAATAACTAATCATAAAAAATCGGTGGGCAATTCGTCCACCGATTTTTTACGTATTCCACAGCGATTATCGTATTAATGTGCTTCATCCCAATTCTCGCCCACCCCCACTTCGGCAATCAGTGGCACGTTCAACGCAATCGCTTTTTCCATTTCGGCTTTGATGATTGCCGAATAATGCTCTACTCGCTCGGCTTTGACTTCAAACACCAATTCATCGTGCACTTGCATAATCATCTGAATATCATCACAGCCCTGAAGTGCCTTATCAATGCCAATCATCGCCACTTTGATGATGTCCGCTGCCGTGCCTTGCATTGGGGCGTTGATGGCGACACGCTCGGCGGCTTTGCGACGAATGGCATTACTGGATTGAATGTCGGGCAAGTGCAAACGGCGACCGAACAGGGTTTCCACATAGCCTTTTTCCGCGGCTTTTTCGCGAATGTCTAACATAAATTGTTGCACCGCAGGGTAACGCTGGAAGTAAAGTTCCATATAGCGTTTGGCATCTGCTCGGCTAATGCCTAATTGGTTCGACAGCCCGAAATCGCTCATTCCGTAAATTAGCCCGAAGTTGATCGCTTTGGCACTGCGGCGTTGTTCGCTGGTCACTTCATCTAACGGCACGCCAAAAATTTCGGCGGCGGTGGAGCGGTGAATGTCCTTGCCGTCCGCAAAGGCTTTGATCATATTCGCATCGTTGGCAAGATGTGCCATTATGCGAAGTTCAATTTGCGAATAGTCCGCCGCCACAATTTTATAACCTTCACGAGCGATAAAGGCTTGGCGAATGCGTCTGCCCTGCTCGTTGCGGATGGGAATGTTCTGCAAGTTCGGATCGCTCGATGAAAGCCGCCCTGTTGCCGTCACCGCTTGATGATAAGAGGTATGCACTCTGCCCGTCTGTTTGTTGATCATCTGTGGCAGTTTGTCGGTGTAGGTCGATTTCAGCTTGCTCAAACCACGGTGTTCCATAAGCAACACCGGCACTTGATGCCCCATTTGAGCCAGTTCTTCCAACACTTCTTCATTGGTGGATGGTGCCCCTTTTGGCGTTTTTTTCAGCACAGGCAAGCCAAGTTTGTTGAACAGAATCTCTTGCAGTTGTTTGGTGGAAGCCAAATTGAACACTTCGCCTGCCAAGCTGTGAACCTGTTGCTCGAGTTCGGCTAAACGCTGTTCAATTTCAATCGACTGCTGGCGTAATAACGCAGGATCGATCAGCACGCCATTGCGTTCCACCCGAGAAAGCACGCTGACCAACGGCATTTCCACCTGCTCAAACAGTTTGACCAATTCAGGCTCTTTCGCCAATTTCGCCGACAAGACTTGATGCAATTTCATCGTAATATCGGCATCTTCCGCCGCATATTCGGTGGCTTTTTCGATCTCGATTTGATCGAATGTTTTCTGATTTTTACCCTTGCCTGCGAGTTCTTCAAACGGAATGGTTTGATGCCCCAAATAACGATCCGCCAAGTCGTCCATATTGTGTCTGCCCGTGCTGTTGAGCGTGTAGGATTCGATCATTGTGTCAAACGCCACGCCTTGCAACTCAATGCCGTTGCGAGCAAAAATGGTTAAATCGTATTTGATGTTCTGCCCGATTTTTTGAATTTGAGCGTTTTCCAAAATCGGTTTAAGAGCCTTGAGAACCGCCTGTTTATCTAGTTGATCAGGCAATAACGCAGGTTCGATGTCGGAATTTTCGGCAAACAGATCGCTCTGCTGCGGCTCGCTTTCGCCCACGTGAGCCAACGGAATGTAGCAGGCTTCGCCATTTTCCAAGGCAAAGGAAATGCCGACCAACTCCGCCACCATTGGGTCGAGTGCGTTGGTTTCGGTATCTAACGCCAACAATGTTGCTGATTGCAATTTATTCCGCCATTCATCAAACAACGCCTGATTGTTCACGCATTGGTAAGCGGTGCGATCAATCTGCACTTTTGCAAAATCGCCCTTTTTCTCTCCCCCTTGCAGAGCCTGTGTTGCCTGATAATTATTCGGCATTTTTTCAGGTGCGGTTTGGGTCACAGGGTTGGTATCGCTCATCACTTCATTCAGCCAACGCTTGAACTCGTAACGCCCGAACAGTTCCACCAACTGATCACGCTGTTGCGGTTGAGTGAGAAGCTGATCGTGAGTCACGTCCAATGGCACATCGGTTTTGATCGTGGCGAGCAAGTAGGAAAGATCCGCCGTTGCCTTTTCCGCTTCCAATTTCGGGGCGAAGGTTTTCGCCCCACGGAATGAAAGTTCCGCCACTTTATCCAAATTGGCATAGATTTCTTTCATCGAACCAATACCTTGCAACAACGCAATCGCCGTTTTCTCGCCCACGCCTTTCACTCCAGGAATGTTATCGGACGAATCGCCCAGCAACGCCAAATAGTCGATAATTAGCTCAGGCGGAATGCCGTATTTTTCAATCACGCCTGCACGGTCTAGCAACGTATTGTTCATCGTGTTAATCAGCATAATGTGATCGTTCACCAGTTGTGCCATATCCTTATCGCCCGTGCTGATCAGCACGTTTTTGCCGTCTTTGGCGGCTTGCACGGCGAGCGTGCCGATCACATCATCCGCTTCCACGCCTTCAATCGAGAGCAGCGGAATACCGAGAGCTTTAATCATTTGATGTAACGGCTGAATTTGCGAACGCAGTTCATCGGGCATTGGCGGGCGGTGGGATTTGTACTGCTCGAACAGTTCATCACGGAAAGTTTTGCCTTTGGCATCAAACACCACCGCAATATGGCTCGGCTCAACCTGTGCAATCAGGCTTTTGAGCATATTCAGCACGCCATACATCGCCCCTGTGGGTTCGCCCTGTTTGTTGGTGAGCGGTGGGAAAGCGTGAAACGCACGGTAAAGGTAGGACGAGCCGTCCACAAGCACAAGCGGATTAGGTGCAATCGTTGCCATTGGAAATTCTCTTTGAGTGTGAAAAATGGGGCATTATACCGAAAATGGGGAGAAAAAGGTCAGCAAACGGCGAATTAAATCCATTGAAAGCATTACAACGGGGGGTGTTTTTAGGGAGTTTTTGCAAATTTGAGGAAGATTCGTTGGTCACTGTTGACCAACGAAACCATATCAGGGGATTAAGCTAATTTCGCAAAGGCTTGCAATAAATCGGCTTTGATGTCTTCCACGTGTTCTAATCCCACGGAGAAACGTAACAATTTATTGCACACGCCACGGGCGATTCGCTCGGCTTCGGGAATGTCCATATGCGTTTGCGTGGCAGGGTAAGTGATAAAACTTTCCGTGCCACCTAAACTTTCGGCGAAGGTAATCAATTTGATGCTTTTTAAGAACGGATTGACCCAGTTTTCGTCTTGCAAACGGAAGGAAAGCATTCCGCCTTTGCCTGAATACAGCACATCTTTGACTTGCGGCTGTTCGCTCAAGAATTTAGCCAGTTCGGTGGCGTTGGCTTGGTGGCGTTCTACACGCAAGGCAAGGGTTTTCAAGCCACGAATGATCATATAGGAATCGAACGGCGACAGCACCGCCCCTGCACCGTTTTGTAGATAGAACAGGCGGTCGCAAAGCACTTGCCCTTTTGCCACAATCAGCCCTGCCAGCACATCGTTATGCCCTGCCAGATATTTAGTCGCACTGTGGATCACAATATCTGCCCCACATTCGATCGGGCGGAACAGCACAGGCGTTAAGAAAGTGTTATCCACAATCAACATCAAATTGTGTTTTTTGGCGATTTTCGCAATCGCTGCCACATCGCACTCTTCCATCAGCGGATTAGACGGCGTTTCGACAAAAATCGCTTTGGTGTTTGGCGTGATCGCCGCTTCAATTGCAACTAAATCGGCGGTGTTCACATACACTGGTTTGACGGTATTGTTATTTTTGTAGCTGAAATCGAGCAAGCGGTAAGTGCCACCGTACACATCGCTAGAAATAATCCACTCATCGGGGGCAGTAAACAGCGACATAATCAACTGAATTGCCGCCATTCCCGATGCCATTGCGAAGCCTGCATCGCCGCCTTCTAAATCAGCGATGCCCTGCTCTAATACAGCACGGGTCGGGTTTTTGGTGCGGGTGTAATCAAAGCCTGTGGATTCGCCAATGCCTGAATGTCCGTAAGCGGTGGAGAGAAAAATCGGCGTGGCGACCGCCCCTGTACGTTCATCGGTGCGGTTGCCAAGTTGCACTAAAGTGGTTTCAATATTGTTGTGTTTCATTTTTTTGTCCTTCTTATTATTCTTTAATTGCCCTTTATTTCTTGCCCATTACAAGGGGTAAGATCTTGATAAAAAAATGCAAAATACGTTTGGAACGTACGCAATACGTCCAAACATTCATACCATTTTACAAATTATTCAAATCTAAAACATCGGTCATATCAAACAAGCCATTCGGTTTGCTTTCCAACCATTGTGCTGCACGCACTGCCCCTTTGGCGAAGGTCATACGGCTTGAGGCTTTGTGAGCAATTTCCACTCGCTCGCCTTCATCGGCAAACCAGACGCTATGTTCGCCCACCACATCGCCCGCACGAATGGTGGCAAAGCCAATTTCGTCCCGTTTACGTTCGCCCGTAATGCCTTCTCGAGCAAATACGCCGTGGGTTTTCAAATCACGCCCAAGGGTTTTGGCGATATGTTCGCCCATTGATAATGCCGTGCCTGACGGAGCATCGACTTTGTGGCGATGGTGTGCCTCGATCACTTCAATATCGCAATAATCGCCCATCACTTTGGCGGCTTTTTCCAGCAATTTGAACACCAAATTCACGCCCACACTGTAATTAGACGCAAACACGATACCCATTTTTTCTGCCGCATCAACAATCGCCTGTTTACCCGCATCATCAAAACCTGTGGTGCCGATCACCATTTTTTTGCCGTGAGCTTGGCAAAATGCAAGATGAGCCAAAGTGCCTTCAGGGCGTGTAAAATCGATCAACAAATCGAATTTATCCGCTTGTTCCGCAAGATCCCCTGCGATCTTCACACCAATCGAACCAATGCCTGCCACGTCGCCGGCATCTGCCCCAATCAATGATGATCCTTGACGCTCAAAAGCTACCCCTAATTCCACACCTTGTGCATTATGCACCGCTTGAATCAGCTGACGACCCATTCTGCCGCCTGCACCCACAATGCCGATTTTTAATGTCATAGCATTTTTCCCTTTCTTATTTTAAATTGTTATAAACCTTTAGATTCTAGCGAAGTTTTGCAAATTTGAATAGTGAAAGGTTTCGCATTATGATGAGACACTCAATTCTATGATCAGAGGAAAAAAATGAAACTTGGCATTGTTGGCACAGGGATGATTGTGCAAGATTTACTGCAAATTCGCTCTCAATTAGCCGTGGAAAAACTGGCTCTTTTTGGTCGAAACCCAGACAAAACGTTGGAACTCGCTCAGCAATATCAGATAGACCACTCCTTTTTTGACTATACCCAACTCCTACATTCAGACATCGACACCGTTTATATCGCCTTGCCGAACCATCTGCATTTCGCCTTTGCTCAACAAGCGTTGCAAGCGGATAAACACGTGATTTTAGAAAAGCCCATCACTGCAAATGTGGCGGAGTTTCAGCAACTTCGCACCTTAGCCAAACAGAAAAATAAGATCTTAATTGAAGCGGTTACGGTGCATTATCTGCCTGCCTATCAACAACTGAAACGCCATTTATCGGCAATCGGGCAAATTAAAATTGTCAGTCTCAATTACAGCCAATATTCGTCCCGTTATGACCGTTTTAAAGCAGGTGAAATTTTGCCGGTGTTTGATCCGAACCAAGCAGGCGGTGCCTTAATGGATTTAAATGTCTATAATCTGCATTTTGCCGTCGGGTTATTTGGTGCTCCCCAATCTTGCTTCTATTCTGCGAACATTGAACGTAATATCGACACCAGTGGCATAATGTTGCTCAATTACCCCACGTTTAAAGCCGTTTGCATTGGAGCAAAAGACTGCAACGCACCGATTTTGCTCTCGATTCAAGGAGACAAAGGGGCTATCACCGTACCAATGCCAGCTAACGCAATGAATTGTTTTGAATTGGTTGAAAATAACGGCAACTCACAGCGTTTTCAGTTTGACACACCACATCGAATGTACGATGAATTTCAACACTTTGCACAAATTATTGACAACCACGATCTCGCTGTTGCTGAACAGATGCTTGACATCAGCGAAATCGTCTGCCGACTGACCGAACAAGGCAGAAAACAGCAAGGTATCTGCTTTGCGGGTGAATAGAATATCAGGAAAGCAAAAACAGCAAACCCGCATTTTGCGGGTTTGGATTAAAGACGTGGGTAAAGTCGGCGACTGTGGATGATTGTGATAATATAAACGCTATCATCAACAAATTTATACACGATTCGATACCCCCGACAAAATGCTTCTCGCAGACCATCTTCTCGTAATCGCCCCATACCATTTGGCATAAATGCAATCAATTCAAATGTCTTAAGAAATTCTGCAAGCAATTTATCTGCTGTTGTGGCAAATCCAGTAAATTCAGAGACATTATCAAGAATTCCATCTATATCATTTCGAGCTCTTTGCGAAAGCTGTACGCTAACCGACATAAGCAACTTCTCGCTCAAATTCTGCTAATTCAGCCGCTTTACGCTCTATGGTTTTCTGCCATTGTTTTTTAGCATCTTCTAAGCTAATCACTCGCCCTTCAGCAATATCTTGTTGTCCTTGGCGAATCCGCTCAGCTAAAAATTCATCGTAACCTTTTTCTTTTAACATCATTATTTCTCCCCTGTTTAATTGCTCATCTTATACCGAATGGCGTATTTTGCAAAATCGCTGATTTTCTCACCCCCTTGCAAATGTACTGAAGCTTATCGCTTACCCAACACCGCAATATGCACCGTAATTTCTTCACGATCGTGATACAGATGCTTCGCTTGAATATTGAACCCAAAGCCTTGCTTAGTCAGTTCGGTTTCCAAAAAGTCTAAGCAGAGTTTGACTTCTTGATAACGCTTTTTCATCGGTAATTTCAGATTGAAAATCGTTTCGCGACACCAGCCATTCAGCAACCATTTGGCAATCAGTTTAGCGATTCGCATTGGCTGTTCCACCATATCGCACACTAACCAATCGATCTGCTTGCGTTTCGGCGGTTGGAATTTAAAACCGTCTTCAGGGCAATGCTCAATACGTCCTGTGTCGTGCAAACTCGCTGCCATTTTGCCGTGATCGACCGCATACACAAACAAGCCACGTTTCACCAACTGATACGTCCAGCCACCAGGGCAAGCTCCGAGATCGACCCCGATCATCTGATCGTTCAAGCGTTTCGGCTCTTCCGCAGACGGAATAAACGCTAAAATCGCTTCTTCCAATTTCAAGGTCGAACGGCTTGGGGCATCAAACGGAAATTTCAGGCGGGGAATGCCCATTAAATGCTCGGAACGATTGTGATTGTACGCATAGCCCACATAGCATTTGCCCGAACCAATAAACAAAATATGCAACGTAACACTATTTTTTGCTGAGGCTTTTGTACTCAAATAACCCTGTTTTTTCAACGCATTACGCAACGGCACGGTAAATTTTCGGCAGAAGGTCAGCAGTTCTTTTGCTTCATTGGTATCGGGTGTTTCGACCACAATATCAGAGCTATTTTTCGGCTGAATGTTGGCATATTCTGCCAAAATCGGCGAAATGCGATCATTTTCAGGCAAGTTTTGCAACAGATCGCCGACTACAATCATTTGTCGCACAAAAATCAACGACTCCAACCGCAATTCTTTGGCTAATTTGTCCGCATCATTGGCTTGATAGCACTCGAAAATCACAAAACCGCTGTTTTCTTTCAAATTGGCAAAGCCAAAAACACCCAACTCTGCAGCACGATCACTAATTTCGCCTGCCACTTCTTTTTCAAACCCTGCACGGCAATATAACGCCAATTTATTCATTATTTTTCGCTCTCAAACTCACCCAAATCAACGCCGCCCAACCGACTAAAAACAGCGTGCCGCCTATTGGTGTTGTCCAAACGAACAACTTGCTTGCCCCTAATGCTAAAGCGTACAAGCTGCCGCTAAACAGCACAATACCTAACGCCCAACTACCACCAATAAGATTGAACGCTTTGGCTCTGCAAGGGGGGAGATGTTGAGAAAAATCTGCAAATTGGAACAGTCCTAAGCCTAGCAATGCCAGTGTATGAAACATCTGATATTTCAAGCCCTTATCGATCCAAATCAACGCCTGAGGGCTGACAGTTTTCTCCAATGCATGAGCGGCAAACGCCCCAAATGCCACACAAAAAAAGCCACTGATGGCGGCAATCAAAAGCCATTTGTTTTTCATTGTTGTCCTATTTTTCAAGATAAAAAAGTGGCAGGAAATATAGCACGATTTCCCAAGCAATGCGGTGGGATTGCAGAAAAAAATCGGTTTTAACTTAAAGTTAAAACCGATTTATATGTCAATTAAAAGAAAAGTGGCTATTATCCTTGATATTTAGGCTCTTTAAACACCGTCACTTCAGGGGCAACGCCAGTGAATTTTTCCACTTGAACCGTCGCCGTATTTGGTGAGTTACCTTGTGCCAGTTTTGATGTGCCTTCATCACGGGTTAGCACATTTGGGTTACCATTTTTACACAGAGGTTTATCGCTCGTGCCGAGATCCATTGGGTCATACCACGCCCCTTCGTGCAAGGCAACGGTGCCTTTGATGATGCCATCTGTGACCACCGCCCCTGCTAAAACTTGTCCACGTTGGTTAAAGATCCGCACAATGTCACCGCTTGCAATGCCACGAGCGGCCGCATCTTCGGTGTGAATTAGCACAGGTTCACGGTCATTCACGGCATATTTTTGACGTAATGAGGTGTGAGCCAGCTGGCTGTGTAAACGATAGTAAGGGTGCGGTGTGACTAACGCCAACGGTGCTTCTGGGGTGGTTTTGCCAGCAAACTCTTCAGGTTCAAACCACATTGGATGCCCTTGGCAATCGTCATAGTTCATTTTGGCGATCACATCAGAGAAAATCTCGATTTTGCCCGATGGTGTGCCAAGTGGATTGAGCAATGGATCAGTACGGAACTCTTCATAACGTACCCATTTTTTCGCTTTTTCACTCGCTTTGAAGGTAATCGGTTTATTCTCTTCCCAGAATTTTTCAAATTTCGGCATAATCACACGGTTTTTGCGAGCCGCTTCAAATGCCGTATTGTAGAAGCCTTTGAGCCAATCCATCTCGCTCTTGCCTTCGGTAAACTGCTGCTCTACCCCTGCACGTTTAGCTAATTCCGCAAAAATGTCGTAATCGCTTTTCGCTTCAAATTGTGGCTCCACCACTTTTTTCATTGGGAAAATATTCATCATTGAATAGTCGCCCGACATCGTTAAATCGTTGCGTTCATAGCTGGTTGTGGCAGGCAAGACAATATCCGCCATTCGAGCGGTCGGTGTCCAGTTCACTTCATTGACAATCACGGTATCTGGTTTTTGCCACGCTTTGACTAAGGTATTGGTATCTTGATGATGGGTAAACGGGTTACCACCAGCCCAGTAAATCAATTTGATTTCAGGATAGGTAATTTCCGTGCCGTTGTACTGAATAGTTTTCCCTGGATTGAGCAAAGCATCTGAAATGCGTGCCAATGGGAAAGAGAATTTTGAGGTGTCGTCTAACCACGTTTTTTCGCCGACATCGGCCGAGGTACTGGCAGAAATAGAGCCTAAAATACCCCCCGTTGTGGTTGGTGCACCGCCGTTAGCATAGTGATAACTAAAACCAAAGCCCCCACCCGGTAAGCCAATTTGCCCGAGCATTGCGGCAAGCGTGACGAGCATCCAGTGGGCTTGTTCGCCGTGGCGTTGGCGTTGAATTCCCCAGCCACCCATTAACATGGTACGTTTAGTGGCAAAATCATTGGCAAGAGCTTCGATCACGTTGACTGGCACACCGCTGATTTTGCTTGCCCAATGTGCATCTTTGGCTTGTCCGTCTTGTTTACCTAATAGATAGTTTTCGAATTTGTCGTAGCCAACGGTGTATTTTTTCAAAAATTCACTGTTATGTTGATTTTTGCTAACTAAAGTGTGAGCAATACCGAGCATTAATGCCACATCTGTCGCGGTATTGATCGGAATCCATTCTGCCCCTAAAAACTCACAACTTTCACTGCGAACAGGGTCAAGGCAGATCACTCTCTTGCCACTCTCTTTTAATTTTTTGAAATAGGCAATGCCTTGTTGATCGGTCGATGTCCACGCATTGCGTAACGTCGCTAATGGGTTAGCCCCCCAAAGCACGACAATCTCTGAGCTTTCTAATACTACTTCCCAACTGGTTTGTTGTTCATAGACTTCAATCGTCCCTAACACATGGGGCATAATCACTTGAGCCGCCCCTGTCGAATAATCGCCTTTTACCCCAACAAAGCCCCCTGTTAAATTGAGATAGCGATGCAATAAAGTACGAGCAGCGTGTAATGAACCTGAGCTATACCAGCCATAAGAACCTGCAAAAATACCGCTTGCCCCTGAAGTATCACGCACCCGTTTGACTTCATTTGCGACTAATTCAAAGGCTTTATCCCACGATACCCGAACCCATTCATCACGGCCACGTAACGTGGTGTCTTTATTGCCTTCCAAGTAGCCTTTACGCACCATTGGATATTTGACACGCACTTCGCTGTAAAGCTGATCCGCCACCACGGTTTGCAACTCATTTTCAACCACCGGCACAATCGCAGGGCCTGATTTGACCACTTTGCCATTTTCAACCACCACACCGATTGGTCCCCAGTGGGCAGCTGTCATTACGGTAGTTTGTTCTGCGGCAATCGCCTCTGTGCTCAATAACGTATTGACCACGCCCCCACCCAGTGAGGTTCCTGCTAATCCTAATGAAGAATGTCTGAGAAAATCACGACGACTTGTATTGATTTTGTCTTGTTTTTTCATATACACACCTTAAATTTGCGTGAGTTAAAATTCAGACACCTTTCCAAATCGGGTGGATAGCCAATTTCTTGATTATCCATTGTGCAGTGATAGTCTGCAGGCATTGCTAGCATATCTTGCGACTTAGCTTCACAAGCTCGGAGTCCAGTTAAAATAAAATCGGGTTAATCAACATTGAGTTAGTGGGCATTACCTGTCACATCTTTAGCGTGACGTTGTAAGTAGATAGTTAACGCACGCACTTCATCCGCATTCATTGAAGTGCGATCTTTCATTGAATTCACCACACCAATCCATTGGTTTGCCGTATAATGCACTGCCCCAATCGCTGAATGGCAACCGCTACAATGGGTTTGGTTTAACTTGTTACCAAACGTGTTTAGTGCCTCAAGATTGGCGGTAAATGCCGTTTTCGGCACTTCAACCTCAAATTGAATCTGCTTCCAATCACTTGCGGTCACCTCGTCATACACTTGATTCAACACACTCACTTTGCCTTTAGCTTCATCGGTTAATAATGCCACCATAATTCGCTTGCCTTTCTCCAAATAGACCACAGACTCTGCTCCCACCTGTTGCCAACCTTGGATAGTCGCAACCACATTGGCATTTTTTGTCTGCCAATTCACCGCTTGCGTATAAGGCATTAGTCGCACTTCGCCACCTGCCACCAGTTGAACAGGTGTCATCGCTAATGAATGTAATACCTTGTCATTGGCACTAAATTCGCCTGCATATTGGCTTAACTCACCGCTTGCTGCATTATCAACGGGAATATCTGGCATAAAATGCACAATCCCTTTATGACAATCGATACAGGTTTGATTGGTTTCTTGAGCCAGTTTATGCATTTTTTGTGCGGCTTCTTTTTGTTCAGACAGCACCATCGCCTCAAAGCTGTGGCAGCTACGGCAAGTCATTGAATCGTTCTCTTTCATCTCTTGCCAAACCCGTTGAGCCATTTCAAGACGATGGGCTTCATAGGCTTCTTGATCGGGTAATTTATTGGTCACGAAGGTATGCCAAAGATCTTTCACCGCTAACACTTTGGCTTTCACATAATGAATCGGTTCTTGTGGAATATGGCAATCCGAACATTCCGCACGGATGCCTTTACGGTTGGAAAAATGCACGCTACCTTCCCACTCTTCTTTGGGGTGGCTCATTGAATGGCAACTAACACAAAATTCGGTGGAGCTGGTGGCTTTCATTGCATACTGCACCCCACCAAACATACCTGCCCCGACTAACATCAAAAATAGACTAGCCAATATCGCTTTTTTCTTTCCTTTGAACATTTTCCCACTCCAATATCAATAATGATTGAATAACGAAAATGTAAGGTGTTCACTTCATTGCGACAATACGCAAAAATGCGTATTTGGTCAGATAACGTCAGCTTGGTTGATATAAGTCAAAGTCTCTATTGCACCTCCCCTTTTCCATTCAAAATATATTGTCACGAAAAACGGCGTGGGTTTTACCTCACGCCGTTTTGCCTCAATAACGAAATGCGATTATCGTTTGGTTGCACCAAAGACGGCTCCTTCGCCTTTGCGATTCACTTCTCTTTCCCAAACACCGCCTAATTCAGCAACATTTTCACCAAAGAAGTTACCTCGAACCCATTCTTTATTACCATTGCCACCTTGTTTAGCCTCAAATTTATTCCCATCGATTTTAGCTTCTAACAATTTAATGGTACGATTCCGCACGTTAATTTCGCCGTTGACGGTTTTGTTCGCAAAATCGACTGTAAATGCAGATGTACCATCAACAAAACCTTGCGATTCTTCTGAGCCATAAAATGCCTTCCCTGCATAAGTGGCTTTGCCCGCTGTTGGCATTTGGCTCTCTGCAGTGAGTTTACCTGTAACAAAAGCGTAATCATTATCACTAGATTTTGCGAGGTGAACACCGAATGAGAGATTGCCTAACTGAGCTTTTTTAATTTCTTTACCCAATAATAGACTGAATTTTTTGCCATCAAGGGTTAATGACTCAAGATCAGAAGCAGGCGTAAAGTAATCATTTTGACCTTGTTCAGTGAAAAAATAAGCACCCCCGTATAGGGCTTTTGAATCGGATTGAGAGGAAAGGGATTGAGAAGAAGGATTACCTACTTGCGGATTAGTGTTGGTTGGTTGGTTGGTTGGTTAGCATTATCTGCCATTTTTCCGCTATGAGAAGCACTATTTCCGCCACCACTACACGCAGTGAGAGCAACTAACATTGCCATTGCAAGAGATTTTTTAAACATAATTAACTCCATAAAGTGATTAAAATAACTAACATTGGCGTTTAAATAATAAACACCAACGCCATTCTACACCCTATTTAATCAAATGTCAGCGATAAATGTGTCAACCAAGGGTGCCTGAATTTGCAAAAGGTGGATTTCGACTTGGTTGATTAAAAGGTAGGATGGGCTTTAGCCCATCACAGATTTATCCCCTAAAAACAGCCTCCATGGTAGCTCAAACCTAGGAAACTCATCGTAACGATATGAGACTTTTTTGATGGGCTAAAGCCCATCCTACTCGATTACAAAAAAGCCCTCGCAACTCACCGCTTGTTGAACCACATCGGTAATTGAAAACGGCTTTCGGCAAAAATGGGGCAATGAAAAGCCTCTTCAGACCCAGGCTATTTTGGTAATGAGATCTCTGTAACACTTAAACACACTATTTACATACATTAAAAACTAAAAGAACCAAGCTCTGTTGAATACAGAACTCAGTCCTTGAAGTCAATGTGCCTAACGTTTTGGATTAAACATCACAGGATTTCCAAATTAAGTATTATTTTCTAGTGTATTATCCGATTTAGGTGTTTCTCAACAATGTCTTGTTTATTTTCGCTGTGCATTCACAACCTCTTTCATTCCTTTTCGCATATCGCTACCTAGTTGTTTGAAGTCGTTTCTCATATTTCTCAAATCATCTTGTGGAGAACCAACATCAATCTGAGCAAATAAAGGGGCGATATTGAATATCGAGCCAAAACCAATAAAGAAATTGGCAATACATTGATGTTTTGTCATTTTCATATTGATTTCCTTTTAAGTAAAAACAGTTTGTTAATCAATAAGTTGCTAAAAACTAATAAAACTTCCTTCTTGTCAAGGGCTTGACAAGTACAACTATAATATAACAAAACTTGGTTTTTCAAAATACCTGAGATGACGATTGGATTAAAAGTGAATGATTTGTCGCTTATTCTTTTTGTTGAATCGGTTTGTACCTGACTATCTACCCAATTTTACCCCTCACATAATCCGCAAAAACCCCTCGCAACTCACCGCTTGTTAAACCACATCGGTAATTGAAAACGGCTTTCGGCAAAAAGCTGTGGGGCAATCACTTTGCTGATGCCTTGTTGCACCTGAAAAATCAAATGTGGCTGGCTGATGGAAAGATCCATTGTATTATCGGGATACGTCAGCCCTGTTTGATTTTCCTCGGCAAAATAATAGTTACCGTTTACCCCGTGATAGGGCAAGGTTCGCAACCCCGTCAACACCTCTTTGAAATTCCGTGGCGAGAGGCTTTCTCGCCATACATTGGCTAAAATCTGCACCTGATCATACGCCACACTCGCTTGAGAATAGCTCGGCTGATGATTAAAAAATTGTTGATATTGCTGACAAAATTGCTGTCCTGCGTAATTTTTACTTAATGCCGTGGTACTCGCCCACAGCATGCCTTCACAGAGTTGTTGGTGCGGTAATAACGCAGAAGGGGCATAAATGGAATATAAGATCGCATTTAACGGCTGCTGAATAAACTGCTGATAAAACGCAATCACATCTTCGGCAAAATAGGAGGCTAATACGATTAATGCAGGGTCAAGATTATGAATTAGTGGCATCACTGCCTCAAAGGGATCTCCCTTTTTCTCCAATTCCACTACTTCCACCGACCAATTCTGCTGACGTAAACGAAAAATCAAACGATCAATCCCAATATCAATCGGCTGCCACTTTACCCGAATCACTAAAATCCGCTTTGATTTAACCCATTCGGGGTAATAATGCTGATACTCCGCCAAAAAACGTAACACGCCTAGTCCATAATTTTCATCACTGGCACAGACTTGGAAAATATTCTTAATCTGCTCTACGGCTAAATTTTGAGCTTTTTTATTCGACTGGCTATGGGTAGCCAAGTGCAAATAAGGAATGCCCGATTGAGCAACTAACTCGTGAATCTCAGGCGAATAGCACGCATAGCTGGTTGAAATGGCATCCACTTCTTGATCGAAAAGCTGTTGATACGCTTGTTGAATGCTATGAGGCGAATCAAAACGAAAGCCTGCCGTGACTAATTCCAACTGCCGTCCGTGAATACCGCCTTGTTGATTGATGGTTTCCACCGCTAAACGGCTACCGTTAATCAGCTCTTGAGTATCAATTTGTCCAATGCCCTGCTCCACATAAGGCACACCAATTTTGATCGGGCGTTGCTGAAACGTTTGAATGCAAAACGATTTTTCTGATGTTGGCAAAGTACGAGATAACGAGATCGATTTAGCGAAAGCCTCAATCTCTTGGCAAGGCAATACCCGATATTCCTTATCGCTGGGGGTGGGCAAACAGAAGAGATTTTCACGCATCGCAAACACCGCTAACAAGGTGCGATTTTCCATTGCAGTTTTTTCAAATAAGTGCTGAACGTGTTTTGCCACAGTCCGCTCGCTAATATAAAGCTGTTCGGCAATATCCGCATTACTTAAGCCCGAACTAAGTAGGGTTAAAATTTCTAACTCTCGATGGCTTAACTCAAGCGGTAAGTTAACGGTTTTAATTTGCAATAGGGCGAAGTCTTGCTTATGACGGGTTACACTCACATAAAACCACTGATGATCCGCACTAACAAAATAATAAAAGCCCACTTTATCCAGCGATGAAATGATCAAGCCTTGAGCATAGCCAATCAACGGCTCAAATTGGGTAAGATAGGTTTTCCCTTGCTCATCTTCCCATTCCAAACAATTTCCCTGATTATCCACCAAACAAGACCATTGCGTTGCCATTTTCTTCCCTACTCACTGAAATACTTCATTTAGCGTAACAAACTGACAATCAAAAGCCTTTGATATAGCTCAAACTCACACGCTAAGCGTTAATCTTGCGTCCAATCTTGCACATCAAGTAACTGAATTTGTTGGAATGCCGCATCATTACTCACTAAAACAGCCCCTGTTATCGCAGCGTGGGCGGCAATCTGCATATCAAGAGGGGTCAGCATTTTTCCCTGCTTTTCAACCTCAGCCTTAAATTTGCCATAGTATTCTGCTGCTTGATGATCAAAAGGCAGCACCTCAAGTCGTAGTAGCAACTCTTGCACCGCTTTATGCAAGCGATAAGCCTCAGGCTTTTTCGCCAAACCGTAATGGATCTCAGCTTCTGTAATCGCAGAAATGTACAACGAGGACATTGGCACCGCCAATAATTTTGCCATCACATTCGGGTGTTGTTTGAGAATATGGCTAATCATATTCGTGTCTAACATATAACGCATTATGCTTCCTGCCAATCATCAAAAGGATCTCGTTGTTGCCCTGTACGATCACGCTCGATCTCCATTTCCTCTGCGTGTAACGCATCTGCAGCTATCATAAAACTGTGCCAATCGTTCGGGCGTTTAGATAAAATCACATCGCCACTGGCCTCATCACGGCGAATATAGACTTCATCCACATCAAAGCGAAAGGCAGCAGGCAGGCGTACAGCTTGACTCCGCCCATTGGTAAAAAGTTTTGCTGTTTGCATTCTATTCTCCCCTTTCTGAAAAAGTGGCTTCACTATATCAGCAAGGTTGGTATATATCAAGGTAGATTACAGGCTTATATAATTTATTACATATTGATTAAACCCTTTTCAATCCCTACAATACGCCCATTTCCAACAAGACTCCGAGCTTGTGTGCCTAAGTTTGCTAGCTACAAGGGGGTGAGAACTCCAAAGATTTTGCAAATATGGTAGCAAGCCTGTAATCAGATTGATTCAATGGATTGGCGAGAAATTGCCCGTCCACTCGTGTTTAGAAAGGTGTCAAATGCAAACTATTCCGATCAAAAATGTCGGAGCGGAAAACGTGGGGTTGATTGACCGTTTTGCACGGCAGTATGTTTACCTGCGTTTGTCGATTACCGATGTCTGTAATTTCCGTTGCAACTACTGCTTGCCCGATGGCTATCAACGCCCTGCTGAGCGTCAGAGCTTTTTAAGCTTGGAAGAAATTCAGCGTATGGTGCGAACTTTCGCCCAACTTGGCACGGAAAAAATCCGCATTACGGGCGGCGAGCCGACGTTACGCAAAGATTTTCTCGCCATTGCTCACCGCATTTCACAAACCCAAGGCATTCGCCAAGTGGCACTCACCACCAACGGTTATAGAATGGAACGTGATGTCGCCCTGTGGCAACAGGCTGGGATTACCCATTTGAACGTGAGTGTCGATAGCCTTGACCCACGCCAATTCCATCTGATTACGGGCGAGAACAAGCTCTCCAGTGTTCTCAATGGCATTGATAAAGCCTTTGAAATTGGCTATCAAAAAGTCAAAGTCAATGCGGTTCTGATGAAGCAGTACACCGAAAAAGGCTTGGACGATTTCCTGCGTTGGATTAAAGATCGCCCGATTCAAATGCGGTTTATTGAGCTGATGCAAACGGGCGAAATGGACAATTTCTTCCACCAACAGCACCTTTCTGGGCAACGCATTCTGCAACGGCTACAGTCTGAAGGCTGGCAACTGCAACAAAAATCCCTAACGGACGGCCCTGCCAAAGTGCTTTCGCACCCTGATTACCGAGGCGAAATTGGGCTAATTATGCCCTACTCCAAAGATTTCTGTGCGAGTTGCAACCGCTTGCGTGTCTCTGCTCAAGGCAAATTACACCTCTGCTTGTTCGGCGAAGAAGGCGTGGACATTCGGGATTTATTGCAATCCGACGACCAGCAATTACAGCTCGAAATGCGGTTAAAATCCGCCCTACAAGGCAAACGAGAACACCACTATTTACACCAAGGCGACAGCGGCGTTCGTAATAACTTGGCGAGTATTGGGGGCTGATTTTGCAAAATCTACGCGGTTCTCACCCCCTTGCAAGCCAATAAGCGAGCAAATTTGTGATCTGCTCGACACTTTTCAGATTAAGTCCACACCTTATTTTTATTTCATTGTTATAATCTTGTTAATGTTCATAGAAATAAGGTGTAAAAATGACCTCTCAACAACTCTTAAGTCAACTCACCGACATCGTTGGCTCCAACCATATCATTACCGATCCCAGCAAAACCGAATCTT
>JAUMYT010000008.1 GCA_030528525.1 Pasteurellaceae bacterium
AGCACCGGTCTCCAAAACCGGGTGTTGGGAGTTCGAGCCTCTCCGCCCCTGCCATATTATCTTCCTTTAATTTTCTTTAGTATAGTTCATATCATTGCTTTATTAACGTACTTCCTTCAATATCTTCTTATTACTAATTAAAAACTACCTTCATATGATCTGCCCTAAAAAGTCAGATTGATTTAATTCAATGACAGGGCTCTGTATTGTACAGGACTTAGCCCTTTTAATGTCACCTGAATACGTTCATTGTTGTAGTAATGCATATAGTCGTGAATCGTTTGTTCCAATTCGGCGAAAGTGTCAAACCGTTTACCAAAATAGCATTTTGTTTTCAACCGTCAGAAGAAACTTTCCATTGCCTCATTATCTAAGCCGTTTCCCTTTCTTGACATACTGGGCGTGATGCCATGTTGCCAGCACCGTTCTTGATAGCCCAACATATGATATTGTCAAACTTGGTCGGAATGCAGCATCGGGGTGGCTTCCGTTAAGCCTGGTGATAGCTTATACTATCATGAGTAATCTGCTCAATTTCCGTGATGTTTGTGATAACTCGCTTCAACTACAGAGAGCTTAAATTCCGACGAGTAAATTTTTTTGTGGCGACAAACCGTTAAGCCATTGTGATTTCATTGTGATGGTATTGAGTAGCTAATACCAAAGTGTCGTCTCATTCAGTTGAAATTTCTGACGAGTGAACGACCGATTTTTGCCATTCTGAAGATAAAATTCAATAACTGGTTGTTTGAAAGATCTGTGGTCTTTAGCCATAAAAAAATCTGCACCTTAATTTGTCGGTTGTTTAGTCCAACTTTTCGAGTGCAGATCATATAAGGGTTGATTTTTACTTATCTAAAGGGAAGAGTTTGTAGGATAATGATAAAATTCTTGCTCATTTTATTTTAGGTTACTTTATTTCTTGTTAAAGAAAGCATATACCTTCATTTCTTATCACTATTTGAGGGGTGTTAATGAAAAAGGTATTAATTTTAAACCCCAGTATTTTTGGGTCTTCCACACTCTAACCAACTGCGTAAATATTTCCTTACACAAACGAATACAGATGTCACTAGCGTGATTTAGTCACAAATTCATTGTCCTATTTTACTGGTGATGCAGTATTCGCTACTCGTGGCGATCCAAAAAAATGAAGAGCAGAAAGTTGTATTAGCCTTATCCGATGAATGGATTGCTGAATTAAAAGTAGCAGATCTTATGGTTATTTATAACTTCAACGCACTAGCTCAACTTGAAAGTTAGATTCTGACTTGTAAAGTGATTAGTATTTTTGTGAATTTCACAATATCTTTGATTTTATCACCCCCTTGTTGGGGCTATGTCCAGCTTGCCCATTCCTGATATTCTTGAATCTCAGGAAATTGCTTGAGCCACTTTTGCCATTGGATGGGATCCACTTCAATGGCAATTAAACGATCGCCAAATTCGTTGATGGTTTCCGACTGAATGCAATTCTGTTGGCGTAATTGGGTGTAAAGTTGCCCTGCGGTAATCGGTAATAAAAGCGTTTGACAGACCAACTCACTTTTAAGCCGTTCGCTGATCGCTTGCAACAGCAGATCTACCCCTTGATGAGCCTGTGCAGAAAGATAGACCGCCACAGGCTTGCCGTTCTCGCCATATTCAATATGTGGCTCAACGCCGTCTAATTTATCCACTTTGTTGAATACCAGCAAGGTGGGAATGTCTAACGCTTCAATTTCATCGAGTACTTGATTGACCGCATCAATATTTTCATTTTTGCGGTCGTCTGCGGCATCAATCACGTGCAGAAGTAACGTGGCTTCGGTGGTTTCCTGCAGGGTGGATTTGAATGCAGAGACCAAATCGTGCGGCAAAAATCGGATAAAGCCCACCGTGTCCGCTAAAATGGTTGTACCAACATCTTGCACTTGGATTCGGCGTAACGTTGGATCGAGTGTGGCGAACAGTTGGTCGGCAGCGTATACCTCGGCATTGGTTATCGCATTGAACAAGGTCGATTTGCCCGCGTTGGTGTAGCCCACCAGAGACACCGTTGGAATATCGGCTTTTTGGCGAGTTTTGCGATTTTGGTTGCGTTGTTTGCTGACTTTTTCAAGGCGATTTTGCAACTGCTGAATCCGCACTTTGATCAAACGACGGTCGGTTTCTAATTGTGTTTCGCCTGGTCCACGCAAGCCCACTGCTCCGCCTTTTTGCTGATCTTGATTGCCTAAACGGCGAACCAAGCGGGTGGATAAATGGCGAAGTTGAGCCAATTCCACCTGTAATTTGCCTTCGTGCGATCTCGCTCGCTGAGCAAAAATATCCAAAATCAGCCCTGTGCGATCTACCACACGGCAATCGCATAACGACTGCAAATTGCGAGTTTGTGCAGGGCTAAGTTGATGATTCACCAACACTAAATCCGCCCCAAATTGTTCCACCGCATCGGCAATTTCTTCGGCTTTGCCTTGCCCGACATAGTATTTGATGTGCGGAGAGTTGCGACTGGTGGTCAAAATCGCTGCCACTTCTACCCCTGCGGATTCGGCAAGGGTTTGAAATTCCAGCAAATTTTCGGTGTCTTTGGTTTGCGACAGGTAGAGATGCACCAAAATCGCCTTTTCCTTGCCATTATCTATCTGGGCAGATTCTGCAAGGGGGGACTTTTGATGGTTTTTCTGCAAAAGAAGACCAAACGTATCATCGGATACGTTTGGTTCAGAAGAATGGAGATCGGTAATAACGGCTTATTCCACTTTGTCCGCCACCTCAGCACTCACTTGTGGAGCGACGTGATGATGGCTGTTATTATTGTTATGCGAAATTGCACGAGCTGGCACAATGGTAGAAATGGCGTGTTTGTACACCATTTGGCTCACGGTGTTTTTCAATAAAATCACAAATTGGTCGAAAGACTCAATTTGCCCTTGCAATTTAATGCCGTTGACCAAGTAAATTGAAACAGGAATACGTTCACGACGCAACGCATTCAAATACGGATCTTGGAGAGATTGACCTTTTGCCATTTTAAATTTCCTTATGGTGATTTTTAGTAGTTATATGTTTGCCAAAGGCGTGGCGATATTATCATAGTTCGTTGCGTTTTTGTGCGAATTTTTCGCAGATTTTGTGGTATGCCCCGTCGGGATCCAAGCTGTCAAGCCAGTTCAGTTCACTCGTCCAACCACGCAACCACGTGATTTGCCGTTTGGCAAGTTGGCGAGTGGCACAAATACCTTTGAAAATGGCTTCATCAAGGCTGACTTCGCCTGCTAAATACTCCCACATTTGCCGATAACCGACACAGCGAATAGACGGTAAATTGGCGTGCAAATCGCCTCGCTCAAATAACCGCTTGACTTCCTGCTCAAAGCCTAGATTGATCATTTTATGAAAACGCTGCTCAATTCGTTGATGCAACACCGCCCGATCCTCAGGGGCAATCGCAAATTGTAGAATGTCGTAGGGAATTTCTTCGCCTTGTTGAGCGGTGAGCTCGGTCAACGTTTTGCCTGAAATGTAAAACACTTCCAAGGCTCGGTTGATCCGTTGGCTGTCGTTAGGATTGATCCGCATTGCTGAAGTGGGGTCGATATTCATCAAATCTTGATGCAACACCGCCCAGCCAAATTTCTCTGCTTTGGCTTCGATCTCGGCACGCACCGCAGAATCGGCGGACGGCAACGGCGAAAGCCCGTCCAGCAAGCCTTTGTAATAGAGCATTGTGCCACCCACCAACAGCGGAATTTTACCTTTAGCGGTAATCTCCGCCATTTCTCGCAAGGCATCATCACGGAAATTCGCCACCGAATAGCTTTCGGCAGGATCACGAATATCGATCAAACGGTGCGGTGCTGCCTCCAACTCTTCGGCAGACGGCTTTGCCGTGCCGATGTCCATTCCACGGTAGATCAAGGCAGAATCCACGCTGATGATCTCAACGGGCAAATGTTGGTATAAGCGGATCGCCAAATCGGTTTTGCCCGATGCGGTCGGCCCCATTAAAAAAAGTGCGAGTGGTTTTGGCATCTTATCCATCAATGAGTTAACAAGGGGGTGAGATTTTAGCGAAATTTGCAAAAAAATGCTTGTCAGAATTTTTTCCTTAGACATTTCAACTCGTCTTGAAATTTCATCTTGCATCTCTGTATAAAGGCAATATAATTGAGAACGAATATCACTAGTAAAAGGAAATGTTATGTCTGCGTTAGCACAACAAGTTGCGACTATACTCGCTCAGAATCCAAACATGATTACCTTAGAAATGGCAGCACAATTGCAACGCCCTGAGGGTGAGATCTTATGTGCATTACCATCTGAATTTGTCAGACTATTCCCTGCCCAAAGGGCAGAAGAAATTTTGCAGTCTATCAGCCAGTGGGGTACTTTTACGACGATTATTGAGAAAGAAGGCAGTATTTTTGAAATTAAGGATCGTTTTCCAAGTGGCATGATTGCTCGTGGCTATTATAATCTGAACATGAAAGATGAAGAAGGGGCATTACATGGGCATTTAAAATTGGATAGTATTGACCAAATTGCTTTCGTGAGCCTGCCTTTCCGTGGTAAAGAGAGCTACAATATTGCCTTTATCGCAAAAAATGGGCAAACCATTTTTAAAGTCTATTTGGGACGAGATGATAAACGCCAGCTTTTCCCAGAACAGGTTGAAAAATTTAAATCATTTCAGTAAGGAGAAACTATGAGTCGCGATCGTCAGGAAGTTTTGCAAAATCGCTTAGGACCGGAGTTACAGGAATTTAAGCAACAATGCCAATCTATTGTGCTTGCTACGGTGGATGCAGAGGGCACACCGAATGTGAGTTATGCTCCTTTTGTTATCCATCAAGGAGATTATTTGGTCTTAATTTCTACCATTGCACGCCATGCCCGTAATTTATTGGCAGTACCAAAGGTATCCCTTATGTTATTAGAGGATGAAAGTAAAAGCCGTGAACTATTTGCTCGCCGACGTTTAACGTTTGATGCGACAGCAAGTGTGGTTGAGCGTCATAGTGAAGAGTGGCATGCCGGCATTAAAGCTTTAGAAAATCGCCATGGGGAGCGAATTCAAAATTTGGCAAAATTAGAAGATTTTAATTTGTTCCGATTTAAACCAAGTGAAGGTTTATTTGTAAAAGGGTTTGGGCAAGCATTCCGAGTCAGCCCTGACGAACTAGTCAATTTCGTCCATTTAGATGAAGGACATCGCCCATTAGGTCCCCATCAAGAGCAGAAATAGTCAGCAAAGAGCGTGGAGTCACGCTCTTTTTTATGTATAAAGACTAAACAGCAATAAATTATAACCACAATGCGTTAGGATTGAATACCATAATCCATAGCGAACTCGCAACCAGATATAACATAAGCCAGCAAAAATCTGGGCTAAATAACCAAACAGATCAAACCAACCGAACTCGCCGTTATGATGGATTAAACCAAAGAAGATCGCTGCCCCATAAACCACGATAAAACGGTATTTCACATAATAGTAATCCCACTTTTCAGTAAATATTGCTAAACAACAGATGGCGACCAGAAAAAAGGAGAAGCTATAAAAGGAAATGCCGAAGGTCACGAAAACTATCAATAAATAGAGCAAAACATTCAAGCGAGAACGCCGAAAAGCGGCTCGGAACTGCAATTCTTCCCACAAGGCAGATGCCACAAAAGCCCCAATTGCTTGGAGAGATAACATAGTTGGAATATTTTTCGCACTCTGCCAATCAATCTTCAGAAAATCCCTCGCCAATTCTTGAATCGGGAGCAACAATACAATAGTAATAAAGAGCTTAATAATCAAAAAATGGCTAATCAGCTGAACGGATTCAACCGCAGAGAGTTTCTGATGTTGAAAAGAAGGCTTCCGCAAAAATTGCAGAAAATGGCAACCCCACGAGCCAAGCAGATAGCGATTCAGATTAAAACGATGTTGCAAGATAACATAAATTGCCAAGCCAATAAGGGAAATCAAAGCGAGTTGGCTTGACGGTATATCTTCGGGGTAAGTAAACCACAATATGGCACATAAACTGCCCATAGTTACCAAATTTAGCCAATGCGTCTGTTTATAGTTAAAACTCAGGCAAAACAGTAAAAAGATGCCCCACAACAAATACTCGAACAGCCCGTAAAAATCCATTTTTTATCCTATTCTCACAACCCCAACGCATACTTCAACGCGCGTTTTTTCAGTGGTGTGGCTTTTTGAGCGAGAACCAAACCGACATTTCGGGCGATTTTGACCGGCAATAACTCGCTTTTAAAGGCTTTATAAAACACGTCCATTCCCGTTTGCATCAGCAAATTATCGGGTTTGCGGCGGCGTTCGTAGGCGTGGAAAAGGGTTTCATCGGCAAGATTTTCGCCTTTTTCGACCGCTTGTTCTACTACCTCTAGCAAGGCTTTCACGTCTTTAAAGCCAAGGTTCACGCCCTGCCCTGCTAATGGGTTAATGGTGTGTGCCGAATCGCCCACTAACACCACGCCATTTCGCACATACTGTTGAGCGTGTTGGCGAGTCAGCGGAAAACTGCCGTGGCTGACCACGCTCACGTTGCCTAATCGTTCAGGGAAATGTGAGTTGATTTCATTGGAAAGTTGAGTGGACGAAAGGGCTCTCAACTGCTGAATGCGTTGCGGCGAATCGTACCACACCACACAGCCGTTGTTATCCGCCAACGGCAAAAACGCTCGTGGGCCACTTGGGAAAAATTGTTGCCACGTGGTTGGCTCGCACGGCTGTTCGGTTTTCACCACCGCCAATAAGCAATGTTGGCGATACTGCCAACTGGTCAGCCCAATGCCTGCCCAACGGCGAACCTGTGAATTTGCTCCATCGCACGCTAGCAGAATCGGAGCGGAAAACTGGTGTTCGTTGTCGAGTGTGACCGTCCAAATGCCGTCTTGGCGTTTTGCAGAAATTTGCTCAAAACCGACCCCTTGCGTACAGTTCGGGTAGGCATTCAAGGCTTGCCACAGAGCGATTTGAATCAGGTTGTTTTCGACCATAAACCCGAGCTTGTCCAAACCCAATTCGCTGGCGTTAAAAGCGGTGTGAAAGCCGTCAATTTCCCAAGTTTCCAAACCTGTGTAAGCATAAGCTCGCATTGCTTCCACCGCCTGCCACGCCCCTAATTTTTCCAGCAAATCGACCGATGCCACGCTGATCGCCGAAATCCGAAGATCGTAAGGGCTTTCAGGCGAAAAACTCGGCAACGGATTTTTTTCCAATAACGCCACCTTCACGCCCAACTTTGCCAAGCCTAATGCCGCTGCTGCCCCAACCATACCGCCGCCGATCACTATAATATCGTGTTGATTGCTCATTTTCTCGCCCTATTTTCACTCGATAAAATTATGCCCGATTTTACTACAAGCGGTGCGATCTACTTTGATTTTTACAAAATTTTTGCGACACAGATCGAAAAAATCGTTTTTGGTGGGTGTGGGATTTTTTATTTTTTCTAAAATTGATATATCCATCGTAGGGTGGGCATTCCTGCCCACCATTTAACCGCTTGGTGGGCAGGAATACCCACTACAAGGAACAGAGTTATGTCACTTGCCATTATTTACAGCCGAGCCTCCATTGGCGTGGAAGCCCCATTGGTCACCATTGAAGTGCATATGAGTAACGGCAGCCCTGGGCTTTGTTTAGTCGGCTTGCCTGAAAAAACCGTGAAAGAGTCGCAAGATCGGGTGCGAAGTGCTTTGATCAACGCCAATTTTGAATACCCCGCACGGCGGATCACGATCAACCTTGCCCCAGCTGACTTGCCGAAAGAAGGTGGGCGATTTGATCTGCCAATTGCGATTGGGATTTTGGCAGCATCGGGACAGATTGATGCGGACAAACTCCGCCAATTTGAATTTCTTGGCGAGCTGTCGCTTACAGGGCATTTACGTGGCGTGCACGGGGCGATCCCTGCGGTGATGGCGGCGGAAAAAGCCAAGCGGGAGCTGATTCTGCCCCGTCAAAATGCGAATGAAGCTTCGCTCGTTTCGAGTACGCAAACCTACTGTGCCAGTTCGTTGCTCCAAGTGGTTAATTTTCTCAATAGCCGTGATCAACTGCCGATAGCTCAACAATTTGCAAAAACTGCGGAAAAAACAGCCCCCGTTGTTACCCGTGATCTGACCGATATTATCGGACAACAGCACGCTAAACGTGCCTTAACCATTGCCGCCGCAGGGCAACATAACCTGCTCTTTCTCGGGCCACCTGGGACGGGGAAAACGATGCTCGCCAGCCGTTTAGCCGATCTCTTGCCCGAAATGAGCGATGAAGAAGCGATTGAAACGGCATCGGTCACCAGCCTTGTGCAGAATGAATTGAATTTCCAAAACTGGAAGCAACGCCCATTTCGAGCACCGCATCACAGTGCATCAATGGTGGCATTGGTGGGCGGTGGTTCGATCCCCAAGCCAGGCGAAATCAGCTTGGCTCACAATGGCGTGCTGTTTTTGGACGAATTGCCTGAATTTGAACGGAAAGTGTTAGACGCTTTACGGCAGCCGCTGGAATCGGGCGAAATCATCATTTCCCGAGCCAATGCCAAGGTGCAGTTTCCGGCTCGTTTTCAGCTGATTGCCGCAATGAACCCCAGCCCGACAGGACATTATCAAGGCACACACAACCGCACCTCGCCCCAACAAGTAATGCGATATTTGAACCGTTTATCAGGACCATTCCTTGACCGCTTTGATCTCTCCATTGAAGTCCCATTGTTACCCCAAGGGGCGTTACAAAACAGCAATGAACAGCGTGGCGAAACCACCGAGCAAGTTCGCAAGCGGGTACTTCAGGCTCGCCAATTGCAATTTGAACGGAGGGGCAAAATCAACACCCAACTGACCACCCGAGAAATTGAGCAAGATTGCCAACTTGCTCCACAAGATGCGGTTTTTCTTGAAAATGCCTTGTTGAAACTTGGGCTGTCGGTGCGAGCCTACCACCGCATTTTGAAAGTTTCTCGCACCATTGCCGATCTCGCCAACGAAAAGCAAATTCAACAAATTCACTTGGCGGAAGCCTTAGGCTATCGGGCGATGGACAGGTTGTTGCAGCGGTTGCAGGGCACGTAACATAGGATTGTTTTATATGGAAAATAGACAAGGGAGATAGCTCGGTCTAGAATGGCAGGAAAAATTTATGTGATTAATGGAATGCAGCAACAATTTTTAGGTGTCTTCTTTGCCCATCATGACGAACCACTCCCAGATACCGTTACTTTGAACTACCCTACGCCACCGCCACGAGCAACTTCATCTGCTCGGCAACAGAAAAAATGGCAAAGCCAGCGAATGGCCTTTTTTCTGCTGCATAAAATTTTCGAGCAATATCAATTAGATACCACGCACCTTCAGCAAATCCAACGCACGCCGAGTGGTCGTCCTTATCTTGCCGATCCGCGTATTGATTTTAATATCAGCCATTCGGGCGATTGGGTGGCGATCATTTTTTCCCTGTCTACGCCCACCAAAATGGTCGGAATCGACATTGAACACCCACAAAAAATCCGCCGTTATGCGGATTTGCTTCGCTATTACGCCAAGCCAAAAGAGATCGCCGAAATCGAGAATGGGCAAGTTTTGCCACAGCTGGACAGCCTAGAAAAACGCTTTTATTTGAGCTGGTGTTTGCGAGAAGCGGTGCTGAAATCGCAAGGCGTGGGGATTGTGAAACTGTCCGAAGTGCAACATTCGTTGAGTGAGCAACGTATTTACTCGGCACATTGTCCACAAGGCACGCTTTGCTTTTATCATCAGTTGCCGTTCTATCTGGCGTACTTTTTTGAGCAGGAGGGAACTGTGCTATCCTTGCCATCACTCAGCCAATGGCAAAACGGGCGGTTTGTGCCTGTACATACGTCAGTGCCGATTATTTATCAGGTCAATCCCTGCAATTGAGATTAAGGAGATAGTATGAGCAACATTCATCAATTTTCACAAAAAGATTTAGACATCGTGCGGGAAGAAACCCTTTACCAAGGGCATTTCCAACTGAAAAAAATGGTCTTTCGCCACAAAATGTTCTCGGGGCAGATGAGTGGCGAAGTAGTGCGTGAGCTGTTGATCAAAGGGGCAGCAGCAGCGGTCATTGCTTACGATCCTGTGCGAGATTCGGTGGTGTTGGTTGAGCAGGTTCGCATTGGTGCCTACGATCCAAATAGTTCACATTCGCCGTGGCTGGTTGAACTGATCGCAGGAATGGTGGACGAAGGCGAATCGCCTGAAGAGGTTGCCATTCGTGAGAGCCAAGAAGAAGCAGGACTTGCGGTCAGCAACTTAGAACACGCCGTGAGCGTGTGGGACAGCCCTGGTGGTGCGGTAGAGCGGTTACATCTGTTTTTGGGCTTAGTGGATAGCTCAAAAGTGGGTGGTGTTTACGGTTTAGCCGAAGAAAATGAAGATATTTTGGTACATGTTGTGAGCCGTGAGCAAGCCTATCAATGGGTGGAAGAAGGCAAAATCGACAACGTGATCGCCGTGGTCGGCTTGCAATGGTTACAGCTCAACTACCACAAATATAGCCAGAAAGATTTGCAGAAATAAGCCAATAAGTCCCCCCTTGTTGATGCAACTCTTGCAAATAAGAGTTATTTGCATTATTGTTTGTTCCGAAATTTAACCCTTTCTTAACAACAATAAACAATGAGGTTACTGAATTATGATTATTTCATCAGCCAACGATTACCGTAAAGCGGCAAAACGTCGTGTGCCACCATTTATGTTCCACTATGCCGACGGCGGTTCTTATGCAGAACAGACCCTTGCTCGCAATGTGAGCGATTTATCCGAGATCGCCCTACGTCAACGGGTATTGAAAGATATGTCGCAGTTGGATACTGAAATTGAATTATTTGGCGAAAAGTTAGCCTTACCTGCGATTTTAGCCCCTGTCGGTGCGTTGGGAATGTATGCTCGCCGTGGCGAAGTGCAAGCGGCGAAAGCAGCCGATAATAAAGGGATTCCATTCACCCTGTCTACTGTGTCGATTTGCCCAATTGAAGAAGTGGTGCCTGCGATCAATCGCCCAATGTGGTTCCAGCTTTATGTATTGAAAGATCGTGGTTTTATGAAAAATGCTTTGGAACGTGCCAAAGCCGCAGGCTGTTCTACCTTGGTATTTACGGTGGATATGCCAACACCTGGGGCGAGATACCGTGATATGCATTCAGGTATGAGCGGGCCTTACAAAGAAATTCGTCGTGTGATTCAAGGGGCATTGCACCCGTTTTGGGCGTGGGATGTTGGGATTAAAGGCAAGCCACATACCTTAGGCAATGTCTCCAAATATTTGGGTAAAGATGTTGGCTTAGATGATTATATTGGTTGGCTCACACAGAACTTTGATCCGTCTATTTCGTGGAAAGATTTAGAGTGGATCCGTGAATTTTGGGACGGTCCGATGGTGATTAAAGGTATTCTTGATCCAGAAGATGCCAAAGATGCGGTGCGATTTGGTGCAGATGGTATCGTGGTTTCGAACCACGGTGGCCGCCAGTTAGATGGTGTGCTATCCAGTGCTAAAGCTTTACCAGCCATTGCTGATGCGGTGAAAGGCGACATTAAGATCTTAGCTGATTCGGGTGTGCGTAATGGTTTAGACATTGTGCGTATGATTGCACTTGGTGCCGATGCCTGTATGTTAGGGCGATCCTTTGTCTATGCGTTGAGTACCGCAGGACAAGCAGGGGTGGAAAATATGCTCGATATTTTCAAGAAAGAGATGCGAGTAGCGATGACGCTCACCAGTAATCAAAAAGTCAGCGACATTACGCGTGATGCATTGGTGGATTTCAGCAAAATTTAGCGGAACACCAAAATGCCATTGAGCGAAATAAAGGGGCAACAGCCCCTTTATTTTTTGAGCTAGGGGAGAAGCTTCACGCCGAAATGATTGCCGACTTTACGTTCACGCATTTGTAATAATGGTAAACGTGATACGCGTTGTTGATTAACAACCATTGTTGAACTGCCGCCACCGTCTAAATTGACTGCTTGGGTGAGACCAATTTGTGTGGCTAACTCGGCAAGCTCGTCCATGGTCATACCTCGGTAGTTAAGTTGCCGGCCTTCGACGACGACTAAATAAAGCCACTGGCGTTTATTATCTAATCCGACCATTGTACGAGGATGTTTGCCAGTAAAAATCCCTTGTTGGCAGCCAATGCTATCGCTTATTGCACACTCAAATTTGCCTGATTGTTGATGATAATATTGCCATCCGGCCACGGCGAATTGCCATTTGGGATTGATTTTTGTGACGCTATTTTTTGGATCGATATAGCATTGATTTTGGGCTGTGCAAGCAAGAAATGAACGTGCACGGGTATCGTATGATTTGTTTGTGCGTTTGAATTGGCTAATATTTAATCCAATAGGCGAGAGATCCTGACGAAAAAAACTGCCATTAATGGCGATATTAGTTTGATATTTTTCGGCAAATTCCGATACGCTCAATCCTTGATCGTTTTGCGTGCTGGCGATGAGCTGTATGTTTTTGCAACTTAAATTCACTCGACTGACATGGATATGTGGCGAGAGTGAGTAAGTTTGCAAACAAGTAGTCTTCGCCCAAAGCATGTGGCTGGCGAATAGGCTAAACAGCAAGAATAATCCTTTTATCATAAGTCGCTGATTCTACTTAATGTGATTCACTGTCATATTTTATCGCTATCTCTTATTTTGAGAAATCAAAACTGATCTGACAAGGGGGAGAGAAACGAGAAGATTTTACAAAACACGATCAAGATCACAAAAATAAAACAAAAACATAACAAATATTTGACATTATTTATCTCTTCTTTCTACACTTTGACTGTTGATCCTATTTTCTACTCATTCAACGGAGGCACTATGCAACATAATGTCGTACTCAAAGAGAACAGAACATTCAAACCAAGCGATGATTTCCGCCGTCAGGCGAATATTTCAGGGTTGGAAAGTTATCAAGAGTTGTGGGAATTTGCCGATAAGGATTATCTCAGTTACTGGAGCGATTTAGCACGTGAATTGATCACGTGGAAAAAACCGTTTATGCAAATTTTCGATGACAGTGAAGCCCCGTTCTATAAATGGTTTGCAGACGGTACTTTGAATGTATCCTATAACTGTCTTGATCGCCATTTGCCCGATAAAGCGGACAAAAAGGCGATTATTTTTGAGTCGGATTTTGGTCAGGTGCAAATTTTCACCTACGCCCAATTACACAATCGGGTCTGTCGTTTTGCCAATGCGTTGCGTGAATTAGGCGTGCAAAAAGGCGATCGGGTGATTATTTATCTACCGATGATTGTTGAAGCGGTGATTGCAATGCAAGCCTGTGCCAGAATCGGGGCGGTGCATTCGGTGGTCTTTGGTGGTTTTTCTGCCAGTGCATTGCGTGATCGCATTGAAGATGCCCAGGCCAAATTGGTGATCACCGCAAATGCAGGCTTGCGGGGTGGGAAAATCATTCCATTAAAAGAGACGGTAGATGAAGCCTTAGATCTCGGTGGAAAATCCGTTGAAAATGTGATTGTGTATCATCGTGTCAATATTGATACGCCGTGGAAAAAAGGGCGAGATTTATGGTGGAATGAACTCACGGCTCACCAGCCAGCGTTCTGTGAACCAGAATGGATGAATGCCGAAGATCCGTTATTTATTCTCTATACTTCAGGCTCAACGGGCAAGCCAAAAGGCATTGTGCATAGCACAGGCGGGTATTTGCTTGGGGCGTTGAATTCGTTCCGCACGGTGTTTGATAATAAATTAGATGATGTGTTTTTCTGTACTGCCGATGTGGGTTGGATCACAGGGCATTCCTATGTGTGCTACGGGCCTCTAGCAAATGGGGCTACCCAAGTGATTTATGAAGGGGTACCGAGCTATCCTGATCCGGGGCGAATTTGGCGGATTATTCAACGCCACAAAATCAATGTGTTTTACACTTCTCCAACCCTGATTCGTTCCTTAACCCGTTTAGGCGATCATATCCCGAATAAATACGATCTTTCCACCCTCCGCTTGTTAGGCAGTGTCGGCGAGCCGATTAACCCGTCAGCGTGGATGTGGTTTTACGAAGTGGTGGGTAAAGGGCGTTGCCCGATTGTGGACACGTGGTGGCAAACGGAAACGGGGTCGATTATGTTAGCACCAGTACCAGGTGTGATTGCGACAAAACCTGGCTCTTGTACTTTGCCATTACCAGGGATTATGGCGGATGTCGTGGATGACTGCGGCAAAAAATGTGAGCCAGAGCAGGGAGGCATTTTGGTGATTAAACGCCCATTCCCATCGATGCTTCGCACGATTTGGCGAGATCCAGAACGGTTCAAAGCGACCTATTTCCCAGAAGAATTTGGTGGGAAATATTATGTTGCAGGGGATTCTGCTCACCGTGATCAGGAGGGCTATTTTTGGATCCTTGGTCGTACAGACGATGTGCTGAATGTGTCTGGACATCGACTCGGCACAATGGAAATTGAATCGGCATTGGTTGCAAATCCAAAAGTGGCAGAAGCAGCGGTCGTGGGTAAACCTGATGAGATTAAAGGTGAAGCGGTTGTCGCCTTTATTGTGTTAAACGGTATGCGACCAGAAGGCGAAGATGCTCGTGAATTGGCGGAAGAGCTGAAAGTGTGGGTATCGAATGAAATTGGCAAAATTGCTCGCCCTGAAGATATTCGTTTTGCCGATAACCTACCGAAAACCCGTTCAGGCAAGATTATGCGTCGTTTATTGCGTTCTATAGCCAAAAATGAGCTGATTACCCAAGATATTTCCACCTTGGAAAACCCACAAATCATCGGTCAGCTACAACAGCAGGCGTTATGATGCATAAAGTATAAAAATAGGGGCGATTTGTGATTTTACGCCCCTATTTTCTGTGTATCACAGTAAGAAATTACATTTTCTCAACCGTCTTGATGCCGAGCAATTCCAAGCCTTGTTTTAAGGTTTGGGCGGTGAGACTTGCCAGTTGCAAGCGGCTGTTTTTCACGCTGTCTTCCGCATTGAGAATTGGGCAGGCTTCGTAGAAACTGGAGAAAATCCCTGCTAATTCATAGAGATATTGGCACAGCACGTGCGGCGTGCCGTCTTTTGCCACTGTCGTCACCGCTTCTTCAAATTGTAATAATTTCAAGGCTAACGCACGTTCTTTCTCTTCGGTCAGCGTAATGTCGCCGTGTACGCTGTTTGGATCAATCTCCGCACGGCTGAAGATCGAACGAATACGGGTGTAGGCGTATTGCATATAAGGGGCGGTGTTGCCTTCAAAGGTCAGCATATTGTCCCAGTCGAACACATAATCGGTGGTGCGATTTTTCGAGAGATCGGAATATTTCACCGCCCCAATCGCCACCGCTTCGACCACCGCGGCTTTCTCGCAAGGGGTGAGATTCGGGTTCTTTTCTGCAATTAATTTTTCGGCTCGCTCCACCGCTTCATCGAGCAAATCCGCTAATTTCACCGTACCGCCCGTACGGGTTTTGAACGGTTTGCCGTCTTTGCCTAACATCATACCGAAATTGTGATGTTCCAAGCTGAAACTGTCTGGCACATAGCCTGCTTTGCGAGTAATCAACCACGCTTGTTGCATATGTTGGCTTTGGCGAGTGTCGGAGAAGACTAACGCACGATCCGCTTTCAAGATTTCATAGCGATATTTCGCTGCTGCTACGTCCGTGGTGGTGTATAAAAAACCGCCATCTTTTTTCTGCACAATCACGCCCATTGGGTCGCCGTCTTTGTTCTTAAATTCGTCTAAGAACACCACCAACGCCCCATCGTCTTCCACCGCTAAGCCTTGGGCTTTGAGATCGTCAACAATTGCGGGTAACATCGGGTTGTATAAACTTTCGCCCATTACGTCTTTTTCGGTGAGGGTGACGTTTAAGCGGTCGTAGTTGTGCTGGTTTTGCACCATCGTGATCTTGACTAATTTTTGCCACATAGTACGGCAATATTCATCGCCACTTTGCAACTTCACTACATAATTACGAGCTTTCTCGGCAAACACAGGATCGCTGTCGTAATGCTCTTTAGCCGCACGGTAGAAGGTTTCCAAATCCGCCAATTCCATTTCGCTGGCGTGTTCGTTTTCCATTTTTTCAAGGTAAGCAATCAGCATACCGAACTGCGTACCCCAGTCGCCGACGTGGTTGGCACGGATCACCTTGTTGCCCAAAAATTCCAAGGCACGTACCACGCCATCGCCGATAATGGTAGAGCGTAAATGCCCCACGTGCATCTCTTTTGCCACGTTTGGCGAAGAATAATCGATCACCACCGTCTGATTTTGAGTGCGAGCGATGCCTAAATTGCCGTCTTTTAACGCCGTTTGCACATTGCTTGCTAACCATTCTGGCTTTAAGAAAATGTTGATAAAGCCTGGCCCTGCGATTTCTAATTTTTCTGCAATGTTGGTTAAATCCAAGTTATCTAATACTTTTTGAGCAAACTCACGTGGGTTTTGCCCCAGTTTTTTCGCCGCACCCATAATGCCGTTGGCTTGGTAATCGCCAAACTGCACTTTGCCCGACTGACGCACCAACGGCTCAACGTTCTGCTCTGCCCCAGCGGCAATCATTGCTTGCTTAATTTTTTCCGATAAAATGTGTTGAATATTCACGCTAATTCTCTCTTTTCTAAAACTGACAAAAATGAGTGCAATGATACTAGAAAACCCTGCTGAAAACTCACATTTTGCAAATTTTTTGCAAGATCTTACCCCTTGTTTTGGCGAAATCGCCCCATTTGAACAGAAAATTCGACAAATTGCTGATGTCGCAGGTATTGATTTAGGGCAATTTGAGATCGATCACTTGGCGGTGCGAATGAACGACTGGCAAACTGCCGAACAGTGGGAAGCGTTATTACTCAAACAAGGAAAATTACTCAAAGAAAGTGAAGTGAACGGTCGCCCGATTGGAATTTTTCAGCTCAATCAGCCGATTCATTTTTGCGGACAATCGGTGTCAATCATTGAACTGCCGTTTCCAAAAGATAAAACCTATCCTGAAGAGGGCTGGGAACATATCGAAATCGTCGTCCCGTTTTTGCCGAATGAGAGCGTTGAACAGTGGGTTGAACGGCTTTGCAAGGGGGGGAGTTGGCAAGAGAATGTGCAAATTAAGCTGAAAGTTAGCCAGCCGAAAGCCGCAGGCGAGCAACTACCCAACCCAAGTATTGCAATAAGTTTAAACAATGTAAGCCTATGTAATCCTTGTTGTATAAAGTTGCACCCTTATGCTATAACTACGATTATTTATGCATAATTTAGTATCTGAATTCATTTTATTGAGGTAGAATATGAAAAAATTTGGGTTAATTGGTGGTTTGCTGTTAAGCTTAACCCTTGTTGGTTGTACCAATACTGATATTTACAGCGGTAATGTGTATCGTGGTGATCAAGCTAAAGAAGCTCGTTCTATCAGTTATGGTACTATTGTGGCTGTTCGTGAAGTGAAAATCCAAGCAGGTAATCAAGGGGTTATCGGAGGGGTTGGTGGTGGTGTGATTGGTGGTATTGCTGGATCAACCATTGGTGGTGGACGTGGTCAAGCAATTGCAACAGCTGTCACTGCGATTGCGGGGTCCATGATTGGTAGTGTGATTGAAGAAAAAGCAAGCCAAGTCACTTCGCTTGAACTAGTCATTCGTCAAGATAACGGTCAAGAAATCGTTGTCGTGCAAAAAAAAGAAGCAGGTTTTGTACCGGGTAGACGTGTAAGAATTGTTGGTACTACATCCGATCTCAACGTTTCTCTTCTTTAAATTTATTTATTTTTGTAAGGAAAAAACAATGAAAAAATTATCACTTGCTTTATTGGCTAGTGCTGCTGTATTAGCAGCTTGTACCGCAGATGTTTATCCATCAAAAGGCAATGCAACTATTCTTTCAAGTAAAACGTTAGGTGAGAATACCGTGGAATTAACTATTGCTAAAGATGATGGTGAAGTAGTTTCGATGGTGCGTAAATACGATGCACACGCAACGGTCGGTGCTCGTGTGATTGTTGGCGATGCTCAAGCAAATCGTGATGAAGATTTAAAAACTATTCGTCGTTACGAGTTTAAATAATAATAGCCTAACAAAAAACAACGATATGTAATCTGACTCCAAAAAGTGAGATACGTCTAATTTAAGAACTCAGTTCTGCTTTACGCAGAGCAGAGTTCTTTTATTTTTTATTGAGTAGTATTGTAGTAATGCAAATTTTAAAACTTTCCAACATCGAACTTTATAGCTTTTTTCGGTAGTTTGTAGCCCTAATGCGATAGCAAAATGTTTTTTTGTGCTCCTAGCCCACTGACTTGAATATATTCCCACTAAGTAAAATTTGCAGATGGTTTTGTTCAAGTGGCTGTGTTGAAATCACAAGGGGGTTATCAAAAGACCGAGTGGTGTGCTTTCATTGGAATTTTTGTGATTTATTTCCAAGGTTCTGGTGAGAGTCCAATAGCCATTATTTAAATTTGTCTCGGGATAAAATAAATTTTTAGATTGAAAATTAATCAAATTCTGGTGTTTTTTCTTATTTTTCGACACACATCACAAAAAATTTCCTAGATTTGATTGAAAAATCTTTGTAAGTGAAGTAATTATCTCTCTATCGATTTTGCGTGATACTATTAGATTGAGGGATTTTACCATGAATAAAATTTATTCAGAAACTCAAACTGTGCGAGATATTCTGTCACATGTTATTGGTGAGACTAGAGCCAAAACTTATTTTTCATACTATGGGATTTTTAAGGATGATTTGATGTTTGGCTTATATAAGGATGGAAAATTCTATCTTAAAGTAGCATTGGAAGATGTGTCAAAAATAGCTAAACATCATGATGTTATTCCTCTGGTGGATCCTGCTATTGTGCAATCACGACGCTATTATTATTTACCCGATCATATTCTGAGTAATATTAAGCAGTATCATCATTGGTTTGATAATTCTGTAAAAGAGGTAAAGGAAAATAAGCAGACTTCATATTATAATAAAAAGCATCAGATCCGATTTTTACCAAATATGAGTTTTAGCTTCGAGAGGATGTTGAGGAAAATCAACATCAGGACAATTGAACAATTGGTTGATAAGGGTGAAATAGCGACATTTATTGAGTTAGTCAAGATTGGCATTGAGGCAAACGAAGTGATACTACTTAAACTTCATGGTGCGATCAACCGTCAATTAGTGTATACAATTTCTCAAAAAGTCAGAATAGCACTCTTGCGTGAGGCAGACGAGGCTTTATATGCTGCAGGGTTAAGGAGGGTATTTCAGTCAAAACTGGCGAAAATCGATCAGTGACATTTGCTGACTGGATTAAGTAGAAGATATTGGAATTAGGGAGCAAGAAGAAAGTGAAAATTTTTATTGCTAGATAGAAATCATTAAGCTATAATTCCAAAACTCCAATTGACCCTTAATGGGTCTAGAGGTCGCTTAGTGTAATCATTTACTAAGTGGTGTTACAGATTTTGTAACACATAAAATGTTCCCGATTTGGGAGCTATAACAAGGTATGACTGTGCCCCCTTGATGAAGTATATCGAGCGGTGGTTCGGTTTTTTTATTAGCTAAATTTTAATGGAGCTCTGGTCTAATGCAGAACCAAAGAATCCGTATCCGCTTAAAAGCATTTGATCATCGTTTGATCGATCAATCTACTGCGGAGATCGTAGAAACAGCTAAACGTACTGGTGCACAAGTTCGTGGTCCAATTCCTTTACCAACACGTAAAGAGCGTTTCACTGTATTGATTTCACCACACGTGAACAAAGATGCACGTGACCAATATGAAATTCGTACTCACAAACGTTTAGTTGATATTGTTGAGCCAACAGAGAAAACTGTTGATGCATTAATGCGTTTAGATTTGGCTGCCGGCGTGGACGTGCAGATCAGCCTAGGTTAATTAAGAGGTTATTACAATGATTGGTTTAGTCGGTCGTAAAGTTGGTATGACCCGTATCTTCACTGAAGATGGCGTGTCAGTTCCAGTTACCGTAATCGAAATCGAAGCCAACCGTGTGACTCAAGTTAAAACTCTTGAAAACGATGGCTATACTGCAGTTCAAGTTACTACTGGCTCTAAAAAAGCAAGTCGTGTAACTAAGCCTGAAGCAGGTCATTTCGTTAAAGCAGGTGTTGAAGCTGGTCGCGGTTTATGGGAATTTCGTACTGAAGGTGAAGAATTCACTTTAGGTCAAGAAATTAATGTTGACATCTTCACTGATGTTAAAAAAGTCGATGTTACTGGTACTTCTAAAGGTAAAGGTTTCCAAGGCGGTGTTAAACGCTGGAACTTCCGTACTCAAGATGCTACTCACGGTAACTCTTTATCACATCGTGTGCTTGGTTCTATTGGTCAAAACCAAACCCCAGGTCGTGTGTTTAAAGGTAAAAAAATGGCAGGACACTTAGGTGCTGAGCGTGTAACCGTTCAATCACTTGAAGTTGTTCGTGTAGATGCTGAGCGTAAATTATTATTAGTGAAAGGTTCTGTACCTGGTGCAACTAATAGTGATGTTATCGTTAAACCAGCAGTTAAAGCATAAGTCAGGAGATAGAGATGGAATTACAAGTTGTAGGTGCAAACGCACTAGCTGTTTCTGAAACTACCTTCGGACGTGAGTTCAACGAAGCATTGATCCACCAAGTAGTTGTTGCTTATGCAGCAGGTGCTCGTCAAGGTTCTCGTGCACAAAAAACTCGTGCTGAAGTGTCTGGTTCAGGTAAAAAACCTTGGCGTCAAAAAGGTACAGGTCGTGCTCGCTCAGGTGATGTTAAATCACCAATTTGGCGTTCAGGTGGTGTGACTTTCGCAGCAAAACCACAAGATCACAGCCAAAAAGTGAACAAGAAAATGTACCGTGGTGCAATCAAGAGCATTCTTTCTGAGCTTGTTCGTCAAGATCGTTTAGTTGTTGTTGAGAAATTTGAAATCGACGCACCAAAAACCAAAGTGTTAGTACAAAAATTAAAAGATATGGCATTAACTGATGCTCTTATCATCACTGCGAGCTTAGATGAAAATCTATTCTTAGCAGCACGTAACCTTTACAAAGTCGATGTGCGTGATGTGCAAGGTATCGATCCAGTAAGCTTAATCGCTTTTGAAAAAGTGGTTGTTACTGTTGATGCAGTGAAACAAATTGAGGAGATGTTAGCATGATTCAACAAGAACGTTTGCTAAAAGTGCTTAAAGCACCTCATATCTCTGAGAAAGCAACAAATAACGCTGAAAAAGGCAACACAATCGTTTTCAAAGTGGCTTTGGATTCAAACAAAGCAGAAATTGCTAAAGCGGTTGAGCAACTTTTCGAAGTTAAAGTAGATTCGGTTCGTACTGTGGTTGTTAAAGGTAAAACTAAACGTCACGGTGCTAAATCAGGTCGTCGTAGCGACTGGAAAAAAGCTTATGTTACTCTTCAAGAAGGTCAATCACTTGACTTCGTTGAAGGTGCGGCAGAGTAATTTTGGAGGAATAGAAAACTATGGCTATCGTTAAATGTAAGCCGACCTCCGCTGGTCGTCGTCACGTAGTTAAAATTGTTAATGCAGAATTACATAAGGGTAAACCTTATGCTCCGTTATTAGATACTAAATCTAAAACGGGTGGTCGTAACAATTTAGGCCGTATTACCACTCGCCACATCGGTGGTGGTCATAAACAACACTATCGTTTAATTGACTTCAAACGTAACAAATTAGACATTCCAGCTGTTGTTGAGCGTTTAGAATACGATCCAAACCGTTCTGCGAACATCGCATTAGTGCTTTATAAAGATGGTGAACGCCGCTACATTTTGGCACCAAAAGGTTTATCTGTTGGTGATACCATTCAAGCAGGTGCTTCAGCTCCGATTAAAGTGGGTAACGCATTACCAATGCGTAATATCCCTGTAGGTTCTACCATTCACAATGTTGAATTAAAACCTGGTAAAGGCGGTCAAATCGCACGTTCTGCAGGTAGCTACGTACAAATCATTGCCCGTGAAGGTAACTATGTAACTTTACGTCTTCGTTCAGGCGAAATGCGTAAAGTGTTAGCTGAGTGTTCTGCAACCATCGGTGAAGTGGGTAACTCAGAGCATATGCTTCGCGTTCTTGGTAAAGCAGGTGCAAACCGTTGGAGAGGTGTTCGTCCAACCGTTCGTGGTACTGCAATGAACCCAGTAGACCACCCGCACGGTGGTGGTGAAGGTCGTAACTTCGGTAAACACCCTGTTACACCTTGGGGCGTTCAAACCAAAGGTAAGAAAACTCGTCACAACAAACGTACTGATAAATTCATCGTACGTCGTCGTGGCAAATAATTTTATTCATTAAAAAAGAGGTAAGCCATGCCACGTTCTCTCAAGAAAGGTCCTTTCCTTGACCTACACTTGTTGAAGAAGGTAGAGAAGGCGGTGGAAAGCGGGGATAAAAAACCAATCAAAACTTGGTCCCGTCGTTCAATGATCATTCCATCAATGATCGGATTGACCATCGCAGTCCATAATGGTCGTCAGCATGTTCCTGTTTATGTTTCTGATGAAATGATCGGTCATAAATTAGGTGAATTTGCACCGACTCGTACATACCGCGGTCACGCCGCAGATAAGAAAGCTAAGAGATAAGAGGTAAAAGATGGAAACTATTGCAAAACATCGTTACGCTCGTACTTCTGCACAAAAAGCTCGCTTAGTTGCTGATTTAATCCGTGGTAAAAAAGTTGCGGCAGCATTAGAAATCTTAACTTTCACGAACAAAAAAGCAGCAGCTTTAGTGAAGAAAGTATTAGAGTCAGCTATTGCTAACGCAGAGCACAATGACGGTGCAGATGTCGATGATCTTAAAGTTGCGAAGATTTTCGTTGATGAAGGTCCAAGCATGAAACGTGTTATGCCACGTGCTAAAGGTCGTGCAGATCGTATTTTAAAACGTACAAGCCACATCACTGTGGTTGTATCAGATCGTTAATCAGTAGGAGAATAACAAATGGGTCAAAAAGTACATCCACATGGTATTCGCCTTGGTATTATTAAGCCTTGGAGCTCTACTTGGTTCGCGAATACAAAAGATTTCGCCGATAACTTAGATGGCGATTTCAAAGTACGTCAATTTTTAAACAAAGAGTTAGCGAACGCTTCTGTTTCACGCATCACTATTGAGCGTCCAGCAAAAAGCATTCGTGTAACGATTCACACAGCTCGCCCTGGTATCGTTATCGGTAAAAAAGGCGAAGATGTTGAAAAATTAAGAAACGCAGTATCTAAAATTGCTGGCGTTCCTGCTCAAATCAACATCGCTGAAGTGAAAAAACCAGAACTTGATGCAAAATTAGTTGCTGACAGTATTGCTTCTCAACTTGAACGTCGTGTAATGTTCCGTCGTGCAATGAAAAAAGCAGTACAAAACGCAATGCGTTTAGGTGCTAAAGGTATCAAAGTTGAAGTTAGCGGTCGTTTAGGTGGTGCAGAAATCGCACGTTCAGAATGGTATCGTGAAGGTCGTGTACCTCTTCATACCCTTCGTGCGGACATCGATTATAACACTGCAGAAGCTCACACTACATACGGTGTAATCGGTATCAAAGTGTGGATCTTCAAAGGTGAAATCCTCGGTGGTATGGCTGCAGTGATTGAATCTGAGAAAGAACCAGCGGCACAGCCTAAAAAGCCTGCACGCAAAGGTCGTAAATAAGGAGAATCACTGAATGTTACAACCAAAACGTACAAAATTCCGTAAAGTTCACAAAGGTCGTAACCGCGGTATTGCTGGCGGTACAGAAGTGAGCTTCGGTTCATTCGGTTTAAAAGCGATTGGTCGTGGTCGTTTAACTGCTCGTCAAATTGAAGCAGCACGTCGTGCGATGAGCCGTGCCGTTAAACGTCAAGGTAAAATCTGGATCCGTGTGTTCCCAGACAAACCAATTACAGAAAAACCATTAGAAGTCCGTATGGGTAAAGGTAAAGGTAACGTTGAGTACTGGGTAGCCTTAATCCAACCGGGTAAAGTTCTCTATGAAATGGATGGTGTATCAGAAGAAATCGCACGTCACGCATTTGCGTTAGCGGCAGCGAAACTTCCGTTCAAAACCACATTTGTAACTAAGACGGTGATGTAATGAAAGCTCAAGAACTAAGAACCAAAAGTGTTGAAGAGCTGAATGCTGAGTTAGTGAACCTTTTAGGTGAACAATTCAAATTGCGTATGCAAGCAGCCACCGGTCAGCTTCAACAAACCCATCAGTTAAAACAAGTGCGTCGTAGCATTGCACAAGTAAAAACTGTATTAACCGAGAAGGCGGGTGAGTAATGACTGATAAAATTCGTACAGTACAAGGTAAAGTTGTTAGCGACAAAATGGAAAAGTCTTTCGTTGTTGCTATCGAGCGTACAGTTAAACACCCAATCTATGGTAAGTTTATCCGTCGTACAACCAAACTTCACGTACACGATGAAAATAACGAAGCTAAATTAGGTGATGTTGTTGAAATCAAGGAATGTCGTCCTGTTTCAAAAACAAAATCTTGGACTTTAGTTCGTGTTGTTGAAAAAGCTATCGTTGCTTAATCAACACTAACCAATTAGAAAACCCCAGCAGCAATGTTGGGGTTTTTTTTCATTTCCTTTATAGTTAATTAGAGCGATTCTCAGAGATTTTACTTTTTTTAAACATGTTTAATATCTTTTCTTCTTTCTCTATCTTAAAAGGCTTCAAATTTTCAAAGGAGTATACTCCTTTAACTTGTTATTGACATAACAAGTTATTACTTACCTGTCAATATTTATTAATAGCTTCCTTGTAAATCATCTGGATGGAGTATTTCTTATGAAACGCCTTAAATTTCGATCAATTACTTTATTGGTTTTATGTTCTTGTTTTTCTTTAAGCAGTAATGCGAACTTATCCTCTGAGGATATTAAATCTGCTAATAAAGCAGCTGAAATAATGATCCCTTCTATATCAGAATTTTTAGGTAAGCCTGTTAAATTAACAGGAATTTTATTGGCAGATAGTTTACCTGAAAATAAAATTGATATTCCTAATGCAGTTTGTAACGATTATTTGTTAGTGGCAAATTATATGGAGTTATACCGAACATCTTTTTCCTTAAATTTTGGTTCGGAATCTTACAAAGATTTTAAAAATCCAGTAGCTAATGCGATTAAAACACTTGACTTGGGAGTGTCTAGCCAGCACTCAGAATGCCTAATGAAAGAAAAAGGCTGGAGTGATGAAATGAAAGTCTTAGACTATATGATGGAAAATGCGGGAGATATTATGGCAGGAGATAAACGCTTTAATAAATTGAATGATTTTGATGTTGCATTTGGTGTTGAAGAAACAGTCCAAAAGATGGTTGAAGCAACAAATAAATAATGTTTTGGGGAGAATACAATGAAATCAATTAAATTTTCTTTACTCGCTGCGAGTGCAATGGTTTTATCTGCATTTAGTAATACAGTAAAGGCAGCTTCAGATGCAGAATTAATGCCGTATGTGCATGCAGCTGCCCAAGAATATTTGGAACCCTATCTTTCTCGTGATTTAGGAAAAAAGGTTAAGATCGTAGATAAAAGTTCACCAAGAGAACAAAAGCTAGAGTTGGTGTATCCTAATCCGACTTGCGATGATCTTGCCTTTCTAACATTTGTATTGGGAGCAGATGTTTATCCACTAGAATTTATCGCGGATCGTTTCGAAAAAGACAAAAGTTTGACTAGGGATGACATTGCTAAACCTATGTCAGTTTTTCGTTTTTTTAATGTGGCTACTAGTCTCTCGGGACTAAGCTTGCAGATGAATCCAAGAGTTCCAATTTGTACAGATAGTTTTAAGAATTTTAATAATAATCCACATTATGCTAAATTCTTGGAACATATGAATAAAAATATCACTCCAAGAGTTAAACGATTGGAGGCAGAGGGTAGATTTAAAAAATAATGATTTATTTTATATATTAAAAATGAGATAGTTTTTTAAACTATCCCTTGTGTTAATTTGGAGAAGAAAATGAGTAAAAATATTCCGAGACCAAGCACGACAGAAGTCAAAAAATATCTGAAACAGTGGGAAACGTTGGAAAATTATACCTCTCAAGAAGAGGCATTAAATAAACTTTTCGGTCAGTTGATGCCGAAAAATGAGCAGCTAGGTGATATTTTATTGAAAGCCTCCACGCTAAATGATTTTTATAGCACCAATATTTTCTCCGTTTATTCCGTTGCAAAACATATTCATTCATTAAACATTGATGAAGCGTTGCAAAAAGGCGATGTGAGTTTGGTGGATAAAATCAAGGAAGTTGAGATTAGCGGTAAGAAAAAGCGTTTTTATTCTTTTGCCACCAAATATTGTAGCCACCATAATCCACAAGCCTTTCCGATTTATGATCGTTTTGTGGATAATCTGCTTTGGCGGTTTAAGCAAGAATATCAATTTTCCTCATTTAAACGAGATGATCTGAAAAACTATGAAAAATTTAAACAGGTTTTAGTCGATTTCCAGCACTTTTTTGGCTTAGAGCAGTTTGATTTAAGACAGATAGACCGCTATTTGTGGCTACAAGGAAAAGCATTTTTCAAAAAAACATAGTCTATTTTTGTTGGAAAGATATATTATTGCGTAGCCTATCCAAATGAAAACTCCCACAGCAATGTTGGGGGTTTTGTTTTTTTGGTAGGTATTGGATAATGCGAGACTGTAACAAGGGGGTAAGAACCGAAGACATTTTGCAAAATAGTGTTTATACATATGGGAGAGGGAAATGGATATTAGATATGGTGAGGCAGACGATGCGTTAGCTTTAAGCTATTTACTTGCTCGAGTATGGCGAGTGGCTTATCGGGGTATTTTTCCACAGACATTTTTAGACAATATTCAGGATGATGGCTGGGTTGCTGGTTTTGAGCAAGGGTTAGCAAATCCCGAGGCGACAACGTTAGTCGCTGAGGAGAATGGGAAAATTATGGGTATGATTGCCTTCGGTAAAGGCCGAGATGCTGAACGACAAGATCAGGCTGAAATTTATGCAATCAATGTGTCGCCTGACTACCAGAGGCAAAAAATAGGCTCTCATTTGATGTGCGAAGCATTAAAGAAACTGGGGGAGCAAAAGGTGTATCTGAAAGTGGCGGCGAAAAATTTCCCTGCACAGCAATTTTACGTTAAGCACGGATTTAGCTACACTCAACAGAGCCGAATCCGGCATATTGCGGATTTTAGTTTCGATGAGTGGCTGTTTGAGAAAGGTATTTAGATAGCGAAGTAAGGGCAAAATTGCCCTTACAAGGGGGAGAGAAAAACGCACTTTCTGTGAAATGGTTATCGAGTACCGTACACTACGATTGTCTTGCCGTGTGCGGTAATCAGCCCTTCGTCTTCTAACATTTTGAAAATTCTGCCGACAGTTTCTCGTGAGCAACCAACCATTTGTCCAATTTCTTGACGAGTAATTTTGATCTGCATCCCTTCTGGGTGCGTCATCGCATCTGGCATTTTGGCTAAATTCATCAAGGTTTGAGCGATTCTGCCCGTCACGTCTAAAAAGGCGAGATTGCTTACTTGGCGAGATGTCATTCGCAAACGACGTGCCATTTGAGCGGAAAGGTACATCAAAATATCAGGGTTCAAATGCACTAACTGTTTGAATTTTTTATATGAAATTTCAGCGATTTCACAATTACCTTTAGTGCGAACCCAAGCGGTACGGGGTTGAACTTTTTGTTCAAATAGGCTAATTTCCCCCACAAACTCACCTTGTCCGAGATTGGTGAGTAACATTTCTTTGCCTTCTTCGTCTTTTATAAAGACTGACACAGCACCACTCACAATATAAAACAGCGATTCGGCATTTTCTCCCGAATGAATCAGGGTATATTTGGCAGGATAGCGATGAATATGGCAGTGGCTTAAAAACCATTCCACAATCGGATCGTGAACAGACGGCAGTGGGCTGACATTTTCAAGCTGTTGAGTGGAAATGGAAATATCTTGCATAAACAATTTTAAAGTCCCTTGAAAATCGCTGGGTATAACTTACCAAATTTTAACATAAATTCAACGAATCCCCTAGTTATCGCCTAAGAAAGATTTTTTATCTTTAATATCAAAACTTTGATGTAGCTCCGACCACACAATGACGACTTTTTCTGCTTTAATCTGTACAAGCAGACGCTCACGTTTTTCTGCCAACGAAAGTTCACGTTCACCGTAATCGGTGCCTTCACGCAAAATAAAGGCATCTAGCACATTATACAGGGTCGTTTGTTCCAATGCTTGCCACGGAATAATCATAGAAAATCCTAATAAAACAACGGCTTAATTAACGCCCACTGTTTTTCAAAATGTTGATGTTGTTGAAAGCTAAAATTAGAACGCACTAAACGCAAAAATTGCCCTTCACAGAAAGTGACCAAATACGCCGCCAAGGCACGCTCATCATTAAAGGCTCTGCCTTCTCGCAATTTGCTCATCTGCAAAATATTCATAAATTGCAGTTCTAAACTGTCGAAAAATTTTGCGACTCTGGCTTTCAATACCGCATCTTCAAACATCAAAGCGTGTCCTGTCAAAATCCGTGTTACCCCTGGGTTTTTCTGTGCGAAATCCAAAATGGTTTGCAAAATCGCTTTGACGGCCAATTCGGTACTCTCTTTACGTTTGCTGGCATTGATATAACTCATCAGCGTCTGTTCAATGCGTTCGATCAAGGCTTCAAACATTTTGGTTTTGCTAGGGAAGTAGCGATATAACGCCCCTTCAGATACGCCTACCGCAGCCGCTAATCGCTCGGTAGTTACCCGTTGCATTCCTGTTTCTGAATTTAGTAAGCCGACTAGCACTTCTAACACTTGTTGCTGACGCTCTTTCACCGATTTTTTCGGCATTTTCACCATAGGTTCAGACACTTTCTCTCCTTTTGCCGTTTTTATTCAGGATCTTACCCTTTGTTATTCTTTCCCCGAGTGACCGAAGCCACCTTCGCCTCGTTCTGTCGCATTGAACGTTTGCACGATGTTAAATTGGGCTTGTACCACAGGTACAAACACTAACTGAGCAATGCGGTCGCCTACTTCAATGGTAAATGGCTTGTCGCTACGGTTCCATAGCGACACCATCAACGGCCCTTGATAATCGGAATCAATCAAGCCGACCAAATTGCCTAACACAATGCCATTTTTATGTCCTAAACCTGAGCGAGGTAAAATCACGGCGGCTAAATTGGGGTCGGCAATATAGATCGAAATTCCTGTTGGAATCAAGACCGTTTGTCCTGCTCCCACCACCAACGGCTGTTCAATCAACGCCCGTAAATCCAACCCAGCCGAGCCTTCCGTTGCGTAAGTTGGCAGGGGAAATTCCGTGCCAATGCGGTTATCTAAAATTTTTAAATCAATCGGTTTCATTCTGTTTCCTTATCTACTTTTTAATATTTTACAGGGTAACCAGCCAGTCTCATTGGCTCGTTTAACCAACGCCCATTCATAATGTAATTCGAGTAATTCCACGATCTCATTTTCGCTAACAACTAATTCCGTTGGATTGTAATTACAACGTAATTTCCCATTTTCGACAAAATGGGCGGGGACATAGGTCAAATGACCGTGAATGTCGGCTTGATACCAATGCAAATAGCGTTCGCACGGTGAGATGAGCTTTACATCAGAACCTTGTTTAAACGTGGGGAAAGCCCCTTCTCCGTCGTGGCTTTGCGTTGTGAGTAGCTGCATATGTGTTTTCCCATTTATTCATTATGATGCCGATTTTTGCTGTTTCAGCCATTCGCTAGGCGGTTGACCCACAATGCGTAGGAAGGCTCGGGTAAAGGCGGCATTATGACTATAGCCAACTTTTTCGGCAACCAGTGAAATAGGTATATTTTTCAGAAGCAGGGTCTGTGCCACACTAATCCGCCATTGAGCCACATATTCCATTGGCGGGAGTCCCATAATGTTTTTAAAGTATGCCGCAAATTTAGAGCGAGACATTAACGCTTTTTCTGCCAGTGTTTCTAGCTGCCAAGGTTGTTCGGGCGATTGATGAATGGCAAGTAAAGCGGGCGCCAGTAGTTTATCGGTCAACCCACGTAAAATCCCCGTTCTGATTCGTTTTTGTTTTAAGCAACAGCGAATAGTTTGTAGCGTGGCATAAGCAATAAGGTGATGGATAACGGCTTGAAATCCACAATCTTGTTGCTCTTTCTCACGGAAAATTTCTTGTGCGATTAAGCCTAATTCAGGTTGTTCTGTTAAGGTGAGTATCACGACTTGATTATGCATCGTATAGCTAATTGGGTTAAACACATTCTCACCAAAATCAAAATGAATACAAAAAATTTCTAATTCATCGTCCAAAGGATGAATATAATGAGGTTGCTCTGCAGACAGAATCACACAGGGTTCATTAATCTGTTTTGCGGTTTGATTGGGTAGTTGGAACAAACAACGACCACGTCGAATAAAATGCAACAACCCTTTGTTTTTGGATTCAAAATGGGCTATTTGGCATAAGTTACCAATGAAAAAAAGCTCGGTTCTAAATGGAAAATAATGAAATAAATGGCTTAATGCGTCCATATGTATGCTCTGCTAATAAGTGTGGATTTTAAGTTAAAACAGGAATTAGCGATTTATTTAGAATATCGCTCGTTGTCGCAAGACAATAGCCAATTATTTTTTGAAGGAACTTAATTATGACAGATAAAAACGCTATTGAACAGATCGATGAAGAACGTAGCACTAAATAACGGCTCTCGTATCGCAATGGCTGCCACAATGTTGGGGGCTTTGGGGCTGAGTGGTGCGGCACACGCTGCAAATATGAATAAAAATCCATCGCATGCAGAACCTGAGCAATATGCAATGCCACGAAAAGGAATGACAATTGATAAAAAACGGGTTGCTCTCGTTGTGGTCGATCCACAAGTCGATTTCTTAAGCCCTAAAGGGGTAACCTGGCCGGTAATTGGTAAAAATGTATTGGAAAACAATACGGTAGAAAACATTGAACGCTTATTTAAAGCTGCTAAAGATGTAGATATGCCGGTTGTTGTATCTCCACATTATTATTATCCGACCGATCATCATTGGGAATTCGGTGGACCCGTTGAGCACTTTATGCACGATTCAGGTATGTTTGCCCGTAAAGGCCCATACACCTTAGAAGGATTTGAAGGCTCTGGTGCAGACTTTATGCCACAATATAAGCCATATATTTTTGATGGTAAAACGGTCATCGCATCACCACATAAAGTGTTTGGTCCAGAAACAAGCGATGTCATTTTACAGCTACGCAAATTAAAAGTTGACCAAGTGATTTTAGCTGGGATGGCGGCCAACTTATGTGTCGAAGCACATTTACGTGAATTAATTGAGCAAGGCTTTGAAGTTACCGTGGTGAAAGATGCGACGGCAGGCCCAAGCTTGCCAGAAGGCGATGGCTACCTCGCAGCCTTAATCAATTTCCGTCTGATTGCTAACGATTTATGGACAACCGATGAAGCGGTGACCAAAATGAAAGGTTAATTGAAAAAGCACATAACAACGCAGTGTTCACCTAAAAAGTCTTGTGGGGTTTATTCTCCGCGAGGCTTTTTTGCTTAAACAGAGTGGCAATGTCGTCCACTAATAAACGCGCGACATTTACCTTGTTTGCAAGGGGTAAGATTTTATCCAAAATCTGCAAATTTGCATCTTGCCAGAACAGCTGTAAACGGTTGTCGTCTGCCCCGAACACTTGCCCACCAGACACATCATTGGCACAAATCAGATCTAACTTTTTCCGTTCTAGCTTGCGTTTGGCGTACTCCGCCACATTTTGCGTTTCCGCCGCGAAACCGACAACGAACGGGCGGTTTTCTGCAAGATGGGCGACATTTGCAATAATATCGGGATTTTTCACCAATTTTAGCGTCAGTTCGTTACTCTCATCGGTCTTTTTGATTTTCTGCTCGGCAACCTGTTCCACACGGTAATCCGCCACCGCAGCACAGCCGATAAACATCGCCGATTGTTGAGCCAAACTGACCGCTTGCTGTTCCATTTCTAAGGCGGAAACCACATCAATGCGTTTCACTTTTTCAGGCGTTGGCAAGTTCACTGGGCCTGCAATCAGCGTCACTTTTGCCCCGCGTTTAGCAAAGGCATCCGCAATCGCAAAGCCCATTTTGCCCGAGCTGTGATTGCTGATATAACGTACAGGATCGATGGCTTCACGTGTCGGGCCTGCGGTAATCACCACACTAAGATCAGCGAGATCTTGCGTGTCCGCAAAATAGGCTTCAATTGCACTGAAAATTTCTTGCGGCTCTGCCATTCGCCCCTCGCCCACGTCACCACAGGCTTGGAAACCGCTGTTTGGCCCAACCGTCAGCACGCCTTGTTTACGTAATTTTTTCAGGTTTTTTTGCACAATCGGTTGTTTGTACATCTGCTGGTTCATCGCAGGGGCAAGTAAAATCGGGGCAGCGGTCGCAAGACAAAGGGTGGAAAGCAGATCATTGGCCATTCCTGCTCGCAAACGGGCGATAAAATCGGCACTCGCTGGGGCGATCACTACCAAATCTGCCCATTTTGCCAGCTCAATATGCCCCATTGCCAATTCTGCCTGCGGATCAAGCAACGAAGTGGATACGGCATTGCCCGAAATGGCTTGCAATGTGAGTGGTGTCACGAAATGTTCGGCAGCAGGGGTCAGCACCACACGCACGTCGGCATTGGCTTTTTTGAGTAAACGAATCAGTTCAATGGTTTTGTAGGCAGCGATACCGCCGGTGATTCCGATTAGAATTTTTTGGTTAGAGAGCATAACAAATCTTCCACAAATAAAAGGCATTGTACGCAAATCGCTGACGACTCACAATGTGGCGGGGAGAAAATCCATCAATGGAATGGCAGGGCAGCGACAAGGGGGTGAGAAACGGGAAAAATATGCAAACGTTTGCGTTTGTTTGTTATAATCCGCCCGTTTTTTCATTTTATGATGTAAGGTGTGGTATGCAAATCAGTCTTAAAAAAATCTACTCGGGCAAAGTGCGTGATCTGTATGAAATTGATGACAAACGTATGTTGATGGTTGCAACTGACCGTTTGTCCGCATTTGATGTGATTTTAGATGATCCGATTCCCTGTAAAGGCGAAATCTTGACCCAAATTTCCAATTTCTGGTTCAATAAATTGGCTCATATCATGCCGAATCATTTCACAGGCGATTCCGTGTTTGATGTACTGCCGAAAGAAGAAGCCGAAGCGATTCAACATCGTGCGGTGGTGTGCAAACGCTTAACGCCAGTGAAAATTGAATCCATTGTGCGAGGTTACTTAACGGGCAGTGGATTAAAAGATTATCAGCAAACAGGCACGATTTGTGGTTTGCCGTTGCCACAAGGCTTGGTGGAGGCGAGCAAGTTGCCAGAGCCAATTTTCACACCGTCGAGCAAAGCGGAGGTAGGCGATCACGACATCAATATCAGCTATGAGGAGTGTGAACGCCAAATAGGAACGGAACTCGCAAAACAGGTGAAAGAGGCTGCCCTTGCCCTTTACACCGAAGCAGCCGAATATGCACTGACCAAAGGCATTATTATTTGCGACACGAAATTTGAGTTCGGGTTAGATGAAAACGGCGTGTTGACCTTGATGGACGAAGTGCTTACGCCAGATTCTAGCCGCTTTTGGTCGGTTGATACCTATCAAGAAGGCTCGAATCCACCGTCATTCGATAAACAATTCGTGCGGGACTGGCTAGAAAATAGCGGTTGGAACAAACAAGCCCCTGCCCCGAAAGTGCCTGCGGAGGTGATTGAAAAAACTGTCGCAAAATACCAAGAAGCTTTAGATCTTTTAACGAAATAGCACGTCACCAAACGGTAAAACCTATGCCTGAATTACCTGAAGTTGAAACGAGTGTACGAGGTATCTCGCCTTATTTAATCGGCAAAACGATTGCCAAGATTGTTGTGCGTCAGCCGCAATTGCGTTGGCGAGTCAGTGATGAGCTTGCCTCGCTGTCAGATGCTCAGATTACGGCGGTCGATCGCCGTGCGAAATATCTCATCATTCGCACTGATAAAGGCGATATTTTGGTGCATTTAGGCATGTCTGGCTCGTTGGGCATTTTGAATACACAGACGGATAAGGCGATTGGTAAGCACGATCACGTTGATCTCATCACCACCGATGGCACCATTTTGCGTTATAACGATCCACGCAAATTTGGGGCGTGGTTATGGGCTGCACGTGCTGAAGATCACGCGTTGTTGGCAAAACTCGGGCCAGAACCCCTTTCAGAGGCGTTTACTGCAGATTATTTGTATAAACAGAGCCGCCACAAAACGGTGGCGGTGAAAAATTTCATTATGAATAATGCCGTAGTGGTTGGGGTGGGCAATATTTATGCTTGTGAATCGCTGTTCTTAGCGGGTATTCACCCTGAAATGGCAATGCAAAATCTCAAGCCGAAGCAGTGCGAACGTTTGGTGCAAGTGATTAAATCGGTGTTGCATAAGGCGATTATTCAAGGCGGTACCACCTTGAAAGATTTCATTCAACCTAATGGTAAGCCGGGTTATTTTTCTCAAGTGTTACAAGTGTATGGACGCAAAGGCGAAGCCTGTAATGATTGTGGCTCCCGTATTGAGGCGAAAGTGATTGGACAACGCAATAGTTTTTTCTGCCCTAAGTGCCAACGGTTGCCAAAATAGGCAAATGAGTATTTTGCCTTATCTCCCGTTTTCTCTCCCCCTTGTAAAGGGGGATTGTTGTACAACAAAATGTGATACACCTCTAATTTTTAAATATTTGTTTCAGTTTTGTTAAATTTTTGATTGCAAGTTGAGAGAAAATCCGCACAATAGTTTGCATTCTGCAAGGAGATGACTATGCAAACAACGCAAACCGTGAATATTGTTCAGATTTTGTCTGATGTTGGGGCAGGTAAACGAGGCACGCATTTGGGCGTGCAGTGGCTGTGTGAGCAGGCGAACTTAATCAGCCCTCCTGAATATATTTTCGTCAATCAAGCCGACAGTCCATTCTGCCAACCACCTGCAAAATATATTGATAATCTCACCGCTTTCTTTCAACGATTTCTTCAGCCTTTAAGCGAAATTTACCAACAACCCGCTTTCCCTGTGATTTTGTCAGGCGATCATTCGAATGCGATAGGGACAATTTCAGCTCTTTGCCACGCCTATCCAGATAAACGCATTGGTGTCATTTGGATTGATGCCCACGCCGATTTACACACACCATACACCACGCCGTCGGGCAATATTCATGGCATGACTTTAGCTGCGTTGATTCGAGAAGATAATCAAGAAAATGCTAAACAGATAGTGCCTGTTGAGGTGGCGGATTACTGGCAGAAGTTAAAACAGCTTGCTCCACAATCAGCAGGGATCTTGCCTCAAGATTTGTGCTTTTTAGGCTTGAGAGATTATGAGCCTGAAGAACGTGCGTTGCTTGAACGCTGGCAAATTCCACATTATTCCAGCGAAAAAATGCGACAGCTAGGCATTGAGCAAGTCCTTCATCAAGTGAAAACGCAATTCGCTGATTTGGATATGGTCTATGTGAGTTTTGATATTGATTCGCTTGATTCAGATTTGTTGTCTGCAACAGGTACGCCGGTAGCACAAGGTTTCAGTGAATCAGAGTTAGCCGAAATACTCGCTATATTACTTGATTTGCCTAATTTAGCTGTCTTTGAGTTAACTGAATTTAATCCGACGCTTTCGGCTGATACAGCACAATATGAGATGATCTATCGGTTGTTTGACAAGGCATTGAAGCAATTACAGGCTTGGTGTGTGGCATAAGTTGTGCTATTTTGCAAAATCTTTGGTTTTCTTACCCCCTTGTGGTTCAGCTTTGTGCCATTTTAGCGTACGATATGTACGACACCTCTGGAGGTATTTTATGCAACACACCAAACTTTCCCTTTTTCTGTGTGCTGTGCTGGTTTCAAGTAGTGCACTGGCACATAGCACAATCCTAGATCAAAAGCATCAGCAAGTGAGGAACACCTTACACAATTGGTCAAATACCCTTGATGACTGGCTAGGCACGCCAGATCCAGATGACCCCGCCTCTGCAAATTTACGCCTGATGTTAGATAATCAGTGGAATGCCTTTGATGGATATAGTATTAAACCAAGAGTGCGAGCCAAAATTCGTCTGCCGGCATTGAAAAAGCATTTCAGTTTAGTAGCCGGTGATGAAATGTTAGATAACCAAGCACAAGAAAAGAATCAAGTGGTACCGAATTACAAATCGCCACTCGAGAAAGATAAACGCTACGATAGCCGCCAAACCAGACGAGATAATAACTCTCTTGCATTACGTTGGTCAGATGGGATTAAACGTTGGGGAGTGGATACCGATGTGGACGTGGGAGTTCGCTCTGGCGCCGATGTCTTTTTGCGTGTTAATGCAGCTAGAGTTTGGCAACATTCTGCACAGCTTTCAACGAGGCTAGAGCAAATTTATCGCTATGGGTTAAATAGTAAGCATTATGTACGCACCAATCTTGATAATAAATGGGTGGAATCTGAGCGTGCATTTGTGAATAACCACTCGTATATTGAATATACCCATGACGGCAAAGAGCAGATGCGTTGGGGGAATAGCCTTTATCGTGAACATCATTTTACAGGACATAAGCGTTTAAATTACGGTATATTTTTAGGTGGAGAAATACAGAAAAAATCGCCACGTGTTACTCGTTATGGACCTTTTGTTAGCTGGAGACAGCCAGTGTTGCGTGAATGGTTGTTTATTCAGCCAGGGCTGTCCCTTTACAATAATAAAGCATTAACTCGCCCACATCACTTGGGGGCGTTTCTTCGAGTAGAGGCGATTTTCTAGTCGCATCTTTGACATTGATGTTAAGGCGGAGAATTTCCGCCTTTGTTGTTTGCCATTAATCTTATCGATAATTTCCCTCGTTTTAATTTGAGCGTTTCTGCGGTTAGCTGTTTCTTATAACATTACTATAACTCTTCCCAATTAAAGTATAATAGCGGGATAACACTATTTTTTATACAGCACATCGATAAAACCTACATTTATACATAGGTTTTAGTGAGACTACATGAAACCTAATAGATCTTTACAATACATTGAGAAAAATTAAATACAATAATATCAATGTATTGCATAAGATAGATATATGGAAATTATGGATAAAATTAATCAACACACCCCAATGATGCAGCAATATCTGCAACTCAAAGCCCAAAACCCTGACATCTTGTTGTTCTATCGAATGGGCGATTTTTACGAGCTGTTTTATGATGATGCCAAAAAAGCGGCGGCGTTGTTGGATATTTCACTGACCAAACGGGGGCAATCGGCGGGCGAGCCGATTCCGATGGCGGGCGTGCCGTATCACGCGGTGGAAGGTTATTTGGCAAAACTGGTAGCCTTGGGCGAATCGGTCGCTATTTGCGAACAAGTGGGCGATCCTGCCGCCAGTAAAGGGCCTGTTGAACGCAAAGTGGTGCGGATTGTTACGCCGGGAACGGTCAGCGATGAAGCCTTGTTGCCCGAACGCCAAGACAATCTGATCGCTTGCGTTTACCACGAAAAAGGCAGCTTCGCCTTGGCGACTTTGGATATGGCATCGGGGCGGTTTTTGATCAGCGAGTTGCCGAGTGCGGAGGCGTTGAGTGCGGAATTGCAACGCACACAGCCAGCCGAAATTCTCTACCCTGAAGATTTTGCCGCTGCAGGCATTTTGCAAGGCTACAAAGGCTTACGCCGCCGCCCTGTGTGGGAGTTTGAGCTGGTTACCGCTATTCAGCTACTCAACCGCCAATTTGGCACGCAAGATTTGAGTGGCTTTGGCGTGGAAAAAGCCGTGATTGCCTTGTGTGCGGCAGGCTGTTTATTCCATTACGCCCAAGAAACGCAACGCACCGCCTTGCCGCACATCAATGCGATTCATTTGGCACAAAACAGCGACACGATTTTGCTGGATGCTGCCACTCGCCGAAACTTGGAACTGACCACCAATTTAAGCGGTGGCGTGGAAAATACGTTGGCGGCGGTGTTGGATAAATGTGTCACCCCAATGGGCAGCCGTTTGTTGAAACGTTGGATCCATCAGCCAATTCGGGATTTGGCAAAACTCAAAACTCGCCAACAAACCATTCTCGCCTTGCAGCAAAATGAGCGAATCGAACCGCTTCAACCGTTGTTGCAGCAGCTTGGCGATATGGAGCGGATTTTAGCTCGCATTGCCTTGCGTTCGGCTCGTCCACGGGATTTCACTCGCCTTCGTACAGCCTTGGCACAACTGCCAGAGATTGCAGAATTTTCGCAAGATCTGACCCCTTGCTTAGATCAAATGCTCCGTCAAATCGCCGATTTTTCCAATATTCACGCCTTGCTTGAGCGAGCGATTATCGACACGCCACCGCAGTTGATCCGTGATGGCGGCGTGATTGCCGCAGGCTACAACGCTGAACTGGACGAATGGCGAACGCTTGCCGAAGGGGCAAACAAATATTTGGAAGAGTTAGAAATCCGAGAGCGAGAAAAAACAGGGATAGATACGCTCAAAATCGGCTTTAATGCCGTGCACGGCTACTACATTCAAATCAGCCAAGGGCAATCGCACAAAGCCCCGATTCACTATGTTCGCCGCCAAACCCTGAAAAATGCCGAGCGTTACATCATTCCTGAATTGAAAACCTACGAAGACAAGGTGCTGAAAGCCAAAGGTGCATCGTTGGCGTTAGAAAAGCAGTTGTATGAAGAGCTATTTGACCTGATTTTGCCACGTCTTGCCGAGTTGCAGCTGGCAAGCCTAGTACTGGCAGAATTGGACGTGCTGACCAACCTTGCCGAACGAGCGGAAAATCTCAATTATGTAATGCCAACTTTCAGCCCGAACCGCATTATTAACATCAAAGACGGTCGCCACCCTGTGGTTGAGCAGGTGCTGAATAAACCGTTTATCGCCAACCCTGTTTATCTCAACCCACAACGCCATTTGCTGATTGTCACCGGACCGAATATGGGCGGAAAAAGCACCTATATGCGACAAATTGCGTTGATTAGCTTGATGGCGTATATCGGAAGTGCCGTGCCTGCGGAAAGTGCGGAAATCGGCCCGATCGACCGCATTTTCACCCGAATTGGGGCATCGGACGACTTGGCATCAGGGCGTTCGACCTTTATGGTGGAGATGACCGAAATGGCGAACATTCTGCACCAAGCCACCGACAAAAGTTTGGTGCTGGTCGATGAAATTGGGCGTGGCACCTCCACCTATGACGGCTTGTCGCTGGCGTGGGCGTGTGCCGAGTGGTTGGCGAAAAAATCGCAATCAATGACCCTGTTCGCCACCCACTATTTTGAACTCACCAGCCTGCCGAACCAACTCAAAGGCGTGGCGAACGTGCATTTAGATGCCCTTGAACACAACGATAGCATCGCCTTTATGCACAGCGTGCAAGAAGGGGCGGCAAGCAAAAGTTACGGCTTGGCGGTGGCGGCTTTGGCTGGCGTACCGAAACCCGTGATTCAACTGGCAAAGCAAAAACTTGCCCAGCTCGAACAACTTTCGCAGCAGAGAACGTCTTTGCATGATAGTCCGCAAGGGGATTTGCTATTGGTAACTGAAAGGGAAAATTTGCAAAATCTGCCGTTTTCTCCCCCCCTTGCAAGGCGACAAGAAGAGCAGCAGGATACGCAACATGCCACATCAAGTGCATTAGATATGGCACTAGCCGAAATTAATCCTGACGAGCTCACGCCAAAGCAGGCGTTAGAGGCGTTGTATCGATTAAAGGCACTTATTTAACTAAAAAAATGGCTTAACGCTGTTGAGTTAAGCCATTGACTTTCAAAGAATTAGGCAAGCACTGCGAGCGCTGCCTCAAAATTCGGTTCTTGTTTGATTTCTGGCACTAACTCGCTGTGGATTACTGTGTTGTTTTCGTCTAACACAATCACCGCACGAGCGGTTAAACCTGCCAATGGGCCGGTGGCAATATCCACGCCTAAGGCAGTGTGTAAGCATTTTTTGCGGAAGCTGGATAAGGTTTTTGCATTTTCAATGCCTTCTGCCCCACAGAAACGAGCTTGGGCGAATGGCAAATCTGCTGAAATGCATAGCACCACAGTGTTGGCTAAGTTAGCCGCTTTTTGGTTAAACACACGCACGGAAGCCGCACAAATGCCGGTGTCGATACTTGGGAAAATGTTCAACACTTTGCGTTTGCCAGCAAAATCTGCCAACGCAACTTCAGATAAATCATTGGCGACTAAGGTAAAGTTTTCCACAGTTGTACCAACTTTCGGGAATTCGCCTGCGACTTCAATCGGGTTGCCTGCAAGGGTAATGGTTGTCATAAAAATATCCTTTATGTGAGTGAAAAATCTTAGCTACTATACCATTTTTCTCGCAAATGAAAACCGCACGCCTTGGCGGTTTTTTGTTATACTTCGCCAAATTTTGCAATAGGAAAAGATTATGTTGAAATTCGCTCGAATTGTGGCGGTGGTAGTTGCCGCTATTTTGATTTGCCTTGTCGGCACACTTTACGCCTTAGTTCGTTTTCGCCACCCAAGTAGTGTCGGTGTGGTGGCACGTGCCTTTGGGGCGTTGCATCCGTTACTGGGTTTAAAAGTGATCACTCGCAAAAAACCAGAATTTAACCAACCTGCGATCTATATCGGCAATCATCAAAATAACTATGATATGGTGACGATTGCAGCAATGGTACCGCCTCGCACCGTGAGTGTCGGCAAACGTAGCCTGATTTGGATTCCATTTTTCGGTTTGGTCTATTGGGCAACGGGCAACATTTTTATTCATCGGGAAAAACGCAGCAGTGCGATCAGCACGATGAACAAAGTGGGCGACATCATTCGGGAAAAGCAAATTTCTATCTGGATGTTCCCTGAAGGCACTCGCAGCCGTGGACGTGGCTTACTACCGTTTAAAACAGGGGCTTTCCACACCGCCATTGCCGCAGGCGTGCCGATTGTGCCTGTGGTTTGTTCCAGCCTACACAATAAAGTGGATTTAAACCGTTGGGATAATGGCACAGTGATTTGTGAAACCCTTGAGCCGATTGATACCAGTGGTTATAACCGTGATAATTTGCGTGAATTGATCGAGCATTGCCAAGACGTAATGGCAGCGAAATTAGTCGAACTCGATCGGGAAGTAACGGAATTAGAAAATCGGTAGGATGGGCTTTAGCCCATCAATACAAGCGGTGATATTCCGTCCAAATTTTACAAATAACACACAATTTTTGTGATGGGCTAAAGCCCATCCTACGATGAAGTTGCTAATATGAACACATCACGCCGCCAATTTCTTAAACGCACCGCCTTCGCCACCGCAATGGTGAGTGTGCCAAATGCTGTGCTGGCTAAAGACCGCCCAAAATTGCCGATTCCGCCTTTGATGGACGTGGGGCGTGGTCGCCCGATTCGGCTAGATTTCCGCCCAGCACAAACCCAATTTGATGCAGGCAAATTAGTCGATGTTTGGGGCGTGAACGGACGTTATCTCGCCCCCACCGTGCGAGTGAAATCGGGCGATGCGGTGCGATTAACCTACACCAACAGCCTACCGCAAGCCTTGTCGATCAACATTCAAGGGCTACTTGCTCCCACCGAAATGGCAGGCTCAATCCACCGCCAACTGGCACCGAATAGCAGTTGGTCGCCGATTTTAACCGTCAATCAACCTGCGTGCACGGCGTGGTATCACGCTGACACCATGTTGAATTCTGCCTACCAAACCTACCGTGGCATTGCAGGGCTGTGGCTGATTGAAGACAGCGACAGCCGCAAAGCCAAACTGCCGAACAAATACGGTGTGGACGATATTCCGCTGATGTTGCAAGATCAACTGATTAGCAAATCGGGCGAACAGTTGCTCGACACTCAAGCCCTGCAATTTTTCGGCAAACGGCTGTTTGTGAACGGGCAGGCATCGCCCTATTTTGATGTACCGCGGGGTTGGGTGCGGTTGCGAGTGGTCAATGCGTCCCTTTCTCGCCGTTACGAACTGCGGTTGGATAACGACAAACCGCTCTATCTTATCGCCACAGGGCAAGGCTTTTTGGCAGAACCGCTGGAACAAGAGAGCGTTTCGCTCTCGCCAAGTGAACGGGTTGAGCTGCTGCTCGATTTAAACGAAGGCGACAAAGTCTCTCTGATCACAGGGCAAAAACGGGGCGTTTTCCATTTTTTTGAGCAACTTTTCGCCAATGATGATGAGTTGGTGGATAACGTGGTGGTGGAGTTTCGTCCGCAAGGCTTGCCGTCCGCCCTGAATAGCGAAGCGGTGTTGCCTGCGTTTAACTTGGACGATTTTGTACTAAAAATCGCCCAAGAACGAAAATTTACCTTACGACCTCTCGACCGATTGATCAACCAACAACGCTTTGATCCACAACGGATTGATTTTACGGCGAAAAAAGGCACGGTGGAGCGTTGGTATCTGACTAGCAACGAGCCGATTGGCTTCACGCTACAAGGGGCGAAATTTATTATCGAAACGCAAAATCAGCAGAAATTCCCCCACAAACAGCTGGCGTGGCGAGATACGATTTGGCTTGAAAAAGACCAGCCTACGACAATTTTAGTTCGCTTTGAGCATTCTGCCCCGAAAAATCAGCCCTTTACCTTCGGCGTATCCGATTTGATGCTACGAGATCGTGGGGCAATGGGGCAATTTAGTGTGGAGTAAGGCTACAAGGGGGTGAGAACCCCGACTTTTTGCAAAATTCAGCAAATTCAATTTGATATAAGGAATATTTTTATGGCGTGGGTACAAATTCGCTTAAATAGTACAGATCAAAAAGCAGAACAAATGAGTGATTTTTTAGCAGAAATTGGGGCGGTGTCGGTCACCTTTATGGACAGCCAAGACACACCCATTTTTGAGCCGTTACCGGGCGAAACTCGCTTGTGGGGCAATACGGACGTGGTGGCGTTGTTTGACGCTGAAACGGATATGCAGGAAATTGTGGTGATATTGCAGCAAAGTGGCGTGATTGAGCCTGATTTTGCGTATAAAATCGAACAAATTGAAGACAAAGATTGGGAGCGGGAGTGGATGGATAATTTCCACCCAATGCAATTCGGCAAGCGGTTGTGGATCTGCCCAAGTTGGCGAGACGTGCCTGATCCAAATGCGGTGAATGTGATGCTAGATCCTGGTTTAGCCTTCGGTACAGGTACGCACCCGACCACCGCACTCTGCTTACAATGGCTCGATAGCCTCGATTTAGCAGGTAAAACCGTGATCGATTTCGGCTGCGGCTCGGGCATTTTGGCGATTGCGGCGTTAAAACTGGGGGCAAAATCGGCAATCGGCATCGACATTGATCCACAAGCGATTCTTGCCAGTCGCAATAATGCGGAAGCCAATGGTGTGGCGGACAAATTGCAACTGTTCTTAGCCAAAGATCAGCCGAAAGATTTACAGGCTGATGTGGTGGTCGCCAATATTTTGGCAGGCCCACTCAAAGAGTTAGCCCCGCAGATCATCTCGTTGGTGAAACCGCAGGGCGATTTGGGGCTTTCGGGTATTCTTGCCACCCAAGCAGAATCTGTGTGTGAAGCTTATCAAACCGCTTTTGCCTTAGATCCCGTGGTGGAAAAAGAAGAGTGGTGTCGGATTACGGGTAGAAGACAACGCTAATAGATACGTTTATACGGAATAAAATGATGCTATCCACCGTTTACATCAACAACATTGCCGCCTTTTTGCCAAATGACCCCGTTTCCAATGATGAAATGGAGCAAGTGCTTGGAATGGTAGGCGATGTGCCATCACGAGTGCGGAAAATGATTTTGCGTTCGAACGGCATTGAACAACGCCACTATGCCATTGATCCGATCACACGCCAAGCTACGCACACCAGCACCGAGCTTGCCGCACAGGCGGTGAAATCCTTAGGCATTTCTGCCAATGAATTTAGCAGCCTCGCGGTTGCCACCTCCTACCCCGATCAAATTATGCCGGGGCAGGGGGTGATGGTGCACGGCTTGTTGGACAAGGCTCCACCGATGGAAGTGATGTCCTTTTCGGGCGTGTGTGCTGCGGGAATGGCGGCGATGAAACACGCCTTCAATGCGGTGCGGACAGGCGAACACCAAAGTGCAGTGGCGGTTGCATCTGAATGTGCTTCCGCCATTATGCGAGGCGAAAATTTCAAAGCGGAAATTCAAGCCAAGCAGCTTGAAGAGGCGAAACCGGAAATCGGTTTTGAAAAAGATTTCCTGCGTTGGATGCTGTCGGACGGGGCGGGGGCGGTGCATTTAAGCAACCAGCCAAACGCAACGGGATTAAGTTTTAAAATTGCGTGGATCGAGCTGATTTCCTACGCCAATGAAATGCCCGTGTGTATGTACGCGGGGGCGGATTTTGTGAATGAACGTTACACCAGCTGGAAAAATATGTCGCCTGCCGAGCGAGAAAAACGCAGCGTCATGGCGGTGAAACAAGATGTGAAATTGCTCAACGAAAACATCGTCCGCTACACCGTGGAAAAAGCCTTGGCTCGTTTGATCGAAAAATATCAGCTCAATGCCGAGCAGATCGATTATCTGCTGCCGCACTATTCCTCGGGCTTTTTCCGCAATAAATTGAGCGAAGGGCTGGAGCGGATTGGCTTTGCCATTCCCCAAGAAAAATGGTTCACCAACCTCACTACCAAAGGCAACACGGGTTCAGCTTCTATCTATATTATGTTGGAAGAATTTACCCGCACTCACCAACTAAAAACAGGACAAAAAGTGCTGTGCTATGTGCCGGAAAGTGGGCGTTTTTCCTCCTGCTTTATGTTGTTGGAAGTATTAAACAGGGAGTAAATCAAGGTTTAATCATTGCAACGGGGGCTGTTTTCCCCCTACTTTTTGCAAATTTTGCGAGAAAAATTATGGATATTGAAGATATTCCTCAAGACGACAGCAAAATCTTCCGTGGGCAGAAAAAAGTGGTGTACGCCACCCAAAATGGCAATTACCAAACCGCCACCAGCTCTGGCTGGCAAACAGAAGAATTTGCCACTCAACAAGCCGTAGATGAACTAGACCAACAAGCCGAAGCCGCCCTACAAGCGGTCAGAAACGGCGAAAAATCCTCAATTTATTACCTGATGTACAAAAACCGCTACGACTTACCCACCCTCGCCCAAGCCACCGGCTTTTGGCAATGGCAGATCAAACGGCATTTTAGACCTGAGGTGTTTGCGAGGTTGTCGGAAAGGAAGTTGCGGGTGTATGCGGGGGTGTTTGGAACCTCAATTCATTTATTATCATCTAAACGTTTATGAGGCATACTTTTATGATCAGAGAAAATTATAACTTTGAATTATATCGTTACCAAATAATCCTACTTGAGAGAAAGCAATTAGACTTATTTAATATTCCAGAAAAGAGTATTGATGAACTATTGAAAAACAAGAATGCCTATTTTATAGAAGCATTTAATAATTTATGCAGTAACTCACATTTAGATGAAGTGGAGGGGTTAAAGAAAATCCTTTTCAAAAAAGTTTATCCAAAAGAAGAATTAGCGAAAAGTGAGATTTATGTTTATTTAATGGCGACACCTAAGTCTATGACAGTGGAAACAGATAAGTTTACCACTCAAGAGTTAGAGAATTGGCCAAAAGTTTATATTATTATTTTAAATAACAAAGATGAACAAGTGATTGCAATAGAAAAAAGAACAACTGCCTTTGCAAAAACTCAATACGCAGTAAATAAACTAAGCAAACGTGTTAATAAAATCTTAGAAATCCATAATCTAAGCGTACATTTCAACCCAATTTATGACAATAAGTTATTTTGGGATCTCATTAAAGGAAAATCCATAAAAAAACTTGAGTTTAATCTTATTACTCCAAATATGGCAAATATTTCAAGAGTATTAAGTGATGACTTAAAGAACCTAGCAAAAACATCTAACACGGCTAGAACTGATTTAAAGTTGAATGCTGCGGAGAATACGAGTTTAACCATAGAGCCAGATAATCCAACCATTAATGATCTTGTGAGTTATAGCAGTCAAGGTGGCGGTAATATTAGAGTTCAATTCAAAGGAGCAAAAAGGTTAATAGATATAAATACAGGATCACTAACTTTTAGCTGTGACTCTTTTGAGTTAGCGGGTTCACCAGAATATGTAAAAGAAATCATATTATCTATTGTTAAAGGTGATAATAATGGAAATATTTAAAACATTTTGTGTTACTCTTTTCTTTGGAATAATCGTCCATTTATTAGAATATTTGATTGGTACAGATTTCACGAGAGAATTTTTCCAAAAAAATTTAATTAGTTTACTGACCACATTATTAGCTATCAATATAGCTGTATTATCAATTATTTTAACTAGAATGTCAGTTCGTGATCCTAGCATGAGCAACTTTGAAAATTCTAAGGCTGAAATTTGGAAATCAATAAATGAGCAAGTTATTTTAATTGCTGCTGCATTAATATTGTCAATTTTTTCTTCAAAAGAAAGTTATTCCATATATCCTGACCTAATTGAGCATACTATAAGTGTTCTCTTTATAACAGTATTTATTTATGCAATTTATATACTGAGAGATACAGCAAGAGCACTTATTGACATTCATTGATAGCTAAATATGATAGAAAATAACATCATCATCTACACCACCGAAGACGGCTTATCTCAATTCACTCTTCGACAATTGGGTTCTCAGCTTTGGTTAAGTCAGTTGGAAATGGCAGAGCTTTATCAAACCACTAAGCAAAATATCAGTAAACATATTAAAGCTGTTCTAGCGGAAAATGAATTGAGTGAAGATTCAGTTGTCAACTTTCAGTTGACAACTGCTTCTGACGGTAAGAATTACAATACGCAAATTTATGCCTTGCCAATGATTTTAGCAGTGGGTTATCGCGTGCGTTCAACTCGTGGTACACAGTTTCGCCAATGGGCAACCCGTACATTGGGGGAATATATTCAGAAAGGCTTTGTATTAGATGAAGTGCGGTTGAAAAATCCTCCGATAGGCACAAATCAAGCAGACGATTATTTCGACCTGTTATTGGAAAAAATTCGGGATATTCGAGCGAGTGAGCGACGAATGTATTTGCGAGTTCGAGAGATTTTTACCCTTGCAGCGGATTACCAACCCAGTTTTAAAGAAACAACCCAATTCTTCCAAAAAATACAGAATAAGTTACATTTTGCGTGTACGGATAAAACAGCCGCTGAACTCATTTTTCAACGAGCAAACGCCGAATTACCCAATATGGGGCTCACCAATTTTCGCGGGACTGAGGTAGTCAAGAAAGATGTGACGGTAGCGAAGAACTATTTGAATGAACAAGAAATCACCGCACTAAATCGAATTGTTTCGATGTGGTTAGATTTTGCCGAAGACCAAGCCAGTCGTAAAAAACAATTTTTCTTAAAAGATTGGGAAGAAAAATTGGATAATTTTCTTGCTTTCAACGATAGAAATGTCTTGAAAAACCAAGGGGCAGTAAGCAAAAAACAAGCCGATGAAAAAGCCTTGTTAGAATATGATAAATTTAACCAACAACGCCGTTTAGAAAAAGAACAAGAGGGTGAAATCTATATTGAACAGCTCTTGAAACTGAAGAAATAAGCGGTCACATTCTGTCAAAAATTTGCAAATGAACACTTTTACCCACCAACATACCGCCCACTGTGAAAGCGGTGTAATGTCCACAATGTTAAAAGCCAATGGCATTGATCTCAATGAGGCGATGGTATTTGGCTTGGCTCACGCTTTAACCTTTGTGTATCTGCCGATCATCAAAGTAGGCGGAATGCCGTTGATTTCCTATCGAATGCCGCCGAAAGCGATCATTAAAAACATCAGCAAAAGCCTTAAATTACCGTTGAAAATGCAGAAATTTCGCTCGGAAGATGAAGGACAAAAGGCACTTGATCAAGCCCTTGAACAAGGCGAATTAGTCGGCTTGCAGACTTCCGTTTTTTGGCTGCCTTATTTTCCGCCTGAAATGCGGTTCCATTTTAACGCACACAATTTGTTGGTGTACGGCAAAGAGCAAGAGGAATATTTGATCAGCGATCCTGTATTTGAAACGGTGCAACGTTGCTCAGTGGCAGATTTGCAAAAAGCTCGGTTTGCTAAAGGGGCATTGGCGGCAAACGGCTTGATGTATTTTTTGCAAAAAGTCGGTGATTCTCACCCCCTTGATCTCCCCACACTCACTCGCCAAGCCATTCGCAAACAGGCAAAACAGATGCTGGCTCCGCTGTTTTTTGTCGGCGTGAAAGGCGTTCGCACCGTGGCGAAGTCGATTGAGAAACTAGCTACAAGTAAAAAATCGGACAAATACAAAAAACTTTACCTCGGGCATATTGTGCGAATGCAGGAAGAAATCGGCACAGGCGGTGCAGGCTTCCGTTATCTCTATGCCTGCTTCCTTGAACAAGCTGCGGACATTTGCCAAGAGCCGAAGTTCAAACAAGCCTCAATCCAAATGACCGAAATCGGCGACCAATGGCGTGAATTTGCTAATTTATGTGTGAAACAGTGCAGAAAACCTATGAAGAATGGGTATGAAGAAGTAGCGGAATGTTTGAGAAAAATAGCAGATTATGAGCAAGTAATATGGAGAAAGTTAATTTAACTATATAAAAGTAGAGATGTTTCATGAAAGTATCAGATTTTATTTTAGATTTCAAAGGTAATATAAAGCATGCAGATAACGGATTTTGTAGAGTTAGAATTTTTACAGCCCAAAAAAAGATTATCGTTATTCTAACTGAGCTTGATAATAATGATGGTCAATCAGTAACTAATTGTATTGAGCATATCATAAAATACTTAAACAAAATGGGATATGTGTGTGGTAATGCTATTTTTATTGAACACTATGAAGACTATGATAAAAAAGACAGTTATACACCATTTAAGTTTGATATTGTTACTTTAAGTTCTGAAAATACTAACCCAGAATGGGAATCTATTTCTCTAAATAGTTTAGTTAATTTAATCGATGATGGGAAATCTTTTATTCTCGAACTAGCATCTAATAGCTTAGATAATAAATATATCTTTGATCGTACTACTCAGATAATCCAGTCTCATAGTACATTTTATACTAAAAAATATCATCAAAACCCAGAATATACTCGTAGATATCTCGAGATTGAAAAGAATAAAAAATCCAAATCTGAATTTAAGAAACTTATTGAAAATGGCGTAAAAGAGAGAAGTGATATTCTTCCTTTCTTACAGTCTGATTTATCTTTATTAGGAGAGATGTATGCACATCCTAATGATGAATATATTGTAATACCTGAATTCCCTTTGAATGATGGATTTATTGATTTTGTTGTATTTACTGGAAGATCCAGAATGGATGTTATTCTTATTGAGGTAAAAGGAGCAGAGTTTAAGTTACTAAATCCAACTGGATATAAAGATTTTCACAATAATATTCATAAAGCAGCAAAACAGATAAGAGATAGAATAGATATTGCTATTTATCAAAGATATGATGAATTCAGAAAGGAATGCCATAATATTAGAGATAAAATCGAAAATAGTTCTTTCAAAAATAAACACTTACTAAGTCCAACAGGAAAACTCTTAGTTGATCCTGATAAAGATATTTGTATTAGAACTGTAATTATTGGTGGTAGAAGTCAAAATGATTATGAAGAAAGCAGGGAAAGACATAAGTATGAGCGTGAGCATGCGATCCCAATAGAATTAGATTCTTGGGACTCTTGGATAAGTAGGCTAAATAGAGATTAGTAGAATATGCTACAAGTATTTAATTTATCTCACATTTATACTGGTTCTACGGAATATAGCTTACAAAACATCAATCTGCATATCCAACCAGGCGAAGCCATTGGTTTGCTCGGACCGAACGGAGCAGGGAAAACCACGTTGATGTCGTTGCTCACGGGGTTGCAAGCGGTGCAATCGGGGGAAATTTTGTTTGAGGGCGTGCCGTTTGAGCAGTTGTCCAAATCTCAACGCCATCAAATTTCCCTTGTGCCACAAGATTTTGCGTTCTATCCGTTGCTTTCGGTATGGGAAAATCTGACATTTTTTGCGGCACTTTATCATCTTAAAGACAAAGCACATTTGGAAAATTTGCTAGAGAAAACGGGCTTGCAAGATCATCGGTATAAACTCGCCAAACATTTGTCTGGAGGTTTAAAACGGCGGTTAAATTTTGCGATTGGCTTGATTAACCGTCCGAAAGTGATTTTTCTTGATGAGATCACAGTGGGCATCGATCCTGCTTCTCGCCAGTTTATTTTAGAAAGTGTCGCCGCTCTCACTCGTCAAGGCATTACCGTGGTTTATACCTCCCACTATTTGCAAGAAATTGAGCAACTTTGTCAGCGGTTGGTGCTGTTAAATCAAGGTGAGCTGATCTATCAAGGTGAGATTCAGCCGCTGATTGCACAACATCACTCTTTAGAGCGTTTCTATTTAGATTTTTTGGATAAACAGGTGGGAAAAACGTGTTAATTGCCTCGATCTTCAAAGAACTTCGGCTATTAAGCCGTGATCTGCACGGTGTGGCGGTGCTGTTTATGATGCCGATTCTGTTTATGTTGATTATGTCCGCCGCCCTCAGCAATAACAATGAGGTTCGCCAGCAAAATGCGATTGTGCTGTTAAGTGAGCCGAATAACGCCCTCAACCAAGATTTTTTCCACGCGTTACAAACGGAACATTGGCAGATCAAACAAGCGGATTTGAGTGAGCTGACTGCCTACCAGCAGCGGCTACAAGGGGGGGAGTTCGAGCTACTTATTGCAAATTTTAACCGTGAACAGACCGCGTTATCCGAAGAAAAACCGCTGCAGTTGTGGCTCAATCCAAGTGTCGATCGCAGTTGGTTATTGGGCGTGAAGGGCGTGTTGCAAAAGCACTACACAGAGCAACGCCTTGCCCATTTTCTCACTAATAACTATATCACCCTAGAAAACAATAAACGCAAGCAGATCAAAGCGATCGAGAAAAAAGTCAATCAAGAGCTGGATCAAAAATTTGCCCAAATCAACGCCTATCTAAGCCAAAATCCTTGGCAAGAAATTTATCTCAACCGCCAAGGGCAAGAGGTAGCGAAGCCCAATTCGGTGCAGCACAGCGTACCCGCGTGGCTAATTTTCGGCATGTTTTTCATTATGATTCCGCTCTCCAACGTGATGGCAATGGAACGCCAAACCAACACCATCACTCGCTTGCGAATGGCGAGAGCCTCGGCGTTCCAATTGATTATCGCCAAACTCATTCCCTATTTTTTGATCAATCAACTGCAATTTGTCGGAATGGTGGCACTGGGCTATTTTGTGTTGCCGAAGCTAGATATGCCTGCCTTTAGCCTTTCAGGCGAATGGCTAGCGTATGCAGTGTTATCTTCTGCGGTGAGTTTCTCTGCATTGGGTTATGGCTTGCTTGTTAGCGTGATTGCTCGTACCACCGAACACGCCGTGGTACTGGGCGGCGGCGGTATTATCATTATGGCAGCGATTGGCGGCATTATGGTGCCGGTTTATGTGATGCCTGAACTGATGCAAACCATCGCCCAATTTTCACCGATGGGCTGGGCGTTAAGCGGTTTTCAGCAACTGTTGCTTAATCAATACGAGTTAACCCAAATTGCAAATGTGTTGTGGAAACTCACCGCTTTCGGCGGTGCTACGCTGGGTTTAGCGGCGGCGATTTATCACCACCAGCTCAAAACGCAGGTACGATTTTAACCCTTGCATTTGCTGGAGTTTTGTCTATAATCTCGCCAATTGTTGCTACATTACTACATAAGGAGGCAGCTGATGACCATTATGACCAGCCGTGAATTTAACCAACACCTTGGGCAAGCCCAAAAAGCCGCCCAAATTGCCCCTGTGATTATCACCAACCGAGGCGAGCCAAGCTATGTGCTGATGAGCTATGCGGAATATGCAAAACAACTCAACAAAAAGCCGTTTATCAGTGCATTTGATGCACTGGTACCCAGCGATCCTGCCCTAGCAGACATTGAATTGGAGTTGCAGCCTCGTAGCCGTGGGCAACGCCGTCCTGTGGATTTGGAGGACTAAATGTATTTGCTGGATACCAATATCATCAGCGAAATGCGTAAAGCTGCAAAAGGTAAAGCCAATCAGGGCGTAGTGGCGTGGCTTCTCACCATTCCAAAGGAGCAAATTTTTATCAACCCTATTATTTTGATGGAACTTGAACGTGGCATTTTGGGCTTGGAACGCAAAGATCCAGAGCAAGGCAGACGGCTACGCTTTTGGCTCGAATACGAAATTCACCCAGCCTTTGAGAATAAAATCCTCCCCATCAATGCCGAAACCACCAAAATTTGTGCGACTTTACATATTCCAAATCACGCCCCTGAAAATGATGCGTGGATTGCGGCAAGTGCGATCCAGCATCGTTTTACCTTGGTCACTCGCAACACCGCCGATTTTGAACGCACGGGCGTGAAATTACTCAATCCTTTCAACTAGTTAACGAAAATGAGCTACCAATTTACCCTTGCCCCCACACAACTTGAAGACGAACTTAAAAAACTGATTGTGCAAGAGAGCGACAAAGACGATGTTGAGCCAGACGAGATCGCCGATGATGAGCCACTGTTTGGCGAACAGAGCCGTATTCAGTTGGATTCGCTCGATGCGTTACAAATTGCCGTGGCGTTGCAAGCCCATTTTGGCGTGCGTTTGCAAGGTGATCGAATGGTGCGTAAGCATATGATGTGCGTGCGAGATCTTGCCCAATTTATCCGTGAGAGCCACCAATGAGTGTCTATCTCAACGGCTCAAGCCGCCTGCAACGGGGGCTGTTTTCAGACCACATTTTGCAAAAACGCACCGCTTGTCAGCTTGGTCAAACGGTCGATCTCCCCTATTTTAATCTGTTTGAATCGCCGCTCTTGCCTCTGTCTGAACTGTATCGCCTGATCGATGAACAGATTGAACAAGCCCTCGCTCAAGCGGGCTGGGCGAAGCTCGAACGCTCAAACATCCCGATTTTTCTTGGCTCCACGGGCTATGTGATTGCCGATTGTGAATATCGTTTACAACACAATCAGCCCTTGCCAACCGAATACAGTCTCGCGGTAATTGGCGATCATTTACGCCAACGCTATCAAACCGAAGTGTACAGCCTCGCCACCTCCTGCACCTCGTCCGCCCAAGGCATTCATTACGCCGAGCAAATGATCCGCCAAGGCGTATGCGACAAGGCTTTGGTGATTGGCTTTGAAAGCTTTAACCGCCTCACCTTTGAACATTTCCACGCAATGAACTTGCTTGCCGACCGCACGCCCTATCTGCCCCTATTTGAACCGAACGGCATTGTGCTGGGCGAAGGCTTGGCGTGCGTGGCGTTATCGAACCAACCTCACCACGCCTTCACCGCCGAACTGCTCGGCTTCCACAGCCTCACCGATAACCAAAATTTAACCAACAGTGATGAACGCCAATTTCACCACTTAATCGAGCAGATTTTAGCCAAAGCAGGCCTCCGAGCAGAGCAGATCGCAGGGGTAAAAGTGCACGGCGTAGGCGGGCAGAGCGATGAAATGGAATGCCAATTACTTGCCCAATATTTTCCGCAAAGCCGCTGGATTGTAGCGAAGGCGTATTTAGGGCATACCCTCGGTGCAACGGGGGTGGTTGAAACCGCCTTTTTGCAAAATTGCCTCTGGCACGGGCGATTGCCGAGTTTGCAAAATCTCGCCGTTTCTCACCCCCTTGCCACCGAGCAATGGTTACCAAATGGCTACTATTTGAACTATTTTCTTGGCTTTGGCGGCAGCCACGTTGGCTGGGTGTTACGTTGGGAGAAAGCATAATGCAACCGATTTACCTGCTCGCACAGCATCAATTTCTGATCGAAAATGCGGACGACAAATCCCTTCGCCAACAGCTCAAAACCCAAGGCGTAGATGCCCGCCGACTCAGCCGTTTCAGCCAATTGGCGTTGCTCGGTGCCTTGCCGTTACAGCCGCAAATCTCACCGAACACTTCCATTTACCTCGGCTCACGCTTTGCCTCGCCAAGCAAATTCAACAAAATGTTCCAACAGCTCAACCAGCAGGATCTGCCCAGCCCCTTGGATTTTATGGCGAACCTGAACAACGCCGCCACGTTTCAGCTGGCACAAACGCTGCACATGCACGGCACTACGCTGTTTTTAGCGGTGAATGCCGCCACGTTGCTCCAGCCGTTACAACTTGCCACTCTTGAACTTCAGAAAGCCGAACCTGCCATGGCGTTGGTCGGCTGGGCGTGGGAAAACCCTGATCCTAACGGCAAACACGGCAGCCATTGGCTATTGTTAAGCAACCACCCACCAGAAAATGCGACACCTTTCGTGCAAGGCGAAAAGGAGCTAAGGCAATCACTACATAATCTGTTTCAGATCGTGTAAAATGGCGACAATTTCAACTGCTCAAAAACCCAAAATGAATGCAATATGTCACTTCTCGTTTAACCTGCTCGGCTGGCACATTGTCTGCAATAAATTATTAAGCGAAGACGATTGGCAGCTCGGCGAGGCTCACTGGCAACAAAATGCTGCACAATGGCAAGATTTCGCCCCAAAACTTGCGTTTTTGCCACCATTAAAACGCCGCCGTTTAAGCGAATCGGCTCGGCTGTTTTTTGAAGCGGCGTGGGATCTCACCACCGACAACGCCGAAATGCCTGTGGTGTATGCCTCGCAAAACAGCGAAATTAACCGCAGTTTTGCGTTGTGGCAAAGTTTGTTGCAAGAAGGCGATGTGTCGCCGACCTCATTTAGTTTGTCGGTGCATAACGCGTTGATTGGGCAATGGTCGGAATTGCGTCAAGTGAAAAGCGAGATGACCGCCATCACTGCTCAACAAGACAATTTAGAACTGGCTTTAATGGAAGCCTATTTGTTGCTAAACGAAGGGCATTCTAAGGTGTTAGTCGTGGTGGCAGAATCACCGTTAGACGAAAAATACAATGCCCAACCGATTGAACGCCAGCCGTTTGCCTATGCGTTGGCGATGGTGGTGGAAAAAGGCAATCAGTATCAACTGACTCGTCAGCCGCTACAAGGGGGGGAGAAACCTCAAGATTTTGCAAAAGACAATACGCTCTTTTGGGTGCAACAGCAACATTTAGGGGCAACTCACTGGCAAACGGCAAGTAGCCGTCAAGGATATTGGCAATGGCAGAAAAACTAGACTGGCTCCGCCGTTTTCTTGCCACACTGTTTGGCTTTGTGCTATTTGGTGTGGTCGGTGTGTTGTTCAAATTGGTGCTACATCGCTATGCCAAGCACTATCCGCACCAAGATCTCGCCACTCAACTGCAAGGGCGACAAATCGTCAGCCGCACTTGGCGTTTTTTTGTGCGTTATTTGGTTTGGTCGGGCATTTTATCGGTGAAATATCACGGCTTTGAACGGCTTGGCAGACCAGGGCAACTGGTGCTAGCCAATCATCCCTCGCTGCTTGATGTAGTGCTGATTTTCAGCCAAGAACCTCGCTTTAATTGCATTGTGAAGAAAGATTTAATGCACAACCCTGCGATGGTCAGCCCAATCAAAGCCTGTGGATTTGTGCCGAACACCGAATCGGAAGAGTTGCTCGAACAATGCCACACCATTTTGCAAGAGCAGCCGTTACTGCTGTTTCCTGAAGGCACTCGTACGGGCTGGGACGGCGTGGTGAAATTGCACCGTGGTGCGGTGTCGATTGGCTTGCGTAGTGCGAAGGTGATCACCCCGATTGTGATCAAAATGCGACCGCTCAATTTTAAAAAAGGGCAGCCGTGGTATAAAATTCCGACACGCCGTATTGAATACGAATTAACCGTAGGCGAAGACATCGATCCACAACAATGGCTGGCGGAAAAACCGTTGCCAATTGCCTCTCGCCGTTTAAATCAATACTTAGAAGATTATTTCAATTCACACACAAAGGAATAAAAAATGGAACTCGAATTACAACTGAAACAACTGATCATTGATAGCCTTGCCCTTGAAGATATGAGCGTAGAAGAGATTGACACCGATGCTCCGCTTTTTGGTGACGACGGCTTAGGCTTAGACTCGGTCGATGCCCTTGAACTAGGTTTGGCAGTGCAAAAAACCTTTGGATTACAATTAGATAGCGAACAACACAATTTACGTGAACACTTTGAAAGTGTCGCCACCCTTGCCCAATTTATCCGCTCGCAAAAAGGGGAATAAAATGACAGAACAAGAGATCCAACAACTGCTGACCGAGGCGTTGGTGTCGTTATTTGAAGTGGACGAAAGCAAAATCACGCTCGATACGCACTTATACGAAGATTTAGAGATCGACAGCATTGATGCCATCGACTTGATCGACTACATCAAACGCCAAACGGGGCATAAATTGCAAGCGGAAGATTTCCGCAACGTGCGTACCGTACGTGATGTGATCGAGGCGGTGCAAAAAATCAGCACACAAGCGGACGCTTAATGAACCCGATTTTCAACCTGCCTTACGCCCCAACGGATTGCGTTGCCCATTCTCCAACGTGGCAGTATGCCGATTTTGAGCAACGGGCATTGCAGATTTCCGCCTATTTACAGCAACAGCAAATTTCTGCTCTTGCCGTGTGGCTGGAAGATGCCGCCAGTCTTGCCTGCACCCTGTTAGGGGCGTGGCACGCAGGCACAACGGTGTTGTTTCCGCCGAACGACACGCCAGAAAGTGTAGATTGGGCAAATCAAACAGCCCAACTTTGGGTGGTTGATACGGAAATATCAACCTCAAACACCGTGCAATTTCAACATTTTGCCACTGAAGAAATTTGCAAAAACTCGCCAAAAACAGCCCCCGTTGTTGATCGCCATTGCCAAACGGAAATTTGGCTGAAAACCTCAGGCAGCAGCGGCGAGGCGAAAACCATCGTCAAAACCGCCGAAGAGATGTGGCTCAGTGCCGAAGTGTTGGCAAACGCCTTGCCCTTCGAGAAAGGCAACCAGATCACCGCCCTCAGCACCGTGAGCGGACAGCATATTTACGGTTTAACGGTACAGATTATGATGGCGTTAGTGCAAGGCTGGGCGATGGGGCGTAAACAGCTGTTTTTCCCAGAATGCATCGCCAACGAAAGCCGCCAGCTCAATAATGTTGTGCTCATCAGCAGCCCTGCAATGCTCAGTCGCATTGAGTGGCAACAGGCTCACATTCACGCCTTGCGTGGCGTGATTTCATCAGGCGGTGCTTTGGCTGCCGAACATTCCCAAGCTATTCGCCAGCACACCGCACAGCCCGTGGTGGAAATTTACGGCAGCACCGAAACCGGCCCGATCGCCATTCGCCAAGATATCGGGCTATGGCAAACCTTGCCGTTCAGTCAAATTGGTACAGATGAACAGGGAGCCTTGTGGCTGGAAGCGAAATGGGCGAAAGATCGCCAGCAAACCGCTGATGCGGTGGAGCTTCACCCCAACGGCTTTGAGCTGCTCGGGCGGATCGATCGCATTGTGAAAATTGGCGATAAACGCACCTCATTGGTCAGCGTGGAGCAGTCTCTCACTCAACATTCTTGGGTCAATGATTGCTACATCGCACAGCACCCTGACGAACAACGCCTTGCCGCTTGGGTTGAACTTTCTGCTCAAGGGATCGAACAATTTCGCGACAAGGGGCGGAAATCGGTGGTCGAAGCTCTCAAACAGCACCTTGCTCAAAGCCAAGAAAAAACCGCCATTCCCCGTTTTTGGCGATTTACCGACCGATTACCTCGCAATAGCCAATCGAAAATCAGTCGCCTCGAATTTGAGCAGATCTGCCGTGAGTCGTTGGTCGATCCGATTTGGTTAAGCGACACTCGCCACAACAATCTGCAAATTTTGCAGGGTAAAGTCCCACTTGATCTGCGGTATTTCAAAGGACATTTCGCTGATTTTCCGCTCGTGCCAGGCGTGATTGAATTGCAATGGGTGGCGGACAACATCACCGCCTACTTTGGGCAAGAAATGCCGATTGTGCGGATTGATAACCTCAAATTCCAAAAATTCCTCCGCCCAAACGATGAATTTGAACTCACCCTCAAATGGGACGAAGCCAAGAGCCGTATGGGTTTTCAGCTCAAAACCGACAACGAAATGTGCGGCAGCGGCTTGTTCGTGCTGCAACCAATGGCAAGCTCAAATGGCTAACTTCCTCCGCTTAATCGTCAATCTGCTCTTAACCCTTGCCAGCCTTGGCTATCCACTTGGCTGGCTATGCTTAGAAAATCAACAAGGGTTGCAAGATATTGTGGCTGTGATGGCTCTGCTATGGCTCATCAAAGCGATACAAGCGGTCAGATTTCAGCGTGTTTTTGCACTCCTAATGGCAAGCCTGCTCGCCCTAATTTGGCTCACTCGCACCATCGACACGATGTATTGGTATCCCGTTATCATCAGCGGAGCAATGCTCGCCCTATTCGGCGGCAGCCTGTTCAGCTCACAATCGCTGATCGAACGCCTCGCTCGCCTGCAAGACCCCAACCTCCCAGCCGAAGCGATTAGTTACACCCGAAAAGTCACCCAAGTTTGGTGCGGCTTTTTTGTGCTAAATATCGCCATTTGCACCGCCCTGATCCTCACCGAACACTATTATTGGTGGGCATTATATTCAGGCGTGATTTCCTATGGGTTGATGGGAGTGTTGTTTGTGGGGGAGTTGTTGGTCAGGAAGACAGTGAAGAAATAGGGTGCGTTTGACGCACCCTATATGGCGAATCATTCTACTTAGCCTTTTTAAGTCCAAAGAATAGCCCGATAATAGGTGCTAACAATGCAAGAGGCCAAATCAGAGCAGAGAAGAATGCGGTAGAAATCTTCCCTCCTGTTGCCCACAATACCAAAATGAATGCAATAATCACACCTGTAAAATAAATTTCCATTGTTGTGTTTCCTTATTTTCTTTCGAAAAGGATCATCAGCTTTAATATCCAAGCAACAGGCCAAATACAAGATACTAACAGAGAGGGCATAAACGTATCAGGGCCTTGTAGTTGTGCACGAGCTAGAATGAACGTGATGACCGCACCAATTAAATAAATAGTTAGAAAATCCATAAATTACTCCTTAGGAATCCTACTTTCTTAAGTTGGAATTCAATTCCTGGACAAATTGATTAACATTTTTTGATACATTAACTATTCTTGCTCTTGTATGTCGCATTGCTCCAGAAAAGTACCATTTATCAGAACCTGCTTCAGTATAGACAGATTTTTCAAAAACGGTGTTTCCCTCTGGGGTTTTCACTAGATAATGAATTTTTAGTTTTCCATTAAATCTTCCGAAACTAAATGTAGCTTGGCTCGCTTGCTCAATATACGCATCAACTTTGTAATGATTTTTTCCAGATTTTGTAAAAATATTTGCATTATCAAGTGCTATTTTTAACGAATCTTGTACTAATCGTGTAACACCTAAAGCACTTGCTTGTCTTTCAACTTTTGGATTCATTGATACATTAAGAGCATAATCACTTTTAATCGCAGGTTTTGCGTAACTTGTTTGCTTCAATAGTGTTGGATCGGGATCTAGTGCCATACATCCAGTTAATAACATTGCTCCAAATAATGTGAGGATAATTTTTTTCATTTTAGTTCCTTAGGAAAAAAGGTGCGTTCACACGCACCTTAGCTTTATTTTAGTTTACTGCGATCAGACGAGATTTTTCTTCATCACTTAAACTATCAAATGAGCGAATAGTGAGATTACTTGTCGGTTGTCGCAAATTCACCTCGACATTTTGTGGCAACTTATACATTGCCCCTGTCGCAGGATCGATCACCAATAATCCCAATGGCCCGCCAATCGCAAAGTTTCCGAAATACCAACCATCAAGCGTCGCTTTTAACGTCATTTTATGTGTCGGATAACCTTTTTTGATAAAGGTGATTTCATAGACAGCCGCCTTGAAATAACCCGCACCTGATTTTAATTTAATCACTTTTGGGGTCTTCCCAGCATGCACAATTTTGTTATTGCGATCGACCACGGTAAATTCTGCACCAGAAGGCTCAGATTGGATAGCAACTTGATACTGGCTGTTGCTGACAATACTGGCACAACCTGTAATGGTTGCCATAGATGCAATAATTGCGATGCGTTTCATGAACATTTTCATCATCTTCTCCTTTTAGAATGCAAAACGAACACCTGCTTTAGCACCGAAGCTAAATGCAGTGACTTTATAGTTATCTCCATCAATAGGGCAGTTAAATGAACCAAGGTAATTGGATTCAAGACCTGCATTGAAGAATAAATTTTGGCTTAGCTTATACTCTACGCCACCTAATAAGCCAAAGCCGATAGCACGGTGTTTCGCCGTTTCTCCATCAAAAGAAAATCTAAACTGGTTAGATGACAATTTTGCTCCAACATAAGGGTAAAATTGACTGTCTGTACCAAAGGTATAAGTGCCTAATAAACCTGTTGATTTCACTTGTATTCCTGCTACATCAGAGGTTTCTTTGATTTTTCCATAATTTGTATAATCTAAAGCTACTTTTATTTGCCCGAAATCATAACCTGCTCCTACATTGATAGAAGGGGTTAATTTTCTCATTGTTTGTGTCTCTGAGCTTCTTTTGTCAGATTGCATAAAAACCGCATTAGTTAGCCCTAAATTGCCTTGAACATAAAATCCTTTATTGGACGTAGATTGATTTTCTGCAACTGCCATAGTAGAAATTGTGCTAGCGGATAAGACGGTAAGAAAAAATAACGTTTTTTTCATAGATAAAACCCCATAAGTGTGTGAAAATAAGTCGCCATATGCGTGATAGAATAGTCAAGATTGTATGTTTTTTGTCAGGTTTTGTCTATTATCTAACAAGGCAATAATTGTCTAAAACGTCTTAAAATAGCACCATAAGTGGAGAGAAAAATGAGTACACACGACAATATCCGATTGATGAGAGAAAAGCATAAATGGTCACAAGAAGAGATGGCGGAAAAGCTCAATATGTCACCAAGTGGTTACTCAAAAATCGAACGTGGTGAAACCAAACTCTACTTAGATAAATTGCAACAGATTGCCCAGATTTTTAATATTGATATTTCTGAACTCGTTAATTCCAATGAAAAAAATATTTGTTTTTTAATCGGTGAGAATAGTCATCTAAATTCACATTTTTATGCAAATGATGAAGCCTTAGCATTAGAAAACGAAAAACTCAAGCTCTCTCTTTCTTATAAAGATCAACTTATTGCTGAAAAGGACGCACAAATTGCTTCTCTCAAAGAGATTATCACATTACTCAAAACCCATACTGATGAATAATGTGGTGTTGACTAACCGCACGTTGCAGATCCACCAGCAACTTGTGCAAGACAAGGTACAAGCGGTGGGATTGTATTTGGAAGATGCGACGCAGTTTGCCTGCGTTCTGTTAGCGTGTTTGCAGGCTGGGGTAAAGGTGCTGTTGCCGCCGAATTTGTTGGTGGAAAATCGTCAATGGCTGGCGGATAATTCGGCGTTGTTGTTTGATGAGGATGTTTTTGCTCATTATGGCATTTGGCAAAAAGTCGCGTTTTCTCCCCCCCTTGTAACGCCTCAACATGACACCGAAATTTGGCTGAAAACCTCGGGCAGCAGTGGGCAGGCGAAGATCATCAAAAAAACGGCTCGGCAAATGTGGCAGGAAGCAGAAGCGTTAGCTCAAGCCTTGCCATTTTCTCTGAACGAAGACATTCAGGTAATTGGTAGCGTGAGCGTGCAACACCTTTATGGCTTAACCTTCCGCATTTTTCTGCCACTGTTTATGGGTTGGCAACTGGGCGGAAAGCAGTTGCATTATCCTGAATATTTGTTAGCCGAAAGCAAACATCACCGCACACTGTGGGTGAGTAGCCCTGCCTTATTGAGCAATCTCAATTTGGCAAGTTTGGACGATCATTTGCAGATTGCGGGCATTATTTCCTCAGGCGGCTCCTTGCCTGAAGCTACTGCTGCCGCACTTCGTCAGAAATTGCCGTGTCCGCTCGTGGAAATTTACGGCAGCACCGAAACGGGCGTGATTGCCCATCGCCAACAGGCGGGTTTGTGGCAGCCGATGCCAAACAGCCAGATCGGGTTGAATGAACAGGGAGCGTTATGGGTAGAAAGCCCGTGGATTGCCGCTCGTGAGCAAACTGCCGATGCGGTGAATCTGCACCCTGAAGGTTTTGAGTTGCTCGGGCGAATCGATCGCATTGTGAAATTGGGCGACAAACGACTGTCTCTGGTACGTTTAGAGCAAGCTCTGCTCCAGCATTCGGCGGTGCAGGATTGCTACATTGCCCTCCACCCCGATCACCCACGTCCTGTGGCGTGGGTAGCGTTAACTTCGCACGGCGTTACCGCCTTTCAGCAAGGGCGAAAAGCCTTGATTGCCGAACTTCGCCAACATTTAAGCCAAACTCAAGAGAAATTCGCCCTGCCTCGCTATTGGCGGTTCAGTTTGACACTTCCTCGCAACAGCCAATCGAAAATCCGCCGAACCGATTTTGAACAGATCTGCCGTCATCCTGAAGATGAGATAATTTAAATGAAGACGATAAACCCGATTGCGATCATTCCGCATTACAACCATTCTAGCACAGTGGGAAAAGTTGCCGAGCAACTCAACCAATTTGGGCTGCCCGTGCTGATTGTGGACGATGGCTCAAGCCCTGAACATCAGCAAGCGTTGCAAAAATTGCCCCAAACTGACCGCTTGCAAATCTATTTTCGCCCAGAAAATGGTGGCAAAGGGGCGGCGATGAAAAGCGGTTTTCAGCTTGCATTTGAGCAAGGTTTTAGTCACGCTGTGCAGGTGGATGCGGACGGACAACATCATCTACCCGATGTCGAAACAATGCTCGAACTCGCCCAAAAATCGCCAAATGCGATGATTTGTGGCAAGCCAATTTATGGCGAAGACGCCCCGAAAGCCCGTTTATACGGGCGAAAAATCACCGATTTTTGGAATGCGATCAACACCTTATCTGTTGAAATTAAAGACGGAATGTGCGGTTTTCGCATTTATCCCCTAGCTCAAATTATGCCTATTCTTTCCCAAGAAAAAATCGGCGATCGAATGGATTTTGACACCGAAATTTTGGTTCACAGCCATTGGCGAAAAATTCCATTCATCTGGTTCGACACCCCCGTGCGTTACGCCCAAAACGGCATCTCCCATTTTCGCGGCTGGGCAGATAATTGGCTGATCAGCAAAATGCACGCACGGCTGTTTTTTGGAATGTTGACGCGGCTCTTTTGTTGCAAACGAACATAGTACGTGCCACGTTATGGCTACATTTTGCAAAATCTCCGATTTTCTCCCCCCTTGCGGATAAAATCGCTTGCTTTATCATCAAGATGTTTATAGGCTTTGAACGCTAAGATTGGCTTAGCGTGATCATGAAAGAAGGAAAATGTATGTATTTTGAAATTTACAAAGATGCTAAAGGTGAATATCGCTGGCGTTTAAAAGCGGCAAATCATGTCATTATTGCGACTGGCGGCGAAGGTTATACGACCAAACAAGCTTGTCAAAAAGGCATTGATTCGGTGAAAAAAGTTACACCAGAAACCACTGTCAAAGATTTGTCGGTACAGGGATAATATAAAAGGCTGTGCAACATGATATGCACAGCCTTTTTTAACTTGATAGCTAATCTTCGTGTATTTATGCGAGTTTGACCGCTTTATATTGACTTTGCGGATGGACGATCGCATTTCGTGCCGCTATCAGTTGCAGTTCGTATTTACCGCTTTGTTGCGTGATGCTCATCACATCATTGACCGCATTGGCAGTCAGTTCAAAGGCATCTAAATCGGATTTGCCGTTGAGTAGATGTGCCAAGAACATGCCGCTGGTTAAATCTCCTACGCCGACAGGATCACGTCCGACAAATTCGTGCAATGGGCGGCTGATGAGCCAAATGCCGTCTTGGTTGGCGAGCAACATTTCAAATTGGCTTGGATCTTGCCCGACTTTGCTCAAGTGTTTGACTAACACCCGTTTTGGGCCTTTGCTACGAATCATCTTGATCGCTTCGAGAGCTTGCTCGAAATTTTCCACCGCAAGCCCTGTGAGTTCACGCAGTTCGACCAAATTCGGAGCGATGATGTCGGCTTTTGCCATCGCTTCATCACGCAAAAACTCCGCTACACCAGGGGCAACGATACAGCCTTTGTCGGGGTGCCCCATCACAGGATCGCAGAAGTAAATCGCCTTTGGATTGGCTTCTTTGATTTTTTCCACCGCCGCTAAAATTTCTGCTCCTTGTTCCGCTGCACCAATATAGCCCGACAGCACCGCATCACACTCGTGCAAAGCCTCAATTTCGGCAATGCCTTGAGTGATTTCGCCGATTTGCTCTTTTGGAATCACCATTCCTTTCCATTTGCCGTATTGGGTGTGATTGGAAAATTGCACCGTGTTTAATGCCCAAGTATCCACGCCCAATAATTGCATTGGGAATACCGCCGCTTTGTTGCCTGCGTAGCCGTACACGACGTGAGATTGAATAGAGAGAACGTTTTTCATTGTTGTCCTTGTATTAAAATCATATATTCTGCCCCCGCTTGCGGGGGAAGTGGCGAGTGGAACGAGCCGAAGGGGGCATTAAATCTAAAATTGCCCCCTACCTCCTGCTTTGCAGGGTACTTCCCCCGCAAGCGGGGGCAGAATGTATTTATCGTAAAAACTAATTAAACATACCCATAATTCATCAAGCGTTGATAACGGCGATCTAACAATGCATCTTGATCAAGCAGGTCGAGATCGGCTAAGTCATCCAGCAAGCGTTTTTTCAAGTTTGCTGCCATTTCATCAACATTGCGATGTGCTCCGCCAAGTGGTTCTGGCACAATGTTGTCGATCAGCTCTAGCTCTTTCAAACGTGGGGCGGTCAAGCCCATCACTTCGGCAGCAGTAGACGCTTTTTCCGCACTTTTCCACAAAATAGACGCACAGCCTTCTGGGGAAATCACTGAGTAGGTGGAATATTGCAACATATTCACTTTGTCGCCCACGCCAATCGCTAACGCACCGCCCGAACCGCCTTCGCCGATCACGGTACAGATCACAGGCACTTTCAAGGTGGACATTTCACGCAGGTTGCGAGCGATCGCTTCCGACTGCCCACGCTCTTCCGCTCCAATGCCTGGGTACGCCCCTGGGGTGTCGATAAAGGTAATAATCGGTAGGTTGAAACGCTCCGCCATTTGCATCAACCGCAACGCTTTGCGGTAGCCTTCAGGGGCAGGCATACCGAAATTGCGTTTCACTTTTTCTTTGACGTTACGCCCTTTTTGATGCCCAATGATCATCACAGGACGACCGTCTAAACGGGCAATGCCACCGACAATCGCTTTATCATCGGCAAAGGCACGGTCGCCAGACAGCTCATCAAACTCCGTGAAAATTTTCTCAATATAATCAAGGGTATAAGGACGGCTTGGGTGGCGAGCCATTTTAGACACCTGCCACGCATCAAGGTCGGCAAAGGTTTTTTTGGTCAGTTCTTCGCTTTTTTTCTGCAAGCGAGCAATTTCATCATCAAGGTTGATTTTGTCATCATTGCCCACGGCAGAACGCAGGGCTTCAATTTTGGCTTCAAGTTCCGCAATCGGTAATTCAAAATCGAGATAATCTTGGTTCATACTTTTTCCTTTCTGTTGGCAGAATTGCCCGTATTCTAGCAAACAAGGGGGGGAGTTTTCCGCATTTTTTGCAAAATTTTTAAAAGATCCGACCGCTTGTCGACTAGAATTGTTTTATAAAAGCGACTTTAGCCACGTCCCCCAACTGTAATCCTATCCAACTTCACACACGGTTGCCCAACGCCGACGGGCACGCTTTGCCCTTCTTTGCCACAGGTGCCGATGCCGAGATCCAATTCCATTTTTTTGCCGACCATAGACACTTGTTGCATCGCTTCAATGCCCGAGCCGATCAGCGTGGCTCCTGTGACAGGTTTGGTGATTTTGCCTTTTTCGATTAAGTAGGCTTCGGCAGTCGAGAACACGAATTTGCCTGAGGTAATGTCCACTTGTCCGCCGCTGAAGTGCGGAGCGTAAATGCCGAAGTCGATAGATTCGATCATCTCGTCAAATTCGTGGTTGCCTTCTGTCATATAGGTGTTGGTCATTCGTGGCATTGGCAAGTGGGCGTAGGATTCACGCCGTCCGTTGCCCGTTGGAGCTACGCCCATTAAACGAGCGTTCATTTTGTCTTGCATATAGCCTTTCAAAATCCCGTTTTCAATCAATACGTTGCGTTGCGATGGCACGCCTTCATCGTCCACGGTGATCGAACCACGCATATTGGGCACAGTACCATCATCGACAATGGTACAAAGTGGTGAAGCGACCAACTCGCCAATTCGTCCTGTGAAAAAGGATGATTCTTTGCGGTTGAAATCGCCTTCTAAACCGTGCCCGACCGCTTCGTGCAGTAAAATACCTGGCCAGCCTGCTCCAAGCACAATCGGCAACGCCCCAGCTGGTGCGGCGATTGCACCCAAATTGACCATCGCTTGGCGAACAGCTTCTTTGGCGAGATAGACCGCTCGGCTGTCGCCTGTGGCGTGTGGTTCAAAGAACCACTCTAAGCCGAAACGTCCGCCTGCACCCGCACTGCCACGCTCCCGTTTACCGTTCTGTTCGACCAACACCGAAATCGACAAACGCACCAACGGGCGAATATCTGCCGCTAACGTGCCGTCTGTGGCAGCAACCAACATTTCTTCATATACCGCAGACAGGTTGGCGTTCACTTGAATCACTCTCGGATCTTCCGCTCTCGCTACTCGATCGACCAAATGCAGCAGTTCGACTTTCTGCTCACGGCTAAGGCTTTCAAGCGGGTTGATCGCAGGATAACGGGTACAAGGGGGGGAGAAAACGAAAGATTTTATAAAATGTTGCCCGTGCTGCTGGCTGATGGAACGTGCTGCCATCGCACATTGTTCAAGCTGATTGAGCGTGATTTGGTCGGCGTAGGCAAAGCCCGTTTTCTCGCCTGACACCGCTCGCACACCCACGCCACGATCGATATAAAATCCGCCTTCTTTGATGATACTGTCTTCCAGCGACCAACTTTCGTCTTGGCTGAGTTGAAAATAGAGATCACCGTAGTCGATTTGGCGGTCAGAGAAAATATCTAACACGTTAGACAGATGGGATAAATTCAGCCCGCTCGGTGCAAGCAGGCTGTTTGAAACGGTATGTAGCATAGGGTTCTCGTATAGGGTTAGAAAAGAACCCGCTCACCTGTGAGCGGGTGGTCACAATATTACTTAGACGTAGCGTTCACTTTTGTTTTGTTAGCGACTTTAGGTTTAGTACTTTTTGTCGGTTTTGTCGAGGCGTTTAAGGCTGGTTTTTTCCCCGTTTTGGCTTTGGATGTTGTCGCTGTCTTGCGTGTTTTCGTCGTTTTGGGTTGTTTAGCAGAAGTAGCTGCTTGGGTGGTCAGTTGCCATTCCTCCACTTTTTGCATTAAGGCTTCGGACATTAATTCTGGTCGGCCACTGAATAAGGTGGATAGCCCGTTGTTTTCGATGATGTGTTGACGAATAGCTAGACGTTCTTGGTGATTTTCGATTAAGCGAATAGCACAATCAACGTACTCATCAACATTATTTGTGATTAACCACTCTGGCAAGCCAAGACGTTTAAATAATCCTTCGTCAATATGTTCATGCACTTCGTCCCCAGTTTTGCATACGCCGGCTAAGCCAAGGGTTACCATATCAATAATACCGTTAGTATTCCCAAATGGGAATGGATTGAGCACCATATCGCATTGATGCAAAATAGCAAGGTATTCTTGGTAGGGAGTATGTGGGTAAGCACTTGCACTATCGCCTAAATAGCTTTTAATAAAACGTGAGATATAGGGATGGCTAATTCCAATAGATTGTCCAATGAGAAAATGGAAATGCACAGGAATTTTCGCACGATCACGGATGACTTTTAAGGCTTCTAAAAAGTATGGGTTGAGTTTCATCGTGGTAGCCGCAATCCCGATTTGTACTACCTCTGGCTCTGGACGTAAGCGATATTCTACGTTGTTTGGTGCAAATGCAGAGGGCACGTAAGGTAACGCGTCTTTTGGTAAGCGGAGTAACCTTTCGCTAAAGCATGCTTCTGAACCCACATAGTCATCTTCTACAATGACATATTCAATAAATTCGGAATGAGTCGTGGCAGGGTGCCCTAGTGCCACAGCTTGAATTGGGGCTAAGCGAGTGTTGCTCGCAAAGATAGTATGTAAATCCATACCAATACTTGGCATATAGAAAACTGCAGGTTCGACAGCATCGCAAATCACTTTTGCTTTGAACATGCGATCCATTACGGTACTTGCACCGAGATCGTGATATTCATCAAATATCGCTTTGCCAGCCTCATCAATATTAGGGTGGCCTAATCCTACGACATGGAATTTTTCTTTTGCGGCAATGATAGAGGTAGAATGGGTGCGATAAATAGAATGAGAGTTATGAAAATGCTCTAACATGACGATCATGACCGGTTTCCCATTTTTTTGGCCTATTGTTGAGACATCACGGTCTTCCCAGCCAGAACGCAATAAATAGCGACGTATCACCTGATTGAGTGCTTTTTTCACATCGTGTTTATTTTTAGCGATATCGTAGCTACAGTGCATATACACATCGTGAGTGATGTTTGCGGGAATATCATCTAAATTTTCCAGTTGAGCTAATTTTTCAGGAAGCCATTGTAAGATTACATGTCGTTTAGAAAATGCAGCTGCGGTACCGATAAAGCGAGGTGATTGCAATGCAAAGCAGAGGGAAATACACATCTTCGGATCGATAGCCCACATGGCATCTAAATTAATTATGACTTGTGATTCTAAGAAATATAAGACACAGAATTTTTTTAACGCATTTTGGCTGTTATCGAGAAAAATTTCATTTGGATTTTCCCGATCTGGATTTTGGTTGTAGGTTTGTAGAATGTGATCGGCATTCAGATAAGGAGAGCTGGCAAAAATCAATGCAATCCAGCGTTGCAAAATCAGAAAACGTAAGGTTCCGTTGTCAGATAAGACTAGTTCTGGATCGCTAAACAATTGTGTGATGCTGACTGCCATACGGGTACAAAAATGGATATTACACTCATCGGGTAATGACACAAAAGCCTCTGGAATATCACATTCAATATCGGTGATTTCACCAAAGTTATGATCAAGTTTGCCTAAAATGGCCAATAATTCGGTACAGGCCTGTTCATGATCACCTTGTTTTACGGCATACTCAAAGCGGAGTACGCTAGGTTGTTGATTGGTTGACATACTTTCTCCTTTTTGTGTTTGTCTGTTAACAGCTTCCCCACAGGTCGTATTCATCTGCGTGGGTAACGCTGACTTGAATAATTTGCCCTAAATTGACTGTTTGACCCGATCTGTTTTCCACATACACCATACCATCAATTTCTGGAGCATCTGCCATTGAACGGCCGATAATCCCTTCTTCATCAATTTCATCGACAATCACTGCTAACGTTTTGCCTACTTTCTGCTGTAAGCGGTTGGCAGAAATCTGTTGTTGCACCTGCATAAAGCGGTGGAAACGTTCTTCTTTGACTTCCTCTGGCACTTGATCAGGCATATCCGTTGCCACTGCACCGTCCACAGGGCTGAATTTAAAACAACCCACACGGTCGAGTTGGGCTTCTTGTAAGAAATCCAACAGCATTTGGAAATCCTCTTCCGTTTCGCCAGGGAAGCCAACGATAAAGGTTGAACGCAAAGTCAATTCAGGGCAAATCTCACGCCACTGTTTGATTCGCTCTAACGTACGATCAATTGAGCCTGGGCGTTTCATTGCCTTGAGAATTTTTGGGCTAGCGTGTTGGAGTGGAATATCCAAATACGGCAAAATTTTGCCCGCTGCCATTAACGGAATCAGTTTGTCCACGTGTGGATACGGATAGACATAATGCAAACGCACCCAAACGCCCATTGAGCCAAGTTGCTCACACAAGGTCATCAAATCACTTTTGATTGGCATTCCGTTCCAGAATACGGTTTTGGTAGCATTTTCTTTCTTTTTATCCAAACCGTAAGCGGATGTATCTTGCGACACCACCAAAATCTCTTTCACACCTGCCTCTACCAAGCGTTTGGCTTCGTCCAAAATTTGTACGATAGAACGGCTGTCTAAATCGCCACGCATTGATGGAATGATGCAGAAGGTACAACGGTGATCACAACCTTCTGAAATTTTCAAATAGGCATAATGTTTTGGCGTAAGTTTCACACCTTGTTTTGGGACAAGGCTGACATACGGATTGTATTCCGGCTTCGGCACATATTTATGCACGTGTTTCATTACCGCTTCGTAGCTGTGTGGGCCTGTAATTTCTAGCACTTTCGGATGCACTTCCCGAATTTGGTTCTCTTTTGCCCCCAAACAGCCCGTCACAATCACTTTGCCGTTGTTTTCTAAGGCTTCGCCAATTGACTCTAGAGATTCTTGTACGGCACTATCAATAAAACCGCAGGTATTGACGATCACTAAATCTGCCCCTTCGTAGCTTGGGATAATGTTGTAACCGTCTGAACGCAATTCGGTCAAAATCCGTTCAGAGTCAACTAAGTTTTTTGGGCAGCCTAAACTAATAAAACCAATATTCGGAGTGGAATTCATAAAAATCTCAAATAAAAAATAGGGTAATCACATGCTCGCCATGTGTTTGGTAGCATTGGCGAAAAGTATAAAATTGTACAAAATCTGGAGGGATAAAGCGATAACAAGGGGGTGAGTTTTCCGCATTTTTTGCAAATTCCTCATTTTGCAAAAAGTCGGATTTTCTCACCCCCTTGTATGGTTGGCTGTAGTGACGAATTTATTGACGACTAAGATGTAATTTTCTTATCAAGAAATTGAGTAACATACCGTAAAGTGGCAAGAACAGTAGGAGGCTAACAAACAGCTTGAATGCATAATCGACTGTGCCGATGGTAAACCAATGTTCTGCCATATACTCGTCAGTGCTTTGGTAAAACGCCACGGCGAAGAATACAAAGGTATCCACTAGGCTACCAAAAGTGGTGGAGCTAGCTGGAGCAAGCCACCAAGTGTTTCCTTGGCGTAAGCGGTTGAATACGAAAATATCCATTAACTGTCCGACCACATAAGCAACAAAGCTTGCCAAGGCGATGCGAAATACAAATAGGTTAAATTCGCTTAAGGTACTAAAACCTTGGAATTGTCCTTCGAAAAAGATCACTGATACGATGTAGCTCACAATTAATGCGGGGAGCATTACCACAAAAATGATTTTACGCGCAAGTTCTGCGCCAAATACTCGGACGGTTAAATCGGTGGCGAGAAAAATAAATGGAAAACTGAAAGTTCCCCAAGTGGTGGGAATGCGGATGTCGGTAAACGGAATGTTGATCTCGAAGGCGATTTGCACCAAATAGTTGCTGATCGTGATGATAAAAATGTGAAAAAGCGAAAGCAAAAGCAACGAACGGCGTTTTTGCTCGTCCGCAAATAGAGAATGTGTCATTGTGTTTCCTTTTTAAGTTGAAAAATTGGGGTGAGGGAACCCAGTTAAAAATGAGGGCGGAATGATACAAGGCTCGCAGAAAATAGCAAGTTGAAATCATATTATTTCTTTTTAGGAAAGAATTTTTCAATAAAAAGCGACTTTATCAAAAAATAAAACAGCGTAAACTTGCCACCAGCAAAAACAAAACAACCAAGGAGCAGTTTATGTTACAAATTCGCAAAGCCGCCGAGCGTGGCAACGGTTCATTTGATTGGCTTGAAAGCTATCACACTTTCTCATTTGCCAACTATTACGACCCAAAACATATCCATTTTTCCCATTTGCGTGTGATTAACGAAGATTTTATCGCCCCAAGCCACGGCTTTGGTATGCACCCACACAATGATATGGAAATTTTGACCTATGTATTGAGCGGACGAGTGGCTCACAAAGACAGTATGGGCAATGCCACCGAAGTCAAAGCGGGCGAGTTCCAAATTATGTCGGCAGGCACGGGGATTTACCATTCGGAAGTCAATCCAAGTAATGATGAAACCTTGCACCTCTACCAAATTTGGATTATCCCGAACCAAAAAGGCATCACGCCACGTTATAGCCAAGACAAATTTGCTGATAAACCAGGGGCAACCTTGATTCTCTCGCCAAATGCGGACGAGGGCTCGTTCAAGGTGCATCAAGATATGAAATTGTGGCGACATCAATATTCAGCGAACACGGCGGAAAAAATTACCCTTGATCCAAACCGCAGTTATTGGCTACAAGTAGTGCGTGGCGATTTAAGCGTAAACGGCGAAACTGTGACCACCAGCGATGCCGTGGCACTTCGTCAAGAAGACGTGTTGAATATTGAAACACACAGCGATGTGGAGCTCTTGCTGTTTGATTTGGTATAGATACAAACAATAAGAGGCAGAATTTATCTGCCTCTTATTGTTTGGGGAGAAATTATTTCTCTGCTGCGTTAAAATCGATCAGTTCGATTTCAAATACCAAGGTAGAATGGGCTGGGATTTTACCTGCTTGGCGATCGCCATAGCCTAATTGTGGTGGGATCACAAGTTCCATTTTACCGCCTTTTTTCAGCATTGGAATGGCTTCGATCCAGCCTGGAATGAGTCGTTGTAATTGGAATTCGATCGGTTCACCGCGATCATATGAGCTATCAAATACAGTACCGTCAGTCAGTGTGCCTTTGTAATGTACTTTTACCATATCTTCTTTTTTCGGTGAATCGCCTTTACCTGCTTTTTCAATTTTATATAACAAACCAGACTCGGTTTTCTTTACGCCAGATTTCTTGGCGTAATCGGCACGGAATTTTTCGCCAGCTTCCATCGTTGCTTTGTCTTTTTCGGCTTGAATTTTACTTTCTTGTTCACGCACAAAACTATCTAAGGCTTCAAGCTGTTTTCTTAAATCGTCATCTGTAAGTTTGCCACTTTTTTTTAATGTATCGTGCACGCCGGCAATGATTTGATCTGGGCTATAGTGGAGCACCGCTTTTTGGGCTTCTATTAAATTTTCTAAATTTTTCCCCATTAATACGCCCAAGGCATAAGAAGACTCATCAATAAATTTGGGGGTGGCTTTTTCACCCGCGAGAACCGCTTGGGAAGTAAATAGTACGCTTGTGCATAATGCAAGCACGGAAAATTTGGTTTTTAACATAGAATTTCCTTTATAAAGAGTGTCAAAATGAAAGAGATAGGGTAAAGTGTATTCTGATTGAATACAACCCTTTTAGCTACAATTATGCCAACAACACCTGATAAACTGAATGCCCATCTCACAGAAATTGAAACTAAAATCGCATTTCAAGAACAAATGATTGACGAATTAAACCAAGCGTTAATCGATCAACAATGTGTGTTAGAGAAAGTTCAACAACAGTTGCGTCATCTTGCACAGAAGCTACAAGGCATACAGACAAGTAATATTGCCAGCCGTTCCGAAGAAACGCCACCGCCACACTATTAATTGAGAGAAGTTTTGATGAAAAAATCCATTTTTTATGGGCTACTTAGCCTATTGTTGGGTATTTCCGCCTTTGCTGACAGTGCGAATAACAAGGGGGGGAGAAACGTAGAGAAAGTGCAAAACGAGCCGTTGTTTAAAGATGGCAAAGGCTATTATTCCTACAAACAGCCGCTGGATATTGCATTACCAGATAACAAAATCCTCATTCAATATTTTTATCAGTATGGTTGCAATGTCTGTTTGAAGGGGGACGATTATTTAAAAGCCTATGCTGAGCGCAATGCCGATAAAGTTGTCTTACAACGTGCCCCCGCTTTTGAAAAAGGCAATGTCTTTACTGCCCAAATGCAGGCAACCTTTGTTGAATATGGTCGCCCTGAGTTAGCAGATAAATACCTGTTTGATAGTGCAGATACTCATCCTGCACGCAAATTGATTAATGATAACGAAGCGATTAAACGTTGGTTAACGCAAAATCAGGTGGATATAGATCGGTTTCATCAGCTTTTTGCTTCTGAAAAAATTCATCAGCAAGTGGAAAAAGCCCATGCGTTTTACCAAATTTATGCACCACCACTTGCGCCAATTGCGGTGCTGAACGGCAAATACATTTTGATTCACAATACGCTGTATAACGATGACTATACTTATGCAGTGCTAGATTTTTTAGTCGATAAATTACATAACGAAAAACAACAAACACAGGAGAACAAATAATGAAAATTGGCATTATTGGTGCAATGGAACAAGAAGTCCAAATTTTACGTCATTATATGCAGGAACCCAAAATTACTGAGATCGCAGGTTGCAAAATTTACGAAGGAAAAATTAACAACACCAATGTGGCATTATTGCAATCAGGCATTGGTAAAACCGCAGCGGCCATTGGCACCACGCTATTATTACAACTGACCAAACCAGATATGGTGATCAATACAGGCTCAGCAGGCGGTTTAGATTCAAATTTAAATGTCGGCGATATTGTGATTTCTACCGAAGTACGTCACCACGATGTGGATGTCACCGCCTTTGGTTACGAAAAAGGGCAATTGCCTGCGAATCCTGCCGCCTTCTTACCTGATGCCGATTTGGTTGAACTTGCCACCAAAGAGAGCCAAAAAGCGGGTTTTAATGCCGTGGCAGGTTTAATTTGCAGTGGGGACGCGTTTATCAACGGGGCGGAAAAAATGGCTCAAATTCGCCAGGATTTCCCTGTTGTTGCAGGCGTGGAAATGGAAGCCGCTTCCATTGCCCAAGTCTGCCATGCTTTTGGTGTGCCATTTGTGGTGATCCGTGCGATTTCCGATGTTGCGGATAAGGAATCCCACCTCTCGTTCGAGGAATTTTTGCCACTTGCGGCAGAAAAATCGTCAAGTATTGTACTTGCCGTATTAAATAGCTTGGACTAACCGACATTAACGTATAGTTGGGCGGACGAAAGTTCGCCCATTTTTTATGTGTGCTTTTGCTGATGGATGCTATTTTGATCTTAACAGCGAACATAGCCGCCACTGACTTGTTTAATGATACCAAGCAGTTCTAAATTGAGTAGCTCGACTAAGACGGTTTCCACTTCATGAACACAGAGTTTGGCGAGATCGTCAATGCTAATCGGATCGAATTGAATATGTTTGATAAGCTGCTCTTGCGTGAGATTGAGCGTTGGCATATTTTTTGCAAAAAGTGACAGATTCTCACCCCCTTGCGATGTAGGGGAAAGCGAGTGAGATCTCATCGTTTCTGCTCGAGGCAATGAGTACGATGTAGGCTGATGTTGGAAGGCAATCGCCTCCAAAATATCCTCCACCGACTCCACCAATAATGCCCCTTGTTTGATCAGCTTGTGACAGCCTTGGCTGTACGGATTTTGCACTGCATTTGGCAAGGCAAACACTTCTCGACCTTGTTCCAACGCATAACGAGCGGTGATCAGCGAGCCACTGTTAATGGTCGCTTCCACCACCAACGTGCCGAGCGACAAACCGCTGATGATCCGATTGCGGCGGGGGAAGTTCTCCGCAATCGGCGGTTGATTGGGGAAAAATTCCGAGACCAACGCCCCGCCTGTTTCCACGATTTTGTCGGCGAGTTTGCGATGGCGGCTGGGGTAAACATTGTTCAAACCGCTACCTAGCACGGCGATCGTAATCCCTTGATGTTCCACCGCTTTCTGATGACAAAAGCCATCAATCCCAATCGCTAAACCACTGGTGATGGCTAAGTTGTTGCGGACAAGTTCCGCCGAAAAATGTTTCGCCCAATATTCCCCATAGGACGAATAGTCACGGCTGCCGACCATGGCGATTTGGGGTTGGTGTAAAGCATTGGCATTGCCTTTAACAAAGATCACGGGGGGTGCTGTGCTGATTTGGCGGAGTAGGAAAGGATAATTTTCATCAAATAGCGTAATGATATGCTGTTGTTGTAGCTCGTTTTGCCATTCCAGTGCGGTATCGATCCATTGCTGATCAGGGTGGAACCAGCGTTGAATTTGCTTATCATTCCACCCTATATGTTTGAGTTGTATTTTGTCGTAATCACAAAATTGTGCGAAATCAACTTCGGCGAGCAATCGTCCAATCCGTTGTGCGCCTAATTGCGGCACTTGGAGCAAGCGCAGTAGTGGAATTAAATGTGCCATTTTTTCTCCTTTCGTTTCCCTAATGCTAATAAAATGGCTAGAATAGCCAAACGGAATTTTTAAATTTTTCGACAGAGATCACAAAAATGGCAGTTTTAGATGTGTTAATTTACCCCGATGACAGCTTGAGCAAAGTTTGTCAACCGATTGAACAGGTCGATGATGCACTCCGTGCTTTTATCGATGATATGTTTGAAACAATGTACGCCCATGAAGGCATTGGGCTTGCTGCACCGCAAGTTAATGTACTGAAACGGGTGATTACGATTGATATTGAAGGCGATAAAGCCAATCAAATCGTGCTGATCAACCCTGAAATTTTGGCTTGTAGCGGCGAAACGGGCATTGAAGAAGGGTGTTTATCCATTCCTGGTTCACGGGCGTTAGTACCACGCAAAGAGAAAGTCACAGTGAAAGCGTTGAACCGCAACGGCGAAGCGTTTACCTTGGAAGCTGACGGCTTGCTGGCAATCTGCATTCAGCACGAAATCGATCACCTCAATGGTGTGTTGTTTGTTGATCACATTTCACCGCTCAAACGCCAACGCATTCGCGACAAAATGGTGAAGTTGAAAAAGCAAATTGCACGGGCAAAGTAGTTTCAAGTTAGCATATTAATAGAGGGGAAATCAGCGGATTTCCCCTTTTTTATCAGTGGCTTAATCTACACACTTCTCACAATATAGAAAAAGCACGCATAAAATGCGACAAAGCCGAGAGCCAATAAGCCTTTCGCCAGTGTCGGCTTGCTCTTATGTAATTTGAACAAAATGCCCGAAATTGTCAGTAAGACAAATGGGTAAACCCAAAACGCCACCGAAAACAGATCAATTTGAAACGGCGTTAAATTTAGGCTGTCGGTAAATTTTGGCGACACCAACAACGCCAATGGCCACAATGTACTTGGCAGGCAGAATACACCCAACGCCCAACTAAATTTTGAAAATCCTTGCATAGTTTCCCTTAAATAAATTGATGAATACCGTAAGTCAACAGGGGCAAAATTATGCCATAAACCGCCGCTTGTCGTTTGTTTTTGAAGATCGCCCAGCAAAGTAGCATTTGCACTAACATCACCAACGCAATTGTCATCTTATCCCCTTGGGTGAAATTGTTGATGGAGCGATTTTAACCGAGCTCTCGCCACTTGGGTATAAATTTGTGTGGTGGAGAGATCGCTATGCCCCAACAGCATTTGCACCACACGCAAATCCGCCCCGTGATTGACCAAATGGGTGGCAAAGGCGTGGCGGAGCACGTGGGGCGAAAGTTTATCGTTGTCAATACCAGCCAATAACGCATAATGTTTAATCCGATGCCAAAAGGTTTGGCGGGTCATCTGCTTACCCAAACGGCTTGGGAAGACTACATCGGACGGCTCGCCATTGAGCAATGCCTTGCGTCCATAGTCAAAAAACTCCTGCACCCAATAACTCGCCTCTTCGCCGAGCGGCACAATTCGTTCCTTGTCGCCCTTGCCGATCACTCGCACTAAACCTTGCGTTAGGCTCATATTTTCCACCGTCAGCGAGACTAATTCTGTCACACGTAATCCTGTGGCATAGAGCAACTCCAACATCGCTTTATCTCGCAGTTCGAGCGGATCATTCGTATTCGGTGCATTCAGCAAATCCAATACCTGATCTTCACTTAACGATTTCGGCAAATGCGCCGCTTTGCGGGGTGATTTGAGCGTTTCCGTTGGATCGTCTGTACGGTAATTTTCCAAGTAGAGAAAACGGAAAAACTTCCGCAGGCAGCTCAACATTCGGGCAGAACTGGACGATTTATACCCCTGCTCCAACCGCTCACCGAGAAAGGTTTGCAAATCGGCATAGTCCACGCCTAGAAACGCCCGTGCGGAATGAAACTGTGCCAGCGACCAATCACAAAAGGCTTCCATATCCAAGCGATAGGAAGCCACGGTGTTCTCCGACAAACCGTGTTCTTGCCAGAGATTGTCGAGAAATTGTTCGATGATTGGGTCAAGCGTTTTCATACAAGCGGTTGGAAAGTGGGGATGTTTTACCATTTTAGCCATATTACACTAACATCAGGTGCGGAATTAAATTGATCACGCCCATTGTTAAAATTGACTGCAGTAGCCGTGATGCCCCGAAAATAAAGCCACGGTTTACGCCATTGTCAAATTTCACCAGCCGATTTGCCATTGCGGTTAGCACATACACTTCAATCACGGTAAAAATTACTAAATAGAGATAGGCGGAAAACAGCGTGGCGTATTTCAACGTAATGAACCACGGCAACACTATTCCTATCGCCAATAATGGTGCAATCCAAAGCAGTTGGCGATTGCTCAAATTGATATGTTTGGAAAAATAAGATTGCATTGCAACCGTCATTAAGCCATTGATAAATAACGCAACAGGCACTTGTTCTGGGGCGTGCAATTTGTTGTCGAACAGATAAGGAAAAATCACAAAAAACGACATCGCTACGCTAATCGGCACAAACAACATCAAATGCACATAGACAAACTCTTTGGTGATGATTTCCCGAATTTGCCCCCAGCGGAATTTCACGTTTTGGCTGACGTTTTCCATTTGGTAGAACGGCTTCGCCATAAACAGAAACAGCACCGCTTCCAACACAAAACAGCACCAAATCAGCCAATGAATTTGCTCAAATTTGATAAACGGAATCGCCAGCAACGGAGCTGCCATTGACGACAGGCTGGTTACTTTGAGAAATTTACCTTGCAAGCGGGTTTTGGCGGCATATTCCTCGCCCGCCAACGCCAGCAAACAGGCTCGGGCGTTGGTGGTAAACAGGCAATTGCCCAAACCAAAACTCATCGTTGCTGCAATAATCAGCCAATAACTGTCGGCGGACAGAAACAGCAGATACGCCAACACGTCAAAGAAGCAGCCGAGCAACATCATTTTCGCCAAGCCAAAACGGTCGCCCAAAATGCCCGCAAGAATCGCCAAGGCTTGGCTACAAAACATTTGCAACGAAACAGCAAAGGCGATTTGCGTGTTCGATAACCCTTTTTGTTGGAGGTAAACGAAAAATACGCTCAACATTGAGAAAAACGCCAGCGTAGAAATAAAACGTCGCCACAGGAGTAAATTTTCTAAAGACATCGTAAAAATTCGGAAAGAAAAAACCCGTGAATTATAACGGATAATCCATAAAATGGTGGTTGAATTTATATCAGAAAGAGTATGTGGCACAAGTAGTGCGCTAAAGCCATGCACCCCTTTGCCTTACAAGGGGGTGAGCAATACTGAGTTTTTGCAAAATGGTGTTTTGCTGGTCATTTCTTTCGTTTAGCGCGTGGGTGAGTAGTGTCGTAGATTTTTGCAAGGTGTTGGAAATCCAAATGAGTGTAAATTTGCGTGGTGGACAAATTGCTATGCCCCAACAGCTCTTGCACCGCACGCAGATCTTGACTGGCTTCGAGCATATGGGTCGCAAACGAGTGGCGGAGTTTATGTGGATGAATGTGCGTGTTTAGCCCCTGTTCTCGTCCCCGTTTTTCCATTGCAAGCTGAATAGAACGATGGGCAATTCGCTTGCCACGCAAATTCAAAAACAAGGCACTATCCTCTGGCTGAAATTCGGCTCGCACCGCCAACCAATTCTGCAAAGCCTCAATCGCTTTACGGCCAATCGGCACAATCCGCTCTTTGCTCCGTTTCCCTAACACTTTGACTTCGCCGACATTCAGGTCAATATCGCCTAAATCTAGCCCCTGCAGTTCTGATAACCGCAAGCCAGAGCTATACATCAGCTCCATCATCGCTAAATCACGCAGATCGACAGGTTCGGTGCCTTGAATATTCAGCAACTGCGTGATCTGCTCGGCATCAATATTTTTCGGCAAATGTTTCGGGGCTTTCGGGGCTTTCACACCAATCGCGGGGTTGGTTTTCAGCTCGCCTTTTCGCACTAAAAAAGCGAGAAATTGGCGTAACGCCACCAACCGCAAGCCGATACTTTTCGCCCCCAAGCCCTGTTTGTGGCTTTGTGCCAGTAACCAACGCACCCCAGATACATCTAAGTTTTGCCAACTGGCAACGTGGGCTTTTTCGAGCAATTCACACACTGCCTTGAGCTGACGTTGATAATTGCTCAAGGTGTGCGGGCTGACTTGTTGCTCAATTCGCAGAAAATCCCAATAGGCTTGAGTGTGCGAATATAACCATTCGGCGGACATTAGGCTAAATTCAGTTTGCCGATTTTAATACCGATGTTGCCGAGTGCCACAGGGCCTAAATATTCGGCAAGGAATTTGAACAAGTCATCGACATTGTGGAAAATGCAGTGGCTTTGGACTGCTTTTTCCACGGTACGAGTGAATTCAAAACGGACTTTCTCGCCGTCAATATGGGCTTCTAATTTAAGAGCTACGGTTTCAAAATAGTGGCTCATTGCCCCCTCTAAGCCTGGATCGCTGATCCGCACGTCCCATTGGTTGCTGAATAACAGTTCGGTTTTTTGCATAGTTTCTTCCTTAAAGTGATTGTTGTCGGGCGATGTTACGCTCTTGTTCTAAATCAGATGAGCTATTTTCTTCAATATAGCCAAATTGATGCGACAGTATCGCAATACGATCTAGCTCGCAAAATGCACTAAATTGATCAGCGAGCCAATCAGGTTTACGACTGGCTAATTCTGAGACCAATGATTTAGCTTTTGCCTTGCGGATAAGATACAGTGCTGAGCCATCATTATCACATTGACAGGCTAGTGTCGGTATGAAATAGTGGAGAGTCCCCCCCCCCCCCGAAAATCGAGGAAGGTTCCCTTCAATGTATAATCCGAGTTTATGCAAAAGCACAATATCTAGTGCTTGTTGCGAGATAGATTGCACTAACGAAACAAGATATTGATCAAAATGAGGGATAAAGCGAATATCATCTTCTGCCACTAAGGCAAAATCGTGTTCGGCAATTTGCGTATTATTTGCAATTGCTTGCCACACTTTGAGATGAGAAAGTGTACAACCAATCTCCCCTAAGGTAACGGGTCTCTGAATATTCCGTTTTAGGCTCGCAATATCAAAGAGAAGATCTCCATTTCCCAGCAATGCCAAAATTTGTTTATCGACCGCAGGCATTCGCTGAAATAAACGGGCTTCAGGTTGCTGATAAAATGTAAATAATCGCTCTGGGTGACGATCTAAATTGATTACATAGCCTTGTAGCATTTTTCTTTTCTTATAAAAAGACCGCCAACTAGCGGTCTTATCTCAAATTATTGCAACAGCGAAATATCCGCCACTTGCAAGAACAAGTTTTGTAACGCATTTAAAATCGCTAGGCGATTTTGGCGAAGTTTTGGATCATCTGCGTTTACCATTACGTTGTCGAAGAAGTTATCCACCGGCTGACGTAGGCTTGCCAGTTTATCAAGTACTGCAGTGTAATCTGCATTGGCAATCAACGGTTGCACTTCTTTCTCTAACGCCAATACACTTTCCGCTAAGGATTTCTCCGCAGGCTCTACGCAAGCGGTCAGATCGATCGCACCGATAGCAATATCCGCTTTCGCCAAAATATTGCTCACGCGTTTATTCGCTGCAGCCAAGGCTTCTGCCGCATCAAGCGTGCGGAAATGCGACACCGCACGCACACGGGCATCGAAATCAGACGGTTTGGTTGGACGGCGTGCGAGTACCGCTTGGATCACGTCCACAGCGATTCCTTCGTCTTGATACCAGGCACGGAAACGTCCGAGCATAAAGTCTACTACTTCGTCCACTACGTTTTTATTAGTGAGTTTCTCGCCAAATAATACGGCAGATTTTTGCACTAAATCGCTCAGATCAAGCGGTAAGTTTTTCTCCACGATAATGCGTAACGCACCGAGTGCGGCACGGCGTAAAGCGAACGGGTCGGCACTGCCTTTTGGCTGCTGACCGATACCAAAAATCCCTGTGAGCGTGTCGAATTTATCCGCTAACGCAACGGAACTTGCCACTAAAGATTTTGGCAATTCATCGCCCGCAAAACGTGGCATATACTGCTCGTTCAACGCCACAGCCACTTCTTCATCTTCGCCATCGTGACGTGCATAGTGCATACCCATTACACCTTGGGTGTCGGTAAATTCAAACACCATATTGGTCATCAAATCGCATTTTGATAGCAAGCCTGCACGTTTGGCTTTGGTTTCATCGGCACCGATTTGTTTAGCAATTTCGCCTGCTAATTGCTCAATGCGAGCGGTTTTATCACGCAAGGTGCCGAGCTGTTGTTGGAATAACACGGTTTCTAAACGTGGTAACTGGTCTTCCAAACGCTGTTTTAAGTCAGTTTTGAAGAAGAATTCCGCATCGGTTAAACGTGGACGCACCACTTTTTCGTTGCCTTCAATGATTTTGCTTGGATCTTCTGGATTGATGTTCGACACGAAAATAAAGTGCGGTAGCAATTTGCCGTCTTTATCGTAAATTGGGAAATACTTTTGGTCGCCTTTCATCGTATAAACCAGGGCTTCCGCAGGCACGGCAAGAAAACGCTCTTCAAATTTCGCCGACAGCACGTTTGGATATTCCACCAGTGATGTCACTTCATCAAGTAAATCGTCTTCAATATCGGCAATACCGCCAAGTGCGGTGGCTTTCTCTTGCGATTTCGCCAAAATCATTTCACGGCGTTGGTTGAAATCCGCAATCACTGAGCCTTTTTCGGCAAGTAATTGTGGATATTGGTCGGCGTGGGTAATCTCAAATTGACGCTCACCCAAGAAACGATGCCCACGAATAATGCGACCGCTTTCCACGCCTAAAATTTCGCCTGCGATCAGCTCATCGCCCAGCAACATCGTGACCGTGTGAACGGGGCGGATAAATTGCACGGTTTTGTCTGCCCAACGCATTGGCTTTGGAATCGGCAATTTCGCCAAGGCGTTCGCCACAATGTCTTTCAGCAAGTTTTTGGTCGGTTGTCCTTCAATCACCGCACGATGCACCAACCATTCGCCTTTATCAGTGGCAAGGCGTTCCGCCTGTTCCACCGAAATGCCACAGCCTTTCGCCCAGCCTTCAGCTGCTTTGGTCGGCTTGCCTTCGGCATCAAACGCTGCCGACACCGCCGGCCCACGTTTTTCAATCTCTTTGCTCGGCTGGCTGGTGGCTAACGCTAGCACCTTCACCGCCAAACGACGAGGTGCAGCAAACCATTGCACGCTGTCAAACGTCAAACCCGCTTGGTTCAGCTCCAATTCCATATTCTCTGCAAACGCAGTCGCTAATTTTTTGAGTGCCTTCGGTGGCAGCTCTTCAGTGCCGATCTCGGCGAGGAAGTTTTGTGTTGTCATTGTTTTTCTCTACATAAATTTATGTCATTCTAATTTTGTTAACAGTTATTTGATAGGTAAGTAACTTATTTTTAATGGAATCAGCTGCTTTGTACTTGTATCAACATCATCATAATGCTGAATTAGAGTTCTAGCCAACTCATCTAATGACCATAACACCAAAGGTATCTTTGCTCTATCAGCTTCATATTTAGCATCCTTACTAAAGCCACCCGTACTCACATAAAGTCCTCTATCATCTTGATGTCTACCGCCTAAAAAACTACGTATTTCTTGACTACCTATTGGTGTTGCTGAACGATGTTTAACTTCAACAATAATTCTCGGTGTCTCAAATCCAAAACCATCTGGCGATGCCATAATATCCTTGCCTCTATCAGAGCCATTGGGAGATATTTGAGTTTTATACCCCATAGCTCTTAACACACCAGCTACCAGTTCTTGCATATCCTTCCAATCTAATTGATTTATAAGATCTTTAATCTTCTCAAAAGCCTTTAATTCTACTTCCTTAAAAATATCATCTTCAACATCTTGCTCAGATTCATCCTGCTCAATATTATTCACTAAAGGCTCTTCATTTAATAAATTTATTAACTCTTCACTTGCTTTTTCAGATAATTCAAAAACCGTAGAAATGCCTCCCAAAGAATTTCTAGTTGACGGAGTTAAGTCATCTCTAAGTATTTCTTTTCCTTCCCAAACAACAGACTTAATAATACTTAGATTATCCCCTCTCCAATCTTCTGTATATTTGCTATCCCCAGTCACTTTACCAATTAAATAGGTGCGATTTATAGGAGAGTAAGTGACCACCCAACATTTAGGCTTGATATTATTGATGAAACGAAAAACTTGAGATACCGCAGAAATTTTTTTCCCTAAATTTAAATTAGGTTCCAACTGATTATAATATTCAATCAATTCTTTTCTACTCGCTCCATTAAGTGCTTTCTCGGCAAGAAAATCCCACCCAATACCAACTACGGAATGTTCTTTGAAAAAATCATATAAAATACCACCATCGCTTCTCACCATCCAAACTCTAGACATATTTATCCTCTCTCTAATACATTATCATTTATGGCTCTTTGAATAATTTTTCTATCAAGTTTTCAATCTCTCCTAACAACTCAGGAATAGAATGTTGTGCCGTTTCCCAAACAATTTCAAAATCTAATTCAAAATAGCCGTGAGCGATTACATTTCGCATTCCTTTTATATATCGCCAAGGAATATGCGTATGTTTAGCTATAAAGTCAGGATCTTTATGTCCCATCACAGTAACAATTTTGCCCATTGTAATTAAACTCATTGCCACTGCATTTTGTGTACGTGTATCGTCTAAAAATTCTTCTTTATCTAAGCCATCAATAAAAGTAAGTATATCAAGACACAGTTGCTGAATTTTAGTTAAATAATCAAGGGTACGTTCATTCATACTGGTCTCGCCTTTTGAATTACTTGCTCACGAAATTTCGCTGGCAAACTGCGTGGTGTGAGAATATCTACTTTTATGCCGAGTAACGTTTCCAATTCATCTTTCAAACCACATAAGTCGAACATTGTGGTTTTAGGCATAGGCTCAACCAGCAAATCTAGATCGCTACTCTCTGTATCAGAGCCATTGAGAACCGATCCAAAAATACGTGGATTAGCAAAATTAAATTGTGCCGACAGAGACAAAATTTGTTGGCGATGTTTAGAGAGTAATTCAGATGGTCGCATTTTGTTCTCCTAATTTTTGCACTTTTTTCTTAATATCTTACCGCTTGTCGCTATTCACGCCCAACCAAAAACCTTTCCTTCGCCCTTTCCACCGCCAAATGCAATCGCTGTTCTAGCACTTCTTTGCTTGGCAACACCGCCATATATTCTGCGATGTGAATGTCGGATTGTTTTAAATCGAGCAACTCCACCTGTTCCGCTTTTTTCGATGTACAAAGAATAATGCCAAGCGGTGGGTTTTCGTCTGCTTCTTGCTCATATTTTGCCAGCCACGCTAAATACAGTTCCATCTGACTTTTGTGCGAATGTTTGAACGCTTCCGTCTTTAGTTCAATTGCCACTAAACGTTTTAATTTCCGATTGTAAAACAGCAAATCAATGTAGAAATCATCGTGGTCAATTTGGATCCGTTTTTGGCGAGCGATAAAAGTAAAACCTGCTCCCATTTCTAATAAAAATTGCTCAATTTCACGCAGGATCGCATCTTCCAAATCTTTTTCCATATAACGATCGTTGAGATTGAGAAAATCCAAAATATACGGATCTTTTAGCACCAGCGATTGATTATATTCGCCTTTTTCTCGTAAATCCGTCAACTCCTGAATAATGGTTTCATCAGGCTTTTTCGAAATCGCCGTACGTTCAAATAACAATGAACCAATGCGATCATCTAATGTACGCGTACTCCAACGCTCTTGTGCCGCCATTGTGGCGTAAAATTCACGTTTGATTGGGTCTTCAATATGAATAAGTTGCTTAAAATGCGTCCAGCTCAATTGTGCACGCAGTGCATGCACAATTTTAATATCAGGAAATGTGGCTGCAAATTGCATTAAATAATTTAAATGTCTTTTACTCCAACCTTTGCCAAATTGTTCCGTCAAACTATTCGCTAAATTTTGAATAATTTGCTGTCCGTGTTTTGCCCGCTCGCCCTGCAATACATATTGGTTAATCCGTTGCCCGATATGCCAATAAAGCAGCGTTAGCTCGGCATTGACCGCCGTTGCCATTCGTTGTTTAGACGATTGGATCAGGGTTGAAATTTCTTGGATAAACTCGCCTGAATTTTCGTTTGTTGTTAGCAGACTCATCACCATTCCCCTATTTTGCACTTTTACGACAAGATCTCCCCCCTTGCAAACTACTTCGGCTGTGTTTCCCCCAATGCTACATATTTCGCATTCATCATTTTCGCCCATTCGACCAAGTGCGGTGCGATTTCGTTGAGATTAACACCGAGTTTTTCTGCTCGCATCAGATACCAATCAATTACGCATACAGCAGAAATCGTGCCTAAATTTAGTTCATCGCCGAATTGAGCGAGATAACGCTCTAACTCCTTGAAACTGCGGATATTTCGCTCAGTTAATTGCTGATGGCGAGCTGTCCACCACTCATTTTCGGGGCGGAGCAGGCGTTCGGAAATCACAGGCAAGGTATTTTCCATAATGCCGTCCGTGAGTGCGTGCAGTTGCAGCACTTTCCAACGCTGGCTGTTGCGTGGTAAAAGCAATCTTTCTGAATTACCGTTTGCCCCAAGGTGATCGAGATATTCGGCAATCACTTGGCTGTTGTAGAGCCATTCGCCGTTGTCCAGTTGCAACGCAGGCACACGCCCAAGCGGATTGTCTTGGTTGTGCGGCGAATTCGGGTCGAACGATGATTGAATGGTGTGCAATTCAATCTGATCGTCCAGTTGATGATGTTTAATCACCGCCATCACTTTACGGACGTAAGGGCTAGTGGTGGAATGCCAGAGTTTCATTTTTAATTTCCTTATGCGACTTTTTTACTTAGAAAAACAAATGCAATACACCAGATAAGCAATTCAAGTGAAAATGACCAATGTAAAATAAAATTCCAAACCCACCAATCATAGTGAGCTGGAACGGTAAATATGGAATATGCTCTATCATACCAAGGCATAAACAGCCAAATATCTCCTACAATGCTATCTAAGAAAATATGTACATTTCCGTTTACTGCAAAAAGTAGCATTATAGAGGTAAAGGCATTGCGTTTATAAACTCGTAGTAATAATGCAAAACTTAATATTACCAGCCAAACGATTGGATAATGCGTAAAATAGCGATGATGGTGTACTGTACCATTATCAACCAAATAGAACCAAAACATATCAAAATCAGGAATTAAACCGCTGATAGCTCCTAATATTGCCCACTTTTTTGACGAAATGTGGCAAGGCTTTAAGCTGTACAGTAATTTCGCTGTAATATAGCCAGCTGGAGCATGGGCTGTTAGCATATTTTATTTTCCTATTTTGTAAAACTTATGCTAGATCCTACCGCTTGTTAGCCAAATATTGATTTCAGTTCAGTAATGTCCAAAATCACTCGCTCATCTGCTATCAACAAGGCTGGAATGCCGATATAGCCGTTTGCTTTGGCGTTGGCAAATGCGGTGTGATTATCCCGCAGTTTCAAAAAACGTTTGAAATTCGCCATTGACGACATAATTTCCACCGCTTCATATTCCACCTTTAAGCGGTTGAGTTCTGCTACGAACGGAACCGTGTCGGGGCAGAGGTCTGCGAAAAAGAGTACAGGTTTTATGTTCATGGTGTCCATGTTATCTAGATAAATCAGGAGTACTTAAAGATAGCCTAAGTATAGCATTGACTGTGGCGTTGGTATACAAGGGGGTGAGAACCGTCTCGTTTATATGAATCATTGGTACGCTCATAATGAATGAACGGATTCTTCCTGCAACAGGCAATGAATCGGCAAAATGGCAGCACCAATCGCAATATCTTCTACACTAATTTGGCTGGTGCTGAGTTCGGCGATCGGGCGGTCTTTGAATTGCTGAAACTCGTCGGATTGTCGAACAAATGCAATCATTTCATCAATCAGTGATGCCGGGAGCATACCTGTGAGTACGATCACTTTCGGATCCAGCCACGCAATGGCGGATAAAATTAAGGAAAGCACTTTGGGCTTCGCATCGGCTAGCCATTGTTGCACAATCGGATCTTGCTGTTTAATTCGCTCCACTAAAGCATTTTGTTCCAACGGCGTGTCAAAGCGGTTGACTAAATCTCGCCAACTTGGTCGGGGTTGTCCGTAAGCAAACAGTAACCCAATTTCCCCAGCGTTTCCAAATCCCCCTTGAATCAATTTGCCCTGTGAAATAACGCCTGCACCAATGCCAAAATCTAAGCTAATCACCACAATATCGTTGATCGCATTCCATTTGCCCGAATAATATTCGCCAATGGCAATGGTGTTGATGTTGTTATCTATCCAGCAAGGATAGCCGAGTGCTTGCTCAAAAAGGGCGGTTAGATTCGGCTGATTTTGCAATAACGGGAACCAAGGCGAAGAGCGTGAGCCATCAAAGGTGAGATAACCCGATACCGAAAAACCGATGCCGAGAATCCGAGCTTCGGTCAAAAACTTCTTGTTTAACAGTTGGTTAATCGCAGCCTTAATTTGTTCAAGTAACATATTCAAATCAGTGGTGGATTTATAATGGTAGGCTTGATTTGCCATTTTATTGCCGCAGAAATCAACAATCGACAGATGAAATTCATCACTTAAAAAGGTCACCCCCAATGAGCAGCACGCTGTTTGATTGAGTGAAAGGTGAAAAGATTGTAACCCCCGTTTTTTGACCGCCTGTTCATTTTCTTTAATCAAGCCAAGAAATAAGAGTTTACGGCAATATTGTGTAATTGCCCCTGGCGTTAAGCCCGAAAGTTGGCTGAGCTCCGCCCGCGAGGGCGAATATTGGCGAATTAACCGAAGTAATAGGCGTTCGCTGGCACGTAAAGAGAGAAAAGGGTTATTGATTGACATAATGAGTTTATTTTTTAAAGACGAATATGGATTATTTTAGCGTTTATTTATTGAGGGTAAAGCTGATTTTTTAATCAAAAAATTGATTCAGCATAAATTGTGATTTTGCATTATTTCGACCTGAAAGATGTATCTATATTGCATTTTTTCATTTGAAAAAATGTATTTTATTCCATAAAATCATTCAAATAAATGTAATTTTGAGTTGGGGGATAAATGCAGCGTAAAATTTTACAGTCCTTGGCAAAATGGAAAGATAAAGCCAATCGCAAACCACTGATTATTCAAGGGGCAAGACAGGTTGGCAAAACGTGGGTAATGAAGCACTTTGGTCAGATTGCTTTTGATAAGGTAGCTTATATCAATTTTGATCATAACCCTCGAATGCAACAGCTGTTTGCGATGGATTATGACATTAACAGGTTGATTTTAGGCTTAAAAATTGAAAGCGGCGTGGATATTCAAGCGGAAGATACATTGATTATTTTTGATGAAATTCAAGAAGTACCACAAGCACTATCCTCTTTAAAATATTTTTATGAAAATGCTCCGCAGTTTTATCTTATCGCAGCGGGATCGCTACTTGGGGTGTCATTACATCAACAAGTGTCTTTCCCTGTTGGCAAAGTGGAATTTTTGCCTATGTATCCAATGGATTTCCACGAATTTTTGTTGGCATTAAATAAGCAAGATCTCGCTCAATTACTTGAAATGCAAGATTGGGCTTTGATTCGTGCGATGAAAAGCCATTACATTGAGTTGCTGCGACAATACTATTTTATTGGTGGTATGCCCGAAGTGGTAAAAACCTTTGTGCAAACACAAAATTTTGATGAGGTTCGCCATATTCAACGCCAATTACTAATCGCCTACGAGCAAGATTTCTCTAAACATATTGATGATGGGCAAACGGTCAAGCGAGTACGTTCAATTTGGCATTCCATTCCAGAGCAACTTGCTAAAGAGAATAAAAAATTTGTCTATGCCCAACTTCAAAAAGGAGCCAGAAGCAAAGAATATGAGGTTGCACTTCAATGGCTAAAAGATAGCGGTTTAGTGCATTGCGTACCACGCATTAAAAAACCGCATTTACCCCTTTCGGCTTATCAAGAGAATGCGTTTAAACTGTTTGCCTTGGACGTGGGATTATTGGCGGCACAAAGTTATTTAGATATCAATACGTTGCTAGAAGGTAATCGTATTTTTACTGAATTTAAAGGTGCATTAACGGAGCAATATGTATTACAACAATTGATTTCTCAACAAGACAATCCGATGTTTTACTGGGCAACGGAGCGGGGAACCGCAGAAATTGATTTTGTGATTCAGCAACAGCAAAATGTCATTCCCCTTGAAGTGAAAGCCGAAGAAAATCTAAAAGCAAAAAGTTTGAAAGTCTATGTTGAACAATTCCGCCCTATTCGTGCAATACGTTGTTCAATGGCAGATTATCGAGAACAGGATTGGTTAATCAATGTGCCCTTATATGCAATCCAACACTATTTCCGTTAAACAAAAAGTGCGGCATACCGCCGCACTTTGCAATCTGTTAGCAGAATCTCACCGCTTGTTAGCGAGAGATCACCTCTTTTGTAAAGGCAGCCATTGCCGCTTTGCCCCACGGGGCTGGGAAGAACAGTACATCGGCGCGTCCGACATCGCTACTTAGTGGTCTCACCCCAAATTCTTGATGCAGTTTTTGTTGCACTTCTGCCGAGGTGATCCAGTTCACAAACACTAAGGATGCCGCTGGGTGAGGGCTGTTTTTCGCCACACCAATCACATTACCGCCACCAGGCATACCGAATTTCGGCACGTAGAATTTCAAACGTGGGGTGATGGCTCCTTGTTTTTGTAGGCTGAATAAATGATCTTGCCACGCAGAAACGAGATCTAATTCGCCATCATTTAAACGGGTTAAACTATCCGCATTGGACGATGTGCGGGTCATATTCGCTTTGTTATTGGCAAACCAATCCCACGTATTTTTCCACGTTGCCATTTGTGCATCATTCGGTTCGGTTTGTTGGTAATCATAATCTCCGCCCACATAAATTAACGCTCGCTCAATAAAGGCTTTGCCCGATGCACCACCATTTGGATCGGCGTAACCAAATTTTTTCGGCTTGGCTTGTAAATAGGCTTCGACCTCTTGCCAGCTTTGTGGCAGTTGCTCTTCGCTTAAACGTTGTGGATCGTAGGCAAATCCTGTTTGGTTTCCCCAGAAGCCTAAGCCATAGTCACCTAAATCCACCCCTTGGAGAAAGTGGTTGGCGGCTTTAAAGCTCGGTAAATGGCTTAAATTGCGTAATACATCGGATTTCAACACCGTTGGGTAGGTATCTGCCCCAATCGCAACCACGTCCATTTTGCCTTTTTCTAATTTTTTCTCGGCAAGTAATTTGTTGATGTTGCCATCTGCAGTGCCTTCTGGAATCCGTACTTTAATGCCGTATTGGCTTTCGAATTGCTTCACGAAGGTGCGAAATTGGGGTTGCAAATACCAAATACTGACCACCACTTGCCCTTCTTTTTTGGCTTGGGCTTCAATCTCTGCCCACGGTTTTTGGCTGAGATCGTTGGCAAAAGCGGTGCTGGCAAGGGCTGCGATTGCCGTGAGACTAACAGAAAAAAGAGAGTTGAGTTTACGCATAAGTTGCTCCTATGTTTGAACGTATGTTGAACATACCGAATGTGCAAGGGGTGAGATCTTGAGCATTTTTTGCAAAATCTGCGGGATTCTCACCCCCTTGTATTAAGCCTTACCTGTGGACTGCGACAGATAATTGCCCTTCAAAAGTTTTTCGATAATCATCATTAAAATGATGTTGGGGATTAACAAAATGATGGAGACCACCGCCGCATTAGGGCGAATAAACGAATAGCCCAAGAACGAATACAAAATCGTTGGCACGGTAATAAAATCAGGCGATCCAATCACAAAGGAGATAGAAAATTCTTCGATACTTTTGACCAAGCAGAAGATGATCGCCGCCAAGAAACTCGGTTTCAGCATTGGCAGATAGACATCTTTGAAAGTAGTGAATTTAGATGCCCCCAGATCACGACTGGCATCGATCAAATCCTGTGGCACAGCAGAAAACCCTGCGGACAAAATCCGAATCGCATAAGGCAAGGTCATCACAGTATGCCCGATCACAATGCCAACAAAAGGCGTGGTAATGTTCAATGCCAGCAACATTTGGCTAAAGAACAGAGCGATGATCATTCCAGGAATCACTAATGGAATCAGCGTGAGCAGTTCTGCCACTTTTTTGCCCCGAAATTCCATTCGCCCGAAGGCGTAAGCGGTTGGAATCGCCAGTAAAATGGCAATCAATGCGACGGTGGGGGCAATGGTGTAGCTGTTGAGCATCGCTTCAGGTAGTGATGTGTTTTGCCACACGTTGATCCAGCGTTCAAAAGAGAGCGATGGGGGCAAAATATCAGGATAGCTCCACGGCTGTTCAGGATCGACCAACGACCACAAACCCGCCATTAAGAATGGAATAAAAAGCCAGATACTGTTTGCGACAATAAAGAAAATCAGGGAAATTTTAGCAATCAATTTGCCATTTTTGGTTTGCACTGCTTGTTGTGGGCTAAGACTCATTTGATTTCTCCTTTTTTCTGGCTAAGTGGGCGGATAATCGCTGAAATCAAAATGGTGAAAAAAGCCGATGTCAGCATAATCATCATCGCCATCACCGCACTTTGATTCCATTCTTCAAATTGATACGCCGTCATTTGCATTAAACGGGCGAGCGAGTAGGTGTCTCGTGGACCAGCAATGCTGTAAAAAGCGAAATCGCCCAAGGCACCAATGAAGATCAAAATAAACGAAACTTGCACTGCACCAAGACTGAGTGGAAACACCACGTAGCGGAAACGTTGCCACGCACTTGAACCCAAATTAGCCGCGGCATCAAGCAGATCCAATTTGAGTGAATTGACCGCTCCACCAATCAGGATTAACGCAAAAGGGATGTTTTTCCACATTTGCAAAATCACCACGCCCCAGCCAAATTCATCATTTTGCAAGGTGCGGGGTTCGTGCCAAATCCCCAGCCACACCAAGGTTTCATTGAGAATGCCGTGATAGGAAATCATATTCACAAACAAAAACGCCGCCACCAACCCTGGCACGAGCATTGGGGCTCGCAAAGTGGTGATAATTGCGACTTTGCCAGGCATCGGTTTGCGTAGCCACATTGCGATCGGGTAGGCAACCACAATCGACAATATCGCCCCGAGTAACGAAACTTTGATCGAATATATCAAGGCTTTTTGGAAGGTGGTGTCCGACAGCACCGCTTGCCAATGGCGTAACGTAAATGCCGTTTCTTCGCCAAAGACATTGTGCAAGCCAACACTTTGTAGCACCACGATGTAGAAGGTCGATCCCATCAAGACTAAAATAGTGCCAAGCCCCGTGGTCAGCAGGAGCCACGCTTTCAGATCTTGCCGAAATTTACTCATACGGCCTCCAAGAAATGAATGGCGGTGCTCGGTAAACTAAAGGTTAACCGCTTATCTGCGGGAATCTCAGGGAATTTGGTGAGTTGGAGACGGATTTTCTGATCGGGATAATCTGGTAGCACCGCTTGAACTTCGGTTAAATTGCCCATAAAAGCAGTGTGTTGCACTTCCACGGTAAATCGATTTTCCACACTCGAATCTTCACCGCAAAGCAAGGCATCTTCAGGGCGGAAGCAGATATAAATGCGACGAGCGGTTGGTTTCTTCGCCGATATTGCAATAAACTCACCGAAAATAGACCGCACTTGGTAGCGATTCTCGCCTAACGGCTCAACGTCCGCTTCAACGATATTTGCCACGCCGATAAAATCCGCCACAAAACGGTTGATCGGGTGGTTGTAGATCTCGTGTGGCGTGCCAATTTGCTCAATACTGCCTTTGTTGAGCACAATGATTTTATCCGACATTGCCAAGGCTTCAGCTTGGTCGTGGGTGACATAAATACTGGTGAGATTGTGCTGGCGAGAGAGCTGTTTGATCTCAAAACGCACACTTTCACGCAACTTGGCATCCAAATTGGATAATGGCTCATCAAATAAAATCACATCGGGGCGAGTCACCATTGCCCGTGCCAACGCCACTCGCTGTTGTTGACCGCCAGAGAGCTGGTTGGGCATTTTGACTTTGTGCATTTCAAGATCCATCTGCTGTAATGCCACCTTCAAACGGTTCACTTGCTCTTCTTTTGCCACCTTTTTCTGTTGCAAACCGTAGCAGATGTTGTGCGAGACATTCAAATGCGGAAAGAGTGCATAGGATTGAAAGCACATTGCGGTATTGCGTTTTTCAGGTGGCACGAAATTGACATTTTTCCCGCCGATCAATACTTCGCCTTCGTCCGCTTGATAAAATCCGGCAATCAACTTTAACAAGGATGTTTTGCCACAGCCACTTGGCCCGAGCAAGGTAACAAATTCGCCTTCTTCTGCCACAAATGAGATATGTTTTGCGGCATAAAAATCACCAAATTTTTTGGTCACATTTTTAATTTCTAATTTCGCCATAATGGATCCCTTTGTTCTGTTTTGTGATGTTTAAACTATAAGCGGATTCTCTCCGATCTCAAAATAAATTTTAATTTTTAAAGTCAAAATAAATCAAATCTGTGAACAAGATCACATTTTGAGATTAAAAGTAGCGATTTTTTGCCAAATAATCCGCAGATTTGTTGCCGTTTTATGCCATTTAATGCAGAATAAACCTAACAAATAAATTTATTTTTTAAATTCAAAAAGGAAATCCCTATGGCATTTAACTTTAACGTTGCAAAACAAGGCATCGTCCTGGCTAACAGCCACCGTGGCTACAGCACCCAATATCCCGAAAACACGATGCCCGCCTTTATCGCTGCTTTAGAAGCAGGCACACATAGCATTGAAATTGATATTGCGATGACCGCCGATGAACAGATCGTGGTGATTCACGATCCCAGCATTGATCGTGTCTCCACGGGGACAGGCTATGTGGAGCAAATGACCTTGGCAGAACTTCGCCAATACGACTACGGCATTAAATTTGATCCGAAATTTGCCAACACGCCTATTCCCGAATTGCGAGAAGTGCTACGTTGGGCGGTGGAAAATGAGGTTGGTTTAGTGGTGGAAGCCAAACAACGCCGTCAGCATCAACGCTTTGCAGAAGTGCTGGCAGCGTTACTCAACGAAACCCAAGCGGTGGATAATATTCTGCTACTTGGCTTCGATCACGTGTTGATCAATCGTGTAAAGGATTTAATACCTGAAATCAAACTGCAAGTAGTGACCCTTGCTCGTTACCATAAACAATTAGAAGCCGTGCAAGGCTCAAACGCCAGCAGTGCTTGTGTGGAATATCATTATGTAACAAAAGAAGATTTAATTGCCTACAAGCAAGCGGGCATCATCACTCGTCTCTACTTACACGAAGCAAAAAATGGCATTCCACCCACCCAAGCCTATAACGAAAAATATGGCTACGATGCGGAAAGTGAAATCATTGAATGGTTGCGAGAAGGCTTAATTGATATGCTCAGTCAAGATGATATTCCCTATTTGAAATCCTTGATTGAACGTGCGGGGAAAACGGCATACTAAACAGCTTGGCTACTAATAGCGATGTGGTGGGCTATGTAGTAGGCGAGAGCGTGAGTACCGCCACCAACTGATCGCCCCAAAACACCAACGGCGTGCGTTGTCTTTCCCAGACAGGCACGCCATTTTGTTGCCAAATTTTTTTCATCTCTTCACGATGGAACTTGCCGAATAGTTTGACTTTACCTGATACGCCGAATTTAATCGTGAGTGGTTGATTTCGCAAGGTTTCTGGCAACTGCAAGGGGGGGAGAAAATCTGAGTTTTTGCAAAACTGTAGGCTGTTTTGAGTACGGCTGATCGTGCCGAGATTATCAGGTAACTCAATCACTTCACCTATTTCTATCTTCCTTTGAAAAAGGGGGGCAAGGGGGGATTTTTCAGTCAGATAAATTCGCTCTTGATAACGGCGAATCATCTTCTCGCCCAGTTGCACTTGCGGATTTTTATCCCGCTCCGCTTCAATCAGTTGCAGAATTTGTTGCAGTTGGGCTTGGCTTGGCATTGGTTGCTGGCATTTTTCTAGCCATAACCGCACCAGCTGTTGCTGTTTGAGTTTGGAAAAGTGGGCGAAGTCGGTAATCTTTAGGCTTTGGTTGCTTAGCTCAAAACGAGCGTTTAGCTCATCGGTAAGCAGCTCTTCAATCAAGGTTTCTTGTTCGGCACAGAGTTGGCTGGTGCGAGCCACCATTTGATTAAATTGCGACCAACGCTGATTGAGCGGTGGCAGAATCTCGTTGCGTAAAAAATTGCGATCAAAACGGCTGTCGGCGTTGCTTTCGTCCACAATCCAAGGCAACTGATGCTGTTCGGCGTAGGCGAGAATTTCGGCTTTGCTCACGCCAAGTAAGGGGCGAAAAATGGCAGATTTTTCAAAAGATCTGACCCCTTGCATCGCCGACAAACCTTTCAGCCCTGCACCTCGTTTCAAGGCGAGAAAGAAGGTTTCGACTTGATCGTCTAAATGATGAGCAGTAGCGAACCATTCATTCGGTTGAAGAATGTCCCGAATTGCCTGATAACGTGCGGTTCGGGCGTTGGCTTCCAAACCTTGTGAGCCTTCCACCTTCACACGACGAACAATCAGCGGAATTTGCCACTGCTCGCACAGCGATTGGCAAAACGCCGCCCAATGATCGGCACTCGGGCTTAGTCCGTGATGAATATGCACCGCCCGCAAATGCAGATGTTGTTCTGCTTGAAGTTGCTTGAACAGATGCAACAGTACCACCGAATCCACGCCACCGCTCAAGCCGATGAGAAAGTGTTTCTGTTGTGGGCATTGATTTAAAAATGGTGTGATCATACCTGCAACCAAAACGTCACTGGCCCGTCGTTTTGTAGGCTTACCTGCATATCGGCAGCGAATTGACCCGTTTGGGTGGGAATTTTGCGGGCGGCTTGTTGGTGAAAGTAATCGTAAAGTTGCTCGGCAAGAGCAGGGCTTGCTCCACGGGAAAAACTCGGGCGTAAGCCTTTGGCGGTGTCAGCGGCAAGGGTGAATTGCGAAACCACCAACAAACTGCCATCTGCTTGCTGTACATTCAAATTCATTTTGCCCTGTTCGTCGGCGAAAATGCGGTAGTGCAGCACTTTGTCCAGCAAGCGGTCGGCTTTTGCCTGATCATCGCCTTGCTCCACACCAAGTAACACTAGCAAGCCGTGCGGAATTTCACCGACGACCTGATTTTCTACTTCGACCTTCGCCCATTTTACGCGTTGAATTAATGCAATCATTTCTGCCCCTTCGCCAATGGATTTTCCAGCTTACCCGCGTTGATCAGCTCCACATCTTTTAATACAGACGCAATTTGCCCACCAACCAGCACCACTTTCCAGCTCAAATGGATCCACACAATCATAATCGGAATGGTCGCCAATACGCCGTAGATCGCTTGATAAGACGGAAAAGTCGTGATGTACCAAATAAAAATGCTTTTGCCAAGCGTAAAAAACAGCCCTGCAATTAACGCCCCTATCGCCGAATGTTTCCACTTCACTTTCGTATTTGGTACCACGGTGTAAATTAGGCTAAACATCAACCACGTGAGTAAAAACGGCATCAGTTTCAGCAGATGGTGCTTAAACGAAAAAATGCCTTCCACATCAAACATTTCGAGCGAAAAAATGTAGGAACTGATGGCAATGCTCGCTCCTGCCATTATCGGCCCTAAAATGAGCACGGCAAGATAAATCCCAAACGACAGCACCACGGAACGCGTCTTGGTGTTATGCCAAATTTCGTTTAGGGCATTGTCGATGCTTGAAATCAGCATCACTGCCACCACCACCAAACCGAAGATACTGACAATCCCCATTTTCTTCGAATTATCCACAAACAGCTCAATATACTGTTGCACCATTTCCCCCGCATTGGGGGCAAAATTATCATAGACATATTCTTTGAGTTGAGCTGTTGCTTCATCGAACATCGGCAACAGCGTAAACACTGAGAAAACCACCATAATCAACGGCACAATCGCCAACATCGTGCTATAAGTGAGATAGCCCGAATAAATGCCGAGCTTGTTTTGTTTAAAACGATAAAACAGCAATTTGAAGAAAAAGAGAATCTGATTTTTCATACGGTTACCCTAATAGTTTTGGCGAATTTTAACATAGAACGCACACAATGATGACGCAATCGGCAATTTTGCAGATTTTTGGGCAAAAGTCCCCCCTTGCAAGCGAATGGTTTGTGCTAAAATTCCCCCAATTTTGTTTGACTGGAACACGCCAATGACCGAACCTCGTCCACTGATCCACATTTTACCGCCCCAACTTGCCAACCAAATTGCCGCAGGCGAAGTGGTGGAACGCCCTGCCTCGGTGGTCAAGGAGTTGGTGGAAAACAGCCTTGACGCAGGAGCGATGCTGATTCAGGTGGAGATTGAAAAAGGCGGCTCGCAGCTGATTCGGATTCGAGATAACGGCTGCGGCATTGGCAAGCAAGATTTGCGTTTGGCGTTGGCTCGCCACGCCACCAGCAAAATTGCCAGTCTGGACGATTTGGAAGCGATTTTAAGCCTCGGCTTTCGGGGCGAAGCCTTGGCGAGTATCAGCTCGGTGTCGCGTTTAACGCTCACTTCTCGCCCTGCCTACCAAAACGAAGCGTGGCAAGCCTACGCCCAAGGGCGAGAAATGGCGGTGGAGATTCAGCCTGCCTCGCACCCTATAGGCACGACCATTGAAGTCGCCAATCTGTTTTTCAACACGCCCGCACGGCGGAAATTCTTACGCACTGACAAAACCGAGTTCGCTCATATTGACGAAGTCCTTCGCCGTATTGCCCTTGCCAAACCGCAAGTCACGTTCATTCTCACCCACAACGGCAAAAAAGTCCGCCATTACAAAGGCGTGCCACAACATAACGTGGAGCAACAACAAAAACGAGTGGCGGCGATCTGTGGCGATGAATTTGTGCAGTACGCCACGCACATTGATTGGCAGCACGGCGATCTGCATTTGTACGGCTGGGTTGGCTCGCCACAGTTGGCTCGTCCGCAGAATGATTTGAGTTACAGCTATGTCAATGGGCGAATGATGCGGGATAAAACCATCAACCACGCCATTCGCCAAGCCTTTGGCGAGCACTTGCCGAAAGATCATTACCCTGCGTTCGTGCTGTTTTTGGATCTCGATCCGACGTATGTTGATGTGAACGTTCACCCCGCCAAGCACGAAGTGCGGTTTCATCAAGGGCGACTGGTTCACGATTTCATCTATCAAGGCGTGCTGAACGCCTTGCAAGGCTCGGACACCTTGCCACTCGAGAGCGAAATGAACGAGCCGTTGCCGAATTATGTGCCAGACACCAACCATCTTGCCTCGGGGCGAAATATTTTCGCTCACACGTCAACACCACGCACGTCCAGTTGGCAACCGAAAGCCAGCTCGCCTGCTCGTCAAACGGTCAGCTCACAGAGCCAAAAATGGTACGGCGAGTTGCTTAACACTCGCCCCGCCCCGACTGACAAGGGGGGGAGAAAAGCAGACTTTTTGCAGAATTCTGCCAAGATCTCACCCCTTGCAACGCCCCCAGCCGATCTGCCTATGGCTCACGGCTATTGCCAAGCCTTGGCGTTGGTGGAAAATCAGGCGGTGCTATGCAAGCAAGATTCGCAATTTTTCCTGCTTCGCTTGGACGATTTGGCTCGCCTTGGCTTGCTCTGCCAACTGCACAAAAATGCCAGCCAAGCCTTGCTGATCCCCCTTTCCATTCAATTAGATGCGGCACAGACCGAACGTTTCCAACAAAAGCAAGCAGAGCTGAACAGACTCGGTTTTCAATTTGAGCAGAAATCTTGGCAAGGTGGAACCCGTTTGGCGGTGCAACAGGTGCCACGCTGTTTACGAGAGCAGAATTTTCAGCAACTCTTGCTTGCCTTGCTGAATGCACAAGCGGTGAGTTTGCCTGCGTTTTTTGCTCAACAGGCGAATGTGGTTTTGCCGACCAGCCTTGCCGAAGTGGTTGTTTTATTAGCAGAAATTGAACAGCACACAGATGCTAAAATGCACTTTGAACAGGCTAAAATTCCCCTTGAATTTGCCCCGATTTTGGCGAATGCCACTCGTCCATTATTCTAAGTTGATGCAAATTTGGCACAATGTTCAAAAAAATGTGCGGTAGTCCACATTTTTCAACATTGCTTGCTGACAACGCCATAGAAATGAGTAAATTAGTCGCCAATTTGATAAATTTTAAATTGAGCGACGTCAATGAAAGAGAACTTCGATTTCCCCGATTTAACGTCCATTGTGCGAATTCTGCAAATTACTGACCCACACTTATTTGCCGATGCCAATGGACAACTGCTCGGTGTGCCGACCACGCACAGTTTTAAAGCCGTGATCGATGCGATTACCCATTCCAATTTTGACTACGATTTTGTGCTTGCTACGGGCGATCTCGTGCAAGATCACAACCGTGAAGCCTACCACCGTTTTGCCCAAATGGTAAAACCGTTGCGAAAGCCGGTGTTTTGGGTGGAGGGCAACCACGACATTCAACCGCAAATGGGCAATGCCTTGAGCATTTACGCTCAAATCAAACCGCACAAACAGATTTTGGCAGGCAACTATTGGCAAGTGATTTTGCTCGACAGCCACGTTTACGGCGTGCCACGGGGCGAGTTGGGCGAAGATCAACTCGCTTTTTTGGCGGAAAAACTGGCTCAATACCCAGACCGCCACGCCCTGATCGTGCTGCATCACAACATATTGCCGACAAATTCAGCGTGGCTCGATCAACATAGCCTAAGCAACGCCCACCGCTTGGCGGAGGTGCTGAAACCGTTCTCGAACGTGCGAGCCATTTTGCACGGACACATTCATCAAGAAGTGGACAGCTGGTGGCACGGCTACCGCATTCTCGCCACGCCGTCCACCTGCATTCAGTTCAAACCGAACTGCCACGATTTCACCCTAGACCCCGTACCGCAAGGCTGGCGAGAGCTAGTGCTGTATCCAGACGGCGTGATCCAAACCCAAGTCAAGCGGTTAGGAAATAACGGCTTTTTGCCGAATTTTGGGGCTAAGGGGTATTAGTGAAGGTCAACAAGGGGGAAAGAAAATGGGATTTTTTGCAAAAATGGATGATAAAAAAGAGCGTGTTTTTACACGCTCTTAGTCATTTCAGATTACAACGCGATCTGATTTTTGATGAAATCCAGTAGCTGATCTTTGGCGATCATCTGTTTTTCGCCGTTACGACGATTTTTGTATTCAATCTCGCCGTTTTCCAAGTTTTTCTCGCCAATCACGATCATATGTGGCACGCCGATCAACTCCATATCGGCAAACATTACCCCTGGACGTTCTTTGCGGTCGTCAAAAATCACGTCCACACCTTGAGCGAGCAAGGTTTTGTAGAGATCTTGAGCGAACGCCTGTACTTTTTCCGATTTGTGCATATTCATCGGCACAATCGCTACGGTAAACGGGGCAATGGCATCGGTTGGCCAAATAATACCACGCTCATCGTGATGTTGCTCAATCGCTGCCGCCACCACACGCGTTACCCCAATGCCGTAGCAGCCCATAATCATCGTTTGCGGTCTGCCGTCTTCGCCTTGCACGGTGGCGTTCATCGCTTCCGAATATTTGGTGCCGAGTTGGAAAATATGCCCCACTTCAATACCTCGTTTAATTTGTAGCGTGCCTTTGCCATCTGGGCTAGGGTCGCCTTCCACCACGTTACGCAAATCGGCAACGGTAGGCTGTGCCACATCGCGTTCCCAGTTGATGTTGAAATAGTGTTTGCCGTCAATGTTTGCCCCAGCCGTAAAATCGCTCATTAAGGCGACCGAGCGGTCGATAATCACTGGAATTGGCAAGTTTACAGGCCCAAGTGAGCCAACACCTGCCCCGATTTTCGCTTTGATGTCGGCTTCGTCTGCAAATTCAAACGGCTCTGCCACTTCTGGTAATTTTTCCGCTTTGATTTCGTTTAATTCGTGATCACCACGCAAAATCAACGCCACCAATGGCTGCTCTTCGCTTGAACCTTTGACAATCAAGGTTTTCACGGTTTTTTCGATTGGTAAGTTGAACTGTTCGACTAACTCGTTAATCGTTTTGGCATTTGGTGTATCGACTAACTGCATTGCTGCCGTTGGAGCTTGGCGTTCGCCGATGGCAACGGCTTCTGCTAATTCAATGTTGGCGGCGTAATCGGATTCGGTCGAGAACACCACATCATCTTCACCGCTGGCGGCGAGCACTTGGAATTCGTGCGATGCTGAACCGCCGATTGAACCCGTATCTGCTGCCACAGGACGGAAATCTAAGCCAAGGCGGGTGAAAATGTTGCTATAAGTTTGGTGCATCACATCGTAGGTTTCTTGCAAGGATTCCTTGGTGGTGTGGAACGAATAGGCATCTTTCATTAGAAACTCACGACCACGCATTACGCCAAAACGTGGGCGAACTTCGTCTCGGAATTTGGTTTGGATTTGGTATAAATTCAACGGCAGTTGCTTGTAAGAACTCACTTCACGGCGAACTAAATCGGTGATCACTTCTTCGTGGGTTGGGCCAAGCACAAACGGGCGGTCGCCACGATCTTTAAAACGCAACAATTCAGGGCCGTAATCTTCCCAACGTTCGGATTCAATCCACAGATCCGCAGGCTGCACCACAGGCATTTCCACTTCCAATGCCCCGCTTTTGTTCATCTCTTCCCGAATGATATTTTCTACTTTCTTTAACACACGCAAGCCTGTCGGCAACCAGTTATACAAACCCGATGCTAACGGACGGATCATTCCTGCACGGAGCATCAGTTGGTGGCTCACGACTTGAGCATCGTTTGGCGTTTCTTTTAAGGTGGAAAATAGATATTGGGTTGTACGCATTTTGAAATCTCTTGAAGGATAAAAATTTGGCTATTCTAAAACAAAATGCGACGAAAGCTGTGAAATTTTTGTCATTTTGCAAAATTTTGCTGAAACTGACCCCCTTGTAATTGGCTGTGATTGGCAATTTTGGTTGAAATTGCAAATCTGCTATGGATAAAGCTTAGCCTTAGTGCTAAAATCACATCGCTTTTTCGTTTCAGCAATGAACGAAACTACTTGGTTTTAAAAGGTGCAAGAAAATCCAGCTGGTTTGACTTCCTAGAAAACTTCTAGAAAAATGTTGAATTTGTGGGGATTTTCTCTACACTGTTCAACTCTCGCATTGGCGAATTTACATATAGGAAACACAAAATGAGCATTGAAGAACGCGTAAAAAAAATCATCGTTGATCAATTAGGTGCGAAAGCGGAAGATGTTAAACCGGAAGCCTCTTTCATCGAAGATTTAGGTGCAGACTCGCTTGATACTGTTGAGTTAGTAATGGCTTTAGAAGAAGAATTCGACATCGAAATTCCAGATGAAGAAGCGGAAAAAATCACCACAGTACAATCTGCAATTGACTACGTTCAAAGCAATTCATAATTTGTAAGATGTTAAAAAAGCGACTTGATAGTCGCTTTTTTTTCGCCCGTCAATCACTTTCCCTCAACAAGTTCTCCAACAAGGGGGAGAGAAACGCCGACTTTTTGCAAAAAAACAGCAAACGTTCGTCTTCATCTTTTCTGGTAGGAAAATTTCGCTATAATGCATGAAATTTCAAACCGAAACTTATTTTATGTCGAAACGAAACACCCAACAACGTCGCCAAGTGATTGTGAATTTAGTTCAGGAACTGGGCGAAGTGACCGTAGAACAACTAGCTAGCCAGTTTGAAACCTCCGAAGTCACCATTCGCAAAGATCTTACCGCTTTAGAAGAGAGCGGTTTTTTATTGCGACGTTATGGTGGGGCGATCAACATTCCGAATGAATTTATCGAAGAACAGAATGACAATCTTTCGGTTCAAAAGTTAGCCATTGCCAAAACGGCGATTGCACAAATTCGGGAACACAATCGCATTATTATCGACAGCGGTAGCACGACGGGGGCGTTAGTCAAAGCCTTGAATCAACGTGGTTTAGTGATTATGACCAACTCGCTGGCACTGGCAAACGAACTGACGGTATTGGAGTGTGAGCCAACGGTGTTAATGACAGGTGGCACTTGGGATGTGCGTTCCGAGTCGTTCCAAGGCAAAGTGGCGGAGCAAGTGCTGCGTTCTTACGATTTCGATCAGCTGTTCATCGGGGCTGACGGCTTAGATCTTGCTCGTGGCACCACCACGTTTAATGAATTAGTTGGGCTAAGTCGAGTGATGGCGGAAGTTGCTCGTGAAGTGATTGTGCTGATCGAATCGCAAAAAATCGGTCGCAAAATGCCAAATTTGGAGCTGAATTGGTCGCAAATTGACAAGATCATTACCGATAACGAGCTATCGGCAGAGCTCAAGCAACAGATTGAACAGCAAGGCGTGGAAGTGATTGTGGCTGTTTAATATATAGATATTTTTGACATATTCAAAACAAGCGATGATTTTCCAAACATTTTTGGAAAGATTCAATCACAGGGGCGTATGCAATACGCCCCTACATCTCTTTGATATTTCAATGTTTTTGGCAATCTTAGTATGTAGGGACGTATTGCATACGTCCCAAGAACAATGATTTTTACAAATTTAATGGAGCAAATTTATGTGTGGAATTGTGGGTGCGGTCGCACAACGTGATGTGGCGGAAATTTTAGTCGAAGGCTTACACCGCTTGGAATATCGAGGCTACGACTCCGCAGGCGTGGCGGTGCTGAATGGCGATCACGAAATGCAAATTCTTCGCCGTGTGGGCAAAGTGAAAGCCTTAGACGAAGCAGTGGAGCAAGGGCAATTAGTCGGCGGTACAGGGATCGCTCACACTCGCTGGGCAACCCACGGCGAGCCGTCTGAAACCAACGCTCACCCGCACCGTTCGGGCAAGATTGCCGTGGTACATAACGGCATTATTGAAAACTATTTGGAACTCAAAGCGGCATTGCAACAGCGTGGCTACGTTTTCCAGTCGCAAACGGACACCGAAGTCATTGCTCACTTGGTGGAGTGGGAATTACGTTCCGCCAATTCCTTGCTTGAAGCCGTGCAAAAAACGGTAGTGCAGTTGCGTGGGGCTTATGGTACCGTGGTAATGAACCAAGACGAGCCAGAGCATTTGATTGTGGCTCGTTCGGGCAGTCCGATTGTGATCGGCTTGGGCGTGGGCGAAAATTTCTTGGCATCCGATCCGTTGGCGTTGCTGAATGTGACTCGCCGTTTTATCTATTTAGAAGAAGGCGATGTGGCAGAAATTTCTCGCCGTGATGTGCAAATTTTTGACCGTTCCGGCAATCCTGTGGAGCGTGCGGTGCAAGAAGGCAATTTTGAGCAAGATGCAGCCGACAAAGGGCAATATCGCCACTATATGCAAAAAGAGATTTTTGAACAGCCTGTTGCAATCCGCAATACGCTCGAAGGGCGAATTGCCAACGACAAAGTGGTGATTGATGCCATTGGGGCCAATGCCGAGCCGATTTTACGCCAAGTGGAACATATTCAAATTGTCGCCTGTGGCACGTCCTACAACGCAGGAATGGTCGCGCGTTACTGGCTAGAAAGTTTGGCGGGCGTGAGCTGTGATGTGGAAATTGCGTCTGAATTTCGCTACCGCAAATTCGTCACTCGCCCAAACAGCTTGCTGATTACCCTGTCCCAATCAGGCGAAACGGCGGACACACTCGCTGCCTTGCGGTTAGCCAAAGCGTCGGGCTTTATGGCGGCGATGACGATCTGTAACGTGCCGAGTTCGTCTTTGGTGCGGGAATCCGATTTCGCCTTTATGACCAAAGCAGGCGTAGAAATTGGCGTGGCATCGACCAAAGCCTTCACCACACAGCTCACTTGCTTACTGTTGCTCACGGCGGCGATTGGTCGCTTAAAAGGTAATTTAACCGAAGCTCAAGAAAAACAGATTGTGCAAGCCTTGCAACGTTTGCCAGCACAAATTGAAAGTGCCTTGGTTTTTGATAAAACCATCGAAAAATTATCGGAAGATTTTGCTGAAAAACACCATAGTCTGTTCTTAGGACGTGGCGAGTTTTATCCAATCGCGATGGAATCGGCGTTGAAATTGAAAGAGATTTCCTACATTCACGCCGAAGCTTATGCCACAGGCGAATTGAAGCACGGGCCATTGGCGTTGATCGACAGCGATATGCCTGTGATTGTGGTCGCTCCACAAAATGATCTGCTCGAAAAAGTGAAATCGAATATCGAAGAAGTGCGGGCAAGGGGCGGTCAGCTTTATGTATTCACCGATTTTGAGGCGGATTTCAGCGACAGCGAAGGCTTCAAAACCATTGTAATGCCGAAAGTAGATAGCGTAACTGCCCCGATTTTCTACACCGTGCCGTTACAGTTGCTCTCTTACCACGTTGCCTTGATTAAAGGCACTGATGTGGATCAGCCACGCAATTTGGCGAAAGCGGTGACGGTAGAGTAGTGTTTGGTCAGCGGTCGCTTTTTAAGCTCCCCTAAACATAAGCGGTTGGAGTGCTTCCCATACTTGGCTAGGCGTGATATTTTCCATTCCTTTGCCCGTCAGATAGTGTTGATATTTCCCGTAAGCCCCGATCAAATTCGGATCGGTCGCGCCGTACAAAATCACGTTGGGTTTGTCCAATGCTGCCGTTAAATGGCTTAAACCAGTATCGACCGACACCACCGCTTTGGCTCTCGCAATTTGCCCTGCCAATTCTGTTAAACTCAGTTTTGGCAGGACTTCCACATTTTCTGCTTGGCTTGCGAAACGCTCAGCCCGTGCTTTTTCGACTTCATTACCCCAAGGCAAACGTACGCACACATCCTGCTCGGCAAGTTGTTGAAAAAGCGTGAGCCAGCTATCTTCCTGCCAATGTTTGTCAGCACGAGTGGTGGCGTGAATGGCGAGCAGATAGGGGTTGCAAGGGGGAAGATCTTGTGAAAAAAGTGCAAAATGTGACTGCAGACCATAATCGCCGATTGTCTTTGGTAAAGCATAGCCCAAGCTCTGGGCGAACAGCTGGCGGATACGTTCTACGGCGTGTTGCTGATAGGCAATGGCAAACGTTTTATCGTAAAAATGGGCACTGATGCCTTCTCTGGCACTCTGTTTGTCATAGCCATATTTCACGCCGTTCGCCAAACGGGTGGCAAAAAAGGCACTTTTGAATAGCCCTTGAGCATCGATCACGGCATCGTACGGCTCGGCTTGTAATTGCTGTTTAAATGCCTGCCACGCTTGCCACGTTTGCTTCGTGAGCAACTGCTTACGCCATTTGCGTAAGGAAAAGGGGATCACATTTCTGACGGCATTATGCCATTTGGGAATCTCTGCAAAGGCAGGCTCAACCACCCAATCGACTTCAAGATCGGGAATCGCATTTTGTGCATCGGTTAAAGCGGGCAACGTGTGGATCACATCGCCCATTGAGGACGTTTTAACAACACAGATTTTCATCAATTACTCCTTACCAAGCAGCACTGCCAATTTTTCAAGTACCAACTCAGGTGCAATATCGATCAAACTTTGGTGATAACCTTCTTCCGCATCGCCTTTTCGAATTTTAATTAAGCCCCCTTCAATCAAGCGAATGATGATGGCATTGTCCGATAGCGGTGGCGTATATTGCGGACTGGTTGGGCCATATAGGGCGACGAGCGGTTTATTCAATGCAGCTGCAATATGCATTAAGCCAGAGTCATTGCTGACCACTGCCACACAATCGGCAATTAAATCCACCGCTTGATTTAAATCCGTTTGCCCTGCTAAGTTGAGGCAATAGCGTTGCAACGGCTCAGGTAAGGCGGTGCGAATTTGCTCGCCGACAGGTTCATCTTTTTTCGACCCAAACAAGCGAATAGCATAGCCTTGCTCAATCAATTTTTCAGCGACTGTTGCATAGTGATAGTGTGGGTAACGTTTAGCAGGGCCAAATTCTGCCCCGGGGCAAAAGCCAATGGCAGGGCGATTTTCAGCGTATGCAAACTGCTTGGCGAACAGCGATTTGGTCTGCTCAATGGCATTGGCGGAAACCGTTAAATAAGGGTAAAGCACAGGGAGCTGAGTGGCTGTTGGGATCGCATTTTTGTCATACGCCAAGACTAAATAGCGTTGCACCATCAGCGGATAATCATTTTTGTTGGCACGCAGATCGTTGAGAAAACCATACCGCATTTCGCCTTTCCAGCCACGGCGGTGCGGGATTTTAGCAAACAGCGGAATAAAAGCGGATTTCAGTGAGTTCGGCAACACAATAGCTAAATCATATTGATTGCGTAAGTTTTTACCCAGTTGGTAACGTTCGCCCAAGGCAAAAGCACCGTGCCCAATCGGCATTGAAATCGCCTTCCGCACTTCTGGCATTCGAGCCAGTAACGGACGACACCAGTCAGGTGCCATCACGTCAATTTCACACTGCGGATAATTGATTTTGAGTTGCTGATACAAGGCGTGGGACATCATCATATCCCCCACCCAAGACGGGGAAATCACTAAAATATTCATTGGCTATCTCTTTATACAGTTTTTGGCAAGCACCTTATGGCGATTATCGATCAATGTGCCTGTACCCTGATTATCGACCGTCCAGATCCAGCGGATATTGCTGTATTTTCTCCCTTTGTTGGTCACGTTTGGCGAGAGTTTATAGGTGCTTTGGTTAAATGTCAGATGAATGGTGCTATTTTTCTTATTATTTGCAGTCGGTTGTACATTCACCCTTTTAGCCTTATCACAACGATACTCTATGATAGGCTGTTTTTTAACGATCGTACGTGGTGATTGCTGTTGAATCGTAGATTCTTCGCTCATCTGTTTGCGAACTTGTTCAGCAGGGGCAATCGTTGTGATGCTACAAGCAGAGAGTGCCATCGCTATTAAAATACTCATTGCAAATTTCACTCGCATTTTCTCTCCTTCTTCAAAAATGATAAAGAGCAACCTGAGTGGTTGCTCTTTCGTTGGAATGATTATTTATAAATATAGGTACCGTTTGCTTGGCGAATAAATTTTCCGCCTGAGCCAATCGACATTTCGGTTACTCGGTTATCTTTATCTAAACGCACAGTAACTTTTTCACCGACTTTTAAGTTACTCACAATATTATTCACTTTGCTCATCGCATTGACATCGGAGATATTTAAGTTGTTATCACGAAATACCTGCATCAAGGAGACGCCTTTGGGTACAGTCATTGTTTTACTCGAGACAGCTGCTACCTTCGCAGGTTCTGCGATGACCACCGGTGCTGTTTTAGGTTGGGTAACCGCAGGTTTTGCTGTTTCCACTTTCACTTGCGGTTTGCTTTCTACTTTCGGTTGCGGAGCGGGTGCTTTTGTTGCCGTTTCTGGTTGATAAATTACACTGCCTGAACTCATCGGTTTTTTGACGGGTTCTTGAACCACTGGTTTAGGTTGTACCGCCACTTGAACTGGTTTTACCGCAACGGTTTGTGGCTCTTGAACTGGTGCCACAGGGGCAGTTTCTGTCGCTTGAGCTTGTGGTGCAGACACAGCGGTATTTTCATTGTTTACCGCAGGCTGAGTACCTTGCTCAGTTTGAGTATTGGCAGTTGTTTGAGTCGTTTGTTCAGCCTGTTGTTGAGCTTGCTGAGCGGCTTGGGCTTCTTGCAATGCTTTGGCTTGAGCCTCAGCACGTTTAGCTTCTTCTTCATCGACTGGGCGGAACTCAATCGGCAAACTAGAACCTTGTTGCAGATTTTCCACGGTGTCAGGCGTTTTGGGTTTTAATAAGAAGAAGGCAAGTAATAAGGCCAATAACAGCAATAACACAATCAGCAAACGGCGATATTTTGACGGCACTTTTTCAACCGCTTTTGCCACTGGGGCGGCAGCAACAGGAATCACTCGCTCGATCGGGCTAGCCGTTTGCACGATTTGCTCTTCTTGTTCCTCCGTTTTTTCTGGCTCCACGGGAGCAGATTCAACCGCGTTATCGTGTTCAGCGGTTGGTGATTGCGGTTCTTGCACTGGCGTAAAGGAAAAACCACCGTTTGGTGCTTTTGGGGTTTGTTGATTTGACATAGTCTGTTCTGCTTTTTCTTCTAAGGTCGATAAATGTTTAGCATTGTTGCTAGCGTGTTTCATCACAGGAGTGAACGTATGCCCTGGTGATGTGTTTGTGTGTAATGAAAAGGGTAATTTCGTCGGTTGCACGGTAGCCGTTTCATTTGCATTTTGCTCAACGGTTTCTACTTTGTCTGATGCGAGAGCAGAAGGTTCACCGAAGGTGGGCTCTTTACGTTGATTATATGGATTCATTGGACGTTTCCAACAGGATAATGGACAAAAAACGATGGTATTTTAAAGGATTTCCCTGTATTCAGCACGGACTTTCTCATAAAAATAGTACAAAACGGGGGACTTATCATCTTCCTGTTGTCATTTCTTCGATCTGTGTCGCAAAAATGATGTTTGCTGATTGCCCACGGCAGTAAAAACGCTAAGGTAGCCACGTTCTCACTCATCTTTCATTTAAGGAGCAAACGATGAAAAAACGCACTCAACATTTTATCACCTTTGGGTTTAGCGTGATTTTAGGGTTGATAACAAGCATTGCCAGTGCCAATGAAAAGCCACAAGCCACGCCTTCTGCAACCGTTCAGCAAACTACTCAAACGGCAATAAAAAGCACTGCCATCAATCCGAATGTGGTCAATATTAACACTGCATCGGCCGCAGAAATTCAGGATAAATTGGTTGGCATCGGGGCGAAAAAAGCCCAAGCGATCGTGGAATACCGTGAAAAACACGGCAAATTTTTAAGCGTTGAGCAAATGACCGAAGTTTCGGGCATTGGCAAAGCGACGCTAGAAAAGAATCGTGATCGGATTGTGTTAGAGTAATTTCACCGCATCATCGGGCGTAGCCATACGCCCGCACCCACAACAAGGGGGTGAGAACCTAGGATTTTCTGCAAAATTTGCCTTTCATCAAGGATTGAAATCTGGCTCAGATTGTAAACTCTGTGGCTTTTGCTATACTTTCGCCTTTCGGATTTTCTTTTTTAATCACATTTTAGGTGCAGTATGCAATTAAATTCTTATTCCAAGCCAAGCTACGGACAACGTGCCAAAATCGCCTTTCAATACCTGATGCCACAGTTTGGTTTAACCCGTCTTGCGGGTTGGTTTGCCGAGAAAAAATGGGGCGTTGTGACGCATTTGGCGATCAAATTATTTGCGAAAAAATACCGTGTGAATTTAGACGAAGCGGAAAAATCCAATCCGTCTGATTATGCGTCCTTCAACGAATTCTTTATTCGCCCCTTAAAAGAAAACGCTCGCCCGATCAACCAAGACACCGCCGCACTCTGCTTACCAGCGGACGGACGTGTGAGTGAGCTAGGGCATATCGAAAAAGACCAACTTTTCCAAGCGAAAGGGCATTCTTTCAGCCTAGCGACGTTGCTTGCCAATGATTTTGCCTTAGCGGAAAAATTCCAAGATGGCGAATTTATTACCACCTACCTGTCGCCAACGGATTACCACCGTGTGCATATGCCGTGTGATGCGACCTTACGCAAAATGATCTATGTGCCAGGCGAATTGTTCTCGGTCAATCCATTTTTAGCCGAACATATCCCGAATTTATTCGCTCGCAACGAACGTGTGATCTGCGAGTTTGATACCGAATTCGGGCCAATGGTACAAATTTTAGTCGGGGCAACCATTACGGCGAGTATGAGTACCGTGTGGGCAGGCGTGGTTAATCCGCCAAGAGCCTCTCAGCCGTTAGCTTACGAATATCTCAGTGAAGGCGAAAGTGCAGTAAAACTCAAAAAGGGGCAAGAAATGGGGGCGTTCCGTTTAGGTTCAACAGTCATCAACTTGTTCCCGAAAGGGGCGGTTGCCTTTGAATCTCACTTAAAAGCCGGTGAGCCAGTCAAAATGGGCGAACGTTTGGCTGCCCTTCTCTAAAAACGACAGGCGAGCGAACTCCGCTCGCTTTTTTGCAGATTTTTCCGATAAACTGACCCCTTGTAAACGATGAAAACCAAATTATTACTGCCTCTCGTACTCTTTTTCGGCTTGGTTGTCGCCTTTATGGTGCAACTCAAACTGAACGCAGACGGACACAACCCAAAAGCCTTGGAATCGGCACTGATCGGCAAACCCGTACCAGAATTTCAGCTTGAATCGCTCACCGACAGCACACAAAAAGTCGATAACAGCGTAATCAAAACAGGCTCGCCACGCTTGCTCAACGTGTGGGCGACGTGGTGTCCCACTTGCTATGCCGAACACCAATATCTGACCGAACTTGCCAAACAGGGCGTGGAAATTGTCGGCATTGATTACAAAGACGACCGCCAAAAAGCCCTAAAATTTCTCGCCGATTACCAAAATCCATACAAAGCGGTGATTTTCGACCCAAAAGGCTCGCTTGGCTTAGATCTCGGCGTGTACGGTGCTCCTGAAACGTTCGTGATTGACGGCAACGGCATTATTCACTACCGCCACGCAGGCGATGTCAACGCTAAAGTGTGGAATGACGTGCTGAAACCGATTTATGAGAAACTCAAATAAAATGAAAAAATCCTTCAAAGTCTATGGCTTGCTCGCACTCTTTACTGCGTCGTTTTGCTTCGCTACCAATGAACTGCACCAATTCGACAACGCTCAACAAGAGAGCGATTACCGTGCGTTGATTCAAGAATTGCGTTGTCCGCAGTGCCAGAACAATAATATTGCTGACTCAAATGCGACCATTGCCACCGATATGCGAAACAAAACGCTAGAGCTACTCAAGCAAGGCAAAAGCAAGGACGACGTGGTGACTTATATGGTCGAACGCTACGGCAATTTCGTTACCTACGATCCGCCACTCACACCTGCTACGATTTTGCTGTGGCTGATGCCGTTGCTGCTGATTGCTGTCGGTATTGGGATAATGTTTAGTCGCAAGAAAAAGGCGGTGCAAGGGGGGAGATCTTCAGAAAAATCTGCAAAATTAGATCACGCACGCTTGCAACAGATTTTAAACGAGAAGGAATAACGATGAATTTTTGGATTTTGATTGGCGTGGTGACGCTGATTATCGGGGTGGTGGCGTTTTTTCCGTTGCTCAAGCAAGTAAAAATCGCCGATAACAAACGGGATAAACTCAACAAAGCCTTCTATTTCGACCGCCTAAAAGAAGTTGAGCGAGAAACGGCTGATGGCATTATTGATGATCCTGAACAGACGAAATTGGAGCTACAACAGAGCCTGTTGGACGATATTCCAGATGATGAGCAACCGCTTACTCGACAAAAACCTGTGCATAAAGGCTGGTTTGTGGCATTGATGTTATTGGTGGGCGGCGTGAGTACAGCGGTGTATTGGAATGTTGGCTCTTGGTTTGCTGGCACAATGTTGGAAATGAGCCACAAAAAATTGGATTATTTCTACGAACGTTTGAAAAACGAAAACACCGATCCACTTTCCGAACAAGAGATGAATCAATTCGCAATGGCATTGCGAGTGGAGTTGGAAAGCAAGCCAGATGATGCGGAAGGTTGGTTTATGTTAGGGCAAATTGGAATGGCAACGGAAAACCCGCAAATGGCGATGGACAGCTACGCCAAAGCGGTTCAACTGCAACCAGAGAATTTGCTGTATAAACAAAAACACGCCGAAATTTTGATGTTCTCTGCCGATCCAAAAGATAAAGAAAAAGGCGAAGCCTTGATTAAAGAGATTATTCGGGCGGATCACACCAATATCGGGGCGTTACGACTGCTGGCGTTTCATCTGTTTGAAAAGGAAGACTACAAAATGGCGGCGATGACGTGGGGAATGATGTTGCGGTTAATGCCTGAAGATGATCCAAGCCGAGCGGTGGTTGAACGCAGTATGCAGGCGGCAATGGCGATGGCGGAGGATAACACGCCAAATACAAACAGTCACCCAGCAACGGACGCTGGAAAATAGCACAACAGGACGTGAAATCACGTCCTTATTTTCATTGGATTTAGGGGGAATTTATGCAATCCATTTCACCTTTTTTATCTGATCTCTTGCCAGATTTTATCCAACAGCCACTGTTTTGGGTGGTGGCAATGTTAGTGTTCGCCATTTGGCAATTTATCCAAAATAAATTGCGAATGGATATTGTCGCCTTGCTCGTCATTGCGTTTTTCAGTTTATCGGGCATTTTAACCACCAAAGAAGTCTTTGCAGGGTTGAGCGATCCGAACGTGATTCTGATTGCGTTGCTGTTTGTCGTGGGCGAAGGTTTAGTGCGAACGGGTATTGCTTATCAAGTAAGTGAATGGCTAATGCGAGTCGCTGGAGCAAGCGAAGTGCGAGTGTTGGTACTGCTGATGCTGTCGATTGCTGGGTTAGGCTCTTTTATGAGTTCCACAGGTATTGTGGCGATTTTCATTCCAGTGGTGCTAGCAATCTGCTCAGGAATGGGGATCTCGCCGAAGCGATTGATGATGCCATTAAGTGTCGCAGGGCTGATTAGTGGTATGATGACGTTGATTGCGACACCGCCGAACTTAGTTGCCCATTCTGAATTGGTCAAAGCTGGCTTTGACGGTTTTAACTTCTTTAGTTTCACGCCCATTGGTGTGGCGGTGTTAGTGCTTGGTATTGGCTATATGTTGATGGCTCGCCGTTGGTTAGACAATGGTGAAAATGTGACCACCGAACGCAAAGCAGGGGCATCAATGTCGCAGTTGATTGAAGCGTATCAGCTGCAAGGCAGAGCGAAAATGGTGGTACTGGGGGCAAATTCGCCACTGATAGGGAGGACGATTCAGTCGTTAGATTTACGTCATCAATATGGGCTGAATATTGTTGCCGTGCAAAGAATGAAGCGTTTTCGCCGAATTTCACTTAGTGCCTATGGCGATTTAGTGTTAAAAGAGAAAGACATTTTACTGCTTGATGTGGGCATTGATGAAACCGCTTTTCACGCTCATTGCGAGCAATTTGGCTTGAGAGCGGTGGAATTAAAAGGCGAGTTTTTTTCCGACCACGCTAAATCGGTGGGTATGGCTGAAATTTCCGTTTTCCCCGAAGCAGAAATTATCGGCAAAAGCATCAGCGAGTTGCATTTCCGTTCCAAATACGGTTTGAGTGTCGTCGGGCTAAAACGTGATGGCAATATTGTTGAGACGGATATTATTCACACGCCATTGCATTCAGGCGATGTGTTGCTGGTGATGGGCCTATGGAATCAAATTCTAGCCGTGGGGCATAAACGGGATTTCTTTTTGCTTAATGCCCCCGAAGAGAGCAAAAAAGCCGCCCCTGCGATTAGCCAAGCACCACACGCCATTTTTTCCGTGTTAACGATGGTGGGACTGATGATCA
>JAUMYT010000045.1 GCA_030528525.1 Pasteurellaceae bacterium
ACGAACCCCAGTCGACTGACAAGTGCAGTGACTGGGGTTTTTGCTATGGGGAAAATATTAGCAAAGATGCTTTCGTGCTAGCGTCTTGCAAGAATTGGTCAAAGCACGCTTGCTGCTCTGCCAAGTTCGATTTCGGTTCGATTTTGGCGAGATGGCGACTTTTAAGCTACGGTGCATTCGCTCGTGTCGTCCGTTTTGTTCGGGGGGGCGAGGGTCGAATCCGTTCTGGACGGATGCCTAAGTCAATCCACCATTTCGCCAGTTTGCTGACTCCACCCAAGGCTTGCGAGGCACGTTGTCTGTACGAATGGCACAGGCATCCTGAACTGGCTAAACAGGTGTTCAAACTCAGCCAACACAGGGGGTGCTGAACGGGTATTGGTTAACCCTTTGCAGCAGAACAAAAAGCGACTGAAATTATCTGTCACCGTCAGAGGATAGCAAGGGCGTTGATTGCCCAGCAAAAATTGCCCTTTGAAATGAATGAGCTACTCGCTAATCCATTGTGGAGTTGTATTGGTGCTATGATGGGGGTTGCGAGATAACTCGTAGCCCAGTTGCTCGTGGCGTTTAATTCATTTATCCGGGCATATAGGAATAATAGTTGGCAAAAGATGGCTTGACACCTTATAGTACAAGGATTTAAGCCATCTTTTTGAAAAATGAACAAAAAAAACAGTATTCCCTAGTCCACAAATATGGTACTCAAAATACCCTTCAGCGTTATAAATGCCCGACCTTAAAACCTTTACCCTCACTCGTCAATTAAATGCTCGCCAGATTTGGCTTGATTATTCAATAGGAAAACAGACCCAGTAGCAATTAACCGATAAATATCATGGTTCCCCTCGAACAATCCGCCGATATTGAGAAAAAGCACCCAAATCTTGATTAAATCCCCCCACAAAATAAATATCTCAATCTGATTATCGACACCACTTTTTTTCATCGTGATTTTAGTGGCAATGGTAATGAGAAAGCTGAGAAAACAACATAAATCACTCGCAGGAAGAGAATTAAAAACGATTATAAAGACATTAAAACATGAATTTTATCTTTGCTTGTACAGGTGGAAAATAAAGCATAACGATTTTTTAAATGAGAGAACGGAATATCCAAATGAAAAAGGGTATTACCCTTATAAACATCGGAATGTAAGAAGAGCTTTAGCAACAAGCATTCAACGCTATTTTGAGTATTTATTTACTGACGAAAAATATCCTGAGCTTAATATTGAAAAGGCAACGAATAGGATTGAAGGGGTATTTAAAGAACTGGAAGATAAATTACGCCCACATAGTGGGCTAACAAGAAGGCATAAGATATTGTTTATACAGGATTTTTTAAATAGAAAAAGCGGGTAAGTATTATTGAAAATAATCGTTGCCCACTTTTTTGTCCTATAGAAGAAAAAAGTGGCAAAAAACCAACTATTTTGTCCTATATGCCCACATTTAGCTTAGATAAGCTTGTTGCAAGGGGGGAGAACCGTCGAGATTTTGCAAAATCGGCGGTTATTTTACCCCCAGTTTCTGAATATGCCGATTAGTCGCAAGCTTTGCGGCGAACCAGCCGAGGAAAATACTTAGTACCACGATAAAAATCACTTCGCTGATGGCAAAACCTTGTAGCTCAAATTGCACGGTAAACATATCGGCAACATAACGTACTACACTAGTGAAATAGTGAATGGTGGCTAAGCTAAACAGCATTGCCAGTAGGCTGCCGAGCAAGCCGTAAATCATTCCTGTGTAAATAAACGGGCGAGCGATGAAATATTGAGTCGCACCTAGCAGTTGCATCACCTGAATCGATTGGCGGCTGTTTGAGACATCGGAGCGAATGCTGTTGCCAATCACTAAAAACACTGCCACTAACATCAGCAAGGTGCACGTGATTGCAACACGGGCGATCAGATCGCTTAAGGCGGCAAGTTTTTCGATCCAACCGTTATCAAGGCGAACTTCTTGCACGCCTTTGATTTTCTGCAAGCCATCACGCAAGGCAAGCATATTGTCTGGGCTGGCAAAGGCTTTTTTCGGTTTGAGGATTACCACCGCCGGCAGTGGATTGTCGTCCAAAATGTCCAACGCCGAACCGAAGCCAGACCAGCTGCGAAATTCATCTAAACTTTGTTGGCGAGAAATGTAATTGAGCGAGTCGATTTTGTCTTGTTCGAAATAGCGAAGCCGTTCCACCACAGAATTGACATCATTTTCGGACAAATTTTTATGCAAATAGACAGTGAGTTCAGGTTCAGGGTAAAACTGATTGGCGGCGTGGCTGGTGTTTTTCCACAATAGGTAGCTGACAGTTGGAATGGTGAGCGAGGCGGCGATCACCAGCACCGTCAGGAGTGTGCCAAATTTGCGTTTAATCAGGTCTTGCCACACCGAGCGTAAAATATAACGTGTTTGTAAATTCATTGTTTACCCCTTTAAATGCCCTTCTTCCAGCACTAAGCACGGTTTTGGTCGCTGACTAATAATTTGCGTGTCGTGGGTGGCGATCATCACTGTCGTGCCTGCTTGGTTAAACTCTTCAAATAGGCGGAAAATTTCAAAGGAGAGGCGATCGTCTAAGTTGCCTGTGGGTTCATCGGCAAGCAGCAGTTGCGGACGATGAACGATCGCACGAGCAATATCCACCCGTTGTTGTTCCCCGCCAGACAGGTGAAGCGGTAGGAAGTTCGCTTTATTTTGCAAGCCCACTCGCTCTAATGCCAGCCGAGCTTCACGCTCCACAATTGCCTGCGGTTGCCCCATAATGATCAACGGCAACGCCACGTTATCTAGCACGGTGCGGTCGGTCAGCAAGCTGTAATTTTGGTGCACCATCCCGATTTGGCGGCGTAGAAACGGCAATTCGTGATCGGCAAGGCGAGTGATGTCGTGTCCGTTAAAGGTGATTTGTCCGCCATTGGCTCGTTCAATACCCATAATCAATTTGAGTAGCGTGGTTTTCCCTGCCCCTGAATGCCCTGTGATGTAGAACATTTCGCCTTTTGGCAAGTGGAAGTTGATCCCTTGCAACGCTGGTCTGCCGCCGCCTTTGTAGGCTTTGCTCACATTGCTAAATTTAATCATTGGTCGTTCTCGTGAGTAAATAACGCATCGATAAATTCATCGGCATTAAACGGGCGTAAATCATCAATTTTCTCGCCCACGCCGATATAGCGAATCGGAATTTGGAACTGATCGGCAATGGCGA
>JAUMYT010000023.1 GCA_030528525.1 Pasteurellaceae bacterium
CTTCGACCAACGGATTAAAAGTCCGCTGCTCTACCGACTGAGCTAACGACCCTTTAGATAGGCTGATTTAATGGTGGGTCGTGAAGGATTCGAACCTTCGACCAACGGATTAAAAGTCCGCTGCTCTACCGACTGAGCTAACGACCCTTAAATCTGCGTAACGGAGGCGTATCATACGGATTTTCGTGTTCAACGCAACCTTTTTTTTCGTTTTTTAAATTATTTGTTTAGTTTACAAGCGATAAATCCATTACAAGGGGGGAAGAAAATTCGACTTTTTGCAAAAACTCCCCCCTTCATCAGCAAAATTACGCCTTCGCTTTTTCTGCAGCTTTCACGATAGCGGCAAATGCACCCGCTTTTAATGACGCTCCGCCAACTAACGCACCGTCAATGTCTGGTTGCGTGAATAATTCTGCAGCGTTTGCATCGTTTACTGAGCCGCCGTATTGGATAATCACTTGATCCGCCACTGCTTGTGAGTGTTTCGCAATGTGTCCACGAATGAAGGCGTGAACCGCTTGTGCTTGGGCTGGAGTGGCGGATTTGCCTGTGCCGATTGCCCAAACAGGCTCGTAGGCAATTACTGCACCGTTGAATGCTTCAGCACCTAAGCTATTTAACACCGCATCTAATTGACGAGCACACACTTCTTCGGTTTTGCCTGCTTCGTTTTCTGCTTCGGTTTCACCGATACAAAGTACAGGCACTAAACCTGCTTGTTTTAAGGCAGCGAATTTTTGAGCCACGAAGTGATCGCACTCTTTGTGGTAAGTACGGCGTTCAGAGTGACCGATGATGATGTATTTCGCCCCGAATTCTTTGAGCATTTCGGTTGAAATATCGCCCGTGAACGCACCGCTCACGTTGACATCCACGTTTTGTGACCCTAATGCAATGAGCTGTTTTGTGCCACAGTTACAACCACAGCTATTTAATGCCGCCTCGGCTTCTGCCAAGTACATCACAGGCGGAGCGATTGCCACATCACAGCCTTTCACGCCATCAAGTTCACGTTTTAAGTCTTCAATTAACGCTTTGGTAAACACTTTGCTACCGTTTAATTTCCAGTTTCCCATCACTAAAGGACGACGAGCCATTTTGATTCTCCTATAAAAAGATAAATTGAAAAATAACGGGCGAAGTGTAGCAAATTTTTTGCCGAAAGAATTTGATTTTTACTAAGTAAATAACATAAAAACGGCAAAATTTTTATCCAAAAACGGTTATTTTTGATATATTTATCAATTCTTGTTCATCACGTAAATGGGGAAACTATGTCATTCAAATCCGTCTTCCAACCCACTGCCTTGGCTTCGCTCATCGCTGCTTCACTCTATTCCTCTGCCTATGCTGGCATTGTGAGAAGTGATGTTGATTATCAGCTTTTCCGTGATTTTGCTGAGAATAAAGGGGCATTTAAAGTTGGTGCAAGCAATATTCCTGTTTACGATAACAATAATGTATTTTTAGGCTGGGTAATGAAAGATATCCCAATGCCAGATCTACGTGTTGCTAACCGAGGTTCTGCTGTTGCCACCTTATTTGCACCGCAATATATTATGAGTGTGCAACATAATATAGGCTATGAGAATGTGCAATTTGGTGCGGAAATAAATAATCATCTTGATTTAAAACATTTTACTTATATGCTCGTTGATAGGAATGATTATCAAGGCACAGAATTTAGACATCACGATTATCACATTCCCCGTTTACATAAGCTCGTCACCGAAGTTGCCCCTGTAGAACATTCCACATTAAGCAATCAAACCATTTTCTATACAGGAAATCGTGAACGTTTTCCTGCCTTTGCTCGACTGGGTTCTGGCACACAAAAAATACGCCATGCTGATGGCACAGAAAAAGAAGTGCCTATTCATCGTCTCTACTTAATTGGTGGCACTAACACACTTGCTATTTCAACACGCCCTCATGATCGTAATACTGTTACTTTCCACAGTGAAACCAAAGACTTATACGACAAAAATGCGTATAGTCCATTAACTAATTTAATGCAGCCTGGCGATAGTGGTTCTCCGCTGTTTGTTTACGACAAAGAACAAGGAAAATGGCTATTGATCGGTGTGTTAAATGGCAATTCCGACTTTGGTAACTGGTATACCATGCCCCGCCTAAATTTTATTAAACAGCAACTTCAAGAAGATATCGCAGGAACCCTGTCTAATACCGTCACTGGACAACAATTTACTTGGACACCACAAGGGAATACCAGCCATATTCAAGCAACAGGGACTCATCTTAATGTGCCATTAAAAGACAATAGTTTAGCGGTTGGACAAAAAGATAAACCGCAGCTCAACCACGGCAAAACGGTTTATTTTACGGGTGAAAATGGCACATTGATTTTAAATGATAACATCGACCAAGGGGCGGGAGCTTTGCACTTTGGAGCAAACTTCACCGTAAAAGGGAAAAATAACAAAATCACTTGGCAAGGTGCAGGCATCATTGTAGATGAAGGAAAAACAGTGGACTGGCAAGTCCTGAGTCCAAAAGATGATCGCTTATCCAAACTCGGCAAAGGCACCTTGTTGGTCAACACGGACACTCGAACCACCTCAGGTAGCCTAAGTGTCGGCGAAGGCGAGGTGGTATTGGCTCAACGTGGACGCAATAAAAGCCCTGTATTTTCCGAAGTGCATATCGTCAGCGGACGCCCAACCGTCACATTAGCCCCCAATTACACACGCCCAGAAAATATCTATTTTGGCTTCCGTGGCGGACGTTTAAATCTCAACGGTAATAACCCTGTCTTTGAGCGTATCAAAAGCATTGATGAAGGTGCAAGAATTGTTAACCACAACCGTACAGCCAGCTCTACCCTCTATCTTACCGGGGAAACCAATAAACCTTTAACGGGCTTCGGTGGACATTTTGGCGAAGAAGATAGCACTCGCCACAACGGTATACTCAATGTGGAATATGCACCTAGTACTGCAGACTCTACCTTTTTATTTACTGGCTATGCCAATTTAAATGGTCATTTCACCGTTGGTGCAGGACGTGCAATTATTTCGGGAAAACAACCTCTCCATGCCCTTGATCAACACAATAGCTTTAAAGAAATTATCAAAGAAGATCATTGGGAAAATCGCACCTTTACTGCCACCAATGTCTTGGTGAAAGATAATGCTAAATTACATATCACGCGTAATATCAGTAAATTCAATAGTAACATCACTGCAACCCATAATGCGAGTGTACAACTGGGTTACTTGCCTAACAGCCCCATTTGTCTACGTTCTGACTATACTGGCACAGTCACCTGCGAAAATAACAAAACACTGACGAATGAGATTGAAGCCAATATTCCACTTACTCAAGCTAAGGGACATATTCAGCTGACCGATCAATCATCTTTCACTCTCGGCAAAGCTCACCTTATTGGTACCATTGCAAACAGCTACCACAGTAAATTGCATCTGACGGATAAAGCGAAATGGACGCTAACTGACTCTAGTAAACTTTGGCATATTCACCTAGATGAAGGTGCAGAAATCACACTCAACGATCAATTTGATACATTCACCCCCTCGTCTACGAGCACTGCTTTCCGCCGTGCAACAAACGAGGTGCATCGTCAAAGCAAGGGGGTGAGTAAATTCAACAAATTGCAAATCAACGGCAACCTCACTGGTGCAGGGAAATTCAATTTCTTGACTGATGCGGCAAGCGGTGAACATGATCAAGTGATCGTCAATGGGTTTGCCGTTGGTGATTTCTTACTGTCCGTGAAAAACAGTGGAAACGAACCACAAAATACAGAGCAACTCAGCCTATTAAAACTAAACCATGGGGCACAAGATGAATTTACCGTCAATGTAACACTGGAAAATCAGCAAGTAGACTTAGGCACATACCGTTACCGATTGTTAAACGATAGCCACGACTATCGCTTACATAATCCACAGAAAGAACAAGAGCTAGAAGCCGATAAACAACGCCAACAAGAACAAGAAAAAGCCGAGCAACAAGCACTACGTAATGAACTCGCTACTGCTCAGCTGAAATTAGCAGAACAAACCCAAGCCTTAGAAAATGCAGAGACCCGCCTTCAAACGAACTTACGCGAAACAGAAGCGATCCGCCAACAATTAGCGGAGCTGCAGCGCGACACTTCACAAACAGAACTTGTAGCACAATTACGTCAGCAGTTAACTGAAAAAGAGGCGGAAATTACCCAAGCACGCTCACAAATCGCACACATTCAAACCGAGAAACAGCAAGCAGAGCAAACAGCAAAACAAACGCAAGAACAGCTTTCGGCACAGAATACACAGCTAAGCACCCAACTCGCTGAGCAACAGCAACGTGCGAGAAATTTAGCTAATCAATTAACCGTCTTGGAGGAAAATCTCGCCGAGAAAAATCAGGCACTGAATATGGCACAAACCCAAGTGACACAAATTCAAAGTGAGGTTGATGATCTGCGTAAACAGCTTAATATCTTAAAAAATGAGAATACACAAGAGGCTTTCATTACTGAACTGGAGCGTCAACTCGACGAGAAACGTACAGAACTCACCCAAGTAAAAGAGCAAGCAAATCAACTTGCTCAACAAAAACAGACTGCCGAAGAACAGGTGAAACACACCTCCACACAACTGCGAGAAATGCAAGCACAAAATGCCGATTTAAGCCAACAGCTGGCTGTTGCTGAATCAGCTCGTCAAGCAGCGGAAAAAGCACAACGCAATTTAGCTGCCGCGGTGGCAAGATTAGAGCAATCTCAGCAAGAGGCACAACATCAGCAAGCACAAACTCAACAAGCTCTCGCACAAGCAAATCAAGCACTCGCAGACAAAACAAAAGCGGTTGAACAAGCTCAACAGCAACTTGCCATCGCAACAAAAGAGAAGCAAGAAGCCGATCGCTTATTAGCACAAGCCAAACAAGCTGAACAACAAGCGAATACTGAACTTGCTAAACACCAACAACAGTTGGTTGAAGAACAAACCCTCCGACAAGCCGCTGAACAAGCCAAAGCACATGCATTAGTTGCAGAACAGAAAGCCAAAGAAGCACAACATATTGCACAAGTAGCACAACAAGCGGCAGAGAAAGCAAAACAAGAGGCCGTTCAGGCTCGCCTTACTGCTGAAGAGACGACTAGACAGCAAATCGCTCAAGCAACAGAAAAGACCTTAGAAGCTAACCGTTTATCTAAAGAACTCGAGGAAGCATTAACCGCTAAACAAATGCTTGAGCAACTGCTACAAGATCATACACAACCAGAGCAACAGCTTGCTCAGCTACGTCAAGAAAGAGCGGCTGCTGAAGCACGTGCAAATCAAGCCCAACAAGCCTTAGCAAGTGCACAACAACACGCCAAAGAGGCAAAACAGCAAGCAGAGCAAGCTACGAAACAGGCCATTGAAACTATTGCAGAAAAAACGTTACAACTACAGACCTTACAAGCATCTTTAGATACCGCATTAGCTGAGAAAAGCCGCTTAACTGCATTAGCAACACAAGCAGAGCAAACCGCTATCAATGCCAATAATGCCCTATCTGATTTACGCCAACGCTTAGAGGCCGAAGAGGCAGAACATCAACAGACACGTTTGGCTAAAGCGACTGCTGAGCAAGCACTACAGGCACTTGAATTAGCCAAACAGCAACTAGAGCAAGCTATTCATGATGAACAAATCGCCCGTGAGATAGTAGAAGCCCGAGCAATGCAAGCAGAACAATCCGCAGAAAAATTGGCAAAACAAGTCAAACAAACACATCAAGAACTAGCGGATGCACAAGCACAGTTGAAAATTGCCCAAGATCGTGTCGCACAAGCCGAAAAAGAGACTAAAGACAACCAAATCGCTCTCGATACATTAGCTAAAAAAGCAGCACAACTAGAAAGCTTACAAGATTCTCTCACCACAGCGTTAAACGAAAAGAAACGTTTAGCTGAATTAGCTGAACAAGCAAAATTGGCAGAAGCCGAAGCCAACCAATCACTACATGGACTGCGTCAACGTTTGGAAGCAGAAAAATCACAGCATGGGCAAGCACTCTTAGATAAACAAGCTGCAGAACAAGCACTTCGCCTTGCTCAACAGCAATTAGCAGATGCAAAAGCCCAAGCAGAGCATACTGCAGAAAATCAAGCGACTCTACTAGCAGAAAAAGTCACGCAAGTGGAAAAAGCACAATCTGCTTTAGCTGTCGCACAACAAACCTTAAATGATATCGCTACTCGCCTAGCCAAGGCAGAAGCGGATAAACAACGTATGGAACAAGCCTTACAAGATTCCCAACGTGCTCGCCAACAAGCAGAAGAAAAACACCAGCAAGCTGAACAGCAAGTTGCTGCTGCTGAAAAACAGGTGAATGTGGTTAAGTCTGCATTGGAAAAATTAGAACAAGAAACAACACGACCACTGCAACGTGAATTGATCAGTCGCTATGCCAACACAGCATTATCTGAGTGGTCAACACAAACCAACATGTTGATGCAGGTAAATGAAAGTCTCAACCGCCACTTACTCACAAATCACGATGGTCAGGGACAAGTATGGGCAAATGTGAATGGCATCAATGCCCAATACTTATCGGATAATCACCGCCGTTATGCACAGAAAATGACGCTAACCCAGCTAGGCTTATCTACCTCGATGGCAGATGATTCAAACACACAAGTGGGTGTCGTGCTATCGAAAAACCGTAGCCAAACAAACTTTAGCGATCATCATTCGGCAAAATCCGAGTTGAATATGGCATCACTCTTTATCAAAAAAGCGTGGGAAAATGGTCTCTTCGCAACGTTAAACGGCGGATACGGACATTCAAATACGACACTTGTTTCTGATGAGCAGAGCCAACAGTTAAAACGCCAATTATGGAACTTAAGTGCTAACCTTGGCTACCGTTGGAACAGCCCATTTATTGCCGTTCAACCAAGCGTAGGCATCAGTTACGCCCATATTTCAGGGGTTAACTATCGCTTAAATAATGTGGACATTCAAGTCAATGACTTGCATTTCACCACTTACCATGCTGGTCTTGGCTTAAGCAAAACTTTTGCTGCTGACAAATGGTCAGTCACACCGCGCTTTAGTAGCCACTATGTTAACGCAGCGCAGAAACAAGCGCAGCTACGCTCAAATGACATACCATTACAACAACGTGCTGGACGCTACTTACAAAATGAGCTGGGTGTTGCGGCTCGCGTAAACCAATGGGAAATGGATCTGCATGCGGGGTTGATCACTGGCAACCAAATCGGCAAACAGAAATTTGCAGGTTTAAAAGTGAGCTATAAGTGGTAAACTACACCACAACACAAAGGCACGCGAGGCGTGCCTTTTTTATCAACATGGACAACACTATGGAATTAGCCTATTTATTCTCACCGCCAACTACTCCAGCTCGATTAAAAGCCGAATTTGCCGATTTTATCGTCAAAGAAGAACTGGGTTATGAATTATCGGGCAATGGCGAATTTGTGGCGGTAAAGATTCGTAAAACCAACGCGAACAGCTTGTTTGTTGGCGAAAAATTGGCAGAATTTGCAGGTATTTCAGCCAAAAATATGAGCTATGCAGGGCTAAAAGATCGCCACGCCATTACGGAGCAATGGTTCTGTTTGCATTTGGCGGGCAAAGAGACGCCCGATTTCAGCCAATTTCAACTGGACGGCGTGGAAATTCTCGCCGTGACTCGCCACAATCGCAAAATTCGGGTCGGCAGCTTGCAGGGCAATCATTTTGACATTTTATTACGAGAGGTGGCACAAACTGATGAACTTTTGGCTCGTTTGAGTGCCTTGAAAACACAGGGTTTCCCAAACTATTTTACGGAACAGCGTTTCGGGAGAGATGGGCACAATTTAACCCAAGCTCAACGCTGGGCAAGGGGGAAGATCAAGGTCAAAGATCGCAAAAAACGCAGTTTTTATCTTTCGGCGGCACGCAGCGAAATTTTCAATTTGATTGTGTCCGCTCGCATTCAGGCTGGTTTGATTGCTCAAGTGTTGGAAAACGACATCGTGCAGTTGTCAGGTTCAAATAGCTGGTTTGTGGCAGAAGCGAATGAATTGCCTTCGCTCAATCAGCGTTTGAGCAAAAAGGATATTTTGCTCACTGCGGCGTTGGTGGGCGATAAATCGCTCTCGCAAACGGTGTCTGAGCCTGAACAGACTATCGTGGCAGAACAAACCTTGTTGCTCAATTTAATGCAACAAGAGCGAATGAACCCTGCTCGCCGCCCAATGCTGTGCCAAGCGGAAAATTTGCAATGGCAATTTGAGCAGGACGGCTTACGGTTAAAATTTTTCTTGCCTGCAGGCAGTTATGCCACGGCGTTGGTGAGAGAGTTAATTTTAGTTGATATTGAATAAATGTAGGGGCGGACCGATGTGTCCGCCCGAATATCCCAAATCAAAACGGGTGAACACATAGGTTCGCCCCTACAATATTCAATACAAGGGGGGAGATTTTGGGAAAATTCTGCAAAACCATCCACCAAAACACCCCCCGTTGCAAAGTGGCAAATGAGATCAAAAAGAGAATGAAGGAAAAAATGAAAATTTTATTAAGCAACGATGATGGCATTCACGCTCTCGGCATTCAAACCTTAGCCCGCACCTTGCGAGAAGCAGGGCACGATGTGACGATTGTCGCCCCCGATCGTAATCGCAGTGCAGCATCAAGCTGTTTGACCTTGACCGATCCGCTTCGCACGCACCGTTTTGACAATGGCGACTATGCGATTATCGCGGGCACGCCTGCTGATTGTGTGCATTTGGCGTTAAATGGGATGTTGAATGTGCCGTTTGATTTGGTGATTTCGGGCATTAACCACGGGGCAAATTTGGGCGATGATGTGATTTATTCAGGCACGGTGGCAGCGGCGTTAGAAGGGCGACATTTGCGTTTGCCGTCCATTGCGGTGTCGTTGGTCGGCAAAAAAGCGCAGAACTATTTGTCGGGAGCTTGCTATTTTGACACAGCTGCGAAAGTGGTGCTGGATTTATTGCCAAAAATCACGGCAGATTGCATTCCTGCCAATCAAGTGCTAAATGTGAACGTGCCGAATTTGCCGTATGAGCAGCTGAAAGGCGTAATGGCAACGCGTTTGGGCTATCGTTCGGCTGCCGCAGAAATCATTAAACAGCAAGATCCGCGTGGGGCAAACATTTATTGGATCGGCACCACCGGCAAGCCGATTGATGAGAGCGAAGGCACAGATTTTTATGCTATTGATCACAACTATGTGTCGATCACGCCAATCCAAGCCGATATGACCGCTCATCAATCGATCAACGCATTAAAAGGGATCGTTGAATGACACTCTTTGGCACACTGTATGACAAAATTATGGCGTGGTCGAAGCACAAATTTGCGGCGGCGTGGTTGAGTTTTGTCAGTTTTATTGAGGCGATTTTCTTCCCGATTCCGCCTGATGTGATGTTGATCCCAATGTCAATGAGCAAACCAGAAAAAGCGACACAGTATGCGATTTACACCACCCTTGCGTCTGTGCTGGGCGGAATGATTGGCTACGGCATTGGGTATTTCGCTTTTGATTGGGTCAAAGAAATTATCTATGGCTGGGGAATGGGTGCCAAGTTCGAGCAAACAATGCAATGGTTCGAAACTTGGGGCGTGGCGGTAGTCTTTTTAGCGGGCTTTTCACCGATTCCTTATAAAATTTTCACAATTTGTGCAGGCGTAATGCAAATGGCATTTTTTCCGTTTGTGATTACTGCTACAATTTCAAGATTTGCTCGTTTCTTGCTCGTGGCAAAATTATCGGCTTGGGGCGGCACGAAATATGCGGATAAAATCCGCCGTTCAATTGAACTGATTGGCTGGGGAACGGTTGCCTTGGCAACGTTCGCTTATAGTCTTTACACCTTCCTCAACTAAGGAGATCCTCATGAAAAAATTTATTTTTGTATTACCCGCTATGGCAATGATGCTCACTGCTTGTACCACCAATAATGATATGAATCAACCAGCTGCCGAAGTGACTACTGCTGGCATTCCTTCTTGGCAATCACCTGATTTGCAACCGATTCCAATGCCAAGCACCATGGGGCAACCGAGCTACCAGCCGATTCCACAGCCAAACTATCAACCAATGCCACAACCAAGCTATCAAGCACCGCAACCAATGGCGACGCCTTCAGAAAGGATTGGACAGTGTCAAATTCTTCGTGATATGTACGGCAAACCACTCTATGCCCAAATGCAAAAAGGCTGCTATCGCGATGCCACTTACACTGTGGGCAAAAGCGACACGCTGTTCTTTGTTGCCTTCTTAGCGGGTAAATTACCGGAAGAGATTGCGATATTGAATCATCTATCGCCAACCTCACCATTAAAAATTGGCCAACAACTTCGCTTGAAATAATCGTACCAAGATTCAGCAAGAGCCTCTCGCTTAGGCGGCTCTTGCTCTCGTACTTTAAGGAAAAATTATGCAAAAATGCTTATTTTCTCTCCCCCTTGTAGGCATCGTACTCACTGCTTGTGATGCGACGTCGCCGGCTCCTGTGGTCAATGCCAATGGCAGCACATTCAGTGCTAGCAGTATGCAACCTGTTAGTAATACGATGCCTCAAGCAGGTTGGCAAACTGAACGACAAAGCCTCCCAACACCGTCAGCCATGACGCCACCGACTTACCCTGTGCCACAACCTGTTTATCCGCCCACATCCCAGTCTATTGCAACTCCCCAGACTAAAGCCACCGCTAAACCTGCCTCGCAACACTTCACTATTCCTCGAGATGCTAAAAACGCACCGATTTATAACCAAATTAGCAAAGGCTTCTATGAGGGTGACACATATACCGTACGTAAAGGGGATACACTGTTCTTAATTGCTTACATTGCTGGCAAAGATGTGAAAGAGATCGCCGCACTCAACCATATCAGCGAGCCATATCAACTACATATCGGACAAATCATCAAGATTCAGCCTCAAGCCCCAGCCTCCCCGTCTTCGACTCCACAGGCAATCCGCCCTGAGGTTACATACACACCAAATGGCACCACTTACAGCGCTGATGGGACGATGACCCACCCGATTAACACAGGCGTACATACCCTACCTCACCCCAATAAGATGGCAAATACGTCTATGCCATCACATCCTGCGACACTCAAACCAATTACTTGGCAATGGCCAACTCAAGGCCAGATCATCACACCTTCTTATGCCTTTGAGCACGGGAATAAAAGCTTAGAAATTGCGGGTAATAAAGGGCAACCCGTTAAAGCAGCAGCTGCGGGTAAAGTGGTTTATGCCGGCAATGCGTTAGAAGGATACGGCAACCTCATTATCATCAAACATAACGATGAATTTATGAGTGCTTATGCCCACAATGACAGCATTAAAGTTAAGGAACAAGACAATGTGCGAGCAGGACAAACTATTGCAACACTAGGCAGCACAGGGACAAATAGCAATAAATTACATTTTGAAATCCGCCATTTAGGTAAACCTGTCGATCCTATGCTGTACTTACCGAAACGCTAACTGTCCTGACTCAACATAACCTCTCTGCGGTCATTTTGAAGGAATGATGGATTATGCAACGTTGTGACTGGGTAAATAACGATCAACGCTATTTAGATTATCACGATCATGAATGGGGAAAAGCGGAGTTTGATAACCAGAAACTCTTTGAACAGCTCTGTTTGGAAGGGCAGCAAGCTGGACTCTCATGGATAACCGTCCTGAAAAAGCGTGATGCCTACCGCCGTGCTTTTCATCACTTTGTGCCCGAAAAAATCGCCCAAATGAGCGATGCACATCTAGATCAACTGATGCAAGACCCCGCATTAATTCGTCACCGCGGCAAGCTCGCTGCAATCATTAAAAATGCCCAAGCGTACTTAACCATGCAAGCAAATGGAGAAGATTTCAGCACCTTTATTTGGCAATTTGTCGATCATCAATGCCAACGCAATGATGTGCCTAATCGTGCTAGCCTTCCTAATCAAACAGCCACCTCTCTGGCACTGTCGAGAGCATTAAAACAACGCGGCTTCGTGTTCGTAGGTCCGACAATTTGCTATGCATTTATGCAGTCGGTCGGCATGGTAGACGATCATCTCAACCACTGTTTTTGCAAGGCAGAATTACCTCCGCCCAAACATTCCACCAAGTCCGCCTAAGCCGCCAAGACCGCCCATCATTCCTTTCATTCCACGCATCATTTTTGCCATTCCGCCTTTCCGCATCTTTTTCATCATTTTCTGCATATCGTCAAACTGCTTGAGCAATTTGTTCACATCTTGCACCTGCGTGCCAGAGCCGAGTGCAATACGGCGGCGGCGAGAGCCTTTGATGATGTCTGGGTTGGCACGCTCTTTAAGTGTCATCGAATTGATGATCGCTTCCATTTTCACGAACATTTTATCGTCCACTTGATTTTTCACGTGATCGGGCAAATTCTTCGCCCCAGGGAGTTTGTCGAGCATCGACATCATTCCGCCCATTTTTTTCATTTCAACCAGCTGTTCACGGAAATCGTCCAAGGTGAAATCATCGCCTTTTTTGAATTTTGCCGCCATTTTCTCGGCTTTTTCTTGATCGACCGAACGTTGCAAATCTTCAATCAAGGACAGCACATCGCCCATTCCCAAAATGCGAGAGGCGACACGATCAGGGTGGAACGGCTCAAGGGCATCGGTTTTTTCGCCTACACCTAAGAATTTAATCGGCTTGCCCGTAATTTGGCGAATGGAAAGTGCCGCACCGCCACGGGCATCGCCATCGACTTTGGTCAGAATCACGCCCGTGAGTGGCAAGGCTTCGTTAAAGGCTTTGGCAGTGTTTGCAGCATCTTGACCGGTCATCGCATCCACGGTAAAGAGCGTTTCGATTGGGTTCAAGACGGCGTGAATTTGCTGAATTTCGTCCATCATTTCGCCGTCTACGTGCAAGCGACCTGCGGTATCGACAATTAGCACGTCAAAGAAATTGAGCTTGGCGTGCTTCAAGGCAAGCTCTGCAATTTCCACCGGTTTTTGGCTGGTTTCGGTTGGAAAGAAATCCACTTTCAACGCATTCGCCAAGGTTTCCAACTGCTTGATCGCCGCTGGGCGATAGACGTCCGCCGACACCACCAACACTTTTTTCTTATGGCGTTCTTTCAAAAACTTCGCCAATTTGCCCACGGAGGTGGTTTTACCCGCCCCTTGCAAACCTGCCATCAAAATCACCGCAGGCGGTTGCGTGGCAAGGTTTAAGCCTTCGTTGGCTTCGCCCATCGCTTTTTCCAATTCCGCTTGGACGATTTTCAAAAACTCCTGCCCTGGCGTGAGGCTTTTATTCACTTCTTCGCCGATGGCACGCTCTTTAACTTTGTTGATGAATTCACGCACCACAGGCAAGGCAACGTCTGCCTCGAGTAATGCCATTCGCACTTCACGGAGCGTGTCTTTGATATTGTCTTCAGTTAATCGCCCTTTGCCGGTGATATTTTTCAGGGTTTTGGATAATCTATCGGATAGGTTTTCAAACATAATTTTTTCTCAATTTGCAAAATCTTGTTGATACTCACCCCCTTGCCGAGGTGAAAAATGCCAACATTATACAAAAAATCCGCCACAATGGGCGGATTTCACAAACATCATAATGGTTATTTCATTGGCACAATACTTGGTGGATTCTCATCCAAGAACACACCCTTTGTATTAATCATACCACTCGCATCGCCTTTTTTGACATAAATTTTACCCTCGGAAAAGCCTGAACCTCCGATTGAAGTATATTCGAACGGCAGCACAACCTGATTTTGAGCATCGATAAATCCCCATTTCCCTGCTTTTTTCACGCCCGCAAGCCCCTCAGAAAAAACGGAAGCCTCCTCATAGTCAAATGGCACAACGTGGTTATTTTGTTTATCAATAAATCCCCACTTGCCAGCTTTTTGTACGGGTAAATAATCGCTAGCTGAATTGATTAACGCCTCATATTCAAACGGAATCACCGCTTCATTTTTCAGATTAATGACACCCCAATATTGCCCCTTTTTCACTCCCAAAGTGCCGTTGATCACCTTACTTTCGGCATCCGTATATTCCAACGGAATCACGTGATTTCCTTGATCATCAATCACACCGTGACGCACGGTTTTGCCATCTTGCTCAAATGCGGCAGCCACCGCAAGATGATCATTAAAGCGAGAAATAAAGCGATAATTAAATGGTACAACTGTTTTATTTTCTTTATTGATCACGCCATATTTCTGCTCTTTTTCTGAATACACCACCGCTAAGCCATTATGAAATGCTAAGGCCTGAAGATACTGCGGCTTAATCACCACGTCAAATTTCGTGTTGATATAGCCAAACCGCTCATTCATATCGGTAACCAAAGCCAAACCATCTTCGAATTCATCCGAAATATATTGATAAATCGGCGGTAGTACAATGTTACCTTGTGGATCAACAGCCCCGAAATTGATATCTCCGTCTACATTATTGGCTTTGAACACAGCAAAGCCACTATCTAAACAAGTTACCATTGGCAAAAAGTGCGGAACATTACATTTAATCCGCTGACTATCTCGATCTAAATAAAATGCCTCGCCATTTTTTGTGACATAAACACGACCATTTTGAAATACACCAGCTGAGTCTAAGTCTGCCTTAATCATCTGTTTGCCGACATAATCAATAAAGCCATATTTATCACCCACTTTTACCCGAGCAGCCCCCTCTGAAAATTCACTTATCTCATCATATTCAGGCTTGACCACCCATTCACCGACCTGATTCAACACCCCCCATTTATTATCAAGTTCTGCAGCAATGAAACCTTCCGCAATTCTAGGTGGCGAATCGAATCGCTGAGCGGTAATATGCTCGCCTGATAGTGAAATTAAAGCATATTTATCCCCCACTCTCACCGAACCAACCGCACTCTTTTGTGGAAAATACGGTGGGCGATCAAATTGAAATGGAATAATCTCCTTCCCCCTAATGTCAATAGCACCCCATTTCCCCGCTTTCTTTACCACAACAAGATTGCCTACTTGCCCCCAAATTTTGTCATATTCAAAAGGGATAATCTCCTTGCCAGTGGCATCGACCATACCGTATTTTTCATTTTGTAATTTGGATTGCAACGCTTCATAAAGATGAGCGTTGGTGGTGGTAGAAATAAGCGATAAAAGACACACAGAGAGTAAAGACAGCTTTTTCATAGAGAGTTCCTTAGGTTAGTAACATGAAACAGGGTTGGTTGAATTATAATCAATTTTCTAGGAAGAGACAAAGAAAAAGCACAGGCGGGCTGTGCTTTGTTAAGCATAAAGTAAATATATTGATGAAAATTATCCGAAGATCTCCTCCTATTTATTCAAGATTTTATCAACCTTTTCCTGAATAGTTTTACGAGTGGCATCCGAGGGAGAAGGATCACGCTTACTCCCTCCACCGCTATTACCATCGGGTTTCTTATACCCATCATTTTTGCTATTTGGTAGTTTATCAACCATATTTGCCTCCTAACGTAATGACAATTAAACAAAGAATAAAATTTAAACTATACTTTCTTGCTATTTTTATTATCATCTTTAAAATTCATGATTATCTCATCATATAGTCTCGATTTATCTTCTGGACTTAAATCAGATTTTTCTATCTCATTCAGCCTATCTTTGTGAATCATAATATTATTCTTAATCACTTCCATTCTCTGTTGATAAATCTCAACCTCCAATTCTCTGAGCAAACTGTTGAACTTAGCTTTTGTTTCCTCTTTAATTAGTTCATCTCTATATTTTTCTCTAAACTTATCCACTGAAATTTTAAGTTTAATATTAAATTCCTTCTCGATATTTTTTTGTTTTAATCTAAGCAACTTATATGCCCTACGCTTATCCAACTTAGATCTAATTTTTTTAGATGCCACATCTGCAAAGTGCAAAAATGGACCTGATGCAAACAAAAAAACAAAGATACCAATAAGAATAATGATACCAATAATAAACAAAGTTACCAAAAAAGGAATAAAGAGCTCCCGAAAGAAAAAAGTAACTTGTTCTACAATATATATGATTACATGTATAGCTATAACTATAGCTACAGTTATAGCTAGAAGAAAATGTAAAAAATTCGACATTTTGTTAATCTATCTTTTCGAAATCTACACCCGAATCAACTGAGTCTAAACACTTCTCTCTCATCCTATGAATCCTGCGACATAATTCCCGCTTACTAGCTTCGGATAAACTATCACTATCCAACACTTGGCTAATTTTAGCATCTGAATCAGTCGTAACATTAATAATTTTATTAGTTTTATCATTCAATTCTTCAATCCTCATATCATCTAATCTTCTATTAACCTCCTTCCTAGTTCGCTCCAATATAACTGCTCCTTGCATATCCAAAATACCACTTTGCACCTTAACTGCCTTACCCAAAGAACTCCTTAGAGACTCACGCTCCGCTTCATCTCGAATTTTTTGCATTTGTTTGTCATGAGAGCTTCCAAAAACTGAAACAATTGCTCTTTCAACACCAGAAGTTGGTGAATCATTAATTTTTTTAGGGTTCGATAAGACTAATCCCGTTGTTGATTTCAACACTTCCTTTTCATTTATTCCATTTTCTAGATATAGCTCATTCATAATATTATTAAATTTATCATCAGCCATAATGTCCTCCTTATTTATCAAAAATATCCAAATAGATCTCTGCAAAATCTTTATATTTATAGGCTGTTTTTCCCATATAAAAACGTAGTTCTGTTCTATCTAAAAAATCTGATTTTTTTACATGTGCAAGTTTATGTGCTAATTTATTAGTTATCTCAAAAGCCTCATTTGCTTTCATTTTCAATTTTTGGAAATTTCTAGAGCTAACTCCCAAATCACTTTTATCAATTTTGTTTAAACAAACATGAAATACGGTAACTGCTTCAGAAAAATACAAGTTATTACCCAAAAAACGTTCAATATCAGTAACCAAATCAAGATAATCAGTATAAGGGTTTGATAATACATACTCATGAAAATTATCTGTCACTACATCATTACTTAAATAACGCTTACAATCATTTCGATCTAGCGACTCAGATACGTCTCTATATACCTTTTTAACCTTTTTAGCAGTATCAGCGTCTAAAATTGATACTAATATTGGGAATACTAATTTACTTGACCAAGGCCATTCTTTATTGAATTTTTCGAGGAACCTATCTGTCCCGAAAGAATCTGAAGAAAACCCCATTAACATCAAGCCAAGACAAAACAATGCTTTCTTACCACTAACCATTAGCTACTCCTCTAAAACTTACATTTATTTTTTCACAAACTACTCGCTTTACATTTAAAACACAAAATTACAAACCTCACCTTTTTGTCACAACAAAACAAAATAGGTTGTTTTTCAATCAAATAGCTTAATTTTGAAACAAATTGAGCGATCAAGTATAGTATTCACGTTCTCGCAAGGGGAGGAGAAAAATGCAGGTAGTGTTAAATGGCAAGCAGATCGGATTTAACCAGCAGTCGTATCACTGCTCAAGTGGCATGACCCCGTTGTTTTTGATTTTGCTGTATGAGCAGTCTTTGCTTGGGCAAAGTCTGTCTTTAGTGCAATTTCAGGCAGAATTGAAAAAGTATAAGCCCTGCATCAAGCTGCAACGCACGCAACTTATTCGAATTATTGATGATTTAGAGCACGCGGTGCAAAGATTGCAATTGCCCTTTACGCTTTATTATGCTCACCGTAAAAAGAGTGCGGGTAGCTGGACGTTAATCGCACAGCAAGATTTTCAGCTACAATACAGCAAGCCCACCACAGAAGATTATTTGACGCTATCACCACCTATTCATCATCTTTTTAACCAATCTTATAAAGCACATAAACAGTATGTGTTGCTACTGAGTGATTTTTTGTCCAAGTGGATACTAAGCCATTCGTTATGTGATTCAGGCTATCTGAAAGAGGCCTTAATTGAATTGAAAAAATGCTATCAATTTCCCATAACGCCGTTTACCAAAGCATTACTAGATCTTAATCAAGCACGCCTTTTAATTCATACTGAAAAATATGCTCAAGCAGAGCAAATTATTGAAGATATTTTATCTCGTCATCAATTATGTGAGCATAGCCATATTTCTGCCTTTTCTCGTATTCTATTATCTTATATCCAATATCATAAACCGAAACCGATTCATAATATTTTAGACATAATAAAATCATTCGATAAGCCCCCAAAATACCCTCAAGAAGATAGCTATGCGTTGATGGAATGGCATAATTTAAGAGCATTATGGCTGAAGAAATTATTATTGCATATTGAAGATAGTAAGCACAGATTAACCATTCATGTTGCGATACTCGCCCATTTACAAGAAGCAATTATCCTCAGCCTCATCTTAGAGAATAAAAATAAATTTCTTGACTTCTGTCTAAACTATGCTCTTTATTTACAAACTGTCATACCGTTTAATTTAAGTGACACAAAATCTGTCATCAAGTGGTATGAGCTTTGCTATTTACATGCTACAAAATTTAATATAGGAGATTATTCTGCATTAGACAAAATATTTTTTGCTGAATTTTATTTAAACAACCAAAAAGAGATCGACTTTAATGGCATAACATTAGAGTTACCTAATTCAGAAAGCTATTATGAAGAGATAATAAACAAAATTAACGTACAAGGTAATCTTAAGCAGAAAATCCTCTACTCGTTTTGTTATTTTAATTTTCTTAAAATGCAAGACTCACCTAATGTCATTAAAATTCAGGCAACTATTGATGACATTATGGCAGATTTAGATCAGAACAAAGACATCCTAAAAAAATTAAAAGAAGATGGTTATGCTGAAATAATAACTGAGATCTATGAATATGAAAATAACCCTCATCAAGCAAGCAAGCAAGCAAGCAAGCATAATTATATTTTGGTTGACTTCAAGAATTATAAGCAACTTTACAAAATTCCTTTCTCTGTACAGCAGGTCCTCGTAAAATCAGGTAAAATAGCCGATTCAGTTAAAAAAATAGCAGAAAAGCGTAAGAGGAAACTATGAACTTTGTCGTTGGGCAACGTTGGATCAGCGAATCAGAAAATAATTTAGGTTTAGGTATTGTGGCGGCGGTGGATAACCGCACGGTCACCATCAATTTCCCTGCGGCAGATGAACAGCGAGTGTATGCCGTGGCGGTGGCACCGCTCACTCGGGTGCAATTTCAAGCAGGCGACCGAGTGATGAGCCAAGACGGCTGGCAGTTGGAAATCGAAGACGTGGTGGAAAATCAAGGAGTTGCATTGTATCTCGGCAAGCGGTTGGATACCCAAGAAGAAGCCGTGTTGCCCGAAATGTTGCTCGATCACAAAGTCAGTTTCAGCAAACCGCAAGACCGCCTGTTCTCCGCCCAAATCGACCGCAGCGACCGCTTCGCCTTGCGTTATCGGGCGTTGCAGCACCAACAAGCCCAATTTCAATCCCCATTGCGTGGCATGCGTGGCATTCGTGCCAGTCTGATTCCGCACCAGTTGCACATCGCCAAAGAAGTTGGGCAACGCCTTGCCCCACGTGTGCTGTTGGCGGACGAAGTGGGCTTGGGCAAAACCATTGAAGCAGGAATGATTTTGCAACAGCAACTGTTTGCGGGCAGAGTGGAACGCGTGCTGGTGCTGGTGCCAGAAAATCTGCAACATCAATGGCTGGTGGAAATGCTCCGCCGTTTCAGCCTGAATTTCTCGCTATTCGATGAAGAACGCTGTGCCGATTTCACCAAAAAAGATGCGGACGATAACGACATCAGCGAAAATCCGTTTGAGAGCGAAAGTTTGGTGATCTGCTCGATTGATTGGCTGGAAAAAAGCCCGAACCGAGCCAAACAAGCCCTTGAAAGTCAATGGGATATGTTGATTGTCGATGAAGCCCATCACCTTGAATGGAATGAGCAAACACCAAGCCTTGCCTATCAATTTGTGGCACAACTCGCTAAACAAATTCCTGCGATTTTGTTGCTTACCGCCACCCCTGAACAGCTTGGGCAAGAGAGCCATTTCGCACGCCTTGCGTTGCTCGATCCTGACCGCTTCTACGATTATCACGCCTTTGTTGAAGAGCAGAAGCAGTACAAACCCGTGGCGGATGCCGTCAATACCTTGTTGAACGACAAGCCGTTGAGTGCTGCCGAGCAAAACAGCATCAGCGATTTATTGGCGGAAGAAGATGTCGAGCCGATGTTCCGAATTATCAACTCTGCTGATTGCTCTGCCGAACAACGCCTAGAAGTTCGCCAAGAACTGATCGGCGAGCTGATCGACCGCCACGGTACCAGCCGAGTGCTGTTCCGTAACACTCGCCAAGGCGTGAAAGGCTTCCCGCACCGCATTTTCCACCAAATTTCGCTTGAAATGCCGAAGCAGTACGCCAACGCCTTGAAAGTGATGGGAATGATGGGCGGCAATAAAAAAGATGATTTGCTCTACCCTGAACGCCTGTTCCAACGAATGAACCCGAACGCCAAGTGGTTTGAGTTCGACCCACGCATTGAGTGGCTGATTACCTTCTTGAAAAATCATCGGGACGAAAAAATTTTGGTGATCTGCAAACACTCCGACACAGCGATTCAGCTTGAGCAGATTTTGCGTGAAAAAGAAGGCATTCGCTCGGCGGTGTTCCACGAAAAAATGTCGATTGTTGAGCGTGACAAAGCCGCCGCCTACTTCGCTCAACAAGAAGACGGGGCACAGGTGCTGATTAGTTCGAGCATTGGCTCGGAAGGTCGCAACTTCCAATTTGCTCGCCATTTGGTGCTGTTCAACTTGCCGGATAACCCTGATTTGCTCGAACAGAGCATCGGGCGGTTAGACCGCATCGGACAGCGGTTCGACATTCAAATTTATGTGCCGTGCTTTGAACACTCCGCCCAAATGGTGCTTGCCGAGTGGTATCACAACGGCTTGAACGCCTTTGAAGAAACCTGCCCGATGGGGGCGACCTTGTTCCGTGAGTTCGGTGGCGAGCTAGAGCAATTTTTGCAAAAACCTGACGGTTCTCACCCCCTTGCAGAGTTCGTGGAGCGAACGCATAAACGCCAACAGCAGCTCAAAGCCGAGCTAGAAAAAGGGCGAGATCGCTTGCTCGAACTCAATTCCAACGGCGGCGAGCAGGCTCAACAACTGGCGAATGCGATTGGCGAGCAAGACGGCAATCCGCAGTTGGTCAATTTCGCTCTGAAACTGTTTGATGTGATTGGTTTGGAGCAGGAAGATTTGGGCGAAAAAAGTATTGTGATCAGCCCAACGGGACATATGCTTGTGCCTGATTTCCCAGGGCTTTCGGAAGAAGGCAATACAGTCACTTTTGAGCGTGAGCTGGCGTTGGTGCGTGAAGATGTGGAGTTTTTGAGTTGGGATCACCCGATGATCCGCAACGGCATTGATTTGATTACGTCTGGCGACATCGGCAAAACGGCGATTTCGCTTCTCATCAACAAAAACTTGCCCGCTGGCACGCTGTTACTAGAAGCGATTTATGTGGTCGAAGCCCAAGCTCCGAAAGGCTTACAGCTCACTCGTTTCCTGCCACCAACGCCAGTGCGAATGTTGCTCGACAACAAAGGCAACGACTTGGCTCAACAGGTGTCGTTCAACGGCTTAGAAAAGCAGCTCAAACCGGTGAATAAGCAAATGGCAAACAAAATCGCCAAAATGGCACGCCCTGAAATTGAAAAACTGCTCGCCGCCGCCGAGCAGAAAATCGCTCCGCAAGCGGAGCAGTTGATCGCCACCGCCAAACAGCAAGCAGATCAGCATTTAACCGCTGAACTGCACCGCTTAACTTCCTTGCAAGCGGTCAACAAAAACATTCGGGCCGACGAAATCCAAGCTCTCGAACAGCTCAAAACCGACAGCCTGCACCACTTGGCACAAGCCAACTGGCGATTGGACAGCTTGCGGGTGATTATCTCCAACCAAGCCTAATACAAGGGGGTGAGAAAACCTAAGATGTTGCAAAACGTGGGCTAACGGCGAACGCTGGGTAGCTTATTTGGGCGATGGGTGGTGAAATCTGCCCCATTGAAAGCACCGTCTGATTCACCGAGGAAAAAACGACGATACTCTCTTACCCACATTGCGGTGGCACCACATACTGCCACGGGCATGGCGACTAAATTAAGCAGTGGCAACAAGGTAAACAGGCTAACCACCCCCCCAAAGGTAAAATTCATGAACCGTTTTTCTGCTAACGCATTTCGCATGCGGGCAAAACTGATCTTGTGGTTATCAAAAGGGTAATCGCAATATTGAATCGCCAACAGCCATGCCCCAAAGAGAAAAGTGAGAATGGGCACAACTGTTTGCCCAACAACAGGTAAAAACCCTAATAAAAACAAGGCAATGAGTCGTGGGAAGCTATACCACATTTTCTGCCATTCCCGTTTAAGCATACGTGGTACATCTTTTAATAATGCCGCAAATGACATCGCCCCTAGCGTTTCTCCTGTGAGCTGCTGCTCCACCTTTTCTGCCAGCAAGGCGTTAAAAGGAGCAGCAATAAAATTGGCTAAGGTGGCAAACGTAAAATAAAACAACACTAAAATCATCAAGAAAATCAATGGAATAATCACTACACTAAGCCATTCCAACCAAGACGGTAACATCACACTAAGTAAATCGCCAATATAGGCGAAGAATACCCAAATCAACCCCACCATGACGATGGCGTTGATCACAATCGGGAATAAGGCAAACGGCAACAGCTGACGCTGTAACAAAATACGCCACCCCACAACAAAATAGTGCAGCCCTGCAGCCACAGGATTTTCATTCGAAGACAAGAAAGCAGACATAATTCACCTTTTATCAGTCAAAATTTATCAAGAAATATGGTAAGCTATGATTCCATTTTTCGCAAAATATTCACCTAAACTCGTGTATTTTTTAGCCAAGGGGACAACATGGACAACCATATTTTTTTCTTTATTATTGCAGGCGTGCTTATCGCAATCTTGATTGGCTTTAGCTTGTGGTCAGCACGCCGTGAAAAATCCCGCGTGTTTTCCAATACTTTTTCAACCCGACCGCCGGCGACGCCCATTACACATAATGAAGTGAATATGCAAATTCCCCCTGCTTTTACTACCCAAGAAACGGCTGCTCAACCAAGCTTTCCACAAGAACCCGTCGATCTTGCTGAACGCCAGCAACAAGAGATCGAACAAGGCGTGAAAAATATTCAAATTCGCTTGGCAGAGGAACCCAAAAAACCGACAACCTCATCGACAGTTGAATCTTTTACTACGCTAGTGCCAGTGCCTGAACTAGAACCACAGCCAGCCCCTGTTGAACCTATAGCAGCTTCCGAGCAAGCACCAACGATGATCACACTATATGTTGTCGCCGCTGAAGGGCAGCAGTTCCAAGGCGAGCAAATCGCTCAACAATTAGACACACTGGGCTTTGTGTTTGGCGAATACCAAATTTTCCATCGCCACTTAAATGACAGCAATAGCCCTGTGTTATTTAGCGTAGCTAACATGATGCAGCCAGGTATTTTTGATTTAAACACACTAGATCAATTCCAAACCGTTGGCTTAGTATTCTTTATGCAATTACCGTCAATTGGTAGCGACATTGCCAACTTACGCTTAATGATCCGCAGTGTAGAAAGTTTTGCACACGCGATGAATGGCTTTGTGCTAAATGATCAACAGCAACTGTTTGATGATCAATCTCGCCAAGACTATCTATTGCGTGTCAGCCAATCATAATTTTCAGCTTATCATCTCAGACCGCTTGAACGCGGTCTTTTTTATCTCAACGCCTTTAGGACAAGAAAATGCCAACATCCATTCAAAATCAACTAGATAATTTAAAAGATACCTTACGCAAATACGAATATCATTATCATGTGTTGGATAATCTGCTCGTGCCCGATGTGGAATACGACCGCTTGCTCAACGAACTGAAGAATCTCGAATGGCAGCACCCTGAGCTGATTACCGCCGATTCGCCGACCCAAAGAGTCGGGGCAAAACCGCTGGACGGCTTTGCCCAAATTACCCACGAAATACCAATGCTCTCGCTAGATAACGCTTTTTCCGATGACGATTTGGATGGCTTTTTACGCCGTATTGAAGATCGCATTAGTCTATCTGCCAATACTTTGGAATTTTGTTGCGAACCCAAATTAGACGGCTTGGCAGTCAGTATTTTGTATGAAAACGGCTTGCTCGTGCGTGCCGCCACCCGTGGCGATGGCACCACAGGCGAAGACATCACATCAAACATTCGCACTATTCGCAATGTGCCATTAAAGTTGCAACTGGACAATCCCCCTGCTCGCCTTGAAGTGCGTGGCGAAGTGTTTATGCCACAAAAAGGCTTTGAAGAACTGAATGAAAAAGCCCTTACCAAAGGCGAAAAAACCTTCGCCAACCCACGCAATGCAGCGGCAGGTTCGCTCCGTCAGCTCGACCCTAAAATCACTCGCCAACGTCCGTTAGTGCTGAATGCCTACGGCATCGGCGTGTTTGAAAGCGATGATGAGTTGCCGAATACGCACTTCGCTCGCTTGCAATGGCTAAAACAGATTGGCATTCCTGTGAATCCTGAAATCACGCTCGCCAAAGGACGTGAGCAGTTGCTTGCGTTCTATCAGCACATTCAGCAAAAACGCAACACGCTCGGCTACGATATTGACGGCACGGTGTTGAAAATCAACGACATCGCCCTGCAAGAACAGCTCGGTTTTATTTCCAAAGCCCCACGCTGGGCGATTGCCTACAAATTCCCTGCCCAAGAAGAGATGACCATTCTCAACGATGTGGAATTTCAGGTCGGCAGAACAGGGGCAATCACGCCGGTGGCAAAACTCGAACCTGTGTTTGTGGCTGGTGTAACCGTCAGCAATGCAACCTTGCATAATGGCGATGAGATCGAAAGACTCGGCATTGCGATTGGCGATACGGTAATCATTCGCCGTGCAGGCGATGTGATTCCACAAATTATCGGCATTGTGGCAGAACGCCGTCCAGCCAATGCTAAACCGATAGAATTTCCGACCGCTTGTCCGGTATGCCAATCGGCGGTGGTGCGAGTCGATGGCGAAGCGGTGGCTCGTTGCACGGGCGGACTGTTCTGCGAAGCCCAACGCAAAGAAGCCTTGAAACATTTCGTTTCCCGCAAAGCGATGGACATTGACGGCGTGGGCGAAAAGCTGATCGAACAGTTAATGGAACGTGAGTTAGTTCACACCCCTGCGGACTTATTCAAACTGGATCACACCACGCTAATACGATTAGACCGAATGGGCGAAAAATCGGCAAACAATGCGTTGCAAAGTATCGAAAAAGCGAAAAATACCACCCTTGCTCGCTTTTTGTTTGCTTTGGGGATTCGTGATGTGGGCGAAGCGACTGCTCACAACTTGGCAAACCATTTCGGCACGCTCGATGCCATTCGCCAAGCGACTTTTGAGCAGCTGCAATCGGTGCAAGATGTAGGAGAAGTGGTCGCTAACCGCATTGTGCGTTTCTGGCAAGAACCCCATAACGGCGAAGTGGTGGACGATTTAATCGCACAAGGCGTGCATTGGCAAGATGTGGTGCAACAAGAGATTGCGGATAACCCACTCAAAGACAAAACCGTGGTACTAACTGGCACGCTCACGCAATTAACCCGAGATCAAGCCAAAGCGATTTTGCAACAATTAGGCTGTAAAGTCGCTGGCAGTGTGTCGAGCAAAACCGACTATCTCATCGCAGGCGAAAAAGCAGGTTCTAAACTGGCGAAAGCCCAAGAGTTAGGCGTGAAGATTTTGAGTGAGCAGGATTTGCTTCACTTCGCCAATATTTCTAACTCAAGGGGGTGAGAAGGCACCACTTTTTGCAAAATGCGATGCAGTTAGGGCGGGCGGCTTTCGCCCTTTCCTTGTTAATATTTTCCGGTGTAATGGAAAAAATGGTTGCTAATGATATTATTTTCATATTGCTAGCGACTTTTTTTATTCAAAAAATCCTTTATAAACATAATCTTACGCTTTTTGCTTAATCCGTTGTGATTAATTAATTTTCTCTTGAGTTAACTAAATAACCCTTCAATACGATTTGTGGTCTTTTCAATATTAAAATCAGGGTACTTTTCATCAGTAAATACATAATCAAAATAACGCCGAATACTGGCGTAAGCACTTCTTACATTTCGATGTTTATAAGGAAAATAACCTTTCTCATTGGGTTTATCTGACCGCTCATTTAAAAAATCTTGATGTTTTACCTTCCAGTGATGTAAACGCAGATAAAATTCGTTTTTTGTGCTTGTTTTCAGTGTTTTTACGATAACTTTTAATTCTTTTCCAGCCGCCGATTGATGCCGTTTTCTCAAGGCTCTCATCACCATTGCGACAAGATGGAACTGACACATCTGTGTCGGAGTGTCCAAAAAATCTTTCAGCAAGCCACGGCGACTATCGCAGGTAATTGATTGAATGATATAGCCTTTTTCTCTAAAATCATTGATAGCTAATTTGTAATACACATCCTTTTCCGATAGTGAATCCATCAATACCAATACGCCTGACGCCCAAAGAATGTCGTCTCCATAATGATATTTAATCGAGGTAACATAGGTGGTTGTAACGGTGCTTTCGAGGCTTTATCAATATATCGTTGAATCGTTTTGACTGAACACTGATATTTCACTGCCAATTCTTTATAGGTTTGTTTTCCTTGAGAATAATCAAACCAAATATCGCCAGGATTTAATTTCTTTTGAAAGGTAAATGTTTTATTACAGGAAGAACATTTATAGCGTTGAATATGATTTCTGACACCATTTTTCTTAATAGTGCTAGATAAGCAGAAAGGACATTTTTTTATTCATTTTTCAAAAAAGTGGCTTAAAGCCTTGTACTATAAGACTTTAAGCCACTTTTTAGCAACCATTTTGTCCATTACACCAAATTCACATTCCTTCAAGAACAACGGAAAGTTTTTTCGGTTTAATGTTGGAATATCAAAAGAACAACCAACTGGTGAAAAATTTAGGGTTAATCTACTACAGCCCCTTATATAATACAGCTTCTATTATTATTTGCCGAAAATTTCTAAATAAAATTCTGCAAAATCTCTATAATGATAAACAATCTTAGCTAAATGATAACGCTCCTCCATTTTAAGCGATGTAATATCTTCTTCATTTTTTGGATATTCACGCCTTAATTTCTCAATAAATTTATATGTTAATTCGAAAGAATCCCGAGCTTTAATTTTCAAGTTTTGGAAATTCCTAGAACTTATCCTCAAATCATTTTTATCAGCCTTATTCAAGCAAACATAAAAAATAGCAACTGAGTCAAAGAAATAGAAATTATCATTGAAAAATTTTTCAATATTGTTATTGTCTAGATAAGAAAAATCAGCATAAGAGTTTGAGAGTAAATAATCATTAAAATTATCTACTACACCATTGTTTTTCAAGTATCTCTTACAATCTTTTTGATCTAATTCTGTAGATAATTTCTGATATGCTTTTTTAGCTGTATCCGAAAAGTATATTATCAAAGATAACTGTCTATCTGACCAAGGCCATTTCGACTCTTTCCCCAAGGAATTAGAAGAAAATCCCATCAGCATCAGACCAAGACAAAACAACGTTTTCTTACCATTAACCATTAGCTGTCCTAATTTTTGTTAGCCCTAAATTTCACACCATTTTCGCAACGTGTTGAGTTGCATTTTAGGTGACCCAACATTAAACCGAAATTCACATACCTTCAAGAACAGCAGAAAGTTTTTTCGGTTTATTCCATTATATTTTCGAAGCACTCGCTTTGCTTGGCTACAAAAATTTTCAATGCCATTGATGTGATTCTCTCTCCGCAAATATCTCTGAATGATTGATTCGCTCGTGATGAAATTCGCTCACATCAAGGGCATCATAACTGCGATAAGTATCGGTATAAACCCAGCTATCAGGCTTAATTCTCCTTTTAATTACAAGGAGTAACGTTTCGGTTTTGGTATTTTCAACCACTACAGCAAACACGTTTCCTTACCGCTTTAAGAGACCCAAAACTGCCACTTTTCCAGCAGATCCTCTTCCTCTTTTTCCTTTGCGATGCCCACCAAAATAGCTCTCATCCAATTTAATTTTTCCCTCAAAAACTTCATCTGCCTCAAGGGATAAATAATAGTCAATCACTTGACGAATCTTATGGTAAAACAGGACGGCTGTATTGGGCTGAATCGCTAATAAATTTGCCGCTGTTCTCACAGTGACTTCTGCCACAAAAACTCAAGCAATTTTTTCTGAATAGATTTCTTTAATTTACAGTGAGTTATCTTCATTTTTGTAGTATGGCATTGATGCTAATCTACCACAGCCCCTAATATAAAGAAAGCAAATCTTATCACAAGGGGGTGAGAAGGCACCACTTTTTGCAAAATGCGATGCAGTTAGGGCGGGAGGTTTTCGCCCTTTCCTTGTTAATTTCTTTTCCCCATAGCAAAAACCCCAGTCACTGCACTTGTCAGTCGACTGGGGTTCGT
>JAUMYT010000009.1 GCA_030528525.1 Pasteurellaceae bacterium
AGCTTGCCGAAATGCGTAACCGCATCAAAGCAATGCGTGCAAAATTTGTGGAATTACTTAAAGCGAAAGGGGCAACACAGAATTTTGACTTCATCATCGCTCAAAACGGAATGTTCTCATTCAGCGGCTTAAGCCCAGAACAAGTGGATCGCTTAAAAGACGAATTTGCGATTTACGCCGTGCGTTCAGGTCGAATCAATGTGGCTGGTATTACCGATGATAATATCGACCGCTTGTGTGAAGCGATTGTGAAGGTGTTGTAAGATCTCGTTCAGGCAACTTCTGTTGCCTGATATTGCCGATCAAAAAACCCATTTAAAAACATTCAACCGAACACTTTTAAATGGGTTTTCCCTTTGGGCGTAAGCCTTGCGATGTTTTGCCTTACGTTGATAACTGCCCTTGCCTTTGCGATTTCGCTCCACTCGGGTGCGAAAGAGTTTATCCGTTACCAGTGCTTTGACAGCACTTTCTTGAATTTGACCACGCTGTAAGTCGTAGCCATTTTGTGTATTTTGATTCATCTCATTTTCCTTTTTGTTGTATAACATTTGCGTGTCGAAAAGACGGGCGGATTTTGCCAAAAAAGTGTGGTTGTGTATATAAGAACCCTGAAAAAATCGGTATAATTCGGCACACTTCTGCTCCATTTGCGAACTTTCTCGCTTGCAAGGGGTCAGATCTTGACAATTTTCTGCAAAATTTTCAGGGGGTTATATGAAAAAAGAAGAAATCGGTCATCATTTTTTAGCCCGTTTAGGTAAAACACGCTTACGCCCAGGTGGTAAAATCGCAACCGATTGGCTTATCGCCAACGGCGATTTTCGTCAAGACAAAAAAGTGCTAGAAGTGGCTTGCAATACAGGCACCACGGCGATTCAAATCGCACAACAATTTGGCTGTAAAGTGATCGGCATCGATCTCAATGAAGAGGCGTTGGAAAAAGCTCGCCAATCGATCAAAGAAAATGAATTAGACGAACTCGTTGAAGTGCAATGTGCCAATGCCACCGCATTGCCATTTGCAGATAACAGTTTTGATATTGTGATCAACGAAGCAATGCTGACAATGCTTCCGAATGAAACCAAAGAAAAAGCCATTCGCGAATATTTCCGTGTACTCAAACCAAACGGCTTTTTATTGACACACGATGTGGTATTGAATACCGAAGATGTTGAAAAAGTCCTTGAAGACTTGCGTGAAGCGATTAAGGTTACCGTCACGCCTCTGTCTAAAGACGATTGGAAAAGCCTATTCGCCGAATGCGGATTCCGAAATGTTGAAACCTTCACAGGCGAAATGAATTTGCTCTCGCTAAAAGGGCTCATTCAAGATGAAGGTGTCGTTGGGGCAATGAAAATTGTCGGAAATGCCCTAAAACCTGAAAATCGTGAGACTTTCAAAAAAATGTTCCAAACTTTCAATGATCCTGAGCAAAAATTAGGCTTTATTGCGGTTTGTAGCCAAAAATAATAATGATATTGCTCTCTCATCCGAGAGAGCCTTTTCTTGAACGGATTCGTCACAGAATAGGAAAATCGCTATGTTAAAGATGTTCCAAACTTGGTATCACAAAAAATTTGATGACCCCCAAACGGCTGTTTTACTGGGTATTTTACTGATTGGCTTTGGGATCATCTATTTTTTTAGCGATCTGCTTATGCCCATCTTGGTTGCGATTGTCTTTGCCTATTTATTGGAATGGCCAATCCGGTTTTTGACACAAAAACTGAAAGTGCCACGGCTGCTCAGCCTTATTATTGTCTTAGGCGGTTTTATTTCTGTGTCGGTATTCCTGTTTGTTGTGATGGTACCCAGCCTTTGGAATCAAACGCTCAAGTTTTTTAAAGATTTGCCGTCAATGTTCAATTTGTTGAACGAATGGCTACAAGCCCTGCCCGAGCTCTACCCCGAGCTGATCGATTATGCAATGCTTGATTCCATTATGAGTAGCCTAAAAAGTAAAATTCTCGGGTTTGGCGACTCATTATTCGCTTTTTCCATCAACTCCTTAGTCAGTCTTGTTGGATTAGGCATTTATGCTTTTTTGGTGCCATTAATGGTTTTCTTCTTGCTGAAAGACAAAAAATTGTTTTTACGTTCTTTCAGTAAATTTATGCCCAAAAACCGTCGTTTAGCCACGCACGTTTGGGCGGAAATGCAACAGCAAATTGCTAACTATATTCGGGGTAAATTCTTAGAAATTCTGATTGTTGGCGTCGCAACCTACATTATTTTTCTCTTTTTTGACTTAAATTACCCCTTGCTATTATCCGTTGCGGTGGGACTTTCTGTTCTTGTGCCTTATATCGGTGCGGTGTTAGTGACCATTCCCGTGGTATTAGTGGCATTGTTTCAATTCGGACTTTCACCCGATTTTTACTATTTATTGCTTGCATTTATCATTAGCCAACTGCTCGATGGCAATGTGGTGGTGCCTTTTTTATTTTCAGAAGCGGTCAATTTACACCCACTGACGATTATCGTCGCCGTCATTATTTTTGGTGGTCTTTGGGGATTCTGGGGCGTCTTTTTTGCCATTCCATTAGCAACCTTAGTCAAAGCCGTCATCAACGCATTACCCGCTCACGATGACTAAGGACGTAAAATGACAGAGAACACACGCATTCCCCATTATCCTAACTTAGTTCAATTAAATAAAGTGGTCGCACTCGGTGGCGGGCACGGCTTAGGACGGGTACTTTCTGCACTCTCTTTCTTACGTGAACGCTTAACCGGCATTGTTGCCACCACCGACAATGGTGGCTCAACAGGGCGAATTCGTGCCGAGCAAGGTGGCATTGCGTGGGGCGATTTACGTAACTGTTTAACCCAAATCATCGTCAAACCCACGGTAGCGTCCGCTCTGTTTGAATATCGCTTCGGTGGCAATGGCGAATTAGGCGGGCACAATCTCGGCAATTTGATTTTAAAAGCCTTGGAAGATATGCAGATCCGTCCGTTGGAAGGGATCAACTTGGTGAGGGATCTGCTCCACGTTCGTGTCGGTTTAATGCCGATGTCTGAATCGCCTGTCCATTTAGCCAGCCATTTAAGCAATGGCAAAACGATTGTGGGGGAAGTGTCGATTGATGCCTTAGATGAACTGCCCCACGCACTTTCGCTTATGCCGAATGTAGACGCAACACCCGAAATGCTGACCGAATTAGCTCAGGCTGATTTAATCATTCTTGGCCCTGGCAGTTTCTTTACCAGCATTATGCCCAATTTATTATTGGATAAAGTGGCTCAAACCATTGAGCAAAGCCAAGCCAAGGTGATTTTTATTGACAATATCGGCAAAGAACACGGCATTGCGGGTGCCTTATCACTCAATGAGCGGATTCAATGGATTGAAAATCGCATTGGTTTAGCAAGACTCAATGGCGTGATTACCGTGCCAGAAGAAACCTCCGAAATACCTCATTACATCACCACGCTTCGCCAAGATCTGCACGCAGACGACGTTGTGTACCGCCACGATCGCCATAAGCTGTGCCGAGCCATTGATACTCTACTCACACAACTCTAACAAGGGGGTGAGAAATCGTGAGATTTTGCAAAATCCCTCACCCTCGCAATCTATTTCAATCAACCTTAAGGATATTTTGTGCTTGTAACCGATTTCCATTTTGACTTACCTGATGAACTGATCGCTCGCTACCCAATGGCGGAACGCTCTGCCAGCCGCTTGCTCTACCTTAACGGCGAAACGGGTGAACTTGCCGATCAACAATTTACCGATCTGCTTTCCTATATTGAGCCAGGCGATTTGCTGATTTTTAATAACACTCGCGTGATCCCTGCCCGTCTTTATGGCAGAAAAGCCAGCGGTGGCAAACTCGAAGTATTGGTCGAACGGGTGTTAGATTCACACCGCTGTTTAGCCCATATTCGAGCGTCCAAAGCCCCTAAAGTCGGGGCGGAATTATGGTTAGGCGAAGATAAATTAGGCGAAGGCAAGGGCTTTAAAGCAATAATGACTGCTCGCCACGACGCACTATTTGAACTGCATTTTGACGAGCAACAGCCGTTGTTTGAATTGCTCCAACAAGCAGGGCATATGCCACTGCCACCCTATATCGACCGCCCTGATGAGTCTGCCGATCAAGAGCGTTATCAAACCGTTTACAGCCAAGTATTAGGGGCAGTCGCCGCCCCTACTGCGGGCTTGCATTTTGATCAAGCCACCCTTGCCCAACTGGCAGAAAAAGGCGTGGATACCGCTTTCGTTACCCTACACGTTGGGGCGGGGACTTTCCAACCTGTGCGAGTCGAGAATATCCACGACCACAAAATGCACGCTGAATATGCCGAAGTCAGCCAAGAGGTGGTGGATAAAATTCTTGCCACCAAAGCCCTAGGCAAGCGAGTCATTTGTGTCGGTACCACGTCTGTGCGTTCCATTGAAAGTGCTGCCCAAGCCGCCGAGCAACAGGGCAAATTGATCGCCCCGTTCTATTCCGACACCTCTATTTTCTTATACCCTGGTAAAACCTTCCGCATTGTGGATGCGTTGGTCACAAACTTCCACTTGCCTGAATCTACGCTGATTATGTTAGTGTCTGCCTTTGCAGGCTACCGCCATTGTATGCAAGCCTACCAACACGCTGTGGCAGCAAAATACCGTTTCTTCAGCTATGGGGATGCGATGTTTATCCGCAAAAATCCACAGGCAATCCACGATTTACCGCCTTCTCAAGGTGAGCCGAAATAACCCCGATACCACGGGCTGAAACGGTGGCGTGCGGTGCGGAGTTGATAGCTGTCTGCAAAGAAATCGATCTGCACCATACCGACTTTGGCAGTATTCAGCGTGGCAACCTGATATTGGCTCAACCGCTGTTCAACTAAGCGGTTGGGCAACCGCCAAGGATTCCACCGCCCTGCGGAAATGACCGCCCAATCGGGCTGAATACGGGCAAGTAGCGTGTGGCTACTACTGGTGTGGCTACCGTGATGCCCGACTTGTAAAAAATCCACCTTGCCAAGTGCTGATACAAACTGCCGTTCTTGCTCACGCCCTGCATCTCCCGTCAGCAGTAATTGAAACTTGCCAATTTGTGCTAGAAGCACACAAGAATCGGCATTTTTGGCTCTTTTCACGGTTTTTCTGGGGTAAATTACCGAAAATTGAATCCTGCCGAACTGCCACCTTTTGCCTTGCTCGCAAGGCTCATTCTGCGAATGCTGTCCGCTCCCCATCACACGGCTATGCGGAAAATACCGTAATAGGCTCGGCAATCCCCCTGCGTGATCATTATCATCGTGGCTAATAAAAATCGCTTCAATATCAATCCCTTGCCGTTGTAAATAGGGCAAAATCTCGATCTCCGCCATTGAACCGCCCTGCCAACTGGCCCCCGTATCGTATAGCACCGCTTTGCGTCCGCTCGGTTCATCATACACAAACGCCATTGCCAACCCTTGCCCCACATCAAAATGCAACCATTGCACTAAAGGCGGTGGCGAAATCTGTTGCCACAGCCACGGCAAACGGTTAAAACTCAAGGCGAACAGGCAAACTACCGCCCAATGCTTTAACGATTTCCAGCCCACTCTCGACCACATAAAAAGCAGCAGTAAAATCAATAGATTAAGGCTGAGTAACTGCCATTGCTGATGCAAACTCAATGGCAACCAAGACTCTCGAAATAAGTTCAAAAACCATAAACTACTTTGGGCAAGTTGATCGGCAAGCCAGTCGCTAGGAAACAGATTGTCCGTCAACAGGCTGAACAAAATCAGCGGCACAAGCAACACACTATACAACGGCACAATCACAAGGTTAGTCAGCAGGGCAAAAGGCGAAACACCTTGAAAAAACAGCAGTTGCATCGGCGAAAACACAAGCCAAATCCCCATTTGCAGGTGCAATAATTGCCCGAAACGATACCACAAGGGGGGGAGAACAGCAGACTTTTTGCTAATATCTGGTAGCAGCGTCTTCAGTGGAAAATGCTGATACCACAAAATCAAACTCGCTACCGCTAGCACGGAAAGCCAAAAGCTGTCGGACAACAATGCCAATGGGTCAATCAGCAGTAGCACTGTCACGACTCTCCACCAATATTGCCACGGCGTGTAATGGCGACGACATTGCTGGCAGAACAAAATTAAACTCATCGCAAGCAACGCACGCACAGTAGGCACGGCAAACCCCGCCAAATAGCTGTAACCCAATGCCACCACAAAACCTACCCATTTTGCAGAAAATGGCGAAGATCTTACCCCTTGTAATAGGCCGAATCGCCCCGCCAACCCAAACAGCCCTTTGGAAAACGCCATACCGATCCCCATTGCCAAGGCAATATGCAAGCCTGAAATGGCGATCAAATGTGCCGTTGCCGTTTGTTGAAAAGCTTGCCAATCCGCAGTTTCAATCCAGGCTCGCTCGCCAAAAGCCAAAGCCAGTAATAGCCCTTGCGTTCTCCACGTTGCCCACGCGTCTCTCGTGCGTTCCAGCCATTTTGTGCGTAAGGAACGAGTGTCATTTGCCAATAATTCCGCTTGTCGCACCGTGCCAATCGCTTGAATATGTTGAGCAAAATACCATTTCTGCCGATCACGGTTGCCGATATTTTGCCGGCTGGAAATCGGGCGTAACGTAAAATTTGCCTGATAAAACCGCTCTAGCTGCAACGGCGTTTTTGCTTGCCAATTCAGATAAATTCGCTCGCCATTCGGGCGTTTTGCAATCGCCGTTTGGTAATCCTGCTGTTTGAGAATCTGTACAATGTGTATGCTTTCATCAACGCGTGTTGCTGAAATGCTATCTGCTTTTTCTGCCGTTTGTATTACCTGAAAATAGCTCCACGCCACCAAAATAGCGAGTCCGATCAGACGCTTTTGCCGTTGAATGATTGCGACTAAACAGAGACAAATAGCCCAGCCATAGCCCAAACTCAATGCCATTTGTGGCAAGCACAGCAGGGGCAACAAACTCAAAACAAATAGAATGGATAGGCGATCTAACGACATAGTTTGGCTCTCAATGTTGCCGTTAGTATTGCCTAAAGAAGAAATTTAGAAATGAAAAAATCCCTGTTTTTCGACAGAGATCACAAAAATTGTTGGCAATGCACCACCAAAAAGCAAAAGGGGCGAACGCTCGCCCCCAATTGATGAATGAGACATTATTTCTCGTCTGACAAGCTGACGGCTGCAGTAAATAACACGTCAGTGGATGAGTTCAATGCCGTTTCTGCTGAATCTTGGATCACGCCAATGATAAAGCCAACACCGATCACTTGTGCTGCCACATCATTTGGAATGTTGAATAAACTACACGCCAATGGAATCAACAGCAATGAACCGCCTGCCACACCAGATGCACCGCACGCACAAATCGCCGCAACAAGGCTAAGTAATAACGCTGTCCAGAAATCTGGCACAATGCCTTGGGTATAAGCCGCAGCAAGGGTTAGTACGGTAATGGTGATCGCAGCTCCCGCCATATTGATGTTCGCACCTAATGGAATGGAAATGGAGTAGATCTCTTCTTTTAAGCCCAAACGTTTCGCCAACCCCATATTCACAGGGATATTTGCCGCTGAACTGCGAGTGAAAAATGCGGTTACGCCACTTTCACGCAAGCAAGTGAAGGTAAGCGGATACGGGTTACGGCGTAATTTTAAGAACACCAATAATGGATTTAACACGAACGCCACTAACGCCATTGCCCCGAGCAACACGGCTAATAATTGGAAATAGCCTACGAAAGCGTCCATACCGTTGGTCGCAATGGTTTCAGCTACTAAACCGAATACCCCGATAGGGGCAAAGGCAATCACGATTTTCACCACGAATGACACGGCATCCGCCATATCACTTAAAAAGACTTTGGTACTTGGGGCGGCGTGACGTAATGCAATGCCTAACCCAATCGACCACGCTAAAATCCCTAAGAAGTTGCCGTTGGTAATCGCCCCTAATGGATTATCCACCAAGTTGAATACCACGGTTTTTAATACTTCGCCCACGCCTTGTGGTGGTTTTAACCCTTCAGGGCTGGTGACCAATTCCAAGGTAGTTGGGAAGACGTAGCTGAGTACCACGGCAGTCAGTGCGGCTAAAAACGTCCCAAGAAGATATAACACTAAAATTGGTTTTAAACGGCTATCGCTCCCCACCTCTTTATTTGCAATCGCAGAAAGCACCAAAGTGAATACTAAAATAGGGGCAATCGCACGTAATGATTTCACGAAAAATTGACCGAGTACGCCAACGCTGTTGGCCGTTTCAGGGCTAACTAAGGCAAGCACCACACCAGCGACTAAAAAAATCGCAATACGGAGTACCAAATTCCCCTCAACGAATTTTGAAAAGAGAGATGATTGATTCATAACATTTCCTGTAAGATAAGACCAAACTCTTCCTAGACGTCCATACCTCTAAAAAGAGAACGAAAGGTTAGCGGAAAATCCACTAAATGGGAAGATGCAAGGGGGCAGATCATCAAGAAAATCTGCAAAAATTATGGAATGTTCAATTTTTATTGCTGATTTTTAGTGTTTATCTAATCTTCATAAAACAGACGCTTTCCTCTTTTCGCACCCCTTTGCTTTAGAGTAGAATAGCCACATTTTTTGACTTCATTCCATTACTATGTCTTTAAAACCTGAAAATAAAGTGAGTATTCACCGCATCATTCGTGCTGCAGGCTACTCATTTCAAGGCTTAAAAAGTGCCTACACACACGAAGCTGCCTTTCGCCAAGAAGTGTGGCTTGCCATTCCTTTACTCCCCTTAGGCTTCATTTTTGGTGATAGCATTATCGAAAAGATTTTATTAGTGGGCACCGTACTCTTGGTTCTCATTGTTGAACTGCTCAATAGTGCCGTAGAAGCCGTGGTTGATCGCATTGGTTCAGACTATCACGAATTGTCTGGCAGAGCGAAAGACATTGGCTCTGCTGCGGTTTTTCTATCTATGATGCTATTTGTCATCACTTGGGGATTAATTCTGTTTAATTAATCACACTTATTCACATCACTCACTCAAAGGAGAAATCAATGAAACTGACCAAAACCTTACTGACTATGGCTCTGCTTTCTGCCACAACTGCGATGGCAAACACCGATAAACCCCAATATTTTACCGTGTTACACACCAACGATACTCACGGGCATTTCTGGAAAAACAGTAAAGGCGAATACGGTTTTGCGGCACAAAAAACCGCCATCGACAAAATTCGTCAAGAATTAGAAGCAAAAGGTCAACCAGTGTTTTTACTCAATGCAGGGGATTTCAACACCGGTGTGCCTGAATCAGATATGCAAAATGCCAAGCCTGATATCGAAGGGATGAATATGATCGGCTATGATGTGGCCGTTTTAGGGAACCACGAATTCGACTTCCCATTGCAAGTGCTTGAAATGCAAGAAAAATGGGCAAAATTCCCGTTCATTTCAGCCAACGTGATCAACAAAAAAACCGACAGCACCTTAGTGAAACCTTATGTGATTTTAGAGAAAAATAACATCAAAGTGGCAGTGGTCGGCTTAACCACCGAAGATACTGCAAAACTCGGTAACCCAGAAGTGACTGAGAATGTCATCTTCAAAGATCCGCTTGCTACGGCGAAAGAGACGCTGGAACATATCAACAAAACGGAAAAACCAGACTTCCACATCGCATTAACCCATATGGGCTACTATTTTGATGGTAAACACGGCTCAAATGCACCTGGTGATGTCAGTCTTGCTCGTTATTTAGACAAAGGGGCATTCGATTTAATCATTGGGGGTCATACGCACGACACGGTATGTATCGATGACAATGGACAATTCAAAGTGAAATACACCCCAGGTGAAGCGTGTAAACCCGACTACCAAAACGGCTCTTGGATCGTCCAAGCTGGCGAATGGGGTAAATACGTTGGCCGTGCGGATTTTGAGCTGAAAGATGGCGAAGCCAAATTAGTCAAATACGAGCTGATCCCAATCAACTTAAAACAAAAAGTGAAATTAGAAGACGGCAAATCTGACTACAAACTCTACCAAGAAGAGATTGCGGAAGATAAAGCCGTATACGATCACTTAAAAGTCTATCAAGACGAAGGCGACCGCTTACTCGGCGTGAAAGTCGGTTCGGTTAAAGGCAAATTTGAAGGCGATCGCAAAATTATCCGTGCGGAACAAACCAATTTAGGACGCTTAATCGCACAATCACAAATGCAACGTGTGAAAGCCGATCTTGCGATTATGAACTCTGGCGGTATCCGCACATCCATCAATGAAGGTGATGTCACTTACAAAGATTTGCTCACCGTTCAACCATTCGGCAATATGATCTCAACCGTTGACCTAACAGGACAAGAGTTGATCGACTACTTAAATGTGGTGGCAATGAAAGAAGTAGACAGCGGAGCTTACCCACAATTTGCGGGTATTTCAATGGTCGTTGATCGCAGTGCAAAACAAGTTTCTGACGTTAAAATTGGCGGACAACCACTTGATTTGAACAAAACCTATAAACTCTCTGTGCCAGATTACTGTGCGGCAGGCGGTGATGGCTACCCAATCGTGAAAAAACACCCAAGCTATGTGAACACAGGCTTTATTGATGCAGAGATGCTCAAAAAATTCTTTGAAGAAAACAGCCCGATTGATGCATCTAAATACGATCCGAAACAAGATGTGATCTTCAAATAATCACGAAAAACGCAATAAACGTAGGGGCGATCACATCGCCCCTACGCATTTCGCATTTTCTCAGCATTTCTCCCCCCCTTGTCTCACTCAATATTGCATGATTTAGCAATGCATATAGCAATCCTTTTTATTTTTGATTGAAAAACAAACCAACCAAGCCTAAAATACCGCCGAATTCACGCTATTTTTCAATCAATGCAAACTTGGTGAATTCGGTTTGCGTTTTAAGGAGTTTTTTATGAATCGGGTTTATACGGTGGTGTTTAATCGCACGTTGGGGCTGTGGCAATGCGTGTCGGAATTGGCTCGTCGTGGCAAAAAGGTCAAATCTTGCCAATCAATCAATCAATCAATCAATCAATCAGTATTTTAACCTTTTAAAACCCTCCGCAATCGCGCTTTTCTGTTTTTCTTTGCTCTCCCCTGTTTCAGCTCAACCTACTGAAAATCCCACTGAATTTCCCGTTGAGGGAGATGTAATTTTTAATGATGGAGCAACGCATAATTTTCCTGAGGCTAACAATATTTTCACTTCTGTTGATGAGCGAAAAACGATAAACATCACAGGAGCAAACACTATCGTTAAACTCAAACCAAGCGATCAAGAAAGTCCTCGAGAAATAAAAACCTACACGAATAGTTATTTAAATATTCTTAATGGTGCAAACTTAACAACCTATGCAAATCTCTATCTCACCAATCAAGATGATAGCAAACCTAGTTTATTGATTTCAGGCGAAAATTCAGTATTAACTATTCGTAATGATGATAAAGGCGAATTGATATTAAGTTCTCATAAACCCGATAATCGAACCTTAGTAAGGGTTGAAAATGGTGGTGTATTGAATGCTAATCGCCTACTATTTGGACACAGTAAAAACCATAATGAGTTTGATCACTATAAAGAACATATCGCTATTTCAGGGCAAAACACTCAATTGAATGTAGCCCGTTTGGAAATGGGAGAGAGCTTACATACTCATTTATTAGTCGAAAAAGGGGCTAAAGTCAATCTTTCAACCTACGGTCGTATTTATAGTGGAGTTATTGATTTGAAAGATGCCAATTCCGCTATCAATGCAAGCAATTTTATCTTAGGTCAAGGCAATCTCACCCCACAAAACAATCAACTCAATTCTGCAGCTCAACTCAATGTAGGTGAGGGAGCCTCACTGAATGTTGAACGTACTTTAGACGTTGGTTTTGTATTGAGTCCAAGCACTAAATATACAACAGACTATCCACAAAAAACGGTGCTGAATATTGCCAAAGGCGGTACAGTCAATACCAATTTGCTCAACCTTGGTTCACATTATTTTGCTAAACCACTGACTGATCTTGAAGTTTCCGCTAATGTGGAAGGCGTGTTGAATGCACGTACTGGTATTAATGTTGGCAAAGTGGGGGAAGCCGCAGGCATTTTGAATATCCGCAATGGTGGGCAAGTCAATACAGGCTGGGTTTGGCTTGCTCAAGAAGGTAATATCAAAGGCGAGATCAACATTGATGGTGAGGGCTCTACATTAAATCTCAGTAACTATTTGGTATCTGGATTGCAGAACAGAAACCAAGGTCAACAAGCGAAATTAACCGTACAAAATGGCGGTAAATTGAAAACCGTTCATCTTATTTCATACACGCCGATGGATACCACCTTTGATAATGGCATCTTACAACTTAACGCTGCCAGCTCGGATCTGTTTAGCAACTTTGATCAAAATACCCCAATTAAAATCAACGCAGGTGGGCTGACTTTAGATACTCAAGCCTTTGATGTGAGCGTGTCTGACAATGCCGTGTTAAACGGTGAGGGAGGGGTGCGGAAAATCGGCAGTGGCACCTTATCTATGCCACTGACAGCCGCACAATGGCTGGGCAACACCGTGGTGCTAGATGGTAAACTGAAATTCGTGGGCGATTACACCGCCAATAAGATGACCATTGATAACGGCATTACCGAACTAGAAGGCAATTTCAGTTTGTCGCCGACACAGCCACTGACTATTGGTGTGCGTTCAATGACAGACTACGGCAAGGTGAACGCAAGCGGTAAGATCCTGCTGAATAATGGCAAAATCGCCTTTGATGTGAAAGAGGCGGCACCGTTGGTGATTAAGGGTAAGTTAGTGGCGGTGTTGCAAGCCACGGGCGAGGGAGACGAAAATCGGATTGAGGGCAAAATTGGTGAAACCAGCAGCAATAGCCAACTGTTTGAGTTTAAACCTGAATATCGCACGAATGCGGTAGATTTTGTGGTGTGTGCGAAAAACAGCCCGAATTGCGAAAAGGAAGAGGCACAGCAACCTCAACCGCAGCCGCAGCCGCAACCACAGCCGCAACCTCAGCCTTGCCAATCGGTAGAAGACTGTGTGCGTGAGCAGCAAAATTGGGTTGCGTTGCCTGTGGCTCAAATGCTGGATACGATTTTCGCTCAAAAACCGACCAGCGACTTGGTGCAGGCGTTCTTACCGCTCACCACGGGGCAGGCGGTGTCTTCTGCCTCCAGCCAGCTATTGCCGTTGCATTTTGGTCAGCTCAATCAGGTGTTACTAACCGCTTTACAAGGGGGTGAGCAACTGCGAGAAAGTACAAATCGTCCGATGACAGACGCTGGCGTGTGGGCTCAAGCCGTTCATCAACAAGGTGAACGTTATGATGCGATGCCAATTAACACCAAATCCCAAGGAGTAATGATTGGGTTAGATACCGCTGGCGAGGCGTATCGTGTGGGCGTGGCGACGCTGTTCGATCGCTCAACATTCAACAGCAGCCGTGATGGGGCGACACAGCAAAGCCGTGTGCGTAGCTGGAAATTGTTGGGCTACGGCAATTATCACTTGAGCCAGAATCTGTTTACCGATGTGCAATTTGGTGTAGGGCAACATCACATCAATGGCTCTCGCCAATTGCCTTTTGCCGAACGGGTGGCGAACAGTCGCTATCGTGCCACCGAGTGGCTGGCAAGTGCAGGGCTGAATTACCGTATCGGCACTGCAGAAAGCCATCTCACGCCGTTTATCCACTTAGATTATCGTACTATCCAAAGTCCAAGCTACCGTGAACAAGGGGCGGGAGGGCTAAATTTGATGGTGCAAAAACAACGCACTAGCCAGTTGTTTGCCCGTGCAGGGCTTGAGTTGAATAAAGCGATGACTGCGAGCTTATCGCTGACGGGCAGTGTGTCGGTTGGGCAAAATTTGGCAACACCTGCTAGCTTGACGGCATCATTGGCGGCAGAGCCTGATTATCGCTTTAGTTTGAATTCGCAAACCCCTCGAACTTTGACCCAAGCTCGTGTTGGCTTGCGTTATCAGCCAATCGCTAATCTTGAGCTGGAGGCAACCTTCCAAGGGGCGTGGCAAAAAGGCTATCGCCAACAGGGCGGAAATCTCTCGCTGCGTTACCAGTTTTAGCCTTTAAGTTGCAAACTGTCGATGAAAACTCACCGCTTGCTGGGGGCGTATAAAGCGTCCCCACAAGCGAGCTACTATCACGGTTTTGTGAATATCATCGGTAGGATGGGCTTCAGCCCATCACTGCGATTCTGGTTTATGATGGGCTAAAGCCCATCCTACCAGCTAGTTACCCTCTTTAGTCAAAGAGGGGGTTAGAATCGGTTTTAGCCTTTAAGTTGCAAAATGTCGGTGCAAACTCACCGCTTGCTGGGGGCGTATAAAGCGTCCCCACAAGCGAGCTACTATCACGGTTTTGTGAATATCATCGGTAGGATGGGCTTCAGCCCATCACTGCGATTCTGGTTTATGATGGGCTAAAGCCCATCCTACCAGCTAGTTACCCTCTTTAGTCAAAGAGGGGGTTAGAATCGGTTTTAGCCTTTAAGTTGCAAAATGTCGGTGCAAACTCACCGCTTGCTGGGGGCGTATAAAGCGTCCCCACAAGCGAGCTACTATCACGGTTTTGTGAATATCATCGGTAGGATGGGCTTCAGCCCATCACTGCGATTCTGGTTTATGATGGGCTAAAGCCCATCCTACCAGCTAGTTACCCTCTTTAGTCAAAGAGGGGGTTAGAATCGGTTTTAGCCTTTAAGTTGCAAAATGTCGGTGCAAACTCACCGCTTGCTGGGGGCGTATAAAGCGTCCCCACAAGCGAGCTACTATCACGGTTTTGTGAATATCATCGGTAGGATGGGCTTCAGCCCATCACTGCGATTCTGATTTATGATGGGCTAAAGCCCATCCTACCAATTTGTCAAGCGGTGATTTTCCACCGCTTTTTTGCAATATCTATTTCACGGGCACTTTCAATACCTTGCTCTGCCCAAATGCGGGGGCGATCGTCCAGAGGAATTTGAACTCCACAGGTTTATCCAACTGCTCAGGGCGGACGCACTGCTGCAAATCGTACTCCCTAAAATTGGTGCTTAACAAACAGATGTTGTCAAATGAGGATGTGATGATAAACGCCCCTGTGTCGGTGGGGATTAAATTCAGCGTGGTAATCGCCAAATCATCACAAGTTTTTACGCCCGTGCCGATGGTCATACATTTGTCGGTATCAAAAGCTCGAAATTGGACGTAATTTCGGTTGTTATACACCACATCTCGCAATTCCCAGTGGGTGTTCAATTCGCTCCGCTCGCCATAATGGGAATTACGAATCGGCTCACCCGTGTTTAAACTGCGTAAACTCACCACAGGCGGCGGCGTTTCTTTTACATCGGGATAGGTCGTTGGATCGGGCTTGTCTGCCATTGTCATTGAGCTTATCAATAAGCTGATGAATGCGATTGCTTTTTTCATTATGCCCTCCTATTTTCGATTACGTACAAAGCTCACTGGGAAATGGTCTGAGGCAATTTGTGAGCGGAATTGGTTAAACATAATACTGGCACTCATATCTGTGGTTTGATGTTGCCCTTGGTCAGCATTGTGCAACACCGCATAATCTAAAATATTGCCTGAGCGGTGTGTCGGTTCGGTTGGGGCAAGAATTAAGGTATTATTACTTGTTGCGGGTTCTTGGGTGCGTAGAAAATTTTCTAGGCTGTTGGGTGAACGGTTAAAATCACCAACTAACATCCAGTTATAGCGATTTCTCGCTGATTCACTAAAAAAGCGATAAACGTGTTCCACAATCCGACCTGCGTCTGAACCACCAGAGGCTAAAGCGTGAGCACTTAAAAAGACATCATTTTGAATACGAATTCCAATAGCTGGTCGAGATAATAACACCGTAGAATCTGTGGTAACAACAAACACTTCATCTGCTCTGCGACGAGACACAATGGCTAAATTCACTCGATTTGCCCCTACGTCAATACGTGAATAGTAGATATAAACTAGGTCAGGACGGCGACCTGTGCCTAAATTCCATAAATATTCTTCAATCGGAATCCCTACCCCTGCTGGTTGCACCATTCTTCCCGTTCTGGTGGCTGAGGCTGGCAATGTTCCTGCTTCCTGTACCATTAAAATATCCGCCGCATCAATGCCTGTGAGAAGCTGACGGACATTGATATTCCATTTGCTTTCATTAGCCGCTGATGAGCCTTGTAAATTCCACGTTGCCACTCGGAAATCGTGCAAATTTGCACTGCAAACTGCACTCAATAATCCACCTAATAAAATATATAACCTTTTCATTTTATTCCTCTTTTTTATTAAATTTGTGAATTTGCCGATAAGATCGGTGGGGAGAGATACCAACTCTGATCTTTCAGTGGCGTAATCTCATCGGTACATGGTTGCAAGGTAATCGTTGAATAAATTTTGGTGCTGACTGGATCGTAAGTCACACAACGCCCTTGGCTGACACTTTTTACCGACACCGAGCCGTTACTACGAGGCAAGAGTTCAAATTCCTGATCGAGATTATTTTTATTGCAGGTATCGTGGATCAGCCCGTTGCCATAGGCTTGAATACAGGTTCTAAGCTGTTGATTGATAAAGCGAAAATGCTCTTGACCAAAGCCTCTTACCAATCGCCAATTCCGAATATTACCGAAAGAGTGCGAATCAATCGGTGCATACGCCCACAGCCAGTTGCGTCTTGCCAACGCCCAAACGGTGAGTACCGTGCCATTTTGTCCCATCAAACTCATATAATTGCTGGCAGGCGAATGACTTTGGGCTTGAGGTTGCGAGCGAGTCACACGCAAAGATCTAGTAAGAGGCATTTCCTCTTGAGATTGAGCAAATAACAACAAATTTTCATCTAAAACAGCGTTATTATTAGCGAAATCACTCACAGATGGTGGGGTGGGATTTAACGATTGTTTGAATAATTGCTCGTCAGTTTTGACGATTAAATTTGAAGTTGAGCAACCTGCAATGCTAAACATAGCAAGGCTCAAGCAAAGACAACATCGTGGAAGTTTCACTGATTACTCCTTTCTAGTTAGAATTTTTGGGGGCGAAATTAAACGCTTTTTATGTTTGAAAATCAACAAGAACAGAGGAGATCCAACCAGTTGAAATAGGCATCAAGCACCACTAGACTAACCTTTATCAAACAAAGCACACTTAGGAGGACAAAATGCTAAATCTGTTCAAAAAGCCGATAGATAAAAGTGATTTTGAAGCTTGGGCAAAAATGGCTGACGATATCGCCAAAGTTGCAATTCTTGCCGTACCTGTTATGCTATACGGCAAAGATCCAATAAGTATCAAGCTATTGAATACTGCTCTTTTATCTACCGCTATTTACCTATTTTTAATCGGTGGTCGATTATTTAGACACAAAGCGAAGGAGAATATGTAATGGAACTGACATTCGGACTGACTGTGTTTGCCTTGATTGGATTAGCCTTTGCCTTAACCGCAAATTATCTAACCAAACACTAATTCCTAAAGCCTGCCCTTTCGCGGGCTTTTTCTTTATCAGGATTTGCTTATGCACACCGATCTCAAAACTACCCTCGCCAATTTCACCGCTCAACAAAAAGCCGATTTTGCTCACGCTGATGTGATGGATTTACTCCATCAGCGAAGCGATTTTTATGATGAATTGTTGGCGGAATTATGGCTGCAGCACGGCTTGGCAGATCGCACGGATCTAGCCCTGCTAGCGGTGGGGGGCTATGGACGGCGTGAGATGTTTCCGTTGTCGGATTTGGATATTCTGATTTTGTGTGAACAGCAGATTGATGAAAGCACGCAACAAACCTTAAACGCCTTATTCAATCTGCTGTGGGATAGCAAATTACAACTTGGCACCGCCATTCGAACTTTGGACGAATGTGTAGAAATCGGAAAAGCAGAAATTTCGGTGGCGACCAATATGTTTGAGAGCCGTTTTTTGCTTGGCAATCAAGCGTTATGGCAAGCCTTGATGAGCCGTTTATATCAGGACGATTTTTGGGCGATTGGCGAGTTCTATCAGGCGAAAATGGCGGAACGCAAAGCCCAATATGCACGCTATCACAACACCAGTTACAACCTAGAACCCGATCTGAAACACAGCCCTGGGGGCTTGCGTGATCTGCATTTGATCTCGTGGATTATGCTCCGTCAGCACGGCGTGTATTCGTTGGACAATCTGCTCGAACGGGGCGTACTGTTCCCCGAAGAATTTGCTGAACTCAAACAGGCACAAGCGGTGCTTTTCCGTATGCGTTTTGCACTTCATTTGCAACTGAAACGCTACGACAACCGCCTGCGGTTTGACCGCCAGCTACAATTAAGCGAACAGCTCGGCTATGTGGGCGAAGGCAATCAGCCTGTGGAAGCGATGATGAAAACTTTCTTCCAAGCCACCCAATCCATTTCTCAATTAAGTCAACTGCTGTTGGAAAGTTTCGAGCAGACACACTTGCAAATTTTGCAAAAAGTCGGCAATAAACACCCCCTTGATCCGCTCTACTTCCTGCGAGATAACGTGATTTTCTGCCACAATCCCCGCATTTTCAGCCAACAACCGCACTTGATCCTTGATCTGTTTTGGCATTTAACCCAACACCCTACGGCAACGGCATCTACCCAACTGCTCCGCCAACTTCGGCTTGCGTTGCAAAAATTGGATCGCCCATTGTGCGAGCTACCCGAAGCGAGAGCCTGTTTTATCAAGCTGTTCCGCCAACCGAATGTGGCAAGCCGTGCGATTGTGCCAATGCACCGCCTTGGTGTGCTGTCGGCTTATCTGCCCCAATGGCAAGGGATTGAAGGCTTGATGCAGTTCGATCTGTTCCATATGTACACCGTGGACGAACACACGGTGCGAGTGATGTTAAAACTCGAAAGTTTTTTAGATGAAAACAACCGTGAAAAGCACCCATTATGCTGCGAACTGTTGCCAAAACTCGCTGATCTGCCGTTATTGTGTTTAGCTGCTCTATTCCACGACATCGCCAAAGGGCGAGAAGGCGATCACGCTCAAGTGGGGGCGGTCGAAATGCGACAATTTGCCGAATTGCACGGTTTCAGCCCAGCCGAAACGGACTATATGGCGTGGTTGGTGGCAGAACATTTGACGATGTCGATCACCGCCCAACGGCGTGATATTCACGATCCAGACGTGGTCAAAACCTTTGCGAACATCGTCAAAAATCCAAACTCATTGGCTGCTCTCACTTGCCTGACCGTCGCTGATATTTGTGCCACCAACGAAACCCTGTGGAACGACTGGAAACGCTCGCTGTTTCGCAAATTGCACCAATTTACCACCGAGCAGCTCGCCCTTGGCGAACAGCAACTGGACTACCACCAATTCGGCGTGAGCCACCGAGAGCAAGCCTTTGCTCAACTGCAAAACCAACTGACGGCGGAGCAATGTTCTGCACTCACGCAATTCTGGCGACCTTGCCCTGAAAGCTATTTTGTCCGTCACAATCCAACCCAATTGGTGTGGCACGCCGTGAGTTATCTGGAAAACTCCACGCTACCAATGGTGCTCGTCAGCAACAAGCACGCCCGTGGGGCAACTGAAATTTTTGTCTGTGGCGAAGACCAACCACAGCTGTTCGCCCGCATTGCTCAAACCTTGAGTGCCAAGAAAATCAGCATTCACGATGCCCAAGTGCTAACCAGCGATAACGGCTTGGTGCTCGACAGCTTTATCGTCACCGAATTCAACGGCACACCGCTGAACGCTGAACGCTTGAACCAAATTCAGCAAGCGTTACTGAAAACCTTACAAACCGACAAAAAAATCGCCTTCAAATTACAGAAAAAACCGATTAAACACCAATCGTTTAAAGGCAAAACCCGCGTGCGATTTTTGCCCCAATCACAACCAAACCAAACTGCCTTTGAGCTGTTCACGCCAGACCGAGAAGGCTTACTCGCCCAAATCGGCTATATTTTCAGCCAACAGCAACTACAATTACTGAACGCCAAAATCACCACCATTGGCGAAAAAGTCGAAGATTTTTTTGTGGTGACGACAGCAAGCAACAGAGCATTAAACGATGAACAAAAGCAAATGTTGAAAGAGAAAATTATAGGCGAGCTTCACGAATTTCTGTAATATTAAGCACAAAACAAAAATAAAAAAAAGCCCTCATCAGCGAGGGCAAAATTTTTGATCTCATTCTGGAGGTGTGAATGTATGTTTTATTAAAGGAGATAAAATAAAACAAAGATCAAAAATAAAAAACTAAAGGAGGAAATTAGTTGGCTCCTCTTGCTGGACTTGAACCAGCGACATACGGATTAACAGTCCGCCGTTCTACCGACTGAACTAAAGAGGAACATTGGAGTAGATAATAGGCTAAACCTGTTTATAGATCAATTTTTCCGTGCGTTCTTTGCATTTCTTTTAATAAGAATGAAGAAACACTCCACTATTCTTTACAAACCAAACAATTCTCCTGTTTAGGTAATTGCATTTCTCGTAACGAAAAATTCAATCCATCAATCATCAATAGCTTACCCGACAAGGTTTTGCCGATATTCAACAGCACTTTGATCGTTTCTAACGCCTGCAAGCTGCCGACCACGCCCACAATCGGGGCAATCACGCCCGCTTCCACACAGCTCAACACATTTTGCCCGAACAGCTGGCTCAAACAGTGATAGCACGGCTCGCCTTGTTGGTAACGAAATACGGAAACCTGCCCTTCAAAGCGAATTGCCGAACCTGATACAAGGGGAATTTTTTTACGAAAACATTGCAAATTCAATAGGTTGCGAATATCGACATTATCGGTGCAATCGACCACGACATCAAATTGGGGGATCAGCTCCGCCCACTCACTCTCGCTCAATTTTTTGTAAATGCTGTCAATGTGAATGTTCGGATTGAGTGCTGAGAGCCGTTTTTTTGCCGATGCCACTTTCGGCTCGCCGATATTTTCGTCCGTATGCAAAATTTGCCGTTGTAAATTGGACAGGGAAACGGTATCGAAATCCACCAAAGTGAGCTGCCCCACGCCACCGCTGGCAAGGTATTGCGAAGCGGCACAGCCCAAGCCCCCTAAGCCGACAATCAACACACGGCTGGCTTTGAGTTTTTCTTGCCCGTCAAAATCGACACTTTTCAGCACAATTTGGCGGTTATATCGCAACATTTCGTGATCGGTCAGTTCCATTATTCCAAAAATCCTTCGAGTAATTCGTTCAAAAATAACTTGCCGTGGGGCGTGATTTGCCAATGCGTAGCGGTTTCGCTGATGAAATTTTTACTCAATGCCCAATCCATTGTCGGGCGAAGTTGCTCAATCGCGACCGCCGTGTAGGCTTCAAATTCCGCTTTTGGCGTGGGTTCAAGCAGGCGAAAACGGTTCATAAAAAATTCAAACGGGCGGTCTGCCATTTCGACCAAATTTTCCTGATAGCGATATTCGCCTCGCATATAGCCTTTCGGGTGCTTGGTTTTGCTGAAGCGGTAAATCTCGCCGTTGGGATAACTGATTTTGCCGTGTGCCCCGCAGCCAATCGCCAAATAATCGCCAAACCGCCAATAATTCAAATTGTGCTGACATTGGAAGCCTTGTTTCGCATAGGCGGACGTTTCATACTGCTCGTAGCCTGCCGCCGTTAAAAGCTGATGCCCTTGCTCGAAAATATCCCAAAGTTCATCATCATCGGGCAAGGTCGGCTGGCGATAATAAAACATTGTGTTCGGCTCAATGGTAAGCTGATACCACGATAAATGCGGCGGCTCGAGTTCGATCGCTTGGCGTAAATCGCTCAAGGCTTGAGCTACAGACTGATTCGGCAGCCCGTGCATTAAATCAACATTGAAACTGCGTAGCCCAAAAGGCTGGGCATTTTTCGCAAAACGTACCGCATTTTTGGCTTCTTGACTGTCGTGAATCCGACCCAATTTGAGCAATTTTTCTGGCTCAAAGCTCTGAATGCCCATTGAAATGCGGTTCACCCCAGCCTGTGCGTAACCGATAAACCGCGCTGCTTCGGCGGTACCAGGGTTGGCTTCAAGGGTGATTTCCAAATTCGGCTCAAACTCGATCCGTTGCTGAATTTCGCTCAACAAATAAGCAATACCTTCCGCTGAAAATAGGCTCGGCGTGCCACCACCAATAAAAATCGAATGAATTTTCCGCCCAGCGATTGCCGATTGATAACGCACCAAATCTTGGCTGAGATCCGCCAACAGATGCTGAATATACTCCGCTTCGGGAATCGCCCCTTTTTGGGCGTGGGAATTGAAATCGCAGTAAGGGCATTTCTGCACGCACCACGGGATATGAATATAAAGGCTTAACGGTGGTAAATAAAATTGCACGGGTGTTAAATTCCTAGAGTTGAAACAGCTAAAAAAACACCTGTCATTATACCGAACTTACTCAGAAAATCCCCCCCGCTTGTCATCATACAAGGGGGGGAGAAAATTCGACTTTTTGCAAATATTATAGATCGTCAATCAACAGATAGATTTTCGACACGGGTCCGTGTACGCCCACGACTTTGATGAGTTCAATATCCGCCGTGGCACTTGGGCCTGAAATGATATTCACACAAGACGGCATTCGTTCGCCATTTTGGGCTTTATCGTGCAGGATTTTGGCAAGCTGTGCCACCCTTGGCAACACGGTGCTTTTGCGTAACACCACCACCGATTTTTCAGGCAACAGGCTGACCGAACGCCCAAATTCCTTGTCGGAAAATAGCACCACGCCGCCCGATTCCGCCAAGCCGTATTCGCCGTACACCACGCCGATATTGGCTTGTTCCGCTTTGGTGATATTTTCGTCGCCTGCGTTGAAATCCCACACATAGCTGTCAAATTTGGCTTGGAGCGTTGGCGTGATACCGAGATCAACCAAACGTTGATCGTTGTTGATGATCACTTTGCCGCCGCCGTATTTTTCGCAAATATCGAGAATGGCTTGTGGTAACTCATTCTCTTTGGCAACCACTACATCTGCCATCATCACACGAGAAAAATCGACAAACTCATTGCACAACTGTTCCTGCGTGCGGTCGGTTAAACGGGTAGTTGGGTGATTATTGACTAATGTTGGCATTGGCTCTGGCACGGTTTGGCGTGGTCTGCCCATTCGCTCTGCCAATTTATTCAAGAAATTTTCACGATTTTGGAAATCCATTGCTTACCCCCTATTTTTAAACCAACTGCGGAAACTTTCGCCTTCTGCGGACGGCAGATCACGGGCTTTCGTCCACTCCGCTAATGCACCGACTTGAATCGGGGCTTTGCCGTTTTTGATGAACTTGCTCGCCACTTTCGCCCCGACATTGACCCCCACTTTCCACAAAGTTGGGTGTGCGTTGGCAAAGTTGAAGCCGAAAATCGACAAGCGTTCAATCGCTGGCGTCATTCCGCTTTGAGCAATGTTTTCACGGTGTTGTAAAATCAGTTGAGCCAGTGGAATTTTCACAGGGCAAACGGAGTTACAGGCAGTACAGAGCGAGCAGGCGTATGGCAACTCTTTGAACTCTTCATAACCACCGAGTAATGGCGAAATTACCGATCCAATCGGGCCTGGGTAGATCGAGCCGTAGCCGTGACCGCCGATTTGGCGATAGGCAGGGCACGTGTTCAAGCAGGCACCGCAACGGATACAACGCAACACTTCTTTAAATTCGCTCTCTAAAATTTTGGAACGACCGTTATCCACAATCACTAAGTGGAAATCTTCTGGCCCGTCTGTTTCACCCTCTAAACGAGGGCCTGTCAGCCACGTGTTGTAAGCGGTCAGTTTTGCGCCTACCGCACTGCGAGCCAACATTGTGATCAACACATCGACTTCTTGGAAAGTCGGGGCTAAACGTTCCATTCCCATTACTGCAATATGGGTTTTCGGTACCGTAGTGGCTAAACGCAAGTTGCCTTCGTTGGTCACCAAGCAGACCGAACCTGTTTCTGCCACGGCGAAGTTACAGCCACTGATGCCGATGTCGGCTTCTAAGAAATCTTGGCGTAGCACTTTACGCACGAACGCATTCATCTCTTCTGGCTGTTCGCTACCTTGGTAGCCGACCGCACGGTGCAACTCTTCCCGAATGCGATGGCGATCTTTGTGGATCGCTGGCACCACGATGTGCGACGGTTTGTCACCCACGATTTGGAGCAAATATTCGCCCAAATCCGTTTCAACCACTTTGATGCCTTCTTGCTCTAAAACGTGGTTCAAACCGATCTCTTCGGTGACCATCGATTTAGATTTCACGATTTTCTTGGCGTTTTTCTCCAATGCCACTTGTCGAATGTAAGCGGTCGCTTCCTCGGCTGTTTCGGCAAAAAAGACTTTACCGCCGTTTTGATGCACTTTTTCGCTTAATTGATACAAATAGGCATCTAAATTGGCAAGCACGTGATTGCGAATTTGTTTCGCCAGATCACGCCACTCTTCCCAGTTGCCAAGTTCATCGACCATTTTTTGGCGGTTTGCTCCGATGGTTTCTTGAGCTTTGACCACCGCTTTCCGCATCATTTCGTTGTGAATTTGCTCATCCACACGCACTTTAAATGCAAGGTTGCTGGTTTTTAATGACATTTTAGTTCCCCCCTTGCATTAACACTTCGGCAATGTGCATCACTTTCACGTTTTTGCCTTCACGGCTTAAACGTCCGCCAATGTTGAGCAAGCAGCTCACATCGGCACCGATTAAGTAATCGGGTTCCGCATCAGACAAGTGCGACACTTTTTCAGTCACCATTTCGCCTGAAATTTCTGCCATTTTGACCGAGAAGGTACCGCCAAATCCGCAACAGGTTTGTTGATTGTGGATTGGCAATAATTCCAAGCCTTTCACATTCTGCAATAAGGTAACAGGCTCATTCACAATGCCCAGTTTGCGGAACAAACTGCAAGACGGGTGATACACCGCTCTGCCCTTGAGCGTGGCTCCCACGTTGGTCACGCCCAACACATTCACGATAAAATCGGTGAGATCGTAAAAACGATCTGCGACTTTTTTAGCCCGCTCTGCCCATTGGCTTTCGCCAAAACGTTCAAAGTATTCAGGGTAATTTTTGATCGCATAGACGCAAGAACCTGCGGGGGCGACAATCGGATACTCATTGGCTTCAAAGGTTTCCACCAAATTTTTCATTCCTGCCAAGGCTTGTTTGGTGTAACCACTGTTGATGGCTGGCTGCCCACAGCAACCCTGTTTTTCAAGAAAGGTAATGTTACAGCCGAGCTTTTCCAGCAGCAACACAGTGTTTTTCGCCACCCCTGCCTTAACCACATCGGCAATACAGGTGACGTACAGATTGACGTTCATAACGACTCCCACATATCAAATAAAATAAAAAATAAAAAAATAAAAATCAGAAAAATTTAAAAAATAAAAGCAAGGGGTCACTTCTTGAGAAAAATCTGCAATATTTTGCATTTTTCCAACAAGATCTGCCCCCTTGCAGTCTCTACAATATTAATAATTAGACATTAAAGAAAATCGGAATCACAAAGAGTGCCACTAACGCTGCAATGATACCGTAAACAATCATTGGCACAACGGTTTTCTTAATGATTGCCCCTTCTTGATTTTGCATATTCAATACCGAGCTCACTGCCACGATGTTGTTGATACACACCATATTCCCCATCGCACCACCGACAGATTGCAATGCTAGCACAAGCGTTGCAGACAAGCCTGTCAATTCTGCAGTCGAAAGCTGTACGCTACCGAAGGTTAAGTTCGATACGGTGTTAGAACCGGAGAAGAACGCACCCACTGCCCCTAAGTAAGAGGCAAATAGCGTCCAATATTGACCTGTAGCTTCCGCAAAGCTCTTACCGATGATTTTCACCATTGAGCCATCGCCACCCACAAGCATCAAGTTCACCATAATCAACGCACCTACAAGGGCGAAGAATGGATTACGTGTTTGACGTAGGCTACCCATAAACACATCTTTGGTTTGGCTACCTGATACCGCAAAGACTGGAATAGCGATCAACACTGTGACTACGAATGGAATTAACGCTGGCACATAAAGCAATTTGTAGCTGGCGTTGATTGATGTGTCGAAAATATTTTTCAAGCTGAAGATTAAGCCGTGGCTGATGTCGAACGTCCCTAATGAACCAAGTTTGACGCTGACCCAAGAAGTGGCATCATTCATCATTGCTTTAAATGGTAACTGCTTGATACGGGTAACGATTAAAATCGCAATCAATAATGCAGTTGGGAATAACGCTTTAATCACTTCGCCTTTTGATACTGTGCTGTCGAAGGTATTTTCCACTTTCGCCAAGCCAATGCCTTTGTTCGCCACGAAAATGGAGATCAACAAGCCAATCGCACCGCCGACCAACGATGGGAATTCATAGTTGACTTGAGCAAGGAAGAAATACGGCACCACGCAGGCAAAAATGCTGATATAGACAAAGGCTAAATTTTTACGAATCTCTTCCCAAGACACGATTAAACGCAATGCCATTACAGGGATCACTAACGCCGCAAAAGCGTGGATCGTTGCCGTCATTGAACCAATTTCTAAAATTTGGCTTTCGGCTAATTTTAACGGTCCAAAACCAAACCACGTTGGCGTCCCCACCGCACCGAAAGACACTGGTACCGAGTTCATCACTAACGCCAACATTGCCACTTTAAGCGGCTGGAAACCTAAGCCGACCAAAATCGGAGCAGCAATCGCAGCAGGCGTACCAAAGCCACTCGCCCCTTCAATCATAAAGGCGAATGCCCAACCAATGATCATAATTTGAGCGACTGGGTTTGGGTTGATCGTGCCTAACCATTTACGCAAAGTATTGGTTACCCCCGACACTTCGGAAAAACGGTTAAACAAAATCGCCCCGAAAATCACTGTAATCGGCGTTTGCACCGCCACAATTGCCGAGACAATATTGGCACTCACAGTTTGCACATCAGTGCCGAAGTAGATAAGTTGAATGATCAACACCACCACGGCAATCCAAGGTAATGCCACATAAGATGGCAACGCATTACGTTTTACCATTAAATAAATGAGTAAAACGATAGGAAAAATACTCAGAAAAAGAGCCATTGGATACTCCAAATAAAGAATAAAATGAAAGAGGACATTGCCCCCAGTTGTAAGCCTGTAAATTCTATTAAAAAAATGTAAAGATGAAAACGGATTGTTGTCTTTTTGTGAATTTCATCACAATTTACTGGTTCGTTAGCTTAAAAAGAGAGCAAACTTATTGATTTCTCCTCTACAAGGGGGTGAGAACCGCTGACTTTTTGCAAAAAACAGTGCGATATTCAATGCACTGCTCCCAACAATTACGGCACGACAAATGTTTGTTTATTATGAGGTATCACCTGCTGTGCCTTTCCATTAATCACGAGCGAAAGCGTCTTGGCATCTTTTGCCCAAGGCAATTGGTCAAAATCAATTTCAAATTCTGACACTCTAGAGGTCTCAATCATCAGCTGATTATCTTGTAGCGTCGCCTTCACTTTCGCAGAAAGTGGCTGTTTAGCAAAAACTTCATAGTCATAGGCGGGTGGGAAATTGCCTTTCAAGATCATTTCTTGACCATCACGTTGAATCGTGATCACCGTTGTATCACCTGCTTTTTTACTACCAAGATAGCTAAACAAGGCATTGCGACTATCTAGCAAAGTCTCTTCCAATTTAATAATCACATCACCTGCTTGTATGCCGATATTGGCTGACACACTGTCTTTTTTCACCCCAGTCACCTTCAAGCCTAACCCTTGATGTTTCATATCAAAGCCGACGCCTAAAGAAGCTTTATCATTCACCATTCTTAATGCGTAAGGTTTATGCCATGCTTTTGTACTCTCTGCTTCATTGCGTTTGGTAATTTTTAACCAGCTGTATTGGTTGGAAAAATCATCCGCACTTTCTAGCGAAATATCTGTCACCGTTTGGCGGCGATGTTGCTCAATAAAGTATTTAATCTCTGCTTGAAGCGACGGGAAATACCGCATATCGTGATTGCCTTCTGGCGTGTTAAATATCATATTAGGGTGGTATTGCAACAGATAATCCATCAATGGTTTCATTAAACGAGCAGGATAAAGCATATCCGATTGTGTATTGACGACATAAAAGGGTTTTTGGTTAACATTTTCCAAATAAACCGGCGATTCGCCAATATTTGCAGCAACTGGCAGTGCTCCATTAAGCGAAATAAACCCTGCAAAAGGATCAGATTTTGTTGCAGCAAAATAGAACGAGCCAGATCCCCCATCAGAAAAACCGCTTAAAAACACTTTATCCGGATCGATCTGAACGGTCTGCTTCACCGCATCAATTTCCGCTAACACCATCTCAACCCCAGCATGCTCAAACCAAGAAAGCCCTTTTTGTCCGTAAGGAAACAGGACATAGTAGCCCCCTTCATCCGCAAGTTTTACCATCGGTGAACATTTTGCTGCTCCCAGTGGGTCGATTTGCAATTTCGGGGCAGAAACCGCGCCATGTAAATAGACAATTAGCGGGCGTGATTGATTAGCATCAAGTGCTTTTGGTGTATAAAGTACGTAAGGCTGCATTTCGCCATCGGCTCGCTTAAAATGAAATAAGTCAAATTTACCTGATTCAGAAAAGGCAACCGTACTCCAACAAAGGGCAAGCAAGCCCCAGCATTTTGCGAAGATTTTCATACATTTCCTCTGATGACATAAAACCTCAAAAAACTACCGTATGTTTTGATACGGTAGTTCTCATACACTGAATTAGAACTTCAGCTCCACGTTCACACTATAATTACGTCCCGGCTGGGTGTAACGATCGGCAACCCCTTTTTGCACATTCGTTGCATCTGCACCAGTCCAATATTTTTTATTAAACAGATTGAACACCCCTGCACGAATTTCCAGATTGCGAATCGGTTTGTAATAGGCAGTTAAATCCCAAACACCATAACCAGGGGCAGTGAAGCGTTCGATTTTTCTCCCCCTCATGTCAATCTCTGGTTTGAAACGGCTACGGTTCTTATCCGCCCAACGGAATTTCACGCTTCCACCCCATTTATTCGATGTGTAAGCGAAACCTACTACGCCATTAAGTGGTAAAGTCGTCTCAAGTGGTGCTTTAGTTTTGGCATGAAAGCCTTTCATCCATGCAACGGCATTGGTGAGTTGCCAGTTCTCGGCAAATTTCCATGTGGTAAACAGTTCTGCGCCGTAAATAATAACCTTATCTGCACTATTGCTATAAAAGGCATCAAAACATTTAGGGCAACGCTCTGAGTTAGGGGTATTGGTTGCTATCCAGAAGTTCTTGTATTGGTTGTAATACACATTAAGTTTGGTCTCAAAGGTATCACCACTGTAACGTAAGCCCGCATCAAAGTTGTTCGCTACTTCTGGCTTTAAACTTGGATTTGGAATCACAATATAGCCGCCACTTGAACGATCAATCCCGACACCCACAAGTTGTGGATCAGGCAGTTTTTTGCCATACGCATAACCAGCGGTAGCACTAAGTGTTTGTGTAATAGGTACGCTAAAGCGGATACTTGGTGATAAAGTGCGATAGGTTACGCCATTTTTGATCGCTGCTTGGCTGTTCTCTGACAACGTATCTTGTTGGCTAAAAGCAAATTTCAACCGATCACGCTGATAACGCAAGGCAAGATTTAAGCCCATTTGATTGGCAAAGGTCATTCTATCTTGAACGGCTAAACTGTAACTGGTGGTTTTCGCTTTTGGAAAAATTGCATGGTAGGTTTCAGGCAAACTTCCCGTAGTTGAGACACTGCCATCAGCAAGATAAGTGGTTTTATTTTTTGTATCGCCTTTAAGTCTACGTAAACTGTCTTGACGCACTTCAAGCAAACCGACAAGACGATGCTGCACATTACCTGTAGCAAAATGCGATTTCAACTCAGTACGAGCACCTTCTATCTTATGACTAAAATAATTATTAGTGATGATTTCTTCATCATAAGTATCGCCCACTGATGGGCTATATTTACTCAATCCGTTAGTAGCATCATTAATACGCACTTTTTGCGAATAGCCCTGCACATTCACCTCATCTAACCAACTAGACTGCGGAAAATAGCGATAAACCATGCTAATTCTATCTCGTTTAAATCGATCAAGCGCATTTTGGTTGGTGGATTGTTTCAGTACACGAATCCCCGTACGAGGATTTGTACCAGATTGGCTTCCAATTAAATCCGAACGCAGAGTATTTACTTTGCGATCATAGTGTTCCAAGGTAAATTCTAAGCGATGGTTTCCATGAGTAAAATTCACTTTTGCTAACAGATTATCGCCTTTACTCATTTGCTTATTTGAAGTGGTTTTCTGGCTGCCGTCTTTGTTATTATCAGCAAAATTTTCTGCTTCTTTACTATCACGCTGAGTAAGCATTAACAACCCTTCAGCAACAGAAGAGTAACCTGCTAAAAATGCCGTTTTAGAGTGACTGTGATAGGTACTACGATAGCCATATTTCAACCCTGCCGCCACTGGTTTTTTCTCATTCACAAAATCAGATGGAGAATAGGTTCCCATGCCAACGCTTCCCCCTAATGCACCATTACCATAAATCGCCGAGTTACCCGATTTATCAATTTCCACCTTTTTAACTGTTTCAATTTCAACAACATCTATGCCTAAACGAGTACTACGACTCACAGGTCCTGCGTCTTGGAAAGTTGGCGCAAGCGGGATACCATCGACACTCGTTTGAATGCGATCATTATCAATCCCTCGAATATTGTAACCCTGATGACCTGCTCGCATCGTATCTGAAATCACATCCACTGAGGGATCATACATCACGACATCGTCCATATTTTGCGCACCCGTCGCTTTTAGCTGGGCGTTATCCACAGTCGATTGTGTTTGTGTTGAAAATGGTTGCTGGCTGTCATAAACCACGACACTGATTGGGGAAAGTGTACTTGATGAACTCGCCAACCCTATACTGCTCACAAACGACAAACCGATTGCATAAGAGAGCTGGGTTAATTTAAAGTGTTTGAAGGGGATAGCATGGCTTTGCATGTTTCAATTCTCCTGTAAGCTGAAAACCATTAAATGAAAATGATTATCATTTTAGTATATAAAATTAACAATTGAAACAATTCAGTATAAAAATTAACACCCCATACGAAGACTGCATTACAAAGCAGAATGCGCTATAAGCCAAAGCAAATGCCATTCGACATGCTCTTTTCAGCAACGATGCAACTAAAAAATTCGTCTCTGGTTTGACCAGCAACGATACGCTTTCCCATATATAAAATAAGCACGGTATTCCGTGCTTACTTCATTTTTATAGCCTAATCAGCTATTTTTCTGCCATACGATAAAACGACAGCGATAAGGATTTTGCTCATCAATGTCCGACCACTCTTCTGACACTTGTTGCCACGCCTGTTCATCAAACTCAAAAAAGGTATCTCCCTCAATCTCTGCCTGAATTTCGGTTAAATAGAGCTTATCCGCCATTGGCAAAGCTTGCTTGAACAACTCCCCCCCACCGATAATCATAATTTCATTCGATTTTGCAAAATCTTTGGCTAACTCCACCCCTTGTAGCAGACTCTTTGCGGCATAGGCTCCCTCTACATTAAATTCGGAACGAGACAGAATAATATTTGGACGTTTGGGCAATAATCGCCCGATAGACTCATACGTTTTTCTCCCCATAATCACTGGCTTGCCTAGCGTATTTTGTCTAAACCACGCCAAATCCACTGGTAAATGCCACGGCATTGTATTTTCTCTGCCAATCACTTTATTTAAGGTTCTGGCGACAATAAGACTTATCATGGTTGTTCTCCTCTGTTTGGAAGTGTCTATTATACAAAAAACCGCTTACATCGCTGTAAGCGGTTTTCTGAAGATGCGTCAGTAAAAATTACTCAAACAACGCCGCATGCAAGGCATTTAAAATGTCATTCGCCTCTTCGCCTTTCACTAAGGTACACACATTATTCGTACTTGCACCATAACTAATCAAACGCACGTTATAAGGCGACAGCGTTTCAAATAGCTGTTTTGCAATGCCTGCTTGGGTATGTAGGTGATTACCAATAATCGCAATCAGGGCTAAATCCGTCTCTACCTTCACTTTGCACACGTCACGCAATTCAGCTAACAATTCTTCCGAGAGAATATCTAAACCTGAAGAGGCTGACCCTGTTTTATCAAGGGTTAACGCTACGCTGACTTCCGATGTGGTGACGACATCAACAGAAACGTGATGTTTGGCTAAAATCGCAAACACATTGGCCAAAAAGCCTTGTGAATGCAACATACTGAGGCTAGATAACGTGAGCAAAATTTGGTTGCGACGTAGAGCCAACGCTCGGAAAGTTGGGCGTGGCTGTGGATCACGTGTGACCCAAGTGCCGCCTTGCTCTGGGGCTTTGCTTGAACCGACAAACACAGGAATATCGCTACGCACCGCAGGCAATAATGTCGCAGGGTGAAGCACTTTCGCCCCGAAAGTTGCCATTTCTGCTGCTTCGCTGAAACTGATGGTGTCAATCCGTTTGGCAGCAGGCACCACACGAGGATCGGTAGTGTAAATACCGGGTACGTCTGTCCAAATTAGCACATCTTTGGCGTTAAGCACTTCGGCAAGTAGTGCCGCAGAATAATCGCTACCGCCACGCCCTAACGTGGTGGTTTTGCCTTCCTCATCACGTCCGATAAAGCCTTGTGTAATCACTACGTTGCCTTCAGCTAATAATGGCTTAATCACCGCCCTGGCTTGTTCAACGGTTTTTTCATCGTTTGGTGCCGCTTTGCCAAAATGGCTGTCGGTTGCCACCACATCACGCACATCGACCCACACCGCAGGGAAATTTTGCTCCTTGAGTAATTGCGTGAAAATACGTGTGGACATCATCTCGCCTTGGCAGATGATCTCATCGGTAAGGGAAAGCGAATTGGCAATGCTTGCGGATTCTGCAAGCACTTCAATATGATGCAAGATCTTCTCAATCTCGTCTGAAATCGCCTCTGGCTGTTTGAGCTTCTCAATAATCGCATATTGAATCGCACGCACCGCCTGTACAATTTCTTGGCGGCGTTCAAGCTCACAACCATTGGCGAGTTCCACTAAATAGTTCGTGACCCCAGCAGAGGCTGAAAGGACAACAACACGGGTGTTGATATCCGCAGTAACAATTTTGGCACAGGCAGACATCGCTTCAAAATTGGCAACGCTCGTCCCCCCAAATTTTGCAACCGAAAGATTGGACATTCTTGGTATTTTTCCTATGTAAAAAGAAGATAAAACGCAAATTCCGTGCGATAACTCATCGCTTGCGGAAAATGACACCAGCGTCCTGACTACGTCAGAAACGGTTGTCTTGATAACTTTTTTTGATGTTGATGTCAAATAAAATTAAGGCATTTGTCGTGAAATAACAGCACCTGCTTAATAAATCATCAATAAGCGGTAGATCCAGCTTTTGCTTTTGCCGTTTGATTACTCTAGAATACCTCGTCCAAATCACCTGAGAGAATGAAATGATGAGAAATGCCTTTTTATTGCTGTTTGTATTCGGTATTGCCACCGCTTCCGCCACCCCGTGGGAAAAAATTAAAGCACCTGTGGCAGGGCAAAGCCAATCCATTGGCGGATACAGCAACGGTTGTATTATCGGGGCACAACCGCTGGCGTTAAAAGGCGAAGGCTACCAAGTGATTCGTTCCATTAAAAACCGCTATTACGGACACCCACAACTGCTCAGTTATTTGCAGAATTTAGGCAGAAACGCCAAAGCTGCGGGCATTCCGCCGATTTTAATCGGCGATATGGGAATGCCTGCAGGCGGACGTTTTTCATCAGGTCACGCCAGCCACCAAACGGGTTTAGATGCCGACATTTGGTTGCGTTTCGGGCCAATGGACGATGCCACCGCCCGCAACCCTGCAGGCTTGGCGACCATTATGGTCAATCGTGCCACTCAAGTGGTGGACGAACGTTTGTGGACAGCAAACCACACTAAATTATTAAAATTAGCGGCATCTGATCCGAGAGTCGATCGCATTTTCGTCAACCCTGCAATCAAAGTAAAACTGTGTAACACGGCGGGCAACGATCGCAACTGGTTGCGAAAAATCCGTCCGTGGTACGCCCACGATTCCCACTTCCACGTGCGTTTAGCTTGCCCAGCCGATGCTGCTCATTGTGAAAATCAAGCCCCTGTGCCGATGGGCGATGGCTGTGGTGCAGAGCTGGCTTCGTGGTTTGAACCCGCCAAACCGTCCAGCACCCCGAAATCGAAATCCTTGCCCCAACCGCCACAACTTTGCCAAATGTTGCTTTCTCAACAGGGTGTCAACTAATTTTGTCAGTGCAAGGGGGCAGATCTGAACGAAAAAGTGCAAATGCTTTTTGCATTTTCTCGGCGTTTCTCACCCCCTTGCAAAGCAGGAATTTTAGGGAGAAAGCAGCGTGAGACTCTTTATCGCCGAAAAACCGAGCCTTGGGCGAGCGATTGCCCAAGTGTTGCCGAAACCGCATCAAAACAAAGATGGCTACATTGAATGTGGCGACGGTAATGTGGTGACGTGGTGTATCGGGCATTTGCTCGAACAAGCCGAGCCAGACGCTTACGATGAACGCTTCAAGCTGTGGCGATTTGAACATCTGCCGATCATTCCACAACAATGGAAGTGGAGCCCCAAAAAGCAAACACTCAAGCAATTTAAGGTGGTTGAGCGGTTGATTAAGCAGGCAACCACGCTTGTCCACGCAGGAGACCCCGACCGTGAAGGGCAGTTGCTGGTGGACGAAGTGTTCAGCTATCTCAATCTGCCACCCGAACGCAAAGCCCAAATTCAGCGTTGTCTAATCAGCGATTTGAACCCCAGTGCGGTGCAAAAAGCCATCGACAAATTGCAATTTAACCGTGATTTTATTCCGCTTGCGACCTCTGCCCTTGCCCGTGCTAGAGCCGACTGGCTTTACGGCATCAATATGACTCGTGCTTATACTTTGCAAGGCAAGCGAGCAGGCTATCAGGGCGTGTTGTCAGTCGGGCGAGTACAAACGCCCGTGCTTGGGCTGATTGTGCGGCGAGATTTGGAGATCGAAAATTTCGTGCCGAAGGACTATTTTGAAGTCTTGGCTCATATCATCGTGCCAGACACCCAAGAACGCTTTACCGCTCAATGGCAACCAAGCAAGGCGTGCGAAGATTATCAGGATGAAGAAGGGCGTGTGCTTTCCCGTGCCTTAGCGGAAAATGTGCTCAAACGGATTGAAAATCAGCCCGCAGTCGTTACTGATTATCAAGATAAAATCGAAACAGAAACCGCTCCGCTGCCGTATTCGCTTTCTGTGTTGCAAATTGATGCCGCACGGCGTTACGGCTTGTCCGCTCAGGCGGTGTTGGATATTTGTCAAAAATTGTATGAAACCCACAAGCTCATCACCTATCCCCGTTCCGACAACCGCTATTTGCCGAATGAGCATTTTGCCGAGCGGTTTAAAGTGATGGCGGCGATTGCTCATCATCTTCCCGAGTACGCCGAAAAGCCCGAAGTGGTGGAGGTGAATCGCAAAAATCGCTGCTGGAACGACAGCAAAGTCGAAGCCCACCACGCCATTATCCCCACCACACGCCAAGGCAAGGTGCAACTGACCGAAAACGAACGGCGGATTTATCAGCTCATCGCTCGCCAATACCTGCTGCAATTCTGCCCTGATGCCGAATATCGCAAAGGCAGAATTGAGCTGAATATCGCAGGCGGAAAATTTGTCGCCCAAGCACGCAACTTGATTGTCTCTGGCTGGAAAGCCTTGCTCGGCAAGGAAGATAGCGATGAAATCGTTGAGCCGCTGTTGCCTGTGGTCAAAAAAGATCAGGCATTGCATTGCGAACGGGGCGAAATCCAGAGCAAGAAAACGCAACCACCTCGCTATTTCACCGATGCGACTTTGCTTTCTGCGATGACAGGCATCGCACGATTTGTGCAAGATAAACAACTGAAAAAAGTGCTACGAGAAACAGACGGACTTGGCACCGAAGCGACCCGTGCGAGCATCATTGAACTGCTGTTTAAACGGGGTTTTCTGATCAAAAAAGGCAGACACATTCACAGCACCGAGGCAGGCAGAACGCTCATTGCCGCTTTACCCGAAAGTGCCACCCTGCCCGATATGACCGCCCATTGGGAAATGCAGCTGACCAATATCAGCAAAAAACAGGCGAGTTATCAGCAATTTATGCAAGATCTCAACCAACGCTTGCCCGAATTGTTACGTTCGCCTAATGCACAAATTTTGCAGAATTTGTCCAAGATCTCACCCCTTGCATCGACCAAACCACGCTATACTCGGGCAAAATTGGCTAAAACTGATGAAAAATAAATCGAACATGCCGATTTTCATAAAATCCCCTTGCAAGCCTAGCCAGAACCCGATATGATGCACGCCATCGAAACAAATTCCGCATCTGCGGAATTTTATTTTGAACAGAATTTAAGAGTGAACAATGTTAATTAACTTACTAACTATTGCTTATCTCGTTGTTGCCGTATTTTTAGTTGGATTTATCCTAATTCAACAAGGAAAAGGAGCTGATGCAGGGGCATCATTCGGTGCAGGTGCTGCAGGAACCGTATTCGGTTCAGCAGGTTCAGCCAACTTCTTATCCAGAACAACAGCGATTTTAGCCGTTATTTTTTTCAGTATCAGCTTAGTAATTGGCAACTTAAATGCAGATTCCACTGCACCAAAAAGCCAATTTGAAGATTTAAGCGGTGTGCAACAAAAAATTGAACAAGTTGCCCCAGCCAAAACAGAAAATAGCGACATTCCGCAATAATACAAATTCAGCTCTGGTGGTGGAATTGGTAGACACGCTATCTTGAGGGGGTAGTGTCCAGAGGATGTGCGAGTTCGAGTCTCGCCCAGAGCACCAAACATAGAAATCAAGAGATTTCAAAACAACCCAAAAGCCTTGTAAACACAAGGATTTTTTCATATCTGACTACTCTCAAGAACTCACAAAACATCATAAGAACCTAGAAATTTTGTACCATACTTTGTACCATATAAAAAACGGTGGTACAAAATCAAAATGGCGTATGGTACAAATGGCAAAGCTGAAAATTAAAACCGACACACAAATCAAAGCATTGAAGAAATCGGGCGGTTATGTGAATGATGATCGCTTTTCGGTGGATAGCGTTCGTAATTTGTATCTGTTCTATTATGCAAAAACCGAGCGGAAAGTTTTCTATTTTCGCTATGCTCACCCTATCACTAAATCACGCCTTAATTTGCTGATGGGCGAATATCCAAGCCTTAGCCTTTCGAAAGCGGTAAAATTGGCGGTGGATTACAACGAGATGATAAAGCAAGGGATTGACCAAAAGCCGAAGTTGCACGCCTTGAACAAGAGCAACAGAGCAAAATTCACGATACTTTCTATAACCTTGCAGAGAGCTATTTCAATGGTATTTATCAACAGAAAGCCAAGAATGACGACACAAGGGCGAAGAATTGGGCAAGATTGGAAAAGCATATATTCCCGTTTATTGGTTCTCTTCACGTTGCAGAAATCAAAGTAAAAACCCTTGTGAGCGTTTATGAACGAGTGGCAGACCGCAGTAGTACCTTGAAAAAACTTCATCAGCTAGTGCAGTAATGGATCACGCTATCACAAAGGGCGTTATTGACGATCATAACTGCAGGCTTGCAATTAAGAGCTTTTACATCAAACCAAGCACACCACACCCAACCATAAAGCAAGACGAAATCAGCACGCTTTTTACTGATTTAAACGCCGCCAAGACTACCCCACAAACCTATTTACTGATCTGTTTTAGTTTTCTCACCGCTTTACGCCAAAAAGAAGCGGTAAATGCTCAATGGGCAGAGTTCGATTTCAAGGCGAAGTTGTGGCATATCCCAAAGGAACGAATGAAAGGACAGGCAGACAAGAAACGCCCACACACAATCCCACTATCACGCCAAGCTTTGCAGATTTTAGCCATAATGAAACCCCTTGCAGGCGATAGCCCTTTTGTCTTTGTCGACAGAGATGGCAAAAGCCCGATGAACGAATCAACGGTAAACGTGGCACTAAAACGCAATGGCTACAAAGGGCGGTTAGTTGCTCACGGTATAAGGGCGTTTATTAAGACATTTCTAGCTAGTCAAAAGGTGGATCGCAATGTGTCCGAGTGTGTTTTAGCTCACTTGTTAGCAGGTGGCGATGACTTAGAAAACACCTATAACCGCTATGATTACCTTGAAGAACGTAAGGAAGCAATGCAGATGATCGCCGACCATTTAGAAAATCACGGAATGAGAATAAAACCGCTTGATACTGTTTAAAATATCAGTACAATTCAGAAGTAATCAACAAACATCACAAGACTAATTTGTGATATTCCTATTTGTGTGGATAGTGGCGGACTAATTACCCGACACGACAAGGGGAAAGCCCTTTATTTCCCTTTCCACACGCTCACGATAAAGGGCAACGCAAAGGGGGGGGGTTTTTATGGCTATTCCTCACTTTCGGGATCATTATTATTTAGATGATATTACCAAAAAATCGTTAAGCTTTTTAGAGTGTTTTGATGAATTGGAAACGGTAGCAATAATGCTAGGATTTAAGCCTAGTTTTAGAACAGAGCTATTTAATAATGAATATGATTGGTTCGTTGCACCAGTTAAGCAGTTACGAAAAGATGTGGAATATGGGCGTTTAACTAACTCAAATTACACTACTGAACAAGGGTATGACTTTGGGATTGTTGATATTTATCAAGTCAATTCCCTTGATATGAAAGAATGAGCAAATTTTTATGGCTATGATTGGGAAATTCCAGAATATAAGCCTTTTAAACCACAGCAAAATAAATTATCAAAAAATGATGAACCATTACTACAAAATACGACAAGCCAAGACCAAATAATCAAGATACAAGCAGTGTGTGACTGCCAAAACAGCAGCTGAATTGGTAAATATAAACAAAATTACCGCCGTCTATTACCTCCATCGTCTACGATTGCTTATATATCAAAGCAACCCACATATGGAGATGTTTGAATGAGAAATTGAAGTCGATGAAAGCTATTTTGGTGGCACTCGCAAGGGTAAACTAGAGCGTAGAGCGGCAGGTAAAACCGCGGTATTTGGGCTTTTAAAGCATGGCGGTAAGGTGTATACCGTGGTTGTCGCGAGTACACAATCTGCGACACTTTTACCGATTATCCGAGAAAAGGTGAAGCCAGACAGTATTGTGTACACTGATTTCTATCGAAGCTATGATGTGCTTGATGTGAGTGAGTTTAATCATTTTCGTATCAATCACAGTAACTTAAAATCTCAAATTTCCATTTTGAAACAATTAGTTAGGGGAGTTTTAGTTAGTTATCTAGGACAACCCCTAATTTTATAACAAGCATCTTGTAACGGATTGTTATATAATCTCTTATATTGCATATTTAGATTTCACTAGTATTTCACTTTCTAATGCTACGGAGAATAATAATGTTTCTTGCTCGCTTTGCTTTATTGTTAGGCTTATTCAGCCTTACTCCAAATATTGCCATTTCTAATACTGAACAAAATGATTTACAAAAACGAATACAGCAATATCAAGCAGATGCGACTGCTGGTGATCTTGTCTCGCAAATTAATCTCGCCAAGATTTATATCAAAAATAAAAATTATTATGAAGCCGCCAAATGGTTCAAAAAAGCTGCCGAACAAAATGATAATGAAGCACGGTTAGCTTTGGCAAAACTTTATATGAATGGCTGGGGTGTGGAAAAAAATCTTGAGCAAGCGAAATATTGGCTAAATTTAGTGGAAGAAGATGCGGAATTTGGTTTCCGTTTTTTGGCAGAAGCGAATTTTTTTAAAGCCACTTTTTTATTAGAAGAAAACAATGGTGCCACAAATCCTGACATTCAACATCAAGCGGAACAGCTGTTACTCTTCGCGGCAGAAAATGGTTTTGCAGGAGCACAAGCACAGCTAGGAGAATATTATTTTACAGGTAAAGATGGATTTCGGCGGGATCTGGTTCAAGCTTGCTCGTGGTTAGAAAAAGCCAGTCAATCCATTTATCCGACGGCGAATTTTTTTCTCGGAATCTGTTACGCTGAAGGATTAGGTAATGTAAAAATAGACAAACCCAAAGCACTCGCTTTATTTGAACTTGCCGCCAAACAAGGTGAGTGGGCGGCTGCTTATAATCTTGGATTGATGTTATTAACTGGAGATGGTGTTAAGGAAAATCCAGAGCAAGCCTTGCAATGGTTCCAATTAGCCGCTAACGAAAAGCATATTGATGCGATGACTGTCCTTGCTTACACCTACCGTGAAGGCAAAAAAGTAAAACACAATTACAAATTAGCGGAATATTGGGCATTGGAAGCGACTAAAGTGGATCCTCAAAATATTGCTGCGATCACTTTATTGGCTGAACTTTACATCTATTTAAAATCAGGACTACAAGATTATACCAAAGCAAAATATTGGTTAGAAAAAGGTGTGGAGTTACAAGATCCTCGTTCAACCTTAGGCTTAGCTTGGCTGAATTACCATCATAAGGTGTCTGGAGAAAAATCCTTAGCCGAAGCTAAATTTTGGGCAAATAAAGCCGCAGAATTAGGAGAAGAAGAGGCAAAAACGCTCTTGGATATTATTAATGAAGCAGAAAACCCATTTAAGCCTTATCCAACACTAAAAGCCTTGCAAACTGCCGCCCAAAAAGGCAACGCAGAAGCTCAATTCTTATTAGCAAATTTTTATATTGAGGGAAAACATCTCAAAAAAGATCCCAAAAAAGCATTTCAACTACTCCAAAAAGCCGCTAAACAAAATGTCATAGAAGCCTTCGATAAACTAGGCTTGCTTTATATGAATGGCTTCGGTGTCAAGAAAAATACCATCAAAGCTAGAGAATGGTTTCAGAAAGCAGCATTAAAAGGTAATGCTCAAGGACAGCATCATCTTGCTTCCATTTATTTAGAAGGGATTGGGGTAAAGATTAATAAAAACAAAGCATTAGATTGGTTTAAAAAAGCTGCCGAACAGAATTTCGCTCCTGCTCAACTTGAATTAGCAAAACTTTATCTCATCACAGAAGAGATTAAACAAGATATTGATGCGGGTATCTATTGGCTGACCAAAAGTGCGGAGCAAAAAGAGCCTGATGCGATCAAATGGCTTGGTGATATCTATTTTTATGGTATAGAACAGAAAAAAAATAATGACTTAGCCAAGAAATGGTTAAAACAGCTTTCCCCTCAGGATCAACAAGCGGTAGCAAAACTGATAATGATTGCAATTGCTGAGCAGAATTATGATGAGGCATTTGAGCAACTCACTCCTTTACTTGAAACAAATTTGGTGCATAAGCCAAATAACCAAGCACAATTAAGAGAATTTGTGCAACAGCATTTTCTACGCTGGCTAGAGAAACCAGCACACCAAGAGCAATATCACTGGATGTTGGGCGAACTTTACTGGCTGTGGGATGATCTAAACAAAGCTATTTACCATTACACCAAAGCAGCAGAACAGGGCTACGACATCGCCCATTATCATTTGGTTATTATCTACTCAATGGTAAATCCAACGCACAAGGTGAATACCGATAAAATCTTTTTTCACTTAGAAAAAGCGGCACAAGCCAACATCGTAGAAGCACAATTAACGTTAGCACAGATTTATGCTGAAGGCAGTACAATATTCTCAATAAAAAGAAACGATAAGCTTGCATTAAAATGGGCAAAAGCGGCTGTTCAACAAGGTTTTTTACCTGCTGTGGAGCTACAAAAGACACTACAAGAGAAAGTTAAAAATAAGAAAAAACCGCTTAGTTGATTTACACTAAACTGTCGTAATGCAATGCGATTGGTTTGAATAATGGGCCAATGGAAAGTTTCTTTGGGCAATGAAAACGAATGCTATTTTGGCAAGCGGTTTAAAACTTTCGTCGAACTGGAAACAAAGGATTCACGAGTAATAGGTGCTACTACAATGAGTGTATTCAGATAAAGTTAAAAGGGCTGAGTTCTGTACGATACACCTACAGAGCTCAGTCCTCAAATTAAATCCAGTCAACTTTTTGGGACAAACCACTATGGATTCTCTTTATACTGATAACTATTTTATTTCACCAACTTCAAATGCGATTTGCGTTTTGGTTTTGGCTTAGTTTGCTCATCCGACGCTTTCTGAAGTCTAGCCAAATATGCGGTTTCTTCGTAATAAGGTTCTGCTTGAAACATCACACCATCACTGGTCTCTCGAGCATAAATTGCTTCAGCTGCACCAAAGGGAATATAAATGTCTCGTAACATACCTTGAAAACGGGCATTAAACGCAATACCTTCATCATTCACCACATACTGCCCAATGGAACGCGGTGCGATATTCAAAATAATTTTACCATCTCGCACAAACTCTAACGGAACATCTACACCCGCATAGGTTGCATTAACCAGTAAATACGGCGTAAAATCATTATCCGTCAACCAATGATAATATGCATGATACAAATAGGGGCGTAAGGGTTTCATTAGTCTTTGTCATCCATTAAATGTTTTGGGGAGATTCCACCAACGGATTGGACAAAGCTATCTCGCTTAAATACTCGTCCCATATAAGCTTTCACTGCAGCACTTCCTTTCCCCGTAAATTCTAGCCCTAGGCTACTTAGTCGCCATAATAACGGTGCAACATAGCAATCCACCAAACTAAAATCATCGCTAAGAAAATATTGTGAGTCCGCAAATACTGACCCCAATGCTAAGATTTCATCACGCAATTGTTTCAATGCTTTTGTGGCTTCAGGTGACGTAGGATCACGGTCAATGATGTCCATTAAGGAATACCAATCATGTTGAATACGGTGCATATTCAAGCGACACTGTGCTCTTAGCACGGGATAAACGGGCATTAATGGCGGATGGGGAAAACGCTCATCAAGATACTCCATAATAATGCGTGCATTAGAGAGCACGAGATCACGATCGACTAACGTTGGGATCGTGCCACGAGGATTCAACTCGATTAAGTCTTCCGAAATGACATTGGGGTCAATATTTTCAATCTCATATGCGACACCTTTTTCAGCTAATACAATTCGTACTTGGTGGCTATAAATATCAGTTTTGTGAGAAAAAAGTGTTGGCACTGAACGTTTATTTGCACTCGTCATTGCTCTCTCCCTATTTAATATTAACTGTAAAATTATCGGTAAATTCTAACATAAAGGCTTTTACGATGAACAGCCTTATTTTTTATAAAGGTATTAGCAAATAAACCTTTTGACGACATATAAGAAAAGGGCTAGGATCAGAGAATATGATAAAACTTTAAAGGGAGTCCTATGGAAAACAAAACACAATCTTTCCAAGATATGCTGGATTATGTGCATCTTTATCGCTTAAAGAACAAACTATTACGTGAAACAGCGGATAATGATCGGAAAATTCGTGATAATCAAAAACGAATTTTATTATTAGACAACTTGAGCGATTATATTACTGATACGATGTCTATTCAGGAAATTCGTGCCATTATTGCAACAATGCGTGATGACTACGAAAACCGCGTCGATGAATATATGATCCGCAATGCAGAACTCTCTAAAGAACGTCGCGGTATCCGGCAAAAAATGGCGGAACACGCCCATAAAAAATCCTCAAAATAACGAAACAAATGCCTCGTCAAAACGAGGCATTCATGTTGTGATTTCCTTTTTATTGCTTATTTGGCAATTTCTGCCAAGTGACTTCATTACGAAGATAGACTGGCTCAATCGCCATTGCCGATTGAGTGTTACCTTGTTGTAGTGCTACTTCCGCCAAAGGCAACATAAAGCGAGCTGAAGGCAACGTGATATCACTCACAACAAGGGGGGGAGAAAATGGTGCAAATTGCAAATATGCTGCCCAACCTGTGCCAACCACTATCGGATTGCGATCCGTTTGAATTTGTTCGATAGCCTTTTCCGGTGAACAAACCTGCTCTGCTACGACTATTTGCCAACCTTGTTCATCTCGTCGATATTGGGCGAAATAGACCTCACTCATTCGAGCGTCAATCAATGCCACGACTTCCGTTTGTTGATACTGTTGATAAGCAGCTTCTGCCATTGCCATCAAATTGGATACGGGGATCACAGGCAATCCTGCTCCCATTGCTAAGCCTTGTGCAACGCCTACGCCCACTCTTACGCCCGTAAAACTCCCAGGTCCTCTCCCAAAAGCAAGGGCATCAACCTGTTGAAGAGAAATACCCGCTTGTGTCAATAATTCATCGACCATTGGCAAAATACGTTGAGTATGTGTACGGGGGCTAAGTTCATCTAAAAAGGTCGTTTTACCTTGATGCTGTAACGCCACTGAACACGCTTCTGTGGCGGTATCTAACACTAAAATGGTTTTCATATACTTCACAAAATTTCCGTAAATGGGTGTTAATCCATCCTAAATCTGACGGCGCTGCTTCACCGCATTTGCCAATTGGAATAAGACTTTTTGGCTGTCTTCCCAACCGATACAAGCATCGGTGATGCTTTGTCCATAAGTTAAGGCTTTGCCGTCCACTAAATCTTGACGACCTTCAACTAAATGGCTCTCAATCATTACCCCTGATATAAAATGCGAACCTGAAGCGATTTGCTGACAAACATCGTCACATACAGTAAGTTGTCGTTTGAATTGTTTTTGGCTATTGGCATGGCTGAAGTCAATCATCACGTGGGGACGGCGACCTGATTGCTCAATATCCGCACAAACCTTCGCCACTGATTGTGCATCATAGTTAGTTGCGCTGTCGCCACCACGCAAAATGATGTGGCAATCAGGATTTCCTTTGGTCGACACAATCGCTGAATGCCCAAATTTTGTGACAGACAGAAAATGATGCGGTGCTTCTGCCGCACCAATCGCATCTAGTGCAATTTTTACACTGCCATTTGTGGCATTTTTGAAACCCACTGCACAAGAAAGCCCCGAGGCAAGTTCTCTGTGGACTTGTGATTCTGTCGTTCTTGCCCCAATGGCTCCCCAGCTCATAAAATCGGCAAGATATTGTGGGGTGATCATGTCCAAAAATTCACCCGCCGTTGGTACGGTTAAATCATTGATGTCAGATAACACTTTGCGTGCAATGCGTAGTCCATCATTTAATGCGAAGGTTTCATTCAGATAGGGGTCGTTAATCAAGCCTTTCCAGCCCACGGTCGTGCGTGGTTTTTCAAAGTAAACACGCATGACGACTTCAAGGTATTGATTAATTTCCGGGTTTTCCCGTACAGATTGAATTCGTTTAGCATACTCTAGTGCCGCAATAGGATCGTGAATTGAGCAAGGCCCGATGACCACCAACAGGCGATCATCTTTACCGTGTAAAATATTATGTACCGCTTGGCGGGTGTTTGCTACAGTTTGTGCCGCAATGTCGCTGGCAGGAAAGCGCTCCAACAATGCCACGGGGGGCAAAAGTTCCTCAATATGATTGATACGGATATCGTCGTTTTTATAGCTCATTGTGTATCTCGTTGAAATAGTGAAAGTCCTTTTACTAATAGCCAAACTGCTATCCTTAAAACGTTGGTTAAACTAGACGAATCAAACGGATTTGTCAAAAGTTTGTTCATTACCGATATGATTTGTGTCCCCTTCAGTTTTGCAAAAAGTCATCCGTTCTCCCCCCCTTGTGTGTAGGGTGTTTGGCTTATCTCGCTAGGACTTCGCGCTTGCCGCGACCATCTGGTGCAGAGACAATACCTTGCTCTTCCAGTTGGTCGATAATTCGTGCAGCACGGTTAAAACCAAGGGAAAAACGGCGTTGAATGCCACTGATCGATGTTACATTGCTCTCAATGATATATTGGGAAATTTCATCAAATAGCGGGTCAAGATCTGTGCCCTGCCCTTTTTCATTACTGTCTACTTCATCTGCTGCAGATTCGACAATACTGTCAATGTAGCTTGGTTTACCTCGTGCTCGCCAGTTATCTGCAACCCGTTGCACATCATCATCGGTCATAAAGGCACCGTGCACACGGATAATTTCTGGGCTGCCTGCTCCTGAATAGAGCATATCGCCCCGTCCCAGCAGCGTTTCTGCTCCGCCTTTATCCAAGATGGTACGAGAGTCGATTTGACTTGCCACAGTAAAGGCAATGCGGCTTGGAATATTGGCTTTGATGACACCAGTAATCACATCAGTAGACGGACGTTGTGTAGCTAAAATCAAGTGAATACCAACTGCGCGGGCTTTCTGAGCAATTCGCATAATATGATCTTCTACCTGTTTTCCCGCTGACATCATTAAATCGGCAAATTCATCCACAATCAGCACAATATAGGTCATTTTTTCCAGTGGTGGTGGCAAGGCGTCCATGGTATCACCAGGTCGCCAGAGAGGGTTTGGAATCGGTAAGCCCATTTCTGCTGCTTGGCGAATTTTATCGTTATAGCCCTCAATGTTGCGGACACTCAAACTGCTAACTAATAGATAACGACGTTCCATCTCTTCCACCGCCCAACGCAAAGCGTTCTCGGCTTTTTTCATATCGGTCACCACTGGCGTGAGTAGATGCGGAATGTCATTATAAATCGACAGTTCGACCACTTTAGGATCAATCATAATAAACCGCACTTGCTCAGGGGTCATTTTAAACAGCAGGCTTAATATCATCGTATTTACACCGACCGATTTTCCGCCCCCCGTTTGCCCCGCCACGAGCAAATGTGGCATCTTCGCCATATCCACCACCACGGGTTCCCCACTAATACTTTTGCCTAACGCCATGGGCAAAATCGCTTTACTGTTGCGGAAAGCCTCACTCTCTAGCACCTCTCTCAACCATACGGTTTCACGCTGACGATTTGGCGTTTCAATCCCCATGAACGGCTTTCCGGGCACAACATCTGTAATACGAATTGCTTTAAAAATCAAAGCTCGGGCTAAATCACTGTCTAAACTCGAAATCTTGCTTGCTTTTACTCCCGCCGCTGGCTGAATTTCATAACGTGTAACAACGGGTCCTTCTAACACCGCTTCTACTGTCGCTTTCACGCCAAAGTTTGCCAGTTCTTGTTCAATTCTCGCTGACGTTTCTCTAATTTCTTGGTCACTGATTTTCTGCCCTTGCGGTGGCATTTGTGTGAGTAGATCAAGCGTTGGCAATGGTGTTGTTGGTTTTTCGAGCACTTTCTGTTTTTGTAGCAAAGGGTGAATTAAACTCTCGCCATAACTGGCTGGATAACCTACTGAAGGTGTCGATGTGCTCTTTTGTGCTTCTGCCACTAACTGTTGCCTTTCTCCTACAAACTGAGGAGATTCATCTGCTTCAGGTAAGATGACCTTTGCATTTTCGCCTTTTTTCTCCCCCCCTTGTATCATATCAGGCTGCTCATCTACCAAAGGATTCAGCGTTACCTTAGGCAACATTACATCCCCCCCCTCGCTAGACGTTTCTAGCGTGATAGATGTATTTTCTATGTTCGTATTCGGCAAGGTTGTTGAGAATGCCGTCGTATTTAATCGCGTAATTTTAGGGCGAGGGAAATGGCTTACATCCGTCAATTCTACTGTCATATTATTCTCTTCTTCTCGTCCATCAGACTGTGGCAAGCTATTTACTTCTATTTCTGACACATTTTCTAGTGTCATCTGTGCAACCGACTGCGTGGCCGTACGCTCTGGATGTGCCGTAGTCCAGTGGTATAGCCCACTGATTAACTGAATTACTGTTTGCCCTGAGCAAAAATAAAAGCCAATCACGGTGAGCAACATGGCAAACAGCAATACACCAATTTGCCCAAAACGCTCAGATACCTCTTGATTAAATATCTCCCCTACAAATCCTCCCGATAAATAACTGTCTGAATTTGAAAAAAACACCGTTGCCAATGCCGAGATACCTAACAGCCAGGCTGTAAAACTGACACACCATAATAATGCTGTTCGAATGCCAATCTGCTCTGCTCTGCCCGTTAGCAATAAATAAAAAGAGGACAAAATGAGGGAACAAGGCACAAACACAGCACCATATCCCCACATCGCCATCAATAGGTCAATCAACCAAGCCCCAAATGAGCCACTTTTGTTCATCACTTGCTCACTCATGCTGCTTGCGACCGACCAACTATTATCTAACGGGCTATAACTGACCCATGCTAAGAGCAAATAAAGCCCAAATACACTTATCCCCCCCCACCCTAATCTTATTAGGCTATTCTTTCCGTGTAACTGTTTCATCACACTGAGCCCTTATTTAACTGCAAATAGTTAGTTTGTTTGACCTCTTCCATCACTACATACGTTCGGGTGTCATTCACACCGGGTAAACGCAACAAGGTCGTGCCAAGCAATTTACGGTAAGCCGCCATATCTGCTACACGAGTCTTTAACAGATAGTCAAAATCACCTGAAACCAAATGACATTCTTGAATCTCATCTAGCTGTTGGACTGCCTGATTAAATGCCTCAAAAACATCTGGCTTTCCTCGCACCAGGGTAATTTCTACAATCACCAATAAGGGAGCTTCCAATAGTTCTGGGTTCAACAATGCACGATAGCCCATAATCACATTTTGCTTCTCAAGACGTTTCACCCGTTCTAAACAAGGGGTTGGTGATAATCCCACTCGCTTAGATAGCTCAATATTTGACATCTTCCCATTACGTTGCAATTCATTCAAAATGCGGTAATCAATCGTATCAAGTGCCTTATTAAGTTTTTTATATTCCATATCAATACCTTTTTCAGTCGTTTATTCTAAAGACATTTCAATTTTCTATTCTAGTCAGTGGGTGCTATTTGTCTAAATGCCGAGCGAACATTCACATCAATGCCATATTCTACCTTTGCCTTCTAACTATGCTACAGCAACATCTCGCATTGAACCCAACCGCCCTGCATCCATCCGATAAACACAATCAAACTGTTCCAAGCCGTGCAGGCGGTGGGTGATCATCAACAGGGTTTTGTGTTGGCAATGCTCAAAAATAATCGGCAGGATCTGTTGCTCGGTTTCCCGATCTAAGCCTTCGGTCGGTTCATCGAGTAGCACGATTTCCGCTGGGCTAAGGAGCAAGCGAGCCAAACCTAAACGGCGTTGTTCGCCGCCTGACAGCGGGCGACCGCCTTCGCCAAGCCATAGCTCTAAGCCCTCTTGTTCAGTCAAATAACTCAAGCCCACTTTGGCAAGCACTTGATGTAGCTGTTCGTCACTGGCTTGCGGATTGCCGATGCGTAAATTCTGTTGCAGGCTGGCACTGAAAATATGCACCCGTTGGGTGAGCGTCACGATCTGTTTGCGTAAGGTTTGTTCCGCATAATCCGAAATTTTGCAGAAATTTAGCCAGATCTCCCCCCTTGTTGGGTCGTAATTTCGCACCAGCAGTTGGAACAGAGTCGATTTGCCGCTGCCCGTCTTGCCTAAGATAGCAACTTTTTGCCCTGCGAGAATCGTCAGGTTCACGTTATTCAACGCCAATTCTTCTCGGTCAGGATAAGCAAAACTCAGGTTCTCAAAACGCACAAGCGGTTGGTTTTGTTCAACATTTTGCCATTCTGCCGAGCCGTTAAATTGCACCAGAGGTTGCTGTTCGGTGATGTCGCTCAACCGTTCGGCAGCGGCAATCACTTGCCCCAAATGCAAAAACGCCATTCCGATTGGACTGAGAATTTCCAGCGAAGCCAACACACAGAACACCACCAAGGCAATCAAGGCTTCTGGATTTTCAGCACTTGGCACGTTGATAGCGGTGGCGGAAAGGTAGAGCACGACCGTCACCAAAATGCCGTTAAAAGCAATCAGTAACGCATTTGACAAGCCTGCCAACTGGCTTTCGTGGCTTTGGGCGTTGAGCCATTGGCGTTCGGTCTGCTGTAATTTTTCGGTTGCGGTTTGTTGCACGCCGAACAGCAAAAATTCGCCGTTGAGCTGAATCCATTCGATAAATTGGCTACGGTAAGTGGCTCGTGAATGCACGGCGGTTTTGCCTAATTTTCGTCCAAGACGATAAAAAATCAGCGGAAAAATCAGCAATAATGCGGTCAGCGAGCCACAGATTATCAACGCCAACAACGGCGAGACGAAGGACAAGCCAATCGCCATAAATAGGATCATCATCACCGCACTCACAAAGGGCGAAATCAGGTTCAAATAGAGAGTGTCGAGCGTGTCCACATCGGCGACCAAGCGGTTGAGCAATTCGCTGTGACGATAACGGCTCAACCCTGCGGGGCTAAGGGGAATCAGCTTGCGAAACACCGCCACCCGTAAATTTGCCAGCACCCGAAACGTGCCGTCGTGGGTCACCAGCCGTTCAAAATAGCGAGAAACCGTGCGACCAATCGCCAAACCACGCACGCCCGATGAGGGGTAGAAAAAGTTAAACAGCAGACTCGAGCCAACCAACGCCGATGCCGCCAAAAACCAGCCCGACAAGCTCAATAAGCCGATACTCGCCCCAAGGCTGGTAATCGCCAACACAATGCCGAGCACCAGTTGCCACAAGTGATTGCGGTAGAGCGAAAGAAAAGGAAAAAGAGAACGCATTGTTTTTGTTTAGTCCTAAGTATATTTTACAAATGTCTGTTTTAGCCCTCTCCCTCCGAAAATCCTACGGATTTTCTCCTCCCTCTCCCGTAAACGGGAGAGGGTAATGTACATATTCTCCGATAATTCACTCTCTCCCGTTTACGGGAGAGAGACAGATTAAAATGCGTTCAGCATTTTAATCAGAGAGAGGGCTGACAAGCGGTAAATTTCCACTCATTTATTGCAAGTTCAGTTCAACAACTCCGCAAAAAATCCCTGTTGGGCAAGGTCGTCAAATTTGCCTTGTTGGACGATTTGCCCTTGCTTCATCACCCAAATTTCATCGCACTGTTTTAGATCTTCAATGCGGTGGGTGATCATCAGCGTAGTTTGTTCACGGTTTAAATTGTGCAAGGCTTGTAATACCTGCTGTTCTGATTGCAAATCCAAACTTGCTGTGGGTTCGTCCAACAATAAAAGCTGATACGGACGGAGCAAGGCACGTGCAATGGCGATCCGTTGGGCTTGTCCGCCTGAAATGCCGAGATTGGCATCGTGGATTTCGCTGTCTAGCCCTAAGCGATGGACAAATTCATCGGCTTTGGAATCTCGCAAGGCTTGCTCAATCGCCGTTTCAGTTGCCGTTGGGTTGCCAAGCAGAATATTCTCTCGCAACGTGCCTTTCATCAACTGGGGATTCTGCCCCACCCACGCTAGCACCGCTCGCCATTCGTCCATTTTCAGCTCTCGCAATTCCACGCCGTTGATTTGCACCGAACCTTGATACGGCAAGAAGCCGAGCAACATATTCATTAAGGATGTTTTGCCTGCTCCACTCTGCCCGACCAAAGCAATATGCTGTTGAGCTTGCAAGCGGAAATTGAGTGGCTCGGTCAAGGCATTGCCCTGTGGTGAGAGAATCACGCACGCTTTGGCTTCAATCACAAGCGGTTGGTTTGGTAACGATTTTTGCCCTTGGGCTTGGGTCAGCACTGTTTGATTGAGAAAGTCTTCAATGCTTTCTGCCGCCCCAATCGCTGCCGCTTTATCGTGGTAAAACACGCCCAACTCTCGCAACGGCTGGTAAAATTCGGGAGCCAACATCAAGCAGAAAAAGCCGATAAACAGCGATACGGGCAAGCCGTAAGCCCCAAACGCTAACTCGCCCAAATAGCTAAAGCCGAAATAGACCGCCATTACTGCAATCGAAATCGCTGTGAAAAATTCCAACACGGCAGACGACAAAAACGCCATTTTCAGCACGTCCATTGTGCTGGTGCGGAAATCTTCGGTACGCTGATAAATCTGCTCCGTTTGGGCGTCTGCTTGCCCGAACAGGCGAATGGTTTCTAAACCTTTCAAACTGTCTAAAAATTGCCCACTTAAACGAGCCAATACGCCGATATTCCGTTGGTTCGCTTCTGATGCCTTAAAGCCGACCAAAATCATAAAAATCGGTAATAATGGCAAGGTCAGAAACAGAATCAGCCCTGCAGCCCAGTTGAGCGGAAACACAAAAGCCAGAATCACAAGGGGGGTGATCACCGATAAAAACTGCTGGGGCAAATAGCGAGCGTAAAAATTATGGATATTTTCCACCTGCTCTAACATTACCGTTGCCCAACTGCCTGCAGGGCGTTGAGCAATGCTCATTGGCCCAACAGTCGAGAGTTTGTCGATAATCTGTTGGCGTAAATGCAATCGCAACTGTTTTCCGGCTTGAAAACCGACTCGCTCACGCAACCATAAAATCATCGCCCGTCCAAAAAAACAGCCGAGCAAAGCGAAAAGTTGGGCGAGAAATTGGCTCGGCGATTGGTGCTGCACAATCATTTTGTGCAACATCGTTGCCAGTAAGCCCATTTGAGCGACAATCAACAACGCCCCCACCGAGCCAAGTAGCACATTCAGATAGAGCCATTTTTTGACGATTTTTTGCTGTTGGCGAAGCCATTTTTGTAACTGCTTTTGCCGTTGTTTATCCATACTTATTCATATCCATTTACTGTGTTTTGACACATTCAATATGTAGGATGGGCTTTCAGCCCATCAAAAATAAACTGCTAACGTGATGGGCTAAAGCCCATCCTACCTTCTTTCTTTAAACTGTGAAGGCAGCATTTCACATTTGCAACGAGGGGGTTTTTTACCTACATTTTGCACATTGCCTGTAGAGTCGAAATATTTTTCGCCCCTTGGTTTCAGTTAAATTTTTTGTGGGGCAAATAATGATTTGCCCCTACACTCAATGTGTAGGATGGGCTTCAGCCCATCAAAATAAAATACTAACGTGATGGGCTAAAGCCCATCCTACCTTCTTTCTTCAAGCTGTAAGGGCAGCATTTCACATTTGCAACGGGGGGCACCTACATTTTGCAAATTTCCTTAATCAAACTCAAACCGATAAAGGAGATCGATCGCTTGATTTACGCTCGAGATCCATTGCAAATACAGACTTGGAGCAAGGCGATAACGTAAAGTGAGCTCTGTGAGTGGGGCAAAAATTCCAACACCGTATTTCACTTTAAATCGAGGGGTTAAGCTACCACTGACCACCACTTTGGTGTTATCACCAATCCCTGCTGTCGTCACATTGAGATCTGAAATCCCAAAAGCACTGCCAACTCCACCGACAATTTTACTGCTTTTCGATAAACTCAAACCAATCAACGCTGCCGCAATCGAATTACTTGAACTGCCATCACCCCCTGATTCTAAACTTCGCCCTGTGAGAATGTAAGACAACGCCTGATCCTGTGCCATTGATGGATTTGAGAAGATCTTCACATCAGGCGAGTCGGCAATGCCTGTTACCTTCACGCCTGCGACCACACTCGGATCTTCCATTGCTTCTGGGTTGCGAATCGCTTCAATATCCAAAGTCGGTTGCGAAGGCAAACCTGTGAAAGAAATCAGTCCTTTGCGGATCACTAAATCCTGCCCGAAAGAGGCAAAAGTGCCTCGTTGCAAATTCACTTGTCCGTATAAGCCTAACCCTCTCTGCCCTTGACGCACTTTTAATGTCCCGAACAAGGCGGTTTTTAAGCCGTAAGCATCTAATTTGACATCGCTCTCAATCCGTTTACCGATATTGACTGAAATATCGCCGATAATTGCCATTCCCTGCCCTTGTTGTGGTAAATTTTTTGGAACGGGAAGTTTGTCGGTGAATTTATTTTTAATCGATCCTTCCATAATCACTTCATCACCGCTGACACTCACCGCACTTTCTGGCAACTCTTCGACTTCAATCCTTGCCCACGGAATATCAATATCTCCTGTTAAGCGGAGTTCTTTTGGAGTGACTTTCACTTCAATATCTGGGCTAACATCCACTTTCGCCATTCCTGGAATATCAATGCGGAAACGCTGTGCTTTCGCACTAATACGCGTATGCCACGCCTCCAATTTTTTCCAATCCGCATCGCCTTCTAGCAAGAGATTGCTCTCTTTGGTCTGCACATTGCCCTTTAACGTGGAGTTTGTACCATTAAAATTCAGCCCTACATTGCCACCGACAATATCCATTGGCATTGCCGTCGAACGGACTTTCAGCCCGTTCAAATTCAAGTTGCCAAAGAGCTGCGGAGCTGTCGCATTGCCCCCAAGGGTCAAACGGGCATTGATTTCGCCATCCACTTTATCGCCACTATTTAGCAGTGGATTGATCAAATGTAAATTGAACTTTTCTAGATTAACATTACCCGATAGACCACGCTGCTGGGTGAGATCTTTCACCCACAATTCACTCTGTAAACGACCGTTATTCTCAATACGAATATCACTATTCAGATTGAGCGAGTTATCCGCCAAACGCAACTTCACGTTAACTGGGTTAAGCGTGATAGGAAAATCACGATAGTCAATTTTTTGTGCTAATTTGATCCCATTTGAGCGGAGATCAAGGCTCACTTCAGGGGCTTTTTGACTAAACCACGCAGCATCCCCCTTAGCGGTAACGATACCTGAAAGTTGGCTGTTTTTATCTAAAAATGGTTGTGCAATGGTTAAATCTAACTTTTTGATTTCAAAGGGAACATTCCCTTCCAACCCAGCTTGGAAAGCCTGTGGAAAGCAAAGATGAAGCTTCGGATTTGTCCAACAATGGGCAGCGATGTTGGCGTTGACTTGCGAGTGATCGTAGTTCACCGCAATCGGCTTATCTGCTTTCCACTCGCCAACGGGAGATTGAATCATCACTTGACTTAACTGCCCCTGCCAACGTTGCTGCAAGCGGTCAAATGTTCCCGAAATTTGCAAATTCGCCCCAACAGGTTCGCCTTTGGCTTGCACAATCAACAGGTGCTCTTGCTCACTGCCCGATGCTTTCAGATTGGCATTATCGATCTGAATATCACCTTGTTTGAATTGGCGTAAACTCAACACCAAATCGCCTACAATCTGCTCGGCAGTGGTGATCTTGCCTTTGGCGGTTAAATGCTGCAATTGAACTTGATCGTAGCGAATATTATTGGCAACTAAATCAAGATCTAATTCAGGCTGTTGAATATTCCCCAGCAAACGCACTTTACCCTTGGCACTGGCGTTTAATTTTGGCACTAAGCCCTGTAAATTGGGGGCATCAATATTCGCCCAAAAATCCGATTGTTCACCTAATCTGCCTTGCAAACCGATCGTATTCTCACCATAAATTAGGCTAGCTTGTGGCACATTGAGCAAGGTTTGGTGATCGGCACTTAATTCACCTTTGAGTTTCAGCTGCTTATCAAACAGCTTGCCATTCATATCCATTTCGGATACCGCAACACCCCATTCATCACCTTTTTCGCCACGCCCTGCATAGCCTTTGCTGTGCAAATCGCCCGACAGCACCGCCGCCCATTCAGGCAATAAAGATTTGGTATTGAGATTATTCAGTTTGACTTGAGCATCCCAGGCTACGCCATTTTGCCAATCGACTTTGCCAGCCAGCTCAGCCCGGCCTTGCAACGCGTTGATCGCCAATTTTTCCAGCTCAAATTGCGTCAGCTCGCCTGTGCCTTTCAATTTGACGGAACCCGCAGGCAAGCCCATTCCGCTCATTGCGACCTTGCCATCTAAAGCATAATTGAGCAAATCCCCAGTTAACTGAAGGTCTAACTCGGTGAGCTTCAACGGGTCTTGCCCTTTTTCTGGTACAAATGGATAGCGGATAGCCTCACTCTTGATGCTGAAATGAAGCGGCGTTTTTGGCTCGGCAAGCTGAACGGAGCCTTGAATCTGAGCGTTCACCGCCCCTGTTGTTTGAATATCTAAGGTGGTATTGCCAAACAACTCGCCTGCTAAGTTCGCATTGACTTGGCTGGCAGGCAATTTAAATTCAGGTAAATCTGGGCTGTTGGCGTGTAATTGCCATACAAGGGGGTAATTATCTGTGAGTTTTAGTAAACCTTTGCCCGCCACATTGCCTTTGTCGGTTTGGATTGAAAGTTGTTGTAATTCCACGGTTTGGCTATCTGATTTCGCTGCCAGTTGCACATCTGAAATCAGTAGCAATGACTTAGCCTCAAGCGGCTTGCCTTGTGCATCTTGCTGTTTTTGTACGAGTTGGATCGATTTGGCTCGCATTTCTGGCAAATCAAGATGAAGCGGTAATTCAATCGGATCGAGCTTGGTTAATAACGGCTGTGCCAATTGCTGCTTGAGTGCGTCCCAATCCACTGGCAGCTTGTTTGCTGGGGTCTGCTTGGCTTTTTCTTTTTTCGCTTTTTTCTGCTCCGAACTGACCGCTTGTGGCGGCAAACGAATAGTTAAGCCATCGAGTTCAGTCGGTGAAATCGCCAGCTGGTTGCCTTGCCCTGATAAGCCTGTATGGAAATGATTTAAGGCAATATCCATTTGATCAACGCTCACCTGCAAATCATCAATCGCAATGCGTTGAAGATTCACTGGTAATGGCAGCTCAAATTGCCCTGTTTTCGTGGCTTTTTCTGAGGCTTGAGCTGGTGGCAACTTACTGGTATCTACCCGAATTTTCGCCTTCGACAACGCCAAATTTTCCACACAGGCTTTACCTTCCAGTAAGCAACCAAAACCAATGTGTAGTGCTGCCTCGCCCGCATCTATTTCTACACCGTCCATCACAAAACGAGTATCCGATAAACGCAAGCCCTCTTGTAAACTGCCTTCTACCTTGCCAATACTCAATTGATCCATCGACTTCGCCAACCATTGCAAGGCGAACTGTTGCCCTTTCGCCGTGGCGAGAAACCCTATCGGAATTGCGATCAACACCATCAGTAGCACGATGCCATAGGCAAGCCACCGCCATCGACTTTTACGTTTTTGGTGGGCGGGTGGAGGGGCTGAATTGCCGTAATCTTGGGGTGAATGTTGGTTATCTTGCATTGCATTTGCCCTAAATGGATTAAAGTTCCGATCCTAAACCGACATAAAATTGAATGCCTTTTTTTGCATTCGGTGAACGAACAGGTGTGGCAAGATCAAATTTGATCGCACCAATTGGCGATGCCCAACGCACCCCAATGCCCGCACCTGAATGTAACCCCGCTGCTTTAAACGATTTTGCAGCTAAACCCGTATCATAAAACGTGGCTGCCCACCAGTTTGGATAGACTTGGTACTGATATTCCGCAGTGCCCGTAATCAAATGGCTGCCTCCCGTTAATTTTCCATCTCGATCTAAAGGAGAAATTTTCTTATAGCCAAAACCACGCACACTCATATCCCCCCCTGCGAAATAGCGAAGCGATGGCGGAATACGGTTAAATTCACTGGTGTTGAGATAGCCCATCTCTCCTCGAAAATAAAAACGGTGATTATCTGCGAAAGTTCTGATCCACGCACTTGAGGCTTTCAAACTATAAAAATCGACATCAGAGCCCCATATCTTACTGCCCCAGTTGAGCGTCAGCTTTTGCGAATCGCCCCACAATGCAAAGCGATTACCGTCACTGCGTTTACGATTCAACGATGCGGTTGGATAAACTAATAAGGTTTTAGCTTTGGGTTGATTACCTTGCTGGAACGCATCATAACGAGTTTTCAGTCCCAACGAAAATGCCCAACCCGTTTCGTGATTCCAAAAACGCTGAAAACCTAAATGAGCCCCTGTAAATTGGGTGTCATTGCGTTTTTCACGCTCAACCCCACCCGAGGCTTGATAATAAAAATGGAGTGGGTGGGCTTTCACAGGCATATTATAAGCCCCTTCAAGACGTTGTTCTGGCTTGGAAATATAAGTATTGCCCACAAAGCTATGTCCACGGCTGTTGATCCACGGCTTTTTCCAATTCAGTTGTAAACGAGGTCCAACGTCTGTGGCATAACCTAGTCCAACTTCAATTTCATTTTTCTTCCTTGGTTGCAACAAAATATCAAGATCGACCTGCTTCTTCTGTTCGTTCAAATGCGGCTCAACCAATACAGAAGCAAACCATTTTCCCGAAAAATCACTGGAAATTTTCGACAAATCATTCAAATAATAAGGATCGCCCGATTTAATTCGCAAAATATTGGTTAAATAATCCTCTCTAATCTGATTATTTTTAAACTGAATATTGCCATAGCGATAACGTTCGCCCGTTTTATAATGCAGTCGCCAATCCGCCCAATGCTCTGAAGGAAAAATTTCCAAACGACTCATCGCCCATTGACCATCAAAATAGCCTTTGGCTTGTGCCGTTTTTTCTATCTGGCTTTTGACACTCTCATACTCTTCGTGATTGAGGTAAGTGCCCACGGGTGGCAAATTTTCAATGATTTTATCAAAATCAGGATCATCTCTGCCTGCACCGATGATCTGCACATCTCGCTCATCCACTTTGGTGCGTTTATCCAATTTCACCAACAATTTCAACAGATCTTTTTGCGGACGCTGACGTGGTGTCAGTTCAAAACGGTATTGCGTATTGTAATATCCCATTGCTCTCAGTGCTTTGTCTACCGCTTCTTGCACTCGGAATTGATAGCGTTCAGAGCCATCTGCATCTTCATTACTAATTTGGGAAAGATGAATACGCACATTGGAGGTTAAAGCATCCTCTGTAATCCCTTCCACACTCAACTGTACAGTTTGCTCCGCAAAACCGTATGTTGGAAGTAAAAGACATAACGCAACAAACTGGTTTTTTATTGTCATTTTCTAATCCTTTGGTACACCACGCAAAAGTGGCACATGATGAAAAGGGGGTATTGAGGTCAATGCGGGTGTTAACGTAAAGATTAGTTTAAATGGCATAACTGGCTGAATCACGTCTTGTCGCCATAACGCACTGATTGGTATCAATTCAATATCATTCGGCAACTGAGAAATCCCTTGTTGCAACACCTTAATACTATTTTTTCTTGGATGGCCAATCATAATTGCCACATCGTGTTTACGAGCATAGCGAATTGCAGCCTCAAATTGCCGTTGCACATCTCCTAATTCATCACTATCATCTAAAAAAATGTGTCGCTCCAAAGCAGAAACCCCCAGATTTTTCGCAGTTTTATACGCCACGCTATTGCCTGCCGTTTTGCTATCAAGGAAAAACAGCTGCTCGGCTTTTAACACCTGCATTAAGTGTTGCATTAACTGGCTGTCTGTCGTTGCTCGGCTGCCCATATGGTTATTAAGACCAATCGCATAGGGGACTCGCTTTCGAGCAACTTCAATGGTGCGTTTTACCTTTTCGGCTTCCATTCCTACAACCAAAGCACCCGATTCTACCAGCAGATGATTTTGTGGCTGCATTGGTAGATGGATAAGAATATCTCGTTGTTGTTGATAGGCCTGCTCCGCTCGCTCGGTTGCTTGAGGAGCAGAAGGAATGATGGCAACACTTACCGCTTTCGGCAAATCATAAATGGCACTGTCTTCTTTGTTTCGATAGCCAATGTCATCAATCACAATAGCCAATTTTGCGGCCGTGACAAGGGGGGAAGAAAACAAAAAAATTTGCAAAAACAGGGAGAAAGTCACCCCCTTGTAAAAACTCACCGTCATGCTAATTCACCCACAATAAAGGATTTACTGGAATCCCCTTACGCCGAATAGCAAAATAAAGAGCAGAACGATTCTGTCCACCACTGTTGCCAACATAAGCAATAGTTTGTCCTACTTGTACACGGCTCCCCTTTTTCACCGCAACCGATTGATTATAACCATAAAAAGACATGTCCCCTTTACCATGATCAATCGCCACCAGCTGACCATAACCTTCAAGCCAACTAGCAAGAACAACCCGCCCTGCAGCAATCGCTTTAACGGGGGTACCCGATGCTGCTTCAATCACCACCCCATCCCATTCCACTTCGTTCTTTTGGGAGCGTCCAAAGCGGTTCAACATTTTTCCTTTCACTGGCATCGCATATTTCCCTGATAATCCTGATCCTGCACGAATTTGTTGTTTTTCCTGTTCAGTTGCTTTAGGCTTCCCTTCACGGCTTTTCTGTTTCTCAAGCTGAGCAATCTCTTTTTTTTCTTGTCTTTCTGCTTCTTTCAGTGCTTGAGCAATTTGTCGACGTAATGACGCTTCATTACTCTTTAACACCTCTAACCGATGTTGTTCCGCTTCTAACGTTTTATCAATTGACCGTAGCGTGTTTTCCCGTTCACGTTTTATTTTTTTGAGTTCACCTTCTTGTTTACGTTGTGCGGAAAGTTGTAATTGGTAAGCCTCTTGCTGAGTGTTCAACTCATCACGTCGCTTTTTGAGCGTCTCTTGCGTTCGTCGAAGCTCATAAATCATCTCAATTCTTGCCTGATTCATATGCCCGTAATATGCACTCATTCTATCCGCATTCTTTGCTGGTTCAGAAAGTAACCGCTCCAATACCGAAGGATGAATCCCTGAACGATATGCAGAATCTAGTTGTTCTTTCAATTTCGTTTTCTGTTCGACTTCTTGCTGTTCCAACCGTTGAATATTTTGCTCATTTTTTTTGATCGTTTGCCTAATATCATCTAAGCGTTCTTCCATTTGCTTTAACGCTACATTCACTCTGCCTATCTGTATTTCTTGATTTTTCAAAGTGGATTGTAGAGAAGTCCGTTTCTTCTTTTGCTCTGTGATTTTTGCCTGTTGTTGACTAATGTTTTGCTGAATCTGCGTCAAATCATTAGCCATCCCCAAAGGCATACTTCCTCCCGCCATGACAATCGACATGAGATAATAAAGTGATTTGCTCTTCACAGATCCAACTCCTTTTCCACTCGCTGATAAAATCACGCATTTTAGTCATTTCTCCTACAAATGACTATGTTTTTCGTGATGTTTATTTCATTTATGCTGTCTGTTCTCGAATCAGTCCTTCTTGCTGGTAAGTCGCAATTAATCGCCCTTGCACATCAAAAACTTCGCCACGAGTAATCCCTCTCGCACCACTCGCATTCGGACTGGTTAAAGAAAATAAAAGCCACTGATTAAAATCAAAATCACGGTGAAACCAAATGCTGTGGTCAAGTGTTGCAATTCGCATACCTGGTTGCATAAAACCGCGCTCATGTGGGTGAAGCATGGTTAAAATGCAGTGAAAATCGCTGAAATATGCTAACAAACATTGCTGCAAACGGCGATCTTGCGGGGCAGAGCCATTCAGTTTTGTCCATAAAAATTGTTCTGGAGGCAGTTTACGTCCGTTGAATGGATCGTTCGGATACTGAATTCGCACATCAAACGCTCTCTCCGCTGCAAATTTTTCGCGTAACGCAGACGGTAACATTAACGCAAGAGATTGAATTAACTCATTTTCCGAATAAAACTGTTCAGGTTGAGCTACTTTTGGCATGACAATTTGATGCTCAAATCCCACCTCTCGCACTTGGAAGGAAGTCATCACCCTGCAAATAATCTCATTATGCTGCTTAGCATTCACGCTCACCGCTGTAAAACTTTTGCCTTCACGCAATATTTCCGTTTCATAAATAATCGGATACGCCGCATCGCCCGCCCGCAAAAAATAGGCGTGGATGGAATGTAAATCCCGTTCTAATTCAACCACTTGCATTGCCGCAGCAATCGCCTGTGCCACCACTTGCCCGCCGAAGACTTGTGGAAAACCCAAATCCTCGCTTTCGCCACGGAATAAGCTATCGTCTAACCGTTCTAACGTGAGTAATTCAATTAAGTGTGAAAGAGCTTTCATTGTGCCTCCATTTGTTATTTTTTTATGCTAATCGCAACACTTACGGCGATTTCCCCTTGTATTTGAGTGCCGAACTGCCTATAATTCCAAGCCTTGCACAGTCGTGCAATCCAATGAGGGCGTTTTTGGTCTCTCGCAATGGCGTTCAGTTTACTTGGTCAGGTTCGGAAGAAAGCAGCCAGAATTGAAATTGTCGTGTGCCGAGAAAAGCTGGAAACGCCCTCACCCTTTTCTCGGTAAACTCTTTTGTCTCAACTTCATTTCTCCCTTCGCCATAAAGACATGCAAGGGGGTGAGAAAAACCGATATTTTTGCAAATGCTAACCAAACACTTGTACCTTATCGCCGACACGGATCACGCCACTATTTTCAGGCACTAAATGAATGCCAAAAATTGGCTTGCCGTTTTCGTTGGTGTGTTGCTGTTTGAGCGTACGGAATGGCTCGGATGTTGGGTCAAGCTCCAAGGTTTGCACATTGCGAGTAATCAAAATGCAACGGGTGCAACATTGGGCGAAAGTAAATTTCACGCTGCCAATTTGCACACGCCGCCACAGTTCTTCTTCAAAGGCTTGACTGCCGTCTATGACAATATTTCCGCGAAACTGTTCCATTGAAACCGGCACAGGCGACCATTTTTGCACTTGCTCCAAAGATTTTTGCGACACCAACAGCACGGGATTGCTGTCAGCAAAACTGAGCGGATTGTCGCCAAAATTCGCCACTGTCCGCTGACTTTTCTTGCCCAACCAACGCAACTGCACCGCTCGCCCGAATTTTTGACTGAGCCACTGGTTCACACTCTCGTTTGCCACCCAAGACGGAAACTGCGTTCCCCACACTTCGCTCGGCTCGCTTTTGGCAAAATCTTGATACAACGCCACCGCTTGCTCGCCCTGCTCATCCACAATCACAAGCCCTGTGGAAATCGGAAATGCCGAAAGCTGATACAACACCGCATCTTTGCGTGCCGTAATAAATTTGCCGTCTGGCTCAGTGATCATAAATTCACGGTCAAAATTCAGCCCCTGCGGCTGCACAAAGGCTTGTTCAACTTGATAAGCTTTGGTGGATTTAATCGGGAACAGGTTGAGCTGGGTGACAATCATAATTTCTCCTTGCAAAATTTGGCGTACAATAGCCGAAAACCGAAAAATAATCCACTTTTGCAAAATTCTCACGTAAAATGCCCCGTCGTAATAGAAGGAATAGACTATGGCAAAAAAACCAACCGATTTTGAAAGCACGCTCAAAGAATTAGAACAGATTGTTGGGCGTTTGGAAGCCGGCGATCTGCCGTTGGAAGACGCATTAAACGAGTTTGAAACGGCGATTAAACTGGTTCAGCAAGGGCAAGAACGTTTGCAAAAAGCTGAGCAACGTATTCAAATTTTGCTACAAAAAAACGATCACGCAGCACTTTCGGATTATCAATAATGCGCTACTCTCTCTCGCACGATTTAACCCACTGCCAAGCACGGATTAATCACTTTATCGACAGCCAACTTTTGCACTTTTCTGAGCAAAAGTCCCCCCTTGTTGAAGCTATGCGTTATGCGGTGTTGCTTGGTGGTAAACGGATTCGTCCGTTTTTGATTTATGCCACGGGCAGAATGTTGGGCGTTAGCTTGGAAAAGCTCGACCATTCAGCCGCCGCAATGGAAGTGATTCACGCCTATTCGTTGGTGCACGATGATCTGCCTGCAATGGACAATGATAAGCTCCGCCGTGGCAAGCCGACCTGCCACATCGCCTTTGATGAAGCCACCGCCATTCTTGCGGGCGATGCGTTGCAAAGTTTTGCGTTTGAGCTGTTAGCCAAAGATCCATTTGCCACCGCTGAGCAGAAAATCGCACAGGTGCAGTTGCTGGCTCAAGCGGCAGGGGCTGGCGGAATGTGCTTGGGGCAAAGTTTGGATTTGTTGGCAGAAAATCAGGCAGTGTCGCTTGCCGAATTAGAGCAAATTCACCGCAATAAAACAGGAGCGTTGATTGTGGCATCGGTGCGAATGGGGCTGAATTTATCCGATTACGCACAAGATCCGCAAATTAAAACGCACCTTGAAACCTACGCCAAAGCGATTGGCTTGGCATTCCAAGTGCAAGACGATATTTTGGACGTGATCGGACAAAGTGAGAAAATCGGCAAAACTGTCGGCTCGGACGAAGCCTTAAACAAAAGCACTTATCCGAAACTGCTGGGCTTAGACGGAGCGAAACAGAAAGCCCAAGATTTGTATCAACTGGCGATTCACTCACTACAACAACTGCCGTTTGATACCCAATCCCTGCAAGCCTTGGCGGGTTTTATCGTTCAACGTGAAAGCTAATTGCAGGAAAGGCATTTTATCCGTTTGATTGGCGAATCATTTGATTAGCCAATCGATTATTTTATCCGTTTAATCATTCAAACAGCTCCTGATGCTTTTGGCTCAAGGCACTGCGATCTAGCTCAAATTCCATCGATTGTAAACTACGTTGCAACGCCGAGATTGCCATCGCTTTTGCTGCCTCCCGCACCTCATTTTCTGGTGCATTCCGCCAAACACCGGCCAACACTTTTTGCATCACGATATTTACTTCTAAAATTGTTGCACCATCACGAGAAATCGGGGCAAAGCCATCACGAATCCACTCTTTACAATCTAACGCCTTAATCGATAAACGGTCATAGCAAGGCTCATCGCTTGTTACATTTTCCTTCGGTTTCACCAGTAGCGACAGCATAATCGTCATAATGTTGATAGCGGTACCTGGATCGTTGACCGCAGGCGATAACGCTCGCTGTGCAGCTTCGCTTAATACGATAAATCCCCAACTCGGATCTTGCTCAAACGTTCGCTCTGGTGCCAGCACAAAACAGCGTTGCAATGCTTCCACGTCTTCGAGATTGCCACTGACTTTGCATAATTCACTATCAGGTGTAATCAACTCTCCAGGACGAACTAAAATATCAATATCCCATTGATTTTCTTCAGCTATTTCTTGCAAGCCTTGCATATCAATATGGGTTAGATAGCCAGTGCATTCTGCTAAAATCGTTTGAGCATTGGTAGGTAACGACGTTTTGCGTGTAGCGTACATTTGGGGTGCCATACGGTATTGTGTTAAGGCACACTCTGCCACCGTTTCGATTTTTCGCAAGGTGTTGCCGAGCCGTCCAAGGTGTGAAAGGGTATAAACCCAGCGAATAAGTGTAACAATCAAATACACTAACACAGCCACGGTGCTGATAAACAGAATAAATCGCCCATTTTGCTCGTAGAAATCCATACCTAATGCAGTTTTGGCAATTAACGCATAGATAAACGCACAGATAAAACTGGTGATCGCCGTGCGAGTATTATCGTCGCCCATTACCACGTCTGTTGCCCTTGGCGTCACGCCATTTGCGGCCGAAGCAAAGGCAGAGACCATAATCGAGAGCGAAAAGGTGCTGACAGCCAACATACTCGAGGCAATGATATTTAATAACGCCGACAAGGTTTCCACAGGCACATCAGGTAGCCAATTATCTGGCAACACCGCTGCCCCTAATTTCAAGGCAAACACAAATCCAACGGTTAACAACGCCCAAATTGTCGGCGTTGCCCATAAACGATTGCTTGGTTTACGCCAAGCGAGTAGCCATTTGAACATCGTCAACTCCTTATACTTCTAACAAATACGCCTTCAATTGCTGCAACTTATCCCTTGTCGCCGCCGCTTTTTCAAACTCTAAATTCTGGGCGAATTCTTTCATTTGTTGTTCTAGCACTTTCAGCTCTTTTTCCAATTCTTTGCGGGATTTCGGTTGTCGAACGTTTGCAAAATCTTCGTTTTTCTCCCCCCCTTGCAGTCGCTGCTTACCCCGTTTTGGTTTGTCGGTTTGTCCAATGTCGAGCAGTTCGCCGACTTTTTTGTTCAGGGCTTGTGGGGTAATGCCTTGTTGGCGGTTGTGTTCCATCTGTTTTTCGCGGCGGCGTTCGGTTTCTTGAATCGCTTTTTGCATTGAGTTGGTAATGCGGTCGCCGTATAAAATCGCTTTGCCGTTCAGGTTTCGGGCGGCTCGTCCGATGGTTTGAATCAGCGAACGTTCGGAGCGTAAAAAGCCTTCTTTGTCCGCATCTAAAATGGCAACCAGCGACACTTCTGGCATATCCAAGCCTTCACGCAACAAGTTGATCCCAACCAGCACATCAAACATGCCCATTCGCAAGTCGTGAATGATTTCGACCCGTTCCACCGTGTCGATATCGCTGTGCAGGTAACGCACTCGCACGCCGTGTTCGTCCAAATAATCGGTGAGATCTTCCGCCATTTTTTTGGTGAGCGTAGTCACCAACACTCGCTCGTTCACTTCTACTCGTTTATGAATTTCCGACAGCAAATCATCGACTTGCGTAGCGACTGGGCGGACTTCGATAATTGGATCGAGCAAGCCTGTTGGTCGAACTACTTGGTCGATCACCTCAGGATTTTTTTCCAATTCATAAAGGCCGGGTGTGGCGGAAACGTAGATCGTTTGCGGCGACAGGCGTTCAAATTCTTCAAAGCGTAACGGGCGGTTGTCCAAGGCGGACGGCAAGCGGAAACCGTATTGCACCAGCGTTTCTTTTCTGGCTCGGTCGCCACGGTACATTCCGCCAATTTGTGGCACGGTCACGTGGCTTTCGTCAATGATCAGCAAGCCGTCTGACGGCATATAATCGAACAAAGTCGGCGGCGGATCGCCGGCTTTTCTGCCCGACAAATAGCGTGAATAGTTTTCGATCCCCGAGCAGTAGCCCAATTCGTTCATCATTTCGATGTCAAATTGGGTGCGTTGGGCAAGGCGTTGTTCTTCCAGCAATTTGTTTTCTTGAATGAAGTAGGTACGGCGTTCGGCAAGCTCTGCTTTGATCTGCTCAATCGCCTCTAAAATCCGTTCTCTTGGCGTAACGTAGTGGGTTTTCGGGTAGATGGTGTAGCGTGGCACTTTGCCTAGGCTATGCCCTGTGAGTGGGTCGAACAGCGACAAGTTTTCAATTTCATCATCAAACAGTTCGACCCGTAACGCCACTTCGTCCGATTCCGCAGGGAAGATGTCGATCACCTCGCCTCGCACCCGAAAGGTGGAACGCACAAAGGCTTGGTCGTTGCGGGTGTATTGCAATTCGGCAAGGCGAGAGAGAATGGTGCGTTGGTCGATAATCGCCCCCACTTGCAAGTGCAACATCATCTGCATATAGGCATCGACATCGCCTAAGCCGTAAATGGCAGAAACCGATGCCACTACGATGGTATCTCGCCGCTCCAAAAAGGATTTGGTGGCGGACAGTCGCATCTGTTCGATCTGCTCGTTGATGGACGCATCTTTTTCGATAAAGGTGTCGCTTGCAGGCACATAGGCTTCGGGCTGGTAGTAGTCGTAGTAGGAAACGAAATATTCCACCGCATTTTCAGGGAAAAAGGCTTTCATTTCCGCATAAAGTTGTGCTGCCAAGGTTTTGTTCGGGGCGAGCAACATCGCTGGGCGGTTGAGCGTGGCGATCACATTGGCAATAGTAAAGGTTTTGCCCGAGCCTGTTACGCCGAGCAACGTTTGATGAGCCAAGCCGTCGTTCAAGCCTTCGACTAATTTGGTAATCGCCGTGGGCTGATCGCCAGCAGGTTTAAAAGGGGAATGGAGAATAAAAGGTTTGCCTTGCTTGCTCATGACATATCCTAAGAAAATACGAAAGGCTATATCTTTGCACGTCCGCAATCAAGCTGCAACAGGAATTAGTTGGCATTGCAACAGTTATAGATGAATGGCACAGAGGTGCCTCTAGAATCAAAGACCCAAAATGCCATTACTGAAATCGTGCTATATGACTCAGAGCGGATAATCTATCCGCTCTGTACAATTACTGTCCAAACCCTTTCAACCCAACCACGTGGACGTACTCTTGGTTGTTGGCGATTTTCCGCACGAGTTTATAGGTGGTGCCACGCTCTGGGCTGATGTTTTCTGGGGCAGCGATAAGCAGCTGCATATCTAACCGCTCGCACAGTTCGAACAAGGTGTTGATCGACGTCGCATCAAGTCGAGCGGCTTCATCAAGGAACAGCAAGCGCACTGGCAGAATGTCTTTGGCACGCAAGCGGCGGGATTCTTCTTCCCAACTCTGCACCACCATCAGCAAAATCGACATCCCCGTACCAATCGCTTCACCCGTTGAAAGTGAGCTACTTTCCGCACGTTGCCAGCCGTCTGCCCCACGGAAGGTTTCCACTTCTAAATCGAGATAGTTGCGGTAATCGAGTAACTCTTCGCCAATGGTTTGTGGCGTGCGTTGCCCCATTTCGATATGCGGATTCACCCGTTTGTACAACATTGCCAAGGCTTCGGAGAAGCTCAATTTCGCATTGTCGAACAAGTCGCTGTTTTCGTCCCGTTGCGATAAAGCGTTGAGCAAAATGGCGTGAGTATCCCGAATGTTTACCACTAAACGCACGCCTTTGACTTGACCGAAGGCGATATTTTGCAAGCCTTGGTTGAGTTGCAAAATGCGGTTTTGTTCACGCTGAATCGTTTTACGCAGAATGTTCGCCACACTTTCAGCATTGATCGCCAATTTTTTCTCACGGCTGGTCAGCTCGTTGGTTAGGCGAGAAAGTTCAATTTCCATTTGTTCGATCGCATCAATCGGATCGTCCGTTTTAATGATGTCTTGGCGAATCCGCTCCCGCAAATGTTGATAAACGGAAATAAAGAACGCCACTTTGTTTTCAGGCTTACGGCTGTCTTCGGACGCACGCAGGCTATCACGCAAGTATTCGTTATCCGCCACCGCTTGGCGTAACGCCCCCAACGCTTTATCGGAAATCGAACGCAACTCTTCGGCAGAATGGTACGCCAATTCACGGCGGTTCAAGCGTTTTTCCACGTCGCTGTTACGGGACATTTTCTGCACCAAACACCAGCTGACTTTGGCTTGCACCACAATTTCACGTTGGGCGTGATAATCTCGCTCGGCTTTTCGCATCGCCTTGTTGTGGTTGTCCATCTCCGCCTCGATCACCGCTAGTTGTTTATCTAGATAGCTCTTACGGCTGCGGTGTTGGCTTAGGCGTTGTTGCAGTTCATCACGCTGTGCCGTGGCTCGTGCCACCGCTTCTTGATCGTTATGAATGCCGTACTCGTGCATTTCACGCAGAAGCTCGTCCAATAGCTGATTTTTCGCCTCAAAGGAACTGCGTAACGCCGTGTACACTTGGTTGTAATCAGCAAGCTGAGCTTGAGCTTGGCGAAGCTGTCCACGCAACTGCTCACGCTCACGCTGGGCGGTTTCCAAACGTTGGCGAAGTTGCTCGTTAAGCGGTGAACTTTCCGCCCCAACGCTCTCCTGATAGCTGAAATGCAGGCGGCGGTTCATCACATCGGCAAGGCTGAACACTTTCTGTTTTAGCACTTTTTGCTCAAGAACTGACCCCTTGTAGTCGGCTTCAAGCTGTTCAAATTGGGCAGGATCGCTCCGCAATGCCGCCGCAATCGGTTCAAGCTGTGCCAAGGCGTTGCCGAATTGGCGGATAAATTGCTCGCTCTCTTGGGCGAAAATCAGTTGTTCACGGCACTCTTCAGTACGATCTACTAAAGTTTCATCGGCAAGCAAATGCACAAGCGGTAAGATTTTGCTCAATAATTGCAACTGGATTTTGCTGTTGTCTAATTGATGGCGAAGCTGTTGTTCTTGCCCGTTATTTTGCAATAACTCCCGCTCAATCACCCCCCGTTGCTCGGCAATTTGTTGCATCGCTACTTCAGGATCAGGCTGGAACGCCAAGGCTAAATGGGTGCCGATAAACTGGCTCAAATGCTGGTGCAAGCGTTGGCATTTCTGCACATCAAAGGCACGTTCCGCGTGTTTTTCTGCTGTTTCATCTCGTTCAGCTTTCAGTTTTTCCAACTGTTTCTCACGCGATGCCCGTCCGAACACGGCAAATTCAGAGAATTTAGAATAACGCCATTGGCGGTCGGAAAGTTGCACCACCACACCATCGGCTAACTCTTCGCTGGCAAAGACGTTATCATCAAACGCATTCGGATCGCCCTCGATCAAATAGAGATTATCTGGGCAGTCGTCTAACTGGGCGAGCTGATTTTTCACCGCGTCCAAATCACGCACTACAATGGCGTGCCGAGCTTCGCCATACAGGGCGGAGAAATACGGAGCATCGTCTAGCGACACATCTTCGTAGAGTTCGGAGAGCAACACACCGCCGAATTTTTCGGCTAAATGGTTAAGGCGTGGATCTTCTGAACCGTCTGGCTGACTTAATCGGCTGATCTGCTCGTCTAGCCACTGCTCACGGCGAGCCAATTCATCACGCTCAAGGGTCGCTTGTCGCTCACGCCCCAAGGTTTCCTGCATATAGTGCATCACCGCTTGGCTGGCTGGGAAGGTTTCGCCACACTGCTCTTGCAAGCGTTGCAACGCCGCTTGGGCGGTATGCCACGCTGGGGCATTTTGTGCAAGTTGTTGATATTGTTGATTTAATTGCTCACGCTGTTGGCGTTGAGTAGAACGCTGTTCGACAAATTCCGCTAGTTCGGCTTCTAAATCTTCCACTTTCGCTTGTTGCTGTTCGTAGTACGCGTCCAGCTCTTCAGCCGTTTCAAAATCCGTTTGGGCTTTTTGGTTGAACTCGGCAAGCAAGCGTTCGGCATTTTGTTGTTGGTGCAAACGCTGTTCTAAATCCGCCAATTTTTGGCGTAATGTCACCGCTTGTTGGGCTTGAGCCTGCTGGCTTGGGTAGTCCGCCAATAATTCACGAGCCACGTCCCACGCTTGCAAGCGGTCAGTTTCGCCGTTGATTTTGCAAACGAGATCATAGGCTTTATCAAACTGGGTTTTCGCCATTTCGGACACCGACAAACGCTGTTCCAACTCAAACACTTTATCGGTAATTTCTTCCGCTTGGGCGGCAAATTCGGCGTGATAATCGTCCAAATTATGCAGATCTAAATGCGGCAAACCGCACAACTGTTTGGCTTTTTCCAGTGCAGCAATCGCTTGTTGATACTGCAACGCACGAGTTTGCTGGGCATCTAACGCTTGCTGATAATCCGCCATTTGCGAACGCAAGTCTTCCACCATTTCGTCCGCATCGTCCGCTCTGCCCTGCAACTGCTCGACTTTCTCCGCCACTTCTTCCACGGCGATTTGCTGTTCTTCTAATTTTTCGTTCAGCTCCGCCACTTCGTCCTGATAACGTTCCACTTTCTCTTGGTGGCGAGCCGCATTGCTGACTAAATTGAGCTGATTGACCGCATTTTGATAAGCCAGTTCTAACCCTTCTTCGGCATCGCCTAACTCGCTCGCTTCACGGCTGAACTCAACAAACCGTTGCTGTTCAAGGGCAATCGCCGATTTGGCTTGATACCATTCTTGGCGTTTTTCCACCGCCGATTGTACGTTGCCACGGCGTTCGTTGGCGTGTCGCATATAGTCTGCCGACACATAATTGGTCGATTCGGTGATCAATTTTTTGAACATATCCCGATCAGATTGGGTGACCTTGATCGCTTCCAACGTCATTCGGTTCTCACGCAACGCCGATTCCATATCTTGGAACGCTTGGCGAACGCCCGTGTTTTCAGGCAAGAGATAATCCCGCAAGGATTTGGTGATCACACTCGAAATCCCACCGTATAAGGACGCTTCGATCAATTTGTAGAATTTGCTACGGTCAGCGGACGAACGCAGACGTTTTGGGATCACGCCGAGATCGAACAAGAAACTGTGGTAATCGGTAATCGAATTGTACTGTTTGAATTGGCTATCGGTGTCGTCAAACTTCTCTTTGAGTTCATTTAACGGCAACACACGGGCGTTATTTTCGCCCACTTGCTCGGTCAAAATCGAAATAACCGATTGATTTGGCTCGATATTTTGTAGCGAGAACGAACGAATATCGACTTTTTTATCTCGCCCTGCAATTTGTTGCAAGCGAACGCCAGTCAGAATCCGCTGCCCACGGGAATTTTCGCTTTCCAACACCGCATAACAGACACCCGCTTTCAGCTTGCCGTACAAGCCTTTATCACGACTGCTGGAAGTCGAGCCTGCTTCGGTGGTATTACGGAAATTGAGCAAGCTCAAATCAGGGATCAACGCCGTGACAAAACCTGCCATTGTGGTCGATTTCCCCGCTCCGTTACCGCCCGAAAGGGTGGTAACCAACTCATCTAAATCAAAGGTGCGAGCGAAAAAACCGTTCCAGTTAATCAAGGTGAGTGAACGAAACTTGCCACGTGCCACGCCTTCGGCTTTCGCAAGCGGTAAGATTGGCATCTCTTTTTGCAAATCCACATTTTCCATTAGGATTTTCCTTCTTTTATATCGTTTCTGTGTAATTCTTGGTTAATAACCTGCTTGATTTTCCCAACAGGCATCGTTTGGCTATCAAATACTTTTTGTGTGCGAGAATAAATCTCAAAGCAATCAGTTCGTAGGATGGGCTTCAGCCCATCATCACGATTTGGTTTTTATTGATGGGCTAAAGCCCATCCTACTTGCTTCCCTGTTCTAGGTTGTCCACTTAACAAGATCGCAATCGGCGTATCCTGTGGCGTAATAGGATTTTACACAATCAAATTTTGTCGCACATAAGGAAATTCTGCCCGATTTGCTGCACCTGATGAGCAAGCTGTTCAAAAAATCCAAGTCAGCAGGTTCGCTACGATAAATTTTACGCAATCAGATCAATCAGCATATCTTTCTGAGTTAAAGTACAGATTATTCTTTCTCGCTATCAAACCGATCGGCTTCTTCGTCTATCTCATCGCTTGCAACATCTTGATCAAAACCGACCGCTTGCGTTGATGATGTTGAAATCGTCGCTTCACCATCACGCAATAAACGGCGTTGAGCTTCTCGTGGATCTTCGCCTGAACGGACATCTGCCCCGAAACGGAACACCGCCTCTGAAATCACAAATTTTTTGCTGTTTTGGTCGCCCACACGGGTGATCATTCCAATCCGTTGCAAACGGCGTAATGCACCCCCCACTTTTTCCGCTAGTTTGGCTTTGTCTAAATCCGACCCTGTCGAACGTGGGTTGATCGCTTTGAGCAACTTGCTTTCGTCCGCTAAATTCAGCAATTCATCATAGACTTCGTCATAGCTGAAAATCCCTTGCTGTGCCAAGCGTTCAGGGCTTAAATAGAGATAGCACAACACTTTGCCGACCAACATTTCCATTTCGCTCATCGCACTGCGAGCAATCAAGGTTGACGCCTTTGGTCGCAAGTAGAAAAAGCCTTCAGGGGCACGAATTAGCTCCACGTGATAACGGCGGTAAAACTGCTCCAACTCGCCTTGAAAATCCATCAAAAACGAATGTTCATCTAAGGCTTCAAGGCTGATGTGTCGCCCAGCTCGCAACTGGCTGTCAAGGGCTGGGAAAATCGGATTGGCAATCGCTTCTGCCAATTTGCTCGAAAGGGTTTCTTGGGTGTTTGTCATTGGGTTTTATCTCTTTGTGTTATTACACTCAATAATCTGTTTAGTTGCGGCTATTTTTCTGTCGGCATATAAAACGACATCTTTGATAACCAGTTTTTGTATAGCGGAAATTAAAAGAGCCATATAGTCGTAGTCAGGCATATTATTTTTTACTGGAAGTAAAATATTTAATTCATCCGCATCTTTTGCATAAAAATTACGAGCATAACTAAATTTACCAGTATAAGACGATTTATGAATGGCTGTTGTAGTAAATATTGCAGCATATTTATTTAATCCTTCTGTATGTACTACAGCTATATGATCATCACCACCATAATCATAGTTTCTGTATTTTGCTGAACCAAACATATCAATAGTTGTTGTATTCTTTTTAAAGATATCTACTTTATTTCCTATAAATGCTGAAATTCCTGTATCTGCTTCGCCAGCAGTAACAAAAGGTAAACTTCCCTCTATTCTGTCCGCACTTTTTAAGCGTTTACCACGAGTTGCTTTTCCAAATAACTTCTCAAGATTAAACTCTCTCCATTGTAATTCCCCACCTTCAAAATCCATAACCACTTGATTTTCTTCAGGATTTAGTGTATAATCTTTTAAGCCAGTCGCCAGTAAATATGCCTCGAGCTGCGAGAGGCGGAACGCCTCGAGCTGCGAGATAAAATTCTCCATAAAATCAAAATTAATTTTGCCGTTTTTGGTTGGTAGTTTAATTTTATGTTTCTTTATATCGTTAAGTTTATAACCACCCTGCTGCCCATCATAAAGAGAGACAAATTTTTGGATATTTGATACAAAGAAATACGCAACTCTTTCATTCCATTTATTAATAATTTCTTTAGGTGTAAGCTTGTTTATATTTTGTGAACAGTAGTATTCTGCTTTTTGATATTTTACATATTTGTAATTACCAATTACGGTTGCTGTAATAGTAAATGGGCTATTAGGTTCAAACTCTCTTTTTTCAATCAAACCTTGGATACCATTATTCTCAAATGTTCTTCCAACAAAGTTAATCCCCTTTTTAACAAAATTAATCGCATTACTATCTAGAGACTTTGTTCCTTCTATTTCAAACAAATCACCTAATTTAAATTCTTCCCACTCAACTTGTTGAAGCTGTTCTGTTAAGTGGGTTTCGACTTTCCCAATGCTTCATCTTGCTTATCTTGTTTTTTCAATAAATTTGAAACTTCCCACGCTAAATAATCTGCCACCGTTTTCTTAAAATCTTCAAGGGTAGGTTTAGTATCAATTGGAGCAGATTGATTCCAATCGGCACCATTGTTAGGATCAATGGTATTTTCGTAATACTCTTTTTCCGTAAAAAGATTGAGCTTGCTTCTGCCAAAGCGGACTAAATTCACCACTTCTTCATAACGTTCACGAGCATTATCGGTATCTTTAAGATTATTAGAGGCTTTTTTGCGATTGGTGCGAGTGTAGCCATCATTACTAAAATCAATAAATTTAACTATTTCATCTTTATGATGCTTTTCATTGACTTTAAACACATAGATATTGGTCTGTACGCTAGATTTCCCAATAAACAGATCGCTTGGCATTTTGATACTGGCAAGTAGAGTATGCTTTTGTAAAATACGTTGATTAATTTCTTTTGCTTTACCACTGCCTGCAGAATTTTGAATAATAATGGCAGCATAGCCTTTGTGCATCATATTCAATGCTTTTTCAACGAAATTCATACCATTGCCCACGGCAGAATATGGTGGGTTGAGAATAAAGGCATCTGCAGGGAATTTTTCTTGCGTTTTGCCAAAACCGTAATGCCCTTCAAACTCTGTCAGGGAGTTTTTATTGATGATGTTCGAGCTGCCATCACCCATCATAATCATATTGAGAATAGCTAACATATACACGCTAGACAATAGCTCTAACCCTAACAGTTGGTTGGCTTTAATCTGTGCCTCTTTATTGCGTAACTCTTCGGGGGAATGAATGGTTTCTTTAGCATCTTTGAGCATTTCATTCATTGCCGCAACCAAAAGCCCTGCTGAACCTGTGGCAAAATCCCATACAAAGCTGTCTTTATTCACTCGTGCCAATTTCACCAATAAAGTCGCAACATAAGACGGTGTGAGAACAACATCATTTAGCTTATCTTGTGTAAAACCTAACCACGAATACATCTCATTGAAAAGCTTACCTGTAAAATCTGTCGTTAAGCCAATCTTGTAGTAAATACCTAAGTCATCGACAATTTTAGTAAATACACGTTTAAGCTGGCTCTCTCCATTATGTGGTTTATTGATATTTTCCGTCAAAAGCGTATTGGAAAGCGTTCGAATAATGAGATCTTTTTTGTCTTGTTGTAGCTTTTTCTCATTAAAAAAGGCATTGATTTTACGAATAATAATATCGCCATCACGATTACCTTCCTCTTCGCTGGATTTCAAATCCTCTTTTTCCAACGGTTTCACTTTTTCAGGTACACCTAAAGTGGCAATAATAGAAGCGGCGACAAGATAAACTCGATCATTTTCACCTAACCCTTTCTCATTTTGGTAAATGTCGTTATTGAGTTTAACAAGACTCGTATCAATCTCTTTTTCACGCTTTTCTTTGAGTTTGTCTAACTCTTCTGGCGAAAGTGAAAGGTTCTTAAACTGCTGGATAAAAGCCTCTGCATTTTCCTTTGCTAAGAAAGAAAAATCACTAAATTCTCCGACTTTTTGTCCGACACCTAAATTCTTTTTAGAGACATAATAAACGCCAATTTGGTGACGGATTTTACCTTGCTCATCTTTTTCACCCGTCATTCCAATAGCGATAATATCGGTATAGCTCGTATGGTGTAACAAGGCATTCGCATAATGTACTGCCCCATTCACCGCATAGCCGTTGATGTGCTTAAAATTGGGTTCATTTTTCGCTGTACGATTATCAACATTCCCTTCTGCATCTAATTTGATAAGCTTATCCGCATAGCCTTTATATTCAATTAAAACGGGGAATTTTTCCCCATATTGACTTTCTAACAGCAATTTAGCATCTGGGCGGTTTGCACCTACCCCACCATTTTTTGAGAAATAGTCTTTAAGGGCTTTGTCGATTTCTTCATTTAAGGATTCTTGCTCTAATTTGTAGTCAAGATCATATTTTTTAAGCCAACTATTAGCTAAATCCGCAATATTCGGTTCGATACTTTGTGTATTTTTCTTTGCCATTTATTTCATATGTCCAATAATTAAAATGTCAGGTTAATTTTTATTACTCGTACTCTACTTTGAAAGTTCAAATTCAATCTCTTCAATGGTTGGGAGAGTGCGTTTAAATTCTTGGTTTAATTTCTCGACTAATTGATATTCTGCAATGCCAATCGGTTGATTCATCTCATTTAACGCATATTCTGCCACCACATTATCTTTATCTTTGCAAATTAAAATACCAATAGTAGGATTATCCTGTTCACTTTTTAAGTTTTTATTGACTGCGGTAATATAAAAATTTAATTTCCCTACAAATTCAGGTTTAAATTTTTCGGTTTTTAATTCCACCACAACATAACAATGTAATTTAACGTGATAGAACAGAAGATCGATATAAAAATCACTCTCGCCCACTTGAATATGCACTTGTTTGCCGATATACGAAAAGCCTGTACCTAGCTCTAATAAAAATTGTGTGATTTGGCTGACTAACGCATTTTCTAAATCCCGTTCATCATATTCTTCTCGTAATGTGAGAAAATCAAAATTGTACGGATCTTTTAACGTTTGCTTGGCAAGATCAGAATTCATTGGCGGTAATTTTGCTTCAAAATTGGTAATGGCTTTACCTTGTCTTGCATACAAATTGCTATCTATTTGATGTTCTAAAACGCTACGGCTCCAGCCATTATCTAATGTTTTTTGAATATAAAACAGAGCTTGATTGACTGTTTCACATTTATACATTATCCGTTGATTATGTCCCCACGGAATACTTTTTATTAGCGTCTCAATTTCAGCAGTAATATTTGCTGAATAGAATTTATACCAATAGCGAATATGTTTTAGATTTTGAGCAGAAAATCCAGACATATCAGGAAAATCTTTCTTCAAATCCTCACTAATTTTTTGAAGAAAAATATCCCCCCACGAATATGCTTTCTCTTTCTCAACAATTTCTTTCGCTAACTCCCAATATAATTCCAATAAAGCAAAATTAACTTTTGATGCGGTTTTAATTTGAGTGTTTTTAATCTTATTTTTTAAGGAAAGAATCCATTGATGATATTCAGTTTCCGCCCCTAAATGTACTAAATTGTTCATATTTCACCTCAAATTGAAATTGGGTTACAACTTGTAACCTTTTTTGTAAACCATTACTCACATATTAGCGATTATACTGATCAATCACATTCGCTTGGACTTCCGCACCTTTATCGTTGATCGCTTGCCATTGTGGGTAAACGGCTTGGTTGTCTTGGCTTGCCATACCGAGTTTGACTGCTTGATCGACAATGATCCGAGCCACATCAAAATGTTGTGAATTTGGGTATTTCGCTAGTTGCTCTCGTAAAATTTCGCCGAGATCTAACCGCTTGTTCTGCTCACGGAATGGGGCAAGGTGGGCTTGCATCAGAGCGACAATCTGCTCTTGCACTTGGGAAAGGGATTCATATTCCAACTCGCTCGGCAGTTCGCCTACGGCTTCGGCTTCGTTGAGTTCCGTTTCATCATCACGCAGATCGAGCAAGCTGTCCGCTTTGGCGGTGTAAAGTAGCCACGGGGCATCAAAATAGCCTTGAATGGATTGGCGTAAACGCTGCCCGAACACACGATTTTTGTCCATATCGATCGCGGTACGGATAAACTTGTGCACGTGGCGATCGTAGCCAATCCAAAGGTCAATCGCTTGTTGTCCCCAGCTGATAATGCGGTCAAGTTTATTTTGCAGATTGACGACCAAATCATCGACAAAATCCAAATCATTGCGACCAATCAAACAGCTCTGAATACGCAATAATTGGGCTTGGAGCTTGTCGCCTGCGGCATTGAGCGTATCTTGTAACTCTCGCAAATTGCCCGAAGTTTCATCAAGTAATTGTTGGCAAGTGGCAATCGCATCGTGCCAGTTTTGGCTAAGTAAGGCAGCAATTCGCTCACGGATTTGTTGCTGATTTTCGTCCATCATTCGTTGCGAAAGATCGATGCTATCAAAAATTTCTGCCACCGAATATTTGAGCGGGGCGAACACTTGATTTCGCCAAAAACGCTCATCGCCGTCTTCTTCCGCAGCGGTGGAGGCTCGCTGAATTTCGTCCGCCACAATCGAGAGCTGAATGGAAAGACGTAAGGTCGAAAACTCACGCTGCCGCACATAATAATCCGCCACGCCCACGCCCAGCGGTGTTAAGCGATAAATCGCCAAACCTTCGGTAAATTCGCTACTGAAACGGTTGAGAAAACGCTGACGTACCAAATCGTTGATCGCATTGTTAGCACGCTGTTGCAAGGTAGAATCGGCTTGCTCAAACACGTTTGAGACGTGACGGAAAAGATCCTGCAAATCGCTTTCGAGCAATTCGCCGTCGGTGCGTTCATTGTTGTAAAGGGAAATCGCCAGTAAAAAAGCGAGGCGGTCGGTGGAAAGGGATAGTGAAAATTCGCGATCTTTTGTCCACGAAATCAGTTCAGGTAACGTTTGTGCCAATTCATTCTGCATAGGGAACATTCACTATTGATGATAAAAAATAGGGCGTATTGTACCTTAAATCCAGCGGAATGGGAAAAGACAAGGGGGTGAGAAAAGGAGAAATTTTGCAAAATCTGTACCATTCTCACCCCCTTGCAAGAAAAAAAGTTATGTGGATCTTTTCAGCATCAGATAGTCGATCATCTGCTCTGCAATAGGCTCACCACTGACTTTTTCGATCATTTCTAAACCTGGGCTGGCGTTGACTTCAAGCACAAGCAAACCATTTTCCGAACGAATCAAATCAACCCCAGCAACGTCTAGCCCAAGGGCTTGAGTCGCTTTAACGGCAAGTTGCTGTTCTGCGTCGGTTAAGATGATGTTTTTTGCACTGCCACCTTGATGAATATTGGCTCGAAACTCGCCTTCTGTTCCTTGACGTTGCATTGTGGCAACCACTCGGTTGCCAATCACAAAGGCTCGAATATCTTGCCCTTTAGCTTCTAGCACAAACTGTTGTGTAAGAGTGTTGATCTTGGCGACATTGAGCGTGTCAAGTAAACTGATTGCATTACTTTGATTCTCACTTAACATCACACCCACCCCTTGCGATCCCGATAAGGTTTTTATGATGATCGGATAAGAAAAAGGCGATACACGATTAAGCGAGTTCACTAACTCACCCGCTATCACGGTATTTGGCACTGGGATACCTGCCGCAGCAAGACATTGCAAGCTTTGCCATTTGTTTCGAGCCAATCGGAAACTGTGTGCGTTGTTCAATACAGGTACGCCTTGCAATTCAAAATGATGTAATACTTGACAGCCGATTTCGGTACTCGCTGTGCCAAAACGGGGGATAATGCCATCATAATCAGGTAATTTGTGCACGTTGGAACAACTTTTGTCAAATTTCTCACCAAATTGATAATAACTGTGAAATCTGCCCTGTTCTAAGCCTAATAAAAAGCGATTAGGGTCAAGAATATCCAACTGATGACCTAATTTCTCCGCCGCCATTTTTAACCGCTCACAACTATACAGTCTTGGCTCTCGGCATAGCATTAACCACTTCATTTTAATTTCTCTAAATAATGCACACCGCCTAAATTGTGCATTTGTCGTATAATCCATTGCTGACGTTTTCGCATTGTCAGGTTAGGCTGATTAACTTGATAGATAAACGGATTGGGCAATGAAGCCGCTAATAATGCTGCTTCTTGCTGAGTTAAGTGCTTTGCCGATTTATTGAAATAATGCTTAGCCGCTGCTTCGACACCAAAAATCCCCCGTCCAAATTCGGCAATATTCAGATAGATTTCCAATATCCGTTGTTTACTCCAAAGGCTTTCGATTAAGAGCGTCAAAGGCACTTCTAGCCCTTTTCGAACCCAACTCGTACCGTGCCAAAGATACAAATTTTTGACGGTTTGTTGTGAAATGGTCGATGCCCCGATGGGTTTCCTGTTAGATTTAGCATTGCGTTTAAATGCGGCAAAAATAGCGTCTATATCTAAGCCAAAATGCTGATCAAAAAGCTGATCTTCCCCTGCAATTACGGCCATTTGCATGTGTAATGAAATGTCCTGCAAGCTGATCCAATCATACCGAATACGATAATCACTCTGCCAAATATTTTCCATTTTCTTCTGTACCATATAGGCCGAAAAAGGCACGGGAATCACCGCAAAAATCAGGGTCAGGCATAGGTAAAAATTCGCAATCGCAAAGCCTAGCCGGCTTGTTGCAAACCATAACCAACCACGCAAAGACGCAACGTTAGTTGGTATAAAAAATCGGCGTAATAAGCCCTTTCGTCGACTTTTTTTACGCTTCGCCATTTAATTTTCGGTGGATCCATTGACGAATGTCAGGATCTAACGCTTTTAACATATTTGAACCACGAGTAATGGTCGCGGCACTGGTCGTCAATTGTTGTTGAATCTCTCGTTGCGTGATATCTTTATCCAATAACAAACGAATAATTTGTACACGCAATCCCAATGAATTTTTTTCATCTAATGTCAACAATGCTGAAAGCAATTCTTCTTCCCGATTTTCCATGACAGCTTGACGCAATAAGGTGAGCACTTGTTTCCATTCGTTGGAATTACGTTGTTGATAAAGATCTTTCATTTTTTGCTCCTATTCAAGACACTCAAGCAAAATGAGATTTGCAAAATCCTCGCAAATCTCACCCCCTTGCCTTTATCTTTTCCGGTTTCTTTGATCGTCTAACTCCACCCCATTAGGCAGAATAAATTGAAATTGCACATCAGGGATTTTCAACACATCGATATTTTTCAAGATATACAAGTTACTTTGTCCATCACGCTCAATGAGGCTAAATCCTTTTAGCACCCCATTGTTATCAATCCGGATATTAAATTGCCGAATCGCACTTTTCTTTGATTTTGGTTTTAAGGTAAAACTATCCATATCTTGCACCACATCATATTCTGACCAAAGGTGCGAGGCATTACTGGTTAACAGCACAAATGGTGTATCATTTACCGCTTCGTTCACCCAATTCGCCGTGACTTGAGCGACAAAGGGATCATAAAACCACAATGTTTGACCATCAGAAATCATCACATTTTCTTGCGGACTATAGGTTTCCATTCGAAAAAGATTTGGGCGTTTTACCTGAAATTTGCCTTGCCCTTCTTGAATCACGTGCCCTTTGTTGGAACGGACAACTTGTTCAAAATCCGCACTATATTGAGTAGCCAAGGTTAAGCGTTGTTGTAAATTCATCACCGCTTGGGTATTCGCTAAACTGATTTGGCTCACTAGCAGGAGTAAGGTGGTAAAAATAGATACTCCCCACATTCTACATAATTTCTGTTTCACAACGTGCATATGTTCCTTCTTAAAAGATAGCTGTAATAGTTCACATAGAGTATGAATAAACTGAAAAGTTCCCTTCTCTTACGTCTTTTTATCAAAAACGAATCCCCGTCCCCACGCCGAATCCAATCCCACTTGAACCACCCGTCGCTTGAATACTGCCACCGAGAGTGCAACTCGCCAAACAAATAATCACACAAAACATCATCAATTTTTTCATTTCTATTCCTTTTTGTCCTAATTTCATGTACCGTTTACACATTACGAATGCGCTAAGTTTAAATAGACTTCTACACATTTAAAAGAGGTAATGATGAAATTTTTAGCCACTTTAGGATTATTTCTACTCACACTTTCCCAGTTCGCCCAAGCTGGGCTCCTTTCTATCCATGAAAAAGAGATAAATCACTATTTAGCTAACCAATTAGCGAAGAAAGTCCCCTTGCAAGATCGGGTTGGGTTGCCACCGTTTTTTCAACTGGATTATCGCCTACACCAATTGGCCACCCAAATTGGACGCAACGACGAAAACCGAGTAGAAATCGCAGGCGTGATTGATGGTCTCTTAACCCTTAAAAGCAAAAATTACGACATCAAACTCACCTTAAATTTAGATACGATACCCCATTACGAACCAGAACAAGGAGCCCTTTTTCTGAAGGATGTGCGTCTTAATCAGTGGTCGATCTCCCCTGAAAAATATCAACGGGAACTCCAGCCGTTTATTGCACCGATTGCCCAAGGCATTGCTCACCTGCTCAACCGCCAACCCGTGTATACCTTAGATGAAAACCAACTGAAAGAGGCGATGGTCAAAAAATTTGGCAAACGAATTGTAGTAGAACCAGGAATAATCCGCCTAGAAACCAGCCTATTTTAACGCTTTAACGATCTTCATCACGGCGATTAGCAGACCAGCGGGCAGGCACTATGTCTGCCCTGCTCCAATTTTGCAAAAACGTCTCTGTGCTCACCCCCTTGTATTGCCTTTTTTCCTAGCTTTCCACCTTGAACTTCCTTATAATTCACCGTCTTTTTAATTAGAAATCTTACCCCATTCAAAGGAAAATTTATGTCCAAATTCCCTACAATTTCGGAAATTCTCTCTGGCAAAGTGGCCGTGGGCGAAGACGTTTCCGTGCGTGGTTGGGTGCGTACCCGCCGTGATTCTAAAGCAGGTTTATCTTTTTTGAGCGTCTATGACGGCTCGTGTTTTGACCCAATCCAAGCGATTGTAAATAACGATATTGCCAATTATGAAGATGAAGTATTGCGTTTAACCGCAGGCTGTTCCGTGATTGTAACCGGGACGATTGTGGAATCGCCAGCGGAAGGTCAAGCCGTTGAATTACAAGCAAAAAATGTGGAAGTCGTGGGTTGGGTGGAAGATCCCGACACTTACCCAATGGCAGCCAAACGCCACTCTATCGAATATTTGCGTGAAGTGGCACACTTACGCCCACGCACTAACTTGATCGGGGCGGTGGCACGTGTTCGCCACTGCTTGGCGCAAGCGATTCATCGCTTCTTCCACGAGCAAGGGTTCTACTGGGTGGCTACACCGTTAATCACCGCATCAGACACCGAAGGGGCGGGCGAAATGTTCCGTGTTTCCACCCTTGATTTGGAAAACTTACCACGTGGCGAAAACGGCAAAGTAGACTTCAGCGAAGATTTCTTCGGCAAAGAAGCCTTTTTGACGGTTTCAGGTCAGTTAAACGGCGAAACCTACGCCTGTGCATTGAGCAAAATTTATACCTTTGGCCCAACTTTCCGTGCGGAAAACTCCAACACCACTCGCCACTTAGCGGAATTCTGGATGGTCGAGCCTGAAATTGCCTTTGCCGATTTAGCCGATAATGCCAAATTAGCCGAAGATATGCTCAAATACGTATTCCGTGCCGTGTTAGAAGAACGCAAAGACGATATGGCATTCTTCGCTAAACACGTGGACAGCAATGTCATCAACCGCTTAGAGCATTTCATCAACTCGCCATTTGCGCAAATTGACTACACCGATGCGATTGATGTGTTATTGAAATCAGGTAAAAACTTCGAGTTCCCTGTGGAATGGGGGATTGACTTGTCGTCTGAACACGAGCGTTATTTAGCTGAAGAACACTTCAAATCGCCTGTGGTGGTGAAAAATTACCCGAAAGACATCAAAGCGTTCTATATGCGTTTAAATGATGATGGCAAAACCGTGGCAGCAATGGACGTTCTCGCCCCTGGTATCGGCGAAATTATCGGCGGTTCACAACGTGAAGAACGTTTAGACGTGTTAGACAAACGGATGGTCGAAATGGGCTTAAACCCTGAAGATTACTGGTGGTATCGTGATTTACGCCGTTACGGCACCGTGCCACACGCCGGTTTCGGCTTAGGTTTCGAGCGTTTGATCGTGTATGTGACAGGCTTGCAAAACATTCGTGAAGTGATCCCATTCCCACGTGCCCCACGCAATGCGAATTTCTAATCCGCATCTTGATTTTCCCTTCTGCCCAAAAGAGGAGAGTCAGATAGCGTAAAACTAAAAAGACCGAGTCGGATATACCACTCGGTCTTTTTCCTTCCTTAAACCTTAATTTGCCTTAAGCACTAAAACCTTCTTTTAGACTCACGGTGAGATTGAACACCAAATTATCTGGCGAGCCGTCTTTGCTGTCTAGGCAGTAGTAGCCTTCACGTTCAAATTGGTAGCCTTGTTCCGCTTTGGCGTTGGCAAGGCTTGGTTCTACAAAACCGTGTTTAACCACCAGTGAAGTCGGGTTTAGCACGCTGTTGATGTCGTCTTCCGCCCCTGGGTTTGGCACGGTAAATAAGCGGTCGTAAATGCGGAACTCCGCTGGCTTATTGTTGTTTGCCGATACCCAGTGGATCACACCTTTCACTTTGCGACCGTCAGACGGGTTTTTGCCAAGCGTTTCTGGATCGTAGGTGCAAAAAATCGTGGTAATCTTACCGCTTGCATCTTTTTCCACTCGTTCGGCTTTAATTACATAGGCATTACGTAAACGTACTTCTTTGCCAAGCACTAAGCGTTTGTATTGCTTGTTGGCTTCTTCGCGGAAATCGGCTTCGTCAATATAAAGCTCTTTGGTAAATGGCAACTGGCGAGTGCCAAGTTCTTCACGGTTCGGGTGGTTTGGGGCGGTCAATAATTCTTCGCCTGCAAAGTTTTCAATCACAACTTTGACTGGGTTGATGACCGCCATTGCTCGTGGAGCGTTGGTATTCAAATCATCACGAATACAGGCTTCTAACGCACTATATTCCACCACGTTGTCTTGTTTGGTCACGCCAATGCGGCGAGCAAATTCACGCAAGGACGCAGGGGTATAACCACGGCGACGTAAACCTGAAATGGTTGGCATTCGTGGATCGTTCCAGCCGTCCACGATGTTTTCTTCGACTAATTTCAACAACTTGCGTTTAGAGGTCAGCGTGCCTTCTAAATTCAAGCGAGAAAATTCGTACTGATGTGGCAATGGGCGTTCAATCGAAATGTTGTCCAACACCCAATCGTATAAACGGCGGTTGTCTTGGAATTCAAGTGTACAGAGCGAGTGTGTAATGCGTTCAATCGCATCGGAAATGCAGTGTGTGAAATCGTACATCGGATAAATGCACCATTTGTCGCCTGTTTGATGGTGTGTGGCAAATTTAATCCGATAAATAACGGGATCACGCATTACCATAAATGGCGAAGCCATATCAATTTTGGCACGCAGACTGGCTTTGCCTTCCGCAAACTCGCCGTTTTTCATTTTTTCAAATAAGGCCAAGTTTTCTTCCACCGAGCGATCCCGATACGGGCTGTTTTTGCCAGGTTCGGTTAAAGTACCACGGTATTCACGCATTTCTTCAGGCGATAATTCATCTACATACGCCAAGCCTTTTTTGATTAGCTCAATCGCATAGCCGTAAAGTTGATCGAAATAGTCAGATGCATAACGCACTTCACCAGCCCAATCAAAGCCTAGCCATTTGACGTCTTCTTTGATAGATTCCACATATTCCACGTCTTCTTTCACAGGGTTGGTGTCGTCAAAACGTAGATTGCACAAGCCTTTGTAATCTTCTGCAATGCCGAAATTTAAACAAATTGCTTTAGCGTGTCCAATGTGCAGATAGCCATTTGGCTCAGGTGGGAAACGGGTGTAAACATGTTGGTGTTTACCCGAGGCAAGATCGTCATCAATGATATGGGTAATAAAGTTAGCACGCATATCGCTATGCGCTTGATTTAATAATTCGTTGCTCATGGTTCTCTCATTTTTACGGAAAAATTAGGCGGTATTTTACACCTTATTCGCCACAACGGAAAGAATGAATCGATCGGCATATCGTGTGCCCAATTGCAGAATCTCCATTACCTAAATTCGATCGTATAGAAAAGAAAACCAGCCGGTGAAGGCTGGTTTGAGACTAGAGAGATTTAGACTATAGCGAACGGCGATTAGAACTCATAGTTAATGCCAACATTATACGCTGGAGAACCGGCACTGAATGCCACGCCTGCTTTCGCTGCAAATTTATTATTGACACGATACCCCGCACCAATTGCCACGGCAGTAGCTGATTTATAGCCACCCACGGCAGCGGTAATATTCACTTTGCCCACATTGTATGGTTGGAATAAACCAGATAATGCCGCTTGAGATGCCATACCACGTTTTAACTCTTTAGAAAGTTGATTCACACGGGTATTTAAGCCATTGATACGATCGCTGTTTGCACTAATGCGTGCATCTAATGCCGAAATTTGGGTGGTGCCTAAGTTTCTCACTACCGCTTCAACGTTAGTCACACGAGCTTCTGTTGCCTCCAATTTTCCACTCATTTCGGTGTTTTTATCTTTCAAGCCAGTTAATTCGCGATCCGTTGCAGTAGCCAAATCGCGTGTAGCCTGTGCTAACGTGTCAACAGCGGTTTGTGCATTCGTCGCTAATGTCTCTACTTTAGCATCAACGGCTTGGACTTCTGTTTTGTCGGCTTTTTTACCTAGCTCAGTCTCTACAGCTACAAAACTTTCATTCACTTGTTCAAAGCTATCATTCACATGCTCAACGAATGCTGTTAACTTTGTACCTGCTTCATTGTGTTTAGCAATTAAATCATCTACGACAGTTTTGTCGGCTTTTTTACCTAGCTCAGTTTCTACAGCTACAAAACTTTCATTCACTTGTTCAAAGCTATCATTCACATGCTCAACGAATGCTGTTAACTTTGTACCTGCTTCATTGTGTTTAGCAATTAAATCATCTACAACGGCTTTATCTGCTTTTTTTGCGATTTCAACATTTTGTGCTTGATTATCGTCCTCTGCTGCTTGAGCTAAATCAGCAATCATCGCTACTGTAGTGTTAGAAAGGTCAAGCATATTTGCGTTGAGTGTCTCAACGGCCGTTCCTGCTTGTTCAGCGAGATCTGTAATCTGTTTATCCAACTTATATGTCGTAATAGCAACGCCAGCCAGTTGCTTTTTCACTACATCTACCGAGACTTTATCTGCTTTTTTATCTAAATCAGTTTTGTCCGCTTTTGCATCTAGTCGATTGTCAAGCTCTTCTGCGAAGCCTCCCATGATATTTGTCCATTTAGTATCGAGAGTTGTTACCTCTGTCTTATCCGCTTTTTCATTTAAGACACCAATAACACCTTTTCTCTCCGGGCTATTTTCTTCAGCGGTTTGATCTCCATGCAATGTGCCATTGACATTATTAACTAACCCAAGAAAATCTCCCTGATAGAATGCACTGAACGCTGATTTATCTAATTTTCTGCGTTCGAGATCTTGAACATCTTGACCAGAATCACTCAGTGCTAATCCAAATGCCTCATCAGTATATTTTCTAGCATATGCTTTCAACTCTGTTTCTAAGTCAGTTAACGCTGTTTTATCGGCTTTCGCATCAAACTCTTCTGGTAAACGTTCAGCTAGCATCTCGAAGGCTTGTTTCACTTTTCCTGCTAAACCTTCAACTTCGGTTTTGTCGGCTTTTTTGGCGATTTCCTCATCTTGAGCATCATTATCGTTATTAGCCGCTACGAGTAACTCTTTGAATGCAGTCAGTGTATCTTCTTTTAGTTTGGACACCACCTTATCTGTCTCATCAAAGCCTTGCATCATAGCACCCCAAACTCCTAGTTTCTGAGCTTCGTCAGTTGAATTTGGCTCGCCGTTGAGTACTTTATTTAACTCAGGCCATGTTACAGCTCTATTTGGAAGATCTGCATTAGGATCGCTGGCTGGCTGGCTGGCTGGCTGGCTGGCTGGTGCAGTTTGAGCCCATGCCGCTGTGGTAGCAACAAAAATTAAGCTGGCTAATAGCGTTTTTTGAAATTTCATAATGACTCCTAAGTCGTAAGTTAAGAAAAAATATAGACAAGAATATAGTTTAAACAGCTGTAAGCTGTAAGCTGTAAGCCAAGTAATTCTACTTAACTTTGCAAAAAACAGCAATACGCCAAAATGAAAAGCGAGGCCATATGCTGTTACAGCATTGTCTATTTGTTTCACGTTGGTTTTTGGGGTGAATACGGTATTCGGTGAGGTGGAGGGTGCATTTAGATTTTGCCGTTTCTTGCACTTTCTCCCCCCCTTGTGCCTCTATTTTATGGTTTCATTGTTCAGGCGTTGCCTTTCGCGACTAGCCGTTCTGGCGTTTGCGGAGCGTGAGCAGTCGCCATATTGCTAGCAGCAACACCGCTGCCGTGGTGAAAAACCCTAACCATGCTGATTGACTAAAGCCAAGTACAAGATAGCCCACCGTGCTAGCGAAGGCCACTAGCATCGCATAGGGGAGCTGTGAGGTCACGTGATCCATATGGTTACATTGTGCCCCGGTGGAAGATAAAATCGTGGTGTCTGAAATCGGTGAGCAGTGATCACCACACACCGCCCCCGCCATGACTGCGGATAAGCACGGAATCAGTAAGTTTGGATCTGCATTCGCTGCCATCGCTGCGGCAATTGGGAGCATAATGCCGAAGGTTCCCCAGCTTGTGCCCGTCGAAAACGCCATTGCTGCCCCTAGCACGAAGAGAATCGCAGGTAAGAAAGCAGGGTTGAGCGTGTCAGCAACAAGGGTTGAAAGATATTTCCCTGTTTGCATATCACCGACAATGCCGTTAATGGTCCAGGCAAAGCAGAGAATCATGATCGCCCCCAGCATCGATTTTGCCCCGATTAAATAGGCCTGAAAATAATCACGCAAGCTCATTTTCGTATTACTAAAAATGCATGCAGTCGCCACGATTAAAGCACTCACCCCGCCCACCACAATGGAAATCCCCACGGTGGTATTTTCAAATGCCCCTAATACATCAAAAGGCTTGCCGTCTGCGGCAAGGGCTTGGTTGCCGGTGTACATCATCATGGCGACAGTGGCGACAATTAAGGTGATAATCGGAAAAATGAGGTTGATGACTCTCCCTTCTGCACGCGTCAGCTGCGTTTGTTCAACATGTTGTGCGTTCATCGCTTGGGTTTCAAAACGTTTCATTGAACCCATATCTAAGCTGAAATACGCCACCACAAACACCATGATCATGGAGAAAATCGCATAGAAGTTCATCGCACTCATGGTCATAAATGCCCCCAGTGGTGAATATTGGGTAATGCCATAGGTGGCAAGTAAGCCTGCAATTAACGTGATGATATAGGCGCCCCAGCTCGAAATTGGCATCAACACGCACATCGGAGCAGCGGTCGAATCCAACAAATAGGCAAGTTTGGCTCGTGACACTTTGAATTTGTCCGTCACAGGACGAGAAATCGCCCCCACGGCTAAACTGTGGAAATAGTCATCAATGAAGGTGAAAAAGACGAGCCCTGCTGCCATCAATTTCGCCCCACGGCGATCTTTAATGTGTTTAGTTGCCCAAATTGCAAAGGCTTGATTACTGCCGGAAATACTGAGTAATGCGGTGAGAACCCCTAATAACACCAAAAATAAAATAATATGGATATTATTACTGTTCAGCCCCTCTTCGCCATACACCAGCGAGAGGATACTATTCTTTAAATGCGAAAGCGATTCAACAGGGCTGCCAGCATAAAGCATAAATGCCCCGACAATAATCCCAATACTTAATGAGATAATCACTTTGCGGGTAATAATCGCTAAAATTAATGCGAGTAAGGCTGGAACAACAGACCAAGCCGATGTGGAATAATCAATAGGACTCATAAAACCTCTAAGATTGTTTTGTGTAAATAAAATTAACGGCCAAACAAAGAAAGAGATCTACTGGGAAAGTGAATAAATGGGTAATTTATTCCTTAATTCAGGACGGAACAATAAGGGATTGCCCAAGCCTAACAGTAGCGCTCCATAATGAATGAGTTTCATTATGACAGTGTCGCCCCTTTCGGTTACGACCCCAACCAATTAAGATGACGCTTAATTGATTTCGGCAACTCTCCCTTTCCTATTTCGTCTTCGTTTTCCACTCAGAAAAAGTACTTATGATAGTTGCACCTCTACAATTTGTAGGACGGCAATAAGTTACCTGAAAAAAACAAGAATGCAATAGGGAGAAATAAAATTTTTTAATATGCCGTACAGATTTTCGCTTTTTGATTATCTTTTTAGGGTTTTATATTTACCTGAAAAATATATTCGGCTAATATAGGGAAGATTTAATCATCTTATTTAAAGACTTATTTTAAATTGAATTAGGAGTATCTAATGTCTGAAGCATTCAAAACCTTAAATAATATTCGTAGCTTACGTGTATTTGCCCGTGAAGTTAGCCTTGAGCAATTAGAAGCCGTAGCTGAAAAATTAGCAGTTGTGATTGAAGAAAAGCGTGAAGCAGTTAAAGCAGAAGCACTAGAAAGAGCAGAACGTTTAGAACATTTAAAAAAATATAAAGAGTTACTAGAAAAAGATGGTATTTCGCCAGAAGAATTAGTGGCTTTATTAAGTGGAAGTGTCTCAGAGCCTAAAGCGACTAGAAAACGTGAGCCACGCCCAGCTAAATATCAATATGTAAATGAAAATGGTGAGCAAAAAACGTGGACTGGTCAAGGTAGAACACCATTTGCGATTCAAAAAGCGTTAGATGCAGGTAAATCGTTAAAAGATTTTGAAATCTAATTTATGCCTTTGTGCTAAAAAGAAGTATGACAATGATTGAAAATAAAATTCTCTTAACAGAGTGCCCTGATGATACAGGGCTTGTCGCTAAAATTACCAATATTTGCTATAAACATCAGTTAAATATTGTGAAAAATAGTGAGTTTGTGGATAGCGATACTCGTCGCTTTTTTATGCGAACCGAATTACAAGGAATTTTTAACGATCAGACTTTATTGGCAGACTTGGCTTTTACCCTACCCAAAGGGTCAATCTATAAATTAGTGCCAGAAAAACGCAAACGCATTGTGATTTTAGTCACCAAAGAGGCACACTGTTTAGGTGATATTTTAATGAAAACCTATTACGGTGGTTTAAATGTAGATATTGCGGCAGTGATCGGCAATCACGATACGCTACGCAGTTTGGCAGAGCGTTTTGAAGTGCCGTTCCATTTGGTCAGCCACGAGGGGTTGACCCGTGTAGAACACGATAAATTACTCAGCGAAAAAATTGATGAGTACGCCCCTGATTACATCGTACTTGCCAAATATATGCGAGTGCTGAACCCTGAATTTGTGGCACGTTATCCGAATCGTGTGATCAATATTCATCACTCGTTCTTGCCTGCCTTTATTGGGGCGAAACCGTATCAGCAAGCCTATGAGCGTGGTGTGAAAATTATCGGGGCTACGGCTCATTTCATTAACAATGAATTGGATCAAGGCCCAATCATTATGCAAAACGTGATCAATGTCGATCACACTTACACCGCCGATGCGATGATGCGTGCTGGGCGTGATGTGGAGAAAACGGTATTAAGTCGTGCGTTAGAAATGGTGCTAGCCGATCGGGTGTTTGTGTATCAAAATAAGACTATCGTGCTGTGATTTGGCAAAATCTTCGGTTTTCTTCCCCCCTTGCAAGCGTGTGAATGTAGATGATACACCGCAGGTTTGTGGTACTTTCACACGGTTTTTATACATAAGTACAATTCAATAATGAAACAAGTTGATATTTTTACCGATGGCTCATGCTTGGGGAATCCTGGTTCAGGCGGTATCGGTGTACTGCTTCGCTATAAACAGCACAAAAAAACTTTGAGCAAAGGCTACAAGTTGACCACCAACAACCGTATGGAGCTGTTGGCGGTGGTTGAGGCGTTAGCCATACTGAAAGAACCCTGCCAAGTTCGGCTTTCCAGTGATAGCCAATATATGAAAAACGGTATTCAAAAATGGATTTTTAACTGGAAACGCAACAACTGGCAAACCAGCAATAAAAAACCTGTAAAAAACCAAGATCTCTGGATTTTGCTTGATCAAGCCACACAAAAACACCAAATCGAATGGCAATGGGTGAAAGGGCATGCAGGACATCGTGAAAATGAAATTTGTGATGAACTCGCCCGCCATGCTGCCAACAATCCTACCTTAACTGACGATGGGTATCAGGCGAGTTGATGCCCTTTTTTCGGTTACTTTTGCGAAAAATTTCCCTTATTTTTTTATTTTCGTGATGTAGATCACAATTCTCAACTCTCGTTAACGCAATCGTTTGACTTCGTGGATTGGGCTGTTTATGATGTTTTCAATCCATTTTTAAGAAAGATTTTGATAATTTCACTTCAAAATGAATGCTAAAGAAATGTGATGTACCCATCATTTTTGAAATAAAGCATCATCATCTCTATAAAAAATGGCTGTTCTGCTTTACAATTTCAAGGCGTTCTAGGACGTACTTCATATCACTAACCATAGGAGATTTCATATGAAATTCAGAAAATTACTACTTGCATCTTTATTCAGTTTTTCTGCCTCTGTCTTCGCTGCAGACTACGATTTAAAATTTGGTATGGTTGCAGGCCCAGCGTCTAATGAATATAAAGCGGTGGAATTTTTCGCCAAAGAAGTGAAAGAAAAGTCGAACGGTAAAATTGATATTGCAATTTTCCCAAGTGCACAGTTAGGCGATGACCGTGTGATGACCAAACAATTAAAAGATGGTGCATTAGACTTTACTTTAGGTGAATCTGCTCGCTTCCAAATCTATTTCCCTGAAGCAGAAGTATTCGCACTACCTTACATGATTTCAGATTTCGATATGGCGAAAAAAGCCTTATTTGAAACCAAATTTGGTCAAGGTCTTCTTACCAAAATTGATAAAGAATTAGGCATGACCGTATTAGCTGATGCTTATAACGGCACCCGTCAAACCACGTCAAACCGTGCTATCAACACGATTGAAGATATGAAAGGGCTAAAATTACGTGTACCAAATGCAGCAACGAACCTTGCCTATGCAAAATATGTGGGTGCCGCACCTACACCAATGGCGTTCTCTGAGGTTTATCTTGCACTTCAAACTAACTCAGTAGATGGTCAAGAAAACCCATTACCAACTATCCAAGCACAAAAATTCTACGAAGTACAAAAATACTTAGCATTAACTAACCACATCTTAAATGACCAATTATACCTTGCAAGTAACCAAACTATGGAAGAATTACCTGCAGACTTACAAAAAGTGGTGAAAGATGCCGCAGAAAAAGCCGCAGAATACCACACAAAATTATTCGTTGATGGTGAAAATAGCTTAGTTGAGTTCTTCAAATCTCAAGGCGTAACGGTTACTAAACCTGATCTTAAAGCCTTCAAAGAAGCCCTCAAACCATACTATGATGAGTATCTCAAGAAAAATGGTGAAGTAGGTAAACAAGCCGTAGAAGAAATTTCTAACTTAAAATAATCGCCGATAACCTTACTCTAGTAAACCTAGAGTAAGGTTTATTTTTCTAGATGGTGAGGTCTCTATGAAAATAATCAATAAATTGGAAGAATGGGTAGGCGGTATCATCTTTATTGCCATTTTTCTCATTTTAATTACACAAATTATCGCTCGTCAGGTTTTCCACTCTCCACTGATTTGGAGTGAAGAGTTAGCCAAACTCCTCTTTATTTATGTTGCATTGCTTGGCATTAGTATGGGAATCCGAAGCCAGCAACATGTCTATATTGATTTCTTGACGAATTTCTTACCTGAAAAAATCAAAAAAGCCACAAATACCTTTGTGCAAATTCTGATTTTTGTTTCTATCATTTTATTTATTCATCTCGGATTCAAAGTTTGGTTCGGCTCCAGCTTCAAAATGGAAGCACTCACCGTTGTTGCGTCAGAATTAGTCGGACAAGAAACCATTGTTTCAGAAAAATGGATGTATGCCGCACTGCCATTTATTGCCTGTTTAATGTTTGTGCGTTTTTTACAAGCTCAACAAACAAACTGGAAAAACAATATCACCTATTTACATCCGATCCTTTATCTTGTTGCTGCAGCGATTATTTTTACCATTCTATTGGTTGAGCCAAACTGGTTTAAAGCACTACGTATTTCTAATTACATCAAACTCGGTAGTGACTCTGTTTATATCACGTTAATCGTATGGCTTGTGATCATGTTCTTAGGTACACCTGTGGGTTGGTCACTCTTTATTGCAACGATTCTTTATTTCTCTATGACTCGTTGGGGCATTGTGAACTCTGCTTCTAACAAGTTAGTCGATAGTTTAAATAGCTTCCCGCTACTCAGTGTGCCATTCTTTATTTTAACGGGTATCTTAATGAATACGGGGGGGATTACGGAACGGATCTTTAACTTTGCCCGTGCGTTATTAGGTCACTATCGTGGTGGTATGGGACATGTGAACATTGGGGCAAGTTTGGTCTTCTCTGGCATGTCTGGTTCAGCACTTGCCGATGCAGGTGGTTTAGGACAGCTCGAAATCAAAGCCATGCGTGATGCAGGCTATGATGATGACATTTGTGGTGGGATCACTGCTGCCTCTTGTATCATTGGACCACTGGTTCCGCCAAGTATTGCGATGATTATCTACGGGGTTATATCCAACCAATCTATTGCAAAATTATTTATCGCAGGTTTTGTACCTGGCGTGTTAGTCACCATTGCCTTGATGACAATGAACTACTACGTGGCGAAAAAACGGGGTTATCCAAGCACACCAAAAGCTAGCCTTGCAGAACGTTGCCAAGCATTCAAAAAAGCAATCTGGGCGGTACTTACCCCAATCCTCATTATTGGCGGTATTTTCTCTGGTATGTTCACACCTACTGAAGCAGCAGTGATTGCAGCATTTTACTCTATCATCATCGGCATGTTCGTTTATAAAGAGCTTACCTTAAAAATGCTGTTTAACAGCTGTGTAGAAGCCGTGGCGATTACAGGGGTAACCGCACTCATGGTGATGACTGTTACGTTCTTTGGGGACATGATCGCCCGTGAACAAGTGGCGATGAAAATCGCAGAAGTGTTCGTTGCGGTGGCAGATTCTCCAATGATGGTACTCGTGATGATCAACCTATTACTCCTCTTCTTAGGGATGTTCATTGATGCACTTGCCTTGCAATTCTTGGTTTTACCAATGTTAATTCCTATTGCAATGCACTTTGGTATCGACCTCATCTTCTTCGGTGTGATGACTACCTTAAATATGATGATTGGTATCTTAACGCCACCAATGGGTATGGCATTATTCGTGGTTGCCCGCGTAGGGAATATGCCAGTGAGTGTGGTGGCGAAAGGGGTATTACCATTCTTAGTCCCAATTTTCGTGACATTGGTATTGATTACGATTTTCCCAGAAATCATTACCTTTATTCCAAACTTATTGATGCCATAGCATCACAAAATTTAAAGCCAGCAGATAGTTTGTCCGTTGGCTTTTGATAAAAACTTGCCATTCTATGTTGTATCTGAATCGGTGTTCATTCTTACTCAACCTAAAATGAGGTAATAAAATGAAATTAACAAAAGTAGCATTATTCACAGCATTTGCCGCAACCGCTTTCGCAGCTCAAGCAGGTCAATATCCTGATTTACCAGTAGGCATCAAAAGTGGTACAGGTGCATTGATCGGCGATACCGTGTATGTCGGTTTAGGTTCAGGTGGCGATAAATTTTTCTCATTAAATTTAAAAGAGAAAGATGCAAAATGGACAGAGTTACCAGCATTCCCTGGCGGTAGCCGTAACCAACCCGTTTCTGCGGCAGTCGATGGTAAACTCTACGTATTTGGTGGTATGCAAAATACGGATGTTGCAGCAAACCAAATCATCAACGATGTTCACGTATTTAACCCAGCAGACAACACTTGGACTAAATTACAAACTCGTTCACCACGTTCAGCATCAGTTGGGGCAAGTGCAGCAGCGAAAGATGGCAAAATTTACTTCATTGGTGGCGTAAACCAAGAAATTTGGAACGGCTTATTCCAAGACGTTAAAGCCGCTGGCGAAGGAAAAGAAGGCGATGAGAAAAAAGCCGCAGAAAAACCAGTTTTCGATGCTTATTTCAATATGTCGCACAAAGACTTCTTATTCAACGCTGACGTATTAAGTTATAGCCCAGCAACGAACACCTGGCACAATGAAGGCCACTTCCCATACTATGGTCGTGCAGGTGCTGCGATTGCGATTAAAGGCGATAAACTTTTAGTGGTAAATGGGGAATTAAAAGCAGGTTTACGTACAGATGAGACCTCTCTCGGTACGATCACCAAAGATGGCATCACTTGGGAACAACTTGGCAAACTGCCTGCACCAAAAGGCTATGAACAACAAGATGGTATTGCTGCTGCGATGGGTGGTTACACCAATGGTCATTACGTTGTAACAGGTGGTGCAAACTTCCCAGGTGCTCGTGCAAACTATGCGAAAGGCATTATGGATGCACACCGTACGGGTGGTTTGAAAAAAACGTGGCATGATGCCGTTTATGCGTTAGACGAAGCAAATGGCAGTTGGAGCATCGTGGGTGAATACCCAACCAAAATCGCTGCGGGTGTTGCTGTTTCATACAATAACAAAGTGGTGATGATTGGCGGTGAAACTGAAGGCGGAAAAGCCTTAACCGAAGTTAAAACGATGAGCTTTGATGGTAAAAAACTGACCGTAGAATAATCTATTCAACGCCTGAAAATGCTGAGTCACGACTCAGCATTTTTTTTAGGTGTTTGACAAACAGTCGGTTTTTCTCTCCCCCTTGTGCACCACCTTCGCTTGTACAAGGGGGGTAAAAAACCAGAGTTTTTGCAAAACTGGCTGTTTTTGATCTACGCAAACGATTTCTTTTTCGGTAAAATACCGCCTTATTTGATTTCTTCCCGAGGTTTTATGATTGACTATCTTATTATCGGTATCGTGGTGTTCTCGCTGTTAATCAGTTTATGGCGAGGATTTATACGTGAAGTGCTGTCCCTTGCCGGTTGGGTCATTGCATTTTTTGTTGCTAGTCAGTTTTACCCCGCCGCAAGCCAGCTTCTCTTACATATTGATTCAGACTATCTTAAAAACTCGGAATATATTCGCAACGGCATAGCCATTGCGTTGCTGTTTATCGCCGTACTCATTGTCAGTGGTATTATCAACGCCCTGCTTGGTCAACTTGTTGATAAAACAGGGTTGTCTGGTACCGATCGAGTGCTAGGCGCGGGGTTTGGGATTCTAAGAGGCATTTTTATCGTTGCTGCATTACTCTTTTTCTTTGAAAAATTTACCCAAATCAGCCAAACCGATTTATGGAAAGAGTCTCAGCTCATTCCCCATTTTGATTTCATCGTCAAATGGTTCTTTGAACAACTTGAAACCCATTCAACTTTATCAATTCATTAGAGGTTATTATGTGTGGCATTGTAGGGATTATTGGACATTCTCCAGTAAATCAAGCCCTTTATGATGGTTTAACGTTATTGCAACACCGTGGGCAAGATGCCGCAGGGATTGTGACTATTGATGCGGAAAATCGTTTCCGTTTACGCAAAGCCAACGGCTTAGTCAGTGATGTGTTTCGCCAAGAGCATATGTTGCGTTTGCAAGGCAATATTGGTATTGGACACGTTCGTTACCCAACCGCAGGAAGCTCAAGCGTTTCAGAAGCTCAGCCATTCTATGTGAACTCGCCGTACGGCTTAACGCTAGTCCATAACGGCAACTTAACCAATAACAGCGAATTGAAAGCGTTATTGTTCAGTATGGCTAAACGCCACGTGAATACCAATTCTGATTCTGAATCTTTGCTCAATATTTTTGCTCACTATCTCGATCAATATCACACTGAACCACTCACCCCCGAAAACATTTTTGAAACCGTACGCAAAACTAACAGCGTGATCCGTGGAGCTTACGCGTGTTTAGCGATGATTATCGGCTACGGAATGGTGGCATTTCGTGATCCGTTCGGCATTCGCCCCCTTGTTCTCGGCAAACGAGAGGAAAACGGCAAAACCGAATATATGTTTGCTTCTGAAAGCATTGCGTTGGATATTGTTGGCTTTGAGTATGTGCGTGATGTGCAACCAGGCGAAGCGATTTATATTACCTTGGACGGCGAGTTCCATTCTGCAATTTGCACCGACAATCCAAAATTGAATCCGTGTATTTTTGAATACGTCTATTTTGCTCGCCCAGACTCGGTAATTGATGGCGTTTCGGTGTATGCGGCTCGTGTGCATATGGGGCGTTTGCTCGGCGAAAAAATTGCCCGTGAATGGCAAGATATTCTAGACGACATTGATGTGGTGATCCCAATTCCAGAAACCTCGACCGATATTGCGTTGCAAATCGCCAATGTGCTTGGCAAGCCATATCGCCAAGGCTATGTGAAAAATCGCTATGTGGCTCGCACCTTTATTATGCCAGGGCAGGCACAGCGTAAATCGTCTGTACGCCGTAAACTCAACCCAATTCCAACGGAATTTAAGGGTAAAAACGTGCTGTTAGTGGACGACTCTATCGTGCGTGGCACAACTTCCGAGCAAATCGTGGAAATGGCACGTCAAGCAGGGGCGAACAAAGTCTATTTCGCCTCAGCCGCCCCAGAAATCCGCTATCCAAACGTGTATGGTATTGATATGCCAACGTGCCAAGAGCTCGTGGCGTATGATCGCACCGTGGAGCAAGTGGCAGAAATGATCGGTGTAGATCGTCTGATTTTCCAAGATTTAAGCGACTTATTTAAATCGGTACAAATTGAAAATCCGGCTATTCACCACTTCGATGCTTCTGTGTTTACGGGCGAATACATCACAGGCGATGTCAATCAATGCTATCTCGACAGCATTGCCGCCAGCCGTAACGATAAAGCCAAATCGCTACAAACCAAACAAGCAACCAATTTAGAAATTCACAACGAAAGCTAACAAATAGACCGGTTGAACTTGCTAAACGCAAGCTCAACCGTTTTTTAAAAAAGGATTTGCTATCGAGACATGCTGATATTTTCACTTCGCTTTTCCATTGTTCTCTCAAACACCGCTTTTTATCTCTACATCGGTTTCTTTACCTACTATTTAACGACCATTGCATTTGATGCTTTAACCATCTCCTTGCTAATTGGTGCAACCACCCTATCTAATATGTTTTTTGGGCCTGCTATTGGTAAATTTGTGGATCAATTTCCATATAAGATACCCCTCTTAATCTTTGGGCTTTGTGCCGCCAGTCTATCGATAGACTGTTTTCATTTTATTGCAGATAACCAACCCCTTGTGATGATATTGGGCATTGTCATCCTATTTTCACTATTACTTTCACTCAATACGATAATCACAACTCAATATGTCATTACACAATTCAATGCCGATTATGATATTGCCTATGCTCACTATTCCAAGCTGAGCAGTCTCGGCTTAATGATTGCCAGCCTTTCCTTAGCCTTTTTCTATCATACCCTTCCCGCTTCTTATTTCTTTTATATCGCATCACTACTCTATTTCATCTCTGCCTTAACCTTACTGCCTAACCTAAAAGTACATACATTTATTACCACACACCATTCCCCAAAACCCAATTTGCCGATTTTCGCTACGTTAAAACACTCTCTTGGTCTACTCATTCCCATCTGCTGTGTTGCCTTTAGCGAAAGTGCCTTTAATGTGAATTTTGAAGTCATCGCCTTTACTCTTAAAAGCACGCCTTTCTTTATTATTTTCTTATTTGGTTTAATCAGTGGTTTATTAGATTGGATAACCTCACATTTATACCCTCGCTACTTTTCCCCATTACCTGAAAAGCACAAATGGCAGCTCCTACTGGCCAGTTTTAGTAGCTTATTCTTTCTCGCCTTTTTGATGGATAGGTTGCACTATGCCCAACAAACGTGGTTTTTACCTACACTTGCCATACTTTTAGAGATTATCGGGATCATTTGGGGTATCTTTATTGCAGCTAAAATCAGAAGTGTTTGCCCTTCAGGACAATATGGGCAAATGATGGCAATTTTCCGTATCCCAAGGGCAATGATTACCTTTATCGGAATCATCGGAATCGGTGCGTTATTAGATCAACAAGCACTGTGGTTTGTTTTCTTCATCAACACCGTGCTATTTATATTAACCAGCGTATTTCTCATTTTTCGTCAACGTAAGAGCTAAACCTGCGTCAGCTCACCATTTTGCAAAAAGTCGGCGGTTCTCCTCCCCTTGTAGACCTAACGACTCAGGAAACGACAAAAATAAAAGCGTTGCTTAACATGATTGGCAACGCCACTTTTGCTTACCTTATAAAACGGAGGATTAGCACATTTTACAAAAATGTCCCGCTTACTCCCCCCCTTGCAGACTATTTCTTCCGCTCAACCCAGTAACCGTCTAAGTAATCGACAATCCATTTCGTCGCCTTGCCGTTTTTCTCGGACGTAACATATTGGCGTTTTTCTTTACGGCTGAAGCGAATAATGGCTTCGTTGCCGTCAGGATCGTGCTGTGGTGCGTCTGCCAAATACTGTAATTTCTCTGGCAAGCGATCACGATATTGGGCTAACTCCGCCACTTTTGGTGCACGGCTTTCACGAGATTTCGGGAAGTTATGGGCGGACATAAACACGCCACTCGCACCGTCACGCAGCACAAAATAGGCATCGGATTTTTCGCATTTCAGCTCTGGGAATGCCACAGGCTCTTCACGTGGTGGGGCAACTTCGCCATTTTTGAGAATTTTGCGAGTGTTGTCGCAATTGGTACAGCCCATATATTTGCCGAATCGCCCCAGTTTCAAATGCATATCCGCTCCGCATTTGTCGCACTCGACAATCGGGCCATCATAGCCTTTAATTTTGAATGAACCTTGTTCAATCAAATGCCCATCGCAGTTTGGATTGTTACCACAAATATGCAATTTGCGTTGTGGATCAATCACATAGCTGTCCATTGCCGTGCCACATTTGTTGCAACGTTTGCGTTGCATTAGGGCGTTGGTTTCGGAATTTTCGTCTAACACATTGAGCAATTCCGCTTCAGGAATTAAATTCACGGTAGTTTTGCAACGCTCTTTCGGTGGCAACGCATAGCCTGTACAGCCTAAAAACACGCCTGTGCTGGCGGTGCGGATTGCCATTTTGCGTCCACAGGTTGGGCAATCAATGTCTGTTTCCACCAAATTGTTTGGTCGCATACCGCCTTCCAATTCGTCTAGCTCGGCGGTAGTCAATTTTTCCGAAAAATCAGCAAAGAAGCGGTTGAGCTGCTCTTTCCAATCTAAACTGCCTGATGCAATTTGGTCTAACACGTCTTCCATATTGGCGGTGAAATCGTAGTTCATCAACTCCTTGAAGGATTCATCAAGTCGATCGGTAACGATCTCGCCCATTTTTTCCGCATAGAAACGGCGGTTTTCCACTCGCACATAGCCACGCTCTTGAATGGTGGAAATAATCGCCGCATAGGTAGATGGGCGACCAATGCCCCGTTTTTCCAACTCTTTCACTAACGCTGCTTCCGAATAACGTGCAGGCGGTTTGGTAAAATGTTGGCTTGGTTTCACTTCATTTAATTTGAGCGTTTCATTCAAGCTCACCGCTGGCAACTCTTGATCTTCTGCGGTTTTGCCTTGAATTGGCAACACTTTCGTCCAGCCATCAAAACGCAACACACGTCCTTTAGTTTTGAGTTCATACTCGCCTGCAGTTACAGTTAAACTGGTGGAATCGTATTCCGCAGGGGGCATTTGGCAGGCAAGGAATTGTCGCCAAATCAGGTCGTATAACCGTTCGGCATCTTTTTCCATTCCTTTTAGATCCGACATTGCCACTCGCACATCAGACGGACGAATCGCTTCGTGAGCTTCTTGGGCTTTCTCTTTGCTGGCGTAGAAATTCGGTTTGCTCGGCAAATATTTTTCGCCGAAATGGCTCTCAATGTACCCCCTTGCCATCGCTAACGCATCTTGGCTCAAATTGGTGGAGTCGGTACGCATATAAGTGATGTAACCTGCTTCGTACAACCATTGGGCTAACATCATTGTTTTCTTCACGCTAAAGCCTAAACGGGTGCTTGCCGCTTGTTGCAAGGTGGAGGTAATAAACGGCGGCTTCGCTTTGGACGACGTCGGTTTTTGCTCAATATCGCTAACAATAAAAGCAGAATCTTGCAACGCACTGACCGCTTGCATTGCCTGCTTTTCATTCTTCGCCGACCACTTTTTGCCTTTATGATGCGTGAGTTCAAGGGAAAGTTTGCCTTTTTTCGCTTTGGTGTCGGCAAAAATTTGCCAAAATTCTTCGGGCTGGAACGCTTTAATTTCACGCTCTCGCTCTACTAATAATTTTACCGCCACCGACTGCACACGCCCTGCGGACAAGCCACGAGCGACTTTTTTCCATAGTAAAGGCGAGACCATAAAACCGACCACACGGTCAAGAAAACGGCGAGTTTGTTGGGCATTCACACGGTGCATATTCAGCTGTTCCGGCTTTTCGAAGGCTTGTTTGATCGCATTTTTGGTGATTTCATTAAACACCACACGGCTGAAACGCTCATCATCGCCGCCAATCACTTCACGCAAATGCCACGCAATCGCCTCTCCCTCTCTATCCAAATCGGTCGCGAGATAGATGTGATCGGCTTTTTTGGCGAGCGATTTCAGTTCAGAAACGACTTTTTCTTTGCCCGGTAGAATCTGATAATTGGCTTGCCATTGATGATAAGGGTCAATCCCCATTCGTTTGACTAATGCCGCACGATCTTTCTCGGCTTTGACTCTGGCTTTTTCTTCGGCACTCAACCCACGGGTAGAAACGGGCTTGGCTTTCTCACTTTTTTCGCTCTTCTCTGCTCCGCTGGTTGGCAAATCACGAATATGCCCCACGCTGGATTTCACCACAAAATCGCTGCCCAAATATTTGTTGATTGTTTTAGCTTTGGCTGGCGACTCGACGATAACTAATGATTTTCCCATTGAAAACACCTAAAAATGTAAATAATATCGAACATAAACAGGTAATTGTTTCTTATAAGTTTATATTCATCTGAATTTCAATTAAAATGCGTTGAACAATAGCAAGGCTGACATAAAAAAACAATATCCAAGGTCGAAAATGGACAAACTCAACGCAATCCATCTCTTTTGTCGGGTGATTGAAACCCAAAGTTTCACCCAAGCAGCACAGCAAGAGCAAATGTCATTAGCAATGGCAAGTAAATTAGTCGCACAACTGGAACAACATCTCAATGTTCGACTGCTACATCGTACTACCCGAAAAATCACGCCTACTGAAGCTGGCTTGCTGTTCTATCAACGCTGTTTGCCGATTTTAAATGATCTGAAAGACGCAGAATCGAGCGTGGCTGACATCACGTCCAATCTGCAAGGCAAACTGAGCATTTCAGTACCGATGGATTTCGGATCTCGCTTTATCGCTCCTTATCTATACCGCTTTAGCCAAACCTATCCGCATATTCAGTTGCATTTGGATTTTACCGACCGCCGTGTTGATGTGGTGGCAGAAGGCTATGATTTGGTACTCCGCATTGGTAAGCTCGAAGATAGCTCTATTGTGGCAAAACGCCTTGCTCAAACCCATAATCTGCTGGTGGCATCGCCCACTTATCTTACGGAATATGGCACACCACACACACTGGACGAATTGGAACAGCACCAATGCTTAATTTATGAAGGCCATCAAATTTGGCAGTTTCAGCAAGAAAATCAAATGGTTAAATTCAAGCCAAAAGGTAACATTTACAGCAACAACGGATACAGCTTAGTACAAATGGCGAAATCGGGGTTAGGCATTATCAATATCCCGAAATTTTTGGTTAAGAATGAATTATCATCAGGCGAACTCGTCCACATACTGCCTAATCTCCGCCAAGCACCATTAGACATCAATGTCCTTTATCCGCACCGCCGTTATCTTTCGCCTAAAGTACGTGTTGCCATTGAATTTTTTGTGGAACTGATGAAAGAGCAAAAAGTGTTTTGTCAGGTCTATGAGATAACAGGCCTGCAATCTCGCTAATCAAATTCAGCATAAGTGAGAGCAGTCAAGATTAATGATAAAGAGTGATAAATTTTTGATAAGCCTGTAAAAACATTTCAAAATCGTCTAAACCACAAAAAGCGATGCTTTCTTCATCGTAGAAGTTTAGACCTTCTTCCATGAGTTCAAAATCGTCTATCTCCATCTCTAGGTAATTCGCTTTCACCATTACCTCTTCCGCACTCAGATAGAGAGAATACTCATGGCCTTCAAAAATCGCTTCATAATTAAAATGACATCGACATTTAGCAATCTCGGTAAATATATCGTGAAGCAATTTCGGCTCTACGGCGATTTCTGTATTCAACCAACGGGAAAATGCTTCGTGATCCATTGAGCATTTTGCCACAACACCATGCATGGTATGGGTAAATTGATATTCCATAATGTTTCCTTTTTTAATGATCACACTATTCTACAGGAATAGATCAAATAACAAAAATCGGTTTCCTTATCAATCTAGCTAGGGGAGTCAGCATTTTATAAAAAGATGCATTTTCTCCCCCCCTTGTCCCCTTTACGATTGTGCCTCCACCGCCGCAAACGCCACCATATTGATGATACGGCGAACGGATGCCACTGGCGTTAAGATGTGTGCTG
>JAUMYT010000024.1 GCA_030528525.1 Pasteurellaceae bacterium
TCTTTTTGGGTTGCGTTGATTAACATTCTTTTCATTGTTTTTGTTTCTCGTTCTTGTTGTGAATGATAAGCACAACACCGTTTTGCTTCGTTATCTTTCCGCTTACGCACAAAGGCAATCTCTCGACTGGCTTGGAATGGAACGCTTATGTGATGACGGTGTGGTGAACGTGATTGATAAAATGTCTTATACTCATAAAATGGTTGCATGATCAATCAGTTAGCTTGTAAGCCTCATGATAATCAAGGCAGTACAAGGGGGTGACTTTCGACCACTTTTTGTCAAACTGCCGAGCAGTCTAGCATCGTCAAAAAATCGCAACATTATGGCATTTTCGTGGGTAAATAGAAAGGTTAAGCCGAGGGATTTGCATAATAAATTTCTTCATTCAGACAGAGAAAATAAAACGGAATCGTTGCCGATTCCGTTTTGGGTGAATGAAAACGCTAAATTATTTCTGTACGAGACTAAGGTTTTCAGGTAAATGTAAGTCCAATTGGTTGAACGGAATTTCAATACCTGCTTTGTCGAACTCTAACTTCACTTGCTCCATAATCGCAAAATGGGCATTCCAATATTCGCTTGTGTTCACCCAAGGGCGAACAAATAATTGCACACTGCTTGAGGCTAACGCACCAACGGCAATGGTAGGGGCTGGGTGTTTTAATACGCGAGGATCGTCATTTAACACTTTTGCCACAATCTCTTTCGCCAAGGCAATATCTGCGGAGTAGCTGATGTCAAAAATAAAATCAACACGGCGAGTTTCATTATGTGAGTAGTTGGTAATGCTGTCAGAGAATGCTTTACCATTCGGTACCAAAATGGTTTTGTTATCACCCGTACGCAGTTCTAACATCAACAAGCCCATTTGCTCGACTTTGCCGGATACGCCGCCGGCTTCGACAAAATCGCCCCGTTTAAACGGTTTGAAGATCAAAATCATCACGCCTGCGGCGAAGTTTTGTAGGGAATTTTGCAATGCAAGACCGACCGCCAAACCTGCCGCACCGATTAAGGCAACCAATGAGCTTGTGTTAATGCCGATCTGCGACAGTGCAGCAATCACCACGATTAATAGAAATAAGAAATAAGAAATTGACGTGACAAAGCTTTGTAGCATCTCATCTTTACTGGAAGCAAGCACCGCTTTGCCTAAAATTCGGCTGACAACCCGAGCTAAATAGCGACCGACAATAAAAATGGCAATGGCTAAACCAATTTTCGTGCCATAAGGAATAATCCAATCTTGTAAAACAGAATCAAGACTGAGATTTTCAACGGTTTTTAAGGCTTCACTGGCGATTTCAGTGACATCAATATTTTGTGTTTCTGTTGTTTGAGTGTCTGAACTCATCTATCTTCTCCTAGAGCGTTAAATAAAGCATGAATTTTATCAGTAAGTGTAAATTTGTGCTAGACAAGGGGGGGAGTATTCTCGATTTTTTGCAAATCCTTACTTAGGTTATCGCAAAATTATGGTAGCATTGAGCATTATTTTTTCTATAAAACCACTTATGACCACCGACAAAATCATTTCCGCCCAAGTGCAATTTTTTACGATTAGCGATGACGAAGCTGGGCAACGTTTAGACAATTTCCTGCTTGCCAAACTCAAAGGCGTGCCAAAAAGCCTGATTTACCGCATTGTGCGTAAAGGCGAAGTGCGAGTAAACAAAGGCAGAACCAAGCCCGACTACAAATTGCAAGCCACGGATCTGGTGCGTGTGCCGCCAGTGCGTGTGGCGGAAAAAAATGACGTACCGATTTCGACCAAGCTCAATAAAGTGGCTGAGTTAGAAAGTCAAATTTTGTATGAAGATGATGTACTGTTGGTGATCAACAAACCGTCTGGGATTGCGGTACACGGCGGCAGCGGTTTAAGTTTTGGCGTGATCGAAGCCTTGCGAGCGTTACGCCCTGAAGCCCGATTTTTAGAATTGGTTCATCGCATTGACCGTGATACATCAGGCATTCTGCTGGTGGCGAAAAAACGCTCGGCGTTGCGTAATCTGCACGAGCAACTGCGTGAAAAAGTGGTACAAAAGGATTATTTAGCGTTGGTGCGTGGGCAATGGCAATCGCACGTTAAAGTGATCAAAGCCCCGCTACTCAAAAATGAGCTAGCCAGTGGCGAACGGATTGTGAAAGTCAGCGAACAGGGCAAGCCGTCTGAAACCCGTTTTTCGATTGAAGAACGTTATGCCTCTGCCACCTTGGTCAAAGCCTCGCCCGTGACGGGCAGAACCCACCAAATTCGGGTGCATACCCAATTCGCAGGGCACCCAATCGCCTTAGACGACAAATACGGCGAGCGTGAATTTGACAACAAGATGCAACAATTCGGCTTAAACCGCCTGTTTCTGCACGCCTATGCAATCCGTTTTCAGCACCCAAAAACCGAAGAAGAAATGGTGATTACCGCCCCTTTGGATAGCACATTGAAAGGGGCGTTGGCGAAGTTGCGGACAGAATAACCTAACAAAAAAGTACCTTGCTAGGTGCTTTTAGAGTAAATAAATAAAATTGGAAATAATTTATTGATTGTTTTGCTGTTCTAATTTTTCTTGTTTACTGTGATAGAAATACAAATATATTAAGCCGATAGGAGCAATGAAAACAGCTAATCCCCAACATAATGCCATTGTGATTATTTTAATTATTAACATTATAATTGCATTACCAATTATAATGTTATCTCCTAATATATATTCAATAATACTTTCATAGACAAATCTTGAGTAAGGATATAGAAACTGATTAATGCAAATCACTAATAATGCACTAATTCTAATGGTATTATCCCCATTAAACATAGGAAAAGCTAAAGCACTTGCAAAAATAAGTCCAAATAAGAATTGACGAATGTAATAAGAGGCAGATAAACCACCGAAGGTTTTAGATAAAATGGCATTCATAGTTTGATTTCTCCCTATAAAATAAAGATGTATTTAATAAATTATTTCATAAAATAATGTAAAGCAAAGCAAAGCAAAGCAAATAAATGTAAATAAGCTCAATGAAAATTCAATATAAAAATTATCAAGATGCTGATCGGTTACTCGATCTTACTTCCCCGAAAATTATGGGGATTTTAAACTTCACGCCAGATTCTTTTTCCGATTCGGGCAAATTCTTTTCGTTGGATAAAGCCCTTTTCCAAGTCGAAAAGATGCTCAATGATGGGGCGGAAATTATCGACATTGGCGGCGAATCCACTCGACCGAATGCCCCGATTGTTAGCCTTGAAGACGAATTACAACGGGTTGTGCCGTTGGTGGAAGCGGTTTGCCAGCGTTTTGATTGCTTGATTTCGGTTGATACTTCGAAAGCAGACGTGATGCGACAGGCTGCCCAAGTGGGGGCAGACATCATCAACGATGTGCGAGCCTTGCAAGAATCCAACGCATTGGAAACGGCTGCCGAATTGGGCTTGCCTGTCTGCTTAATGCATATGCAGGGTGATCCGCAAACGATGCAACAAAATCCCGATTACGATGATGTGATTGAAGAAGTGAGCGATTTTCTCAACCAACGCATTTTTGCGTGCCTGACCGCAGGTATTCCCAAAGAACACATCATTTTGGACGTGGGCTTTGGCTTTGGCAAAACGGTGCAACATAATTACCAGTTGCTGAAACATCTGAATCTGTTCGCCGAATCGGGCTATCCAGTATTGGCAGGACTTTCCCGCAAATCAATGATTGGTGCGGTGTTGGATAAACCTGTCGAGCAACGCTTGATCGGCAGCGTGGCAGGGGCGTTGCTTTGCGTGCAGAATGGAGCCAAAATCGTGCGAGTTCACGACGTTGCCGAAACCGCGGATGCGTTGAAGATTTGGCAAGCGATGCGTGATGCGAATTAACGGATTTTGCAAAAAGTCGCTTTTTCTCACCCCCTTGTAAGCCGCCCAGTTCGAGATAGAATGAGTACGACCATGAACCTCAAAAACCTTCGCCGTCTTTATCAGATTATTCACACTTTTTTACGTTATGGCATTGATGAAGCCATTCCGAACATTCCACTCACTCGCTCGGTGCGACTTGGGCGGAAATCGCTGTTTTGGGTGAAAAACCAATTTCCGCACGAGCCATTTGGCGTGCGTTTACGCCTTGCGTTGCAGGAACTCGGGCCAGTGTGGATCAAACTCGGGCAAATGCTTTCCACACGTCGTGATCTGTTCGCCCCTGAACTTGCCGACCAACTGGCGTTATTGCAAGATAATGTCGAACCGTTTGACGGCAAACTGGCTCGCCAAATCATCGAACACGCCTTGGGTGGCAAGCTCGAAATGTGGTTTGATGAATTTGACGAAACAGCGTTGGCTTCGGCATCTATCGCACAAGTTCACACCGCAAAATTCAACGCTAACCAACCGCTTGCAGGCAAAGAAGTGGTGCTAAAAGTGATCCGCCCCGACATTGAAGCGGTGATTCACGCCGATTTAGAGCTGATGTATCGCTTGGCGAGTTGGATTCCCCGTTTGAACAAAGAAGGCAAGCGGCTACGCCCTGTGGAAGTGGTGCGAGAGTATGAAAAAACCTTGTTGGACGAGTTGGATTTACGCAAAGAGATGGCAAATGCGGTGCGGTTGCGAGCCAATTTTGACAACAGCGAAATGTTGTATGTGCCTGAAATGTATAGCGATTTTTGCCGAAAAAATTTGATCGTGATGGAACGCATTTATGGCATTCCCGTGGCAAATGTGGCGGAACTTGAAGCCAACGGCACCAATATGAAATTGCTTGCCGAACGTGGTGTACAGGTGTTTTTCACGCAGGTGTTCCGTGACAGCTTTTTCCACGCTGATATGCACCCTGGCAACATTTTCGTGAACCGAAATCACCCCGAAAATCCGCAATATATCGGCATTGATTGCGGCATTGTCGGCACGCTCAACCAAAACGACAAACGCTATTTAGCCGAAAGTTTTGTGGCATTTTTCAACCGTGATTATCGCCGAGTGGCGTTGATGCACGTGGAATCGGGCTGGACACCCGCCGACACCGACATTGATGCCTTTGAACAAGCTTTCCGTGAAGTGTGCGAGCCAATTTTTGCCAAACCGCTGTCGGAAATTTCCTTCGGACACGTGTTGCTCAACCTGTTCAACGTAGCACGGGAATTTAATATGGAAGTCCAGCCACAGTTGGTGCTGTTGCAGAAGACTTTGCTTTACATTGAAGGCTTGGGTAGACAGATTTATCCACAGCTGGATTTATGGCAAACGGCAAAACCGTTTTTACAAGATTGGCTGAATGAACAAGTCGGCGTGAAAGCGATGTTCCGCCAACTTCAGCAACGTTTGCCGCAATATCGGGAACATTTCGCCGAATTTCCTGAAGCCGTGTTTAACGCAATGCAGCAACAAAAACAGATCAACCAACGGCTGGCGGAAATCAATCAGAGTTTGAACAAGCCGCAACGAGCCAATATTGGACGAACGTTATTACTTGGTGGTGTGATCGCAGGTACGTTCTGGAAATTTGAAGCAATGCCGTTGTGGGTGAGTGTGCCGTTGCTATGGGTAATGCTCTGCCTGCTTTGGAGAGAAAAATAAGGAGATAAAAAAACCGACGTTGATAAGTCGGTTTTTTTCTTTACTTACTTCGCCAATAAATAGTCTCTCAACTTAGCAAAATCATTTTCCATTACATCAGAAAGCAGTGGCAATTTGTTGTGTTTATCCAAGGCTTCTGGCAACGGCAGTTCCAAATCCAAAATGCGTTCCACCGATTCTTTGAATTTCGCAGGGTGAGCGGTGCAAAGGAAAATGCCCGTTTCATCGGCTTGCAGTTGGTCTTTCAACACTTGATAAGCAATCGCACCGTGTGGTTCGCATAAATAGCCTTCAGCGTATTGGGCTTTCAATGCTGCTTCGGTTTCCGCATCGTTTAACGCATCTGAACCTAAATCCGCCAAATCCCAACCGTTACGTTTGAATAGCTCTTCCACGCGTGGCCAGTTGTTCGGGCGGCTCACGTCCATTGCGTTGGAAAGGGTGGCAACGGTCGCATTCGGTTCCCATTTGCCTGAACGCAAGTAGCGTGGCACGGTATCATTGGCGTTGGTTGAGGCGATGAAACGTTTAATCGGCAAGCCCAAGGTTTTGGCGATGAGCCCTGCGGTTAAGTTACCGAAGTTGCCGCTTGGCACGGAGACCACTACGTTTTGGCGTTTCTCTTTCGGTAGCTGTGCCACCGCTTCAAAATAGTAGCAGACTTGAGCAAGCAGGCGGCTGATGTTAATGGAATTTGCCGAGTTCAAACCGATCGCTTGGCGTAATTCGGCATCATCGAAGGCTTGTTTCACAAGGGCTTGGCAGGCATCGAAGTCCGATTCAATCGCCACAGTGCGAATGTTGCCACCCAAGGTGCAGAATAGTTTTTCTTGTAACGGGCTGATTTTGCCTTTTGGATACAAAATCACCACATTGATATTTTCTAAGCCGTAGAAAGCGTGAGCCACCGCCGCGCCTGTGTCGCCTGATGTGGCAGTTAAAATCGTGATTTTTCCGTCACCACGCACCGCCGCCAAGGCTTGTGCCATAAAGCGTCCGCCAAAATCTTTAAAGGCGAGCGTTGGGCCGTGGAAAAGTTCAAGAGCGTACACTTGCTCGTTCACTTTCGCCAACGGTGCAGGGAAAGTAAAGGCGTTTTTGACCATCGCATTTAAGGTTTCAGCAGGAATTTCTTCGCCAATGAGTGCGGCTAAGATTTTTTGGCTCCGCTCCACCAACGGCAATTCAAGCAGTTCATCAATGTTGCTCAAGGTTGGGATCACGTCAGGGAAAAAGAGCCCTTGATCTTTGCCCAACCCTTGGCGAACCGCTTGGGCAAAATTGACCTGTTCTTCAGGGTGTTTGATGTTGTATAAGTTCATTTTTTGTCCTTTATTATTAAAAATCATTAAAACCAATCGACTAATTTTAAATGCTCAATACGTGAGAATTCTCTCGTATTATGCGTCACTAATATGCCTTGATGAGCCATTGCTGTTGCTGCAATCAAAATATCGTAGGTACCTATTGGCAATCCTTTTTTCTCTAATTCCGTACGAATTTGAGCAGCGTATTCTGCCTCTCTTTCTGAAAATGGAATCACCTTAATTTGTTTCAATAAATGATGGAGTTGAGCAATACGCTTGGCGGGATGAGTTGATTTCAAAATCCCAACTTGCAACTCATATAAAACAATCGCAGGAATCGCAATCTGTTCAGGGCGACAAGCAAATAAATGCTGAGCAACATTTCCCATATTTTTGAAAAAATAGATAACCGTATTGGTATCTAACACATATTTCATAAGGCTTCTCGCTCAATATTTTGCTCGCTATTTGCTCGTAATGTCTCAACGCTAGGAAAGTCGTCCCAACTGCCTGCCAACCGCATCACATCACTTGACCAACCATTATTTAATTTTTGTTGAATCGCATCGGCTAACCATAAATGAGCTGGCTGCTTTTGTTGCTCAATCAGTTGATTCATCTGCTGTTCTAACACATCATCAAGATAAAATGTAATTTGTCCCATCATCACTCTCCGTGTTTTGCAAAAAATAGGGAAAATCTACCCCCTTGTAAGGGTAGGATTCTAACCGCTCGCCCTTATTAGTCAATGCAAAAAATCTATTTTAGCGGTATCATTTCCACAAATTTTTATTGAGGAAATGGAAAATGTACCAAACCACTCGCATCATTACTCAACACAAACGCATTGCGTTGGTCGCTCACGATAGCTGTAAACAGAGCTTGGTTGAATGGACGAAAAAACACCGCACGGCGTTGCAACCGCATCAACTGTACGCCACAGGCACTACGGGCAATCTGCTTGCGAAGGAAACGGGCTTGCAAATTACGGCATTATTGAGCGGTCCGATGGGTGGTGATCAGCAATTAGGCGGATTGATCGCCGAGAAAAAGATCGATATGTTGATCTTCTTTTGGGATCCAATGAACGCCGCCCCGCACGATCCCGATGTGAAAGCCTTGATGCGAATTGCCACCGTGTGGAACATTCCTGTCGCTATCAACCAAACCAGTGCCGATTTTCTGCTGGGTTCAGTGCTGTTTGAGCAAGATGTGGCGGTCAGCGTGCCAGATTACGATCGCTATTTGCAAGAGCGGTTAGGTTAAGCGATAAAAATCGTGTATCATTCTGCCAATTTTTTAGTGTTAATTTGAGTAATAAATGAGCGAAATTCAACCTAACTTATGCGTCCAACTCGACCACTACCGCTTAATTAGCGTGGCAGGAATTGACGCCGAAAAATATCTGCAAGGGCAACTCACTTGCGATGTGACGAAATTGGCAGATGGCGAGCAAACGCTAACCTGCCATTGCGATCCGAAAGGCAAAATGAGTGCCTTGTTACGCCTTTATCGCCAATCTGCCGAGCAATTTTTCATTATTTTGCGTAAAGAGTTGCTACCTGAAGCTTTGGTGCAACTGCGTAAATATGCGGTGTTCTCAAAAGTCACGTTCACGGAATTGGACACACCGATTTTCGGCAGTACCGATCCACAATATTTTGCAAAATCTTCAGATTTCTCCCCCCCTTGTAAGTTGGTGGGTAGCCCTGATCGCTACCTTATTTGGGGCGATGTGGCGGTTGAAACCAACGGCGACAGCGAGCTATGGGATTTGCTCGATATTCAACAAGGCGTGCCGATTCTGCACCCGAAAAATCAGTTTGAGCTGATTCCACAAGCGGCTAATCTGCAGATGATTGAACAGGCGATTTCCTTTACCAAAGGCTGTTATATCGGGCAGGAAACTGTGGCACGAGCCAAATATCGTGGAGCCAACAAACGGGCGATGTTCACTTTCGTGGGCGAGTTTGACGGCGGAGAATTGCCTGACATTGCCAGCCCGATTGAAATGCAACTGGGCGAACATTGGAAAACAACGGGGGTGGTTTTGAGCCGCATTTTGCACAATAACCGCCTGTGGTTGCAGGTGATTTTAAACAAAGATGTGGAGCAAGATGTGCCGTTCCGAGTGGGGAATATCGACTTGCAAATCCACCCGTTGCCGTACAGTTTGGATGAAGAATGAGTTTTGATTACGCAACGATCTGCCCGAATGCTCGCTTGATCGCCGGTGTGGATGAAGTGGGGCGTGGGCCTTTGGTTGGGGCGGTGGTCACGGCTGCCGTGATTCTCGATCCAAACCAACCGATTTTAGGGCTGAACGATTCCAAAAAACTGACGGAAAAACGCCGTGTAGCCTTGGCTGAAGAGATCAAAAGTAAAGCATTGGCGTGGTCGCTTGGACGTGCCGAACCACACGAAATTGATGAACTCAACATTCTGCACGCCACGATGTTGGCAATGCAACGGGCGGTGGCAGGTCTTGCGATTTCACCCGATTTTGTGTTGGTGGACGGCAACCGCATTCCAACCTTGCCAATGCCAGCCAAAGCGGTGGTCAAAGGCGATAGTTTGGTGGCAGAGATTAGTGCCGCATCGATTTTAGCTAAAGTCGCAAGAGATCAGGAAATGGCGGAGCTGGATAAAATCTACCCTGATTACCAATTCGCCAAGCACAAAGGCTACCCGACCAAACTGCATTTTGAAAAACTCACCGAACTCGGTGCCACGCCACAGCACCGCAAAAGTTTTGCCCCTGTGGCGAGAGTGCTAGGAATTAAATAGATTAGGATCTCTCCTATAAAATGGTAGAGATCTCTTTATCTTTAATTCGACTCTTTCTGCAAAATCTCCTGAATTTTTATATCCGCATTGGTAATAATACGAAACGTTACTCGCCGAGAACGCTCAATATCTTCTTTCCCTTGTGCATTTAAAATTGGTTTGGAAAAAGAAAGCCCAACAGCTGCAGTATGATCCGTGAGCCATTGGTGATAATCTTCAGGAATATACGCTTTTAAATCAGATAGCACAAACTGCAATACCGAATTTGTTCTTGCTTGCGATAATTTCATATTCTCAAAATAACTATATAAACGGCGTTCTTTCGCAGATTGATATTTAATTTCTTTAGGAAATACGCCCCATTCACTACTCGTATGCCCTTCAATTCTAATTTCTTGAATAGACTCTTTGTAAGGTGTAATGGCTTTAATATATTTTGGAAAAAAGATACTTAATGCTTTTTTATAATCTTCTTTTAAATTTGCAGAGGCATTATCAAATAATGAATCTGAAGATTTAAAAATAAAAGTCAGTGTATTTCCATCAATTTCTGCATTGAGTTGATTTTCTGCAAGCAGTGATTGTGGAAAGGCCTGTTCTAATGCTTTATGAATTGCTTCTTGATTATTTTGATAGGCTTCAGCAATATGCCTAATTTTATATAATTCACTTTCTGCATTCTCCTTTTGTTCTTGATAAGAACTATTCTGTTGAAGAAGTAGCATAAGCTCTTGCTCAAATAAAATTTTATCTTGTAATGCTTTTTCTTTCTGTTGATTGGCTTCCCTAAGATCTTTTTCAAGTAATAACTTCTCTTGTAATGCTTTGTCTCGTTGAGCAGCTAATTCTGTATAAACACTTTCAATTTCTTGGAACTTTTTTAACTCTTCGTTGGCTCTCTCTTTCTCTAATAAAGCACTTCTCATAAAACTAATCGCAATAAAAATAAAGAGAATCATTAAACCTGACATTAAATCAGAAATTGTTAGCCATTGATGATCCGAAGCCTGTTTCTTTTTCGAAAAAAACACCATATTAACAATCTCTCTATATTATTTTTGAAGAATAGATTCTTCCAAAATTTGCTGAATCTTACTGTCTGCATTCGTAATAATTCTAAAAGTGACTCGGCGAGATCGCTCAATATCTTCTTTTCCGTCCTTATCCAATATCGGCTTAGATGAAGATAAACCAACTGCAGCCATATTATTCTTAATCCAGTCTTGGTGATGACCAGGGATCAACTCTTTTAAATCATTAAGAAGATACCTTAATACAGAATTAGTCCTTGCCTGTGATAATTTCATATTTTCAAAATATCCATAAAGATTTTTAATTCCGACTGATTTATCCTTAATATCTTTAGGAAAGTCAGACCATATACTATTTGTATGCCCTTCTATACGAATCTCACTAATCGACTCTTTATAAGGCAAAATTGCTTGAATATAACGCGGATAAAATTGAATTAAGGATTTCTTATAATCCTCTTTCAGTTCAAATGACCCACTAGCAAACAATGTATCTGATGACTTAAAAATAAAGGTTAATGTTGAACTATCAATTTCTGCATTTAAGGCTTTTTCCGATAACAATTCATCGGGAAAAGCCTCAACTAATGCATTATAAATAGCCTGTTGATTCTTCTGGTATGTTTCTGCAATATGTGTAATTTTTTCCAATTCTGCTTTAGCTCTGTCCCGTTCAATAATAGTCGTTCTCATAAAACCTGTGGCAATGAATATAAAAATAATCATCAATCCAGACATTAAGTCAGAAATAGTTAACCAATGATGATCATCTATATTCTTCTTTGATTTTAGAACAATCATTTTTCTTTTCGACCAAAAATATTGATTATAGAGCTAAAAGAAGATTTGTTTTTCTCTTCTTGTCTATCTGAAAAATCTTTTAAGAGTTTTTCATTTTTCTTCTCTAAATCATCAATCACTTTCTTGAATTGTGAAGATTGGTCACTAATAAGTGTCTCAACAGACTGAATAAATTGTTTATTCATCTGATTAAACTGATTCAATAAGATCTTATCAAGAGATCTAACAAAATCATTTAGTTTTTCTGTTGAAGATAATAATCCATTCATTGTATCTTGATTATAATCGGAGATAACCATTGCATTTTTCATAAAATCACCCGCCATCTTATTAGATAAATCAGATAAATGGTTTGCAGTTTGAACACTATGTTTTTGTAATAAATGATTAAACTTCGATGTTGAATCTTCAATATTATCTGCCATTCGATTGAAATACTGCTCAATTTCCGGGAAAGTTTCTAATGCTTTATCTTTTAAGTCAGCAAAAATACTCATTTGATCGCCAATTTTTCCAATCTGTTTTTGATTAAATGCAATCACTTGAGCAAAATCATCGACTAAACTTGGAATTCTTGCAATTGAACTTTCTATTTCTAATATTGATTCTTTCACTTCTCTTAATACTCTTGCATTAAGATCGTATTTATCCATTTTCTTCGTCAAGAGTTCTTTATAATTTTCTTGCCATTCTAACAATGCATCAATACTTTGCTCAAATTTAACAAAATTATCTCCAAATTGATTGACTAAACTCTCATTAAAATTAACTACAACACCTTCTAACGCATCAATAATATGTTGAGTAGTTTGTTCGGATAAATTTTGTGTAAAATTATTTAGCTCATCAAATAAATTATGCTCAAAATCCTTTAGATAAGTTTGTTGCTGTTCTGTAAGATTTACTATTTTTTCTAGGCTTTTTGTTTGAACTTTCACCTGTTCGGTAAAAAATATATTTTCTTGATTATCATCTTCTTTCCCTAAAATAAGCATAATGATTTTCAAGAGAATTGAAGCTGTCATCCCGATGACACTGGTTAAAAAAGCCACTTTCATTCCATCTAATAGTTGCGGAATGCTTGAGTCTAAATTGGTAGTATCAAAATCTAGCAATGCATAAATAATGCCAACGAAAGTCCCCAAAATACCGATTGAGGTTAATAATGTTGGTGCAGAATAGGCTATTCTCTCTCCTAAAAGACTAATTAAATTACCTTTAATAAATAAAGAGAATAACACCAAAGAGAAAACACTAAAAATAATAGTGGAAAAGCTAAAAATGACAGGATCAGAAAACATATAAACCTTATAATAAATAAAAAATCCACTCTGCTTAATATCTGCAAAGTGGATATAACGAAAAATTAACGAGCAATGATTGCCATACTACAATCATCACCATCGTGGTTAGCTAAAAAAGGTTCTGAATAAAAGAATTTTGTTAACGTTGTCCGTTGTAATTTACCTTCTCTTAAATCCCGAGCTAAGTCAGATAAACTACCCGCAACTTTTGCTCCATCATTCGAAACACATTTAAACGCTGCACCATCACTCATTGAAAAGATCGCTGTAATATTTCTGCTATCTAGAATCCCAAAATCAACAGCCTCTTTTGATAAATTCTCATCAATAAAGGTAGTTTCATTGGCGTGTTCCCCTTTTCCAACTTCACCAATATGTTGCAGAGCATAGCCTGGTTCACCATTTTGTTCGATCAAGCGTTCAACAACTAATGCTCCATCTCCGACTTTAAACCAAAAGGTGTGTTCATTGCCTACAATCGCCGTTAATAATGTGCAACGAAAATCTTTGATCGGTCGGCGATATTCCGTTGCTAAGTCTTCTAAGATACCTTTAGCGTGCTTAACTAAAATTAACGCCCACCGCTGATACGTTTCAGCTGCAATTTCATCGGTCTTATCTAACGCAGAAAATTGGCTGAAATATAAAGTGTCAATAAGCCGTCTTACACCAGTAACAACACGCTGTGAACCAATATCTGATGTGATGGAGCTACCCGCACCGTCTGCAGTAATGACCATTGGTTTCGGCTCAATACCTGCAAAAGCGGCATCTTGACAAGGTTGTGGGGGAATAGGTTTACGATGCTTTAAGCCCACAACCGCTTCATATTCCGCTTTCCATACTCTATTCGCTAATCGCTCATTCATTACAGAGACAATCTCTACTGTTTCTGTCTGTGCCGACCTACTTAATTCTGAAGTGGATGCATTTGTTGAGCTAAGCTCTGCTTCTCTTTTTGCTAACTCCGCTTCTTTCTTAGCAATCTCAGCTTCTCTCTTAGCTAACGACTCTTCACGATGCTCAATTTCAGATTTTTCTGGTGCTTGTGCCACTTGTTCAGTCCCTTGTACTGCAACGGGCGGTAGAGCTGTTACATTAACTACAGATTGCTGATTTTCTGCTCCCTTTAACTCTTGAGGCACAATCTTTTCTTCTGTCATAGGATCTTTTCCTTTAAATAAATTAGTCAAAAATTTCATCTACAATACCTTTGGCAACGCAGGACGTACGGCATTAGTATGGAGTCCTTGATTTAACTCTCGCAAATAACGATTTAACGCACTACGCCATTCCGATAATGTCGGGCGTTTATGCGGTTTATCTGCCCCTTCAGTGAAAACTCGTACAAAAAGCTCACGAACATAATCGGGCAAATGTGTCCACATCACATACCAACAACCTTTTGGAATATCGTTTTTATTTTTCGATACATAAGGAAAAATGCCTTTGCAGAGATTTTGTACAGGATCTGCACCGCCGACCACATCATACGGATGTCGACCTAACATTAAGGCTTTGAATAAAATAATCGCAACAGAGAAATATTCGCTTTCAAAAGTACGAACAATATCTTTGAATGGCTTATTTTGATGCTCTTTAGGTGTGAGATCGGCACTACCCACTTCACAAGGGAAGAACTGCCCATCAATGCTAATTTGATAACTATCGCAATCGACCAAGGTAATTTGATCGGTCTGCTGATTAATCAATACATTATTGAGATTGTAGTCACCCACCATAATATTTTGTTGGTGGAGCTTATGAATGGCCTCTAAAAAATTGAGCAAATAGTGCAATAACCGTTTTCGATCAATGCCTGGGAAATGCTCTTCATAGGCAACGGCGTGTGCCAATTTTGCCATTGGCACGCCAGAAATTCGATACATTGCATAGCCAATCCATTTTTGCTTTTCATCGTAACAAAGCAACAGCGGCCAGCATAAATGCTTGTCTTTACGTAATGTTTGCAAGCGGTGCATTAAATCCAATTTTTTGCGAAATTCTATTCCTCGCTTTGCCAAAACGGCTTGGTGGTAACCTTTAAAAACAAGATCAGGTCTTGCTTTTAACGGGTAAATTTCCGCTTCACCACCTTTTGCTAATAGAGCATCCAGCTCCATTGGATTTTGTTGCTGATCATAAATATTCATTGAAATATCCCGAATGAACACAAATGACTAAACTAAATACTTGCCCAAGAGCTAACAGATGGAAGATTGGTGGTTGCCGCCGTAGAAGAAGAGGCTGAAACACGGCTCATACTTGCAGAGAGCCATTCAAAGAAATCAGAGAAATTTAATCCCTGCAGCTTCAATGCAGGACGATTACTAAATTCACCAAGGATGTCCATATCTGCATTATTCACCCCCACCATTAACGATACTAATTTACGCTCTTCTGCGAGACTTTTGGTTTTTTGTGCCACATATCTCCAGTTGTCCGTTGGTGCTCCATCACTGATCATCACCAACCAAGGTTGATAATAAGGTGTGCCTGTTTGCTTATAATCTTCTTTGCGTTCATCTAACATTCTTAAAGCTTGATCCACAGCTGCACCTAATGGGGTAAGTCCACCTGCTTCAAAATGACTTTGATAATCAACTTTTTGAGCCACGGTAAAAGGCATCACTTCTTCCACATTCATTCCTGCAGTTACAATCGCTAATTCCACAGAATATTTCGCTAAATCATCATTTTGTACAGAACGAACAAACTCTTGAACGCCGAGATTTAATTGATCAATCGGCTCACCGTCCATTGAACCAGAAATATCCAAGACTAAAATACAAGCACAGCGTGGAGAGGGGTTATCAATTAAATCTTCATAATTAGACATATTAAGACTTCCTTTTTGGATTAAAAATGATAGCAAATTGTACAAAAAAAAAACAACAGCACAATCTCATCATTTTTCTCTTTACATTCAGCCCAAAAAGAGCCCAACATCTTAAAAAGATTAAATAATCAACAATTTTGATATTCATTAGGTTGTTTGCTATTCTTCCTACAAATTTCTTGATGCTTTCTTTGATGAATGAACAAACACCCCGACTATCTTCAACGCTGTTTGGAATGCGACACGGTCGTAAAAATTGCCAAAGAGCTACCGAATCAAACCGCTTGCTGTCCGAATTGCCACAATGTGTTGCAATCGGGCAGTCGTTGGAGCTTACGCCGTTGTGCGATCATTGCTCTGTCGATTCTGATTTTATTGCCCTTTGCTCTATTCTTGCCATTGATGAATATTGACCTGCTTGGTGTGCCGATTTATGCGTCCGTTTGGGGGGGCGTGTGGAAAATGGCAACGACAGGGTTCCCCTACACGGCGTTTATGATTTTGCTCTGCTCGGTAATTATGCCGATTGCCTTTGCCTCTCTCGTGCTGTCGTTACGCCTGCAAAAATGGATTGGACACCGCCCCCGTTACACCTTGATTTTGCTTGGCAAAGCGAAGCAATGGGTAATGCTCGATGTTTATTTGGTCGCCTTGGCGGTGGCAGCATTTAAAGTGCGAGATTACGCGCCGCTATCGTTCGATATTTATCTGTTGCCGTTCGTGCTGACCACCATTTTGACCATCTTGCTGTTTATCAAAATCGATCTGAATCGGCTGTGGGCGGAATTTTACCCTGAATATCACGCCCTTGAACCCGAAAACGCCCACTCCGCCGAACTCTGCCCCGAATGCCTGTACACCTTTGATGAGCGGATTGTCGATGAAAAAGGGCAACACCGTTGCCCCCGTTGTGAAACCAATTTATCGGTCTCGGACAACATCAAATTACAGCGAGTGTGGGCGAGCTTGGTGGCAGGCGTGATTATGATGATTCCTGCCAACATCTTGCCGATTTCTAGCACCGAATTTGCAGGCTCAACCTCTGCCGATTCGTTGATGAGCGGGGTGCTGTTGTTCATCTCAATGGGCAGTTATGCGGTGGCAGCCATCGTGTTTATCGCCAGTATTGCCGTGCCGTTTAGCAAAGTGGTGGTGATTTTATATCTCCTGCTCGCCATTCATTTCCGTTGGCGACACTCGATCCATTGGCAGATGAAACTGCTCCATTATGTGCATTTTGTCGGACGTTGGTCGATGCTCGATCTGTTTGTACTGGCATTGATGATGTCGTTGGTGGAACGAGGGCAAATCATCAGTTTCTCGGTGGGCGAAGCGGCGTTCTACTTTGGAGCTGCGGTATTTTTGACGATGATGTCATCAAGTTACTTAGATGCAAGAATGTTATGGCGAATTCACCGAGAACGCTAATTAAGAAATATCGTTGGTATGTCATCAATCTATTTGGCTAATTGATTGAGTAATGTGTGATGAATACCACCGAAGGCACCATTGCTCATGACAAGAATATGATCGTGCGGTTGAGCAATGTTTACCACCATCTGCACTAATTCATCAATATTGTTCGACCACTTCGCAGGTTGGCTAAGTACTTCGGTAATTTCACTCACTTGCCACGGAATATTGTTGGGTTGGAACACGAAAACCTGATCAGCATCTTTCAAGGACGGGGCAATGTCATCTTTATGCACGCCCATTTTCATTGTGTTCGAACGGGGTTCTAGCACCGCTAAAATGCGTTGATCTTTACCAACTTTGCTACGAAGTGCAGCGATAGTAGCAGAAATGGCGGTTGGATGATGGGCAAAATCATCGTAAACGGTAATACCGTTCACTTCGCCTTTTACTTCTAAACGGCGGTTAGCGTTGATAAAACTGCCTAACGCTTCGCAAGCGGTTTCAATTGCCACGCCTGCGTGATGGCTAGCGGCAATTGCCATTAACGCATTGTGCATATTGTGTTTGCCGAGAATTTGCCAATGCACTTCGCCTGCTTTTTTGCCGTGATGATAGACACTGAATTGGGTGCAATCTGGCATGATTGGCTCGGCAAACCATTCATTGTCTTTGCCGATAAATTGCAATTCGCTGAAACTGCCCATTGCTAAGGTGTCTTGCACGTTTTGATCGGCTTTGGCGGAGAGAATTTGCCCATTTTGTGGCATTGCCCGAATTAAGTGATGAAATTGGCGTTGGATCGCGTTCAGATCGTCAAAAATATCGGCGTGATCGAAGTCGATATTATTGATAATCAATGTTTTCGGATTGTAATGCACAAATTTAGAACGTTTGTCAAAGAATGCAGAATCGTACTCGTCTGCTTCGATCACAAAAAATGGACTGTTACCTGCACGAGCCGAAATGCCAAAATTACCCGCAATGCCACCAATCAAGAATCCTGCATTCAGCCCTGCTTTTTCTAAAATCCAAGCCAGCATTCCCGTGGTAGTAGTTTTGCCGTGCGTACCAGAAACGGCAAGCACCCAGCGATTTTTCAGCAGATGCTCGTGCAACCATTGCGGACCTGAAGTGTAATTCAGTTGGTTATTCAATACATATTCTACACACGGATTGCCACGGCTCATTGCGTTGCCAATAATCACCATATCAGGAGAGGGCGTAAGCTGTGCCACATTGTAATTTGGGATGATTTCAATACCGCTTGCTTGCAAAAAAGTACTCATTGGCGGATAAACATTGGTATCCGACCCCGTCACTTTATAGCCCAACTCACGGGCAATCATCGCCACACCGCCCATAAACGTGCCACAAATACCGAGAATGTGAATATGCTGCTGTTTCATCTTAGCTCCAAGAGAAAATGTGAAGAAGTTCACAAAATACGCCTTTATTTTCAACGTATTGAATAGGTAGGCGTATAATAAAACAAACCTAACTGAATAGCTATGCAGGAGAGAAAAATGAAAACGCTAGGCGAATTTATCGTAGAAAGACAGGCTGAATTTCCAGGGGCAACGGGGGAGCTAAGTGGGATTTTGTCGTCCATTCGGTTATCGGCAAAAATTATTCATCGGGACATTAACCGAGCAGGGCTGACACAGGATATTTTAGGGGCATCAGGCGATGAAAATATTCAAGGCGAAACGCAAATGAAATTAGATGTGTTCGCCAACGAAACAATGAAAAAAGCTTTAATTGCTCGTGGTGAAATTGCAGGTTTTGCCTCTGAAGAAGATGATACTTTCGTGGCATTTGATACTGAACAAGGTCGCAACGCCAAATATATTTTAATGACCGATCCGCTTGACGGCTCGTCCAACATTGATGTAAATGTGTCAGTCGGCACGATTTTCTCGATTTACAAACGCGTGTCGCCAATCGGTACACCTGTCACAATGGAGGATTTCCTACAACCAGGACGGAAGCAAGTGGCTGCTGGCTATGTGACCTACGGTTCATCGACAATGCTAGTTTACACCACAGGCAATGGCGTGAATGGCTTTACGTATGATCCGTCTCTTGGCATTTTCGCCCTGTCCCACCCGAATATGAAAATGCCATTTGACGGCAAATATTACTCCATCAACGAAGGGCAATATCGTACCTTCCCTGAAGGCGTGAAACGTTTCATCAAATTCTGTCAAGAAGAAGACAAAACCACCAAACGCCCATATTCTTCCCGTTATATCGGTTCGCTGGTGTCCGACTTCCACCGCAATTTGCTCAAAGGCGGCATCTACATTTACCCAAGCACCACCAGTCACCCGAATGGCAAATTGCGTTTACTCTATGAAGGCAACCCAATGGCGTTTATTGCGGAGCAAGCAGGCGGAATGGCAACAGACGGTTTAAACTCGATTTTAGATATTCAACCGACTGAACTGCATCAACGTGTACCGTTCTTTGTTGGCTCAACGGCGATGGTGCAAAAAGCAGGTGAGTTGCTAAAAGCATTTGGATAAAAATATTATCTGATTTGTAAAACGTGATAAGAGTAAAGGCTACGTTGAGTATGATGTAATAAACGTAGCCTTTGCTTTACTAATAGTGTGATTGCAATTTAATCAATCGCTGGCGTGTATTCGCCTTTGACAATCGCCTCTTTGATTCGCTCGGCTTCGCTTAACACCTGAGCTAGCAAGGCTTTGACGTTTTCAAGGGTGGCGATTGGGCTTAAAGTCGTCATCTTCAGCGATTGGTTTTCGCCGACTTTGGTCACGCCGATATTCGCTTCACCACGGGCGAAGAGTTCGTCCGCCACATTTTGGTTTAGGCTGTCGATAAACTCCGCAGGGTAGCCATTCGGCACGACACGGAATAGCACGGACGCAAATTGTGGTTCGACTAACAATTCTAAGCCGTCAGTCGCTTTGATGTAGTCCGCCACTTCACGAGTGAGTTTGACCCCGTGGTCGATCATTGAGCCGTAAAGCTGTTCGCCCAAGGCTTCAATCGTGAACCACAATTTCAACGCATCAAAACGGCGAGTGGTTTGGAGCGATTTTGAGACCAAATTCGGCACGCCGTGCTCTTCATCGTATTCTGAGTTGAGATAGTCCGCTTTGTAGTCGATGTAGCGATATTCCGCTTCATCTTTGAGCAAGAACGCTCCGCACGAAATGCTTTGGAAGAAGTGTTTGTGGAAATCAAGGGTGATCGAATCGGTCAGCTCGATGCCGTCTAGGAAATGGCGATAGTCGTTGGAGAGCAACAACGCCCCGCCCCACGCCGCATCAACGTGCATCCACACGCCGTATTTGTCGGTAATCGCACGAATTTCTTTTAATGGATCAATCGCACCTGCATCTGTTGTGCCTGCGGTTGCCACTACGCAAGCGGCAATTTTGCCTTGAGCGGTTAAATCCGCTAAGGTTTTTTCTAATGCCACCACGTCCATTTGTGCATTTTCATTACACGGCACCGTTACGACAGACTGGAAGCCCATCCCCATCATCGCCATATTTTTTTGCACGGAGAAGTGAGCATTTTCTGAGCAGATTACTTTGACTTTTTGCATTGCATCTGCTGGAATGCCGTCTTTTTGCACCGACCATTCCGAAGCATCCGCATTTTTCCAATGTTTCGCAATGCACGCATCACGGGCAAGCAGAACGCCCATTAAGTTGGATTGTGTACCGCCAGATGTGAACACGCCAGCCTGTCCTTTGCCGTAGCCGACTTTTTCACGCAACCATTCGATCAACTGCACTTCCATTAACGAACCCGCAGGGCTTTGATCCCAAGAGTCCATTGACTGGTTGGTGGCGTTGATCAACACTTCGGCGATTTGGCTCGTGACCATCGTTGGGCAATGCAAGTGAGCAAGCGAGTGCGGATGATGCACTTTTAAACTTTTATTTAAGAACAGTTCAATCAAGCGATCTAACGATTTTTCCACGCCAAAACCTTCTTTGGTCGGTTGGAACGCAATTTCTGAACGGAGCTGCTTGATTGAACCGCCCGTGTACATTTTTTCATTTTTTAGCCAGTTACTCACCCCTTGCACGGCGGTGTTCATCGCTTTTTGGTAGTCTGCAATGGAGTTTGCATCATTGCAGAACAAGGCTTGTTTGTGTTTTGCGAGAGTTGTCATTTTATTATCCTAAATTATTCGGGTGAAAATTGATTAACTAATGTTGCCATTTTGCAAGCATCAAAAGTTCCTAAGGCAGTTAGTCCATCAATAACGCCTTGACGATTTTCTAATGATTGATTCTGACTCAGTTTATATTTGGCTTCAACTGAATGAATATTTAATTTAAAACAGACGATTCCTTTACATTGAGATTCAATATAATTTATTGGGGCATCAGATAATTTCCAACCATTTATATCTTCAAGCATTTCCGTTTGATTTGCTAAGACCCATTTCATTTTCTCAATATCATCAATTAAGTGAATCTTAGCTTTGAGATGAATGGCTTGATAATTCCAAGTTGGCACAACTTTATGATCTTGTTGCTTACTTGGATAATAATTTGCACTGATATAATGGCCGACATCATGGAAAATAATTAACCAGTCTTGTTCTGGTATTGATTTTTTCCAAATCGAATTACCTTTTGCAAAATGCCCATATAAACAACCAAATTCACTCGTATTTTCTTTCCAAAGTAATGGAATATGCGTTGCTTCCAACCCATTTTCTGTATTAGCAATCAAAGTCGCTAACGGATTTACCTGTATGAAACGGCAAATTTCTTCCCATTGTGTTTGTTTAAATTTTGCTGGTGTGTACATAATCTAATATTAAGGGGCGACCACATCGAGTCGCCCCTACAAAGTTATAATTACGAACGTACGACTTTCAACGCATCTGCCACCGATTTGCCAAAACGTGCGATGAGTTCTTCACACTCGGCTTGGGAAATAATCAATGGGCAGAGCAAACGCACCACCGTGCCGCCACGTCCGCCACGCTCTAACAAGAGTTTGTTTTTAAAGCAGGCTTTTTGGATTTCTGCCGCCAGTACGCCGTCTGCTGGGTATGAGCCAATGCGATCTTTTGGCTGACGTTCATCGACAATTTCAATGCCGATCATCAAACCTTTACCACGCACGTTGCCGATACAGCCGTAGGTTTGGGCTAATTTGTTGAGTTCGGCTTTCAAAAATTCGCCACGTTCTTCGGCATTTTTCGCTAGGTTCTGCTCTTTCATCACTTTTAATGAAGCATAACCTGTTGCCATCGCCATTTGGTTGCCACGGAATGTGCCTGTGTGGCCTGCTGGCTGCCACGCATCGAACTCTTTACGAATGGCAAGCACAGCTAATGGCAAGCTGCCGCCGACCGCTTTTGACATCACGACCACATCTGGCTCAATGCCTGCGTGTTCAAAGGCGAACATTTTACCTGAACGGCAGAATCCTGCTTGAACTTCGTCCAAAATTAACACGATACCGTGTTTCTTGGTCACTTCACGGATTTTTTGTAACCATTTCACAGGGGCGGTAACTACGCCACCTTCGCCTTGAATCGCTTCAAGGATTACCGCAGCTGGTTTTACCACGCCGCTTTCGACATCTTCGATAAAGTTTTCAAAATAGTAGGTTAAGGCATCGACACCCGCTTCGCCACCGATGCCTAATGGGCAACGGTATTCGTGCGGATAAGGCATAAATTGCACGCCTGCCATTAAATTTTGCACCGCATTTTTGGCATTAAGATTGCCCGTCATTGAGAGTGAGCCGTGGGTCATTCCGTGGTAGCCACCAGAGAATGAAATTACATTGCCACGACCTGTGTAAGTTTTCGCCAATTTAATCGCCGCTTCGGTGCCGTCCGCTCCTGATGGGCCACAGAATTGTAAACGGTATTCGCCTTTCGGGAAGAAAGAGAGTAATTCTTCGGTGAACGCATCTTTTAATGGCGTAGTTAAATCGAGGGTATGCAATGGCAAACCGCTTGCCAATACATCTTGAATCGCTTGAATCACCGCAGGGTGATTATGCCCAAGGGCTAAGGTTCCTGCACCAGCTAAGCAATCTAAATACTCGTTGCCTTCCACATCGGTAACCCAACAGCCTTGGGCTTTGGCAATCGCCAATGGCAATTTGCGTGGATAACTGCGAACATTCGACTCCATCTCGTTTTGGCGAGTTAAGTAGTATTCGTTGGTTGCTTGGTTAATTGGATTTACAGGGGTATTTGTCATTTTTGGAATAGACCTTCTCTAAGAGGTTAAAAAAATAAGTCGGGTGCCTTGCACAAAGCCTAGGGGCATTTGACTCGCTACTTATTCAAAAAGCGTTTCAGCTTTTTTGTTTTTGCCCTATTTATCTCCAGAACGGAGTAGGTTGGAAACAAATTACTTAAACATAGAGCTACATTTAAGACGGCTAATAGTAGCGTTTTTTCTCAGAAAGGGAAGTCTTTTCTACATACAAGGGGGTGAAAAACATAGATTTTTTGCAAAATAAAAAACCCAGCTTTCGCTGGGTTCATTTACTCAGAAACAAATTATTTGATTTTTGCTTCTTTGTATAAAACGTGTTTACGCACAACAGGATCAAATTTTTTGATTTCCATTTTTTCTGGCATATTACGTTTGTTTTTTGTTGTTGTGTAGAAATGACCAGTTTCAGCTGTTGAAACTAATTTGATTTTCTCACGAGCACCTTTAGCTGCCATGATTTAGCTCCTTAGATTTTCTCGCCACGAGCACGAATGTCAGCTAATACTGCATCAATGCCTTTCTTATCAATAATACGCATACCTTTCGCTGTTAAGCGTAAAGTTACGAAACGTTTTTCGCTCTCAACCCAGAAACGGTGAGTGTGAAGGTTTGGTAGAAAACGACGTTTAGTCGCATTCATTGCGTGTGAGCGGTTGTTACCAACTGCTGGACGCTTGCCTGTTACTTGACAGACTCTAGACATTTGAACTTCTCCAATATTGAATTAAGCTAAGTGGCTCGGGCTATCAGCACAAGGCTAACTACCTCGTCAGGTATTACACCCTACCCACAGAAGACCATTTAAAGACTGGCGATTATACTGATTTTATAAATCGCATTCAAGGGTAATTTCATCGATTTTCGTTTCTCCTTCATAAAGTTTTTCTTCCTCAAAAGAAAAATACTCGCCTTTTCCGATGATAATATGATCGACTAAGCGAATGTCTACCAAGTCGCAGGCCATCTCAATTCGTCTTGTCATATAGCGATCAGCTTCGCTTGGTAGGCAGCTCCCAGAGGGGTGATTATGAGCGACTAAGATGGCTGCAGCATTGTATTTTAATGCGGCCTTAATGATCTCTCTTGGGTGAATTGAGGTTTGATTTATGGTGCCTAAAAACAAACATTCTTGTTTGAGTAGGCGATACTGCTGGTCTAAAAAGAGTGCCATGAATACTTCTCGCTCATCATCTTCTAGCATCATTTGTAAATACATAATCGCCAAATCAGGATCTGTAATGGCATCGTTATATGCCAAGGTTTGGGATAGGTAACGTTTGTTTAGCTCTTTGATTGCTTGTAGTTGTACATATTGGGTTTGTCCAAGTCCTTTAACTTGGCAAAATTCTTCTAAGTTCGCATTTAGCAAACCACGTAAAGAACCAAAATGACTTAACACCTTTTCGGCTAAGGTGAGGACAGGAATTCCTTTGATCCCTGTACGTAAGAAAATCGCTAGCAATTCGCTATCGGTTAATGATTCTGCCCCGTATGTCAATAACTTTTCACGAGGCATATAACTCAATTCTGTCATATGATCACTCCATCGAAAATCATGCTTTGAATAATAGAGAACCAGTCTATTTTCACCAAAAACTCTTTGTTAGTTTTTCGACAGAGATCGCATAAAATTATAAACATGTTCATGGTTTATATATTGCTGGGTGTCATCACTTTATTGCTCTCAAGAGTAAAAATACGTCCGAAATCGACATTTGTTGTTCTCAAATTATTCGCTAGCTCATATTAATTTTTTTGAATTCAGATTTATTCTTATGGCTATCGTTATTGCATTCAATATGATGGTATCATTCATTACTCAATTATTACGCATGTGGCGTGTTCGCCGTCACAAACGCCGTGTGCGTAAAAAACTCACCCTAGGGAGCTAATATGGAACAATATGTCGACACGCCAAAAAGCACATTTTTAGGCACGTTTTTAAAAAATTTGATTATTTTGGTCTTTTTTGTCGTGATTGGCGGTGCAGGCGGTTGGTTGACTGCCAGCCAACAGCCGACCTTATGGCGAGCTTCCGCTCAATTTGACCAACCCACTGCGGTGGAACTCAACAACTATTACAGCCTTGCCACCACGTATGCCTTGGTGCAAAACGGCAGCAGCGACCTTGATAAACCGCTGACCGACAAAGCCTTTGCGGAATTTAAACGCAACTTGCAATCACTTGATCTCCTCAAAGCCTTTGTTGCTCAATCCGAACACTTGAAAAAACAGGCAGATGCCAAAGGTTGGTCGCTCGGCAAAGCCACCGATGCCTTCTTGCAAGGGGTCAGTTTTGATGAAAAAAGTGCAAAATTGCATTTGACCTTAGACTCTGCGGAAGACAGCCAAAAATTGCTGAACGACTTAATCCAATATGCGACATCACAAACTCGCCTTGGTTTAAATCAAGAACTGGTTGAAAAATGGAAAGTGCTGTTCCAACAAGTCAAAACTGCTGCAGAAACCAATCTTGGGGCGATTCAAGTTGGCTCGCAAGTGGCACAGCAAGACTGGAACGGCAAATTAAAAGTGATGCAATCGGTGCAACCGCTCGACAATAAATTGCAAGCCTACCGCTTGCTCAATAGCCCTGAATTGCCACAGCAACCGTATTCGCCAAATAAATTATTGTGGGTACTGCTTGGTATGATTGCGGGGGGAATAGTGGGTTCTCTATTTACTATTTTTCAGCGTAAATAACCAAGCCAAAGCATATCAGAAGACATGATAAGGGGGTGAGTATTGGAGACTTTTTGCAAAACAGCGAAATTTAATGGATAAAGGGGGTATCTTGCTGTCTACCCATGGGGGACCTTTTTCTAGTGAGATGACGTAAACTAGGTACGAGATAACAAAATGAATAAAACAATCCTTTTTTGATAATTAGTAAACGTTTTGAATAAAATAAAAGCAAGTGAGAAAATTTTTTCAAAAAGTGCTAGACAAGGTAAAACGAAATCACTATTATACGCCTCCGTTGCGACGCAGTGCTAAATTGAAACGCGTTCGTAGCTCAGTTGGATAGAGCGTTGGCCTCCGGAGCCAAAGGTCGCAAGTTCGAATCTTGTCGAGCGCGCCATCTTAGGCAAAAGGCACCGCAACCAACTTAGTTTATACAATGGTGGCTATAGCTCAGTTGGTAGAGCCCTGGATTGTGATTCCAGTTGTCGTGGGTTCGAATCCCATTAGCCACCCCATTAAATTATCGAAAGATAATCCGTCGGCGAGTAGCGCAGCTTGGTAGCGCAACTGGTTTGGGACCAGTGGGTCGTA